>NZ_JANJFD020000004.1:0-19936 GCF_024623575.2 Microbacterium sp. zg-YB36
GGGCACCGCCGCCCCCGCCCGCCCCGCCGAGCCCCACCGCGCCTGTGCCGACCGCCGCCGATGCGGTGTTCGCGCCGCCCACCGCGGGCCCGGACGCCCAGCCGGCATCCGGCCCCGTGCCGTGGACGCCGGCGGCCGACGCCGCCGCGCGACCCGCCGTCGCCGATGAGGGATTCGACGCACGCTGGGCCAGCGGCCTGGACGAGGTGTCTGCCATCTCGCAGCCGCCGCAGGGCGCGCCGGTAGCCGCGCGCCCCGTGGCGACGGGCCTGCCCGCCCTCGCCGAGGACGGGGCCACCGGTCCCGAGCGCGGTCGCACCGGCGAGGCCGCCCCCAGTGCGGCGATCGCGCCGCCGGTGCTGGCCGAACCCGCGCACCCGGTGCCGCTGCGCACCGCCCCGGTCGACATCGACCCGTCATTGCCCGCCGTCACCCGCGCGCCGGCGGGAGCGCCACGTGCCGCGAGGGCGGTGGACCCCGAGTTCCCCCTCGACACCGCGGACGAAGTCTCCGCGGTCGCCGGCGCACCGGTGGCGGGGGCCCCTCGTTCGGCGCTCAGTGCCGTCGCCGGGACCGACGCCACGTCTGTCGACGAGGATTTCCCCGACCAGACCGTCGTCGCCCGTCGCCGCCGGGTGATGTGGACGCTGCAGCCGGCATCCGGTGCCCCGATCGACCTGACCGCCGATGTCGTCATCCTCGGGCGTCAGCCGGCATCCGACCCCGCCTACCGCACGGCTCAGCTGGTGGCCATCGCCGATGACACGCGCACCGTGTCCAAGACGCACGCCCGCCTCGAACTGCGCGGTGAGCGGTGGATCGTCACCGACCTCGGCTCCACCAACGGTGTGATGCTGCCCACGCTCATGGGCACCGAGATCGAGGCGGATCCGGGTGCGGAACTGGCACCGGGGGAGCGGTTCCTGCTCGGCGACGTCGCGTTCCGGCTGGTGCGCGTCGAGGGGTGACCTGCCCCTCGTTTGACCGCCACACCGCTCGCGCGTATCATTGAGCGGGTGTGCGCATTGCGCGCCCTGTGTCGTGCCATGGCGCGGGACGGGTGCGGAAGCGCCGCATCTGAGGGATCGGCCTGCGAACAGGCCACCCCCACGGCATATCCACTCACAAACGCCCGGCCACTTCGCGCCGCGCCGGTGGATCTGTGGTGAAACCACTTCGCTGTCACCGTGCAGCACAACAAGGAGAGAACGTGCCAACCATTCAGCAGTTGGTTCGCAAGGGGCGCTCGCCGAAGGTCACCAAGACCAAGGCACCCGCGCTGAAGGCGAACCCGCAGCAGGCCGGGGTCTGCACCCGCGTCTACACGACCACGCCCAAGAAGCCGAACTCGGCTATGCGCAAGGTCGCTCGTGTCAAGCTTCGCAACGGCACCGAGGTCACCGCTTACATCCCCGGCGAGGGCCACAACCTGCAGGAGCACTCGCTCGTGCTCGTGCGCGGCGGTCGTGTCAAGGACCTCCCGGGTGTGCGTTACAAGATCGTCCGCGGCGCCCTGGACACCCAGGCCGTCAAGAACCGTAAGCAGGCTCGTAGCCGCTACGGCGCAAAGAAGGGTTGAGTTAGATGCCTCGCAAGGGACCCGCCCCGAAACGCCCCGTCGTCAACGACCCGGTCTACGGCGCACCTATCGTCAGCCAGCTGGTGAACAAGATCCTCGTCGACGGCAAGAAGTCGATCGCCGAGTCGATCGTCTACACCGCCCTGCGCGGCGTGGAAGCCAAGAACGGCCAGGACGCTGTCGTCACCCTCAAGAAGGCGCTCGACAACGTGCGCCCCACCCTTGAGGTCAAGAGCCGCCGCGTCGGTGGCTCGACCTACCAGGTGCCGGTCGAGGTCAAGCCTCACCGCGCCAACACGCTTGCCCTGCGCTGGCTCGTCAGCTACGCGAAGGGTCGTCGTGAGAAGACGATGACCGAGCGCCTCCAGAACGAAATCCTGGATGCCTCGAACGGCCTGGGTGCCGCGGTCAAGCGCCGCGAAGACACTCACAAGATGGCCGAGTCGAACCGCGCCTTCGCCCACTACCGCTGGTAAACCCTCGACTGGCTCGGGGACCGGCCGCAAGGTCCGGTCCCCGAGCCGCGTCGGAGGGCACCGCCCCCGCGACATCCGTCACTACACGTAAGGAATACCCCGTGGCACAAGACGTGCTCACCGACCTCAACAAGGTCCGCAACATCGGCATCATGGCCCACATCGATGCCGGCAAGACGACGACGACCGAGCGCATCCTCTTCTACACGGGCGTCAACCACAAGCTCGGTGAGACGCACGACGGCGCCTCGACCACCGACTGGATGGAGCAGGAGAAGGAACGCGGCATCACGATCACGTCGGCCGCCGTCACCTGCTTCTGGAACAACAACCAGGTCAACATCATCGACACGCCCGGCCACGTCGACTTCACGGTCGAGGTCGAGCGCTCGCTGCGCGTCCTCGACGGCGCCGTTGCCGTCTTCGACGGCAAGGAGGGCGTCGAGCCCCAGTCGGAGACCGTCTGGCGTCAGGCCGACAAGTACGAAGTGCCCCGCATCTGCTTCGTCAACAAGATGGACAAGCTCGGCGCTGACTTCTACTTCACCGTCGACACCATCATCAAGCGCCTCGGTGCCAAGCCCCTCGTGCTGCAGTTGCCGATCGGTGCCGAGAACGACTTCGTCGGCGTCATCGACCTGGTCGAGATGCGCGCACTCGTGTGGCCCGGTGACTCCAAGGGTGACGTGACCATGGGCGCCAAGTACGAGGTGCAGGACATTCCCGCCGACCTCGCCGAGCGTGCCGCCGAGTACCGCGAGAAGCTGCTCGAGACGGTCGCCGAGACCGACGAGGTCCTGCTGGAGAAGCACTTCAGTGGCGAGGGCCTCACGGTCGCCGAGGTCAAGGCCGCCATCCGCAAGCTCACCGTCAACGGCGAGCTGTACCCCGTGCTGTGCGGTTCGGCGTTCAAGAACCGCGGCGTGCAGCCCATGCTCGACGCGGTCGTGGACTACCTCCCCTCGCCCCTGGACGTGCCGGCCATCGAGGCCCACGACCCCAAGGACGAAGAGAAGATCATCGTGCGTCACCCCGACGCGAACGACCCGTTCGCGGCGCTGGCGTTCAAGGTCGCCGTGCACCCGTTCTTCGGCCGCCTCACCTACATCCGCGTCTACTCCGGTCACCTGGAGTCCGGCGCACAGGTGGTCAACTCCACCAAGGGCAAGAAGGAGCGCATCGGGAAGATCTTCCAGATGCACGCCAACAAGGAGAACCCGGTCGACTCGGTCACCGCGGGCAACATCTACGCCGTGATCGGCCTGAAGGACACCACCACCGGTGACACCCTGGCCGACCCGCAGCAGCCCGTCGTGCTGGAGTCGATGACCTTCCCCGAGCCCGTCATCGAGGTCGCCATCGAGCCGAAGACCAAGGCCGACCAGGAGAAGCTGGGTCTTGCGATCCAGAAGCTCGCCGAAGAGGACCCGACCTTCCGCACCGAGCTCAACCAGGAGACCGGTCAGACGGTCATCAAGGGCATGGGCGAGCTGCACCTGGACATCCTCGTGGACCGCATGAAGCGCGAATTCCGCGTCGAGGCGAACGTCGGCAAGCCCCAGGTCGCGTACCGCGAGACCATCCGCAAGGCGGTCGAGCGTCACGACTACACCCACAAGAAGCAGACCGGTGGTTCGGGTCAGTTCGCGAAGATCCAGTTCGCGATCGAGCCGCTGGACCTGTCGGGCGACAAGACGTACGAGTTCGAGAACAAGGTCACCGGTGGCCGCATCCCGCGCGAGTACATCGAGCCGACCAACCAGGGCTTCCAGGACGCGATGAACGTCGGTGTCCTGGCCGGCTACCCCATCGTGGGTGTCAAGGCGATCCTTCTCGATGGCGCCTCGCACGACGTCGACTCCTCGGAGATGGCGTTCAAGATCGCCGGCTCCATGGGCTTCAAGGAGGCTCTCCGCAAGGCGAGCCCCGTCATCCTCGAGCCGCTCATGTCGGTCGAGGTGCGCACGCCCGAGGAGTACATGGGCGATGTCATCGGCGACCTGAACTCCCGTCGCGGCCAGATCCAGTCGATGGAGGATGCCGCCGGCGTCAAGGTCGTGCGGGCGCTGGTGCCGCTGTCCGAGATGTTCGGCTACATCGGTGACCTGCGCTCGAAGACTTCGGGCCGCGCCGTCTACTCGATGGAGTTCGACAGCTACTCCGAGGTTCCTCGCGCAGTGGCCGACGAAATCGTCCAGAAGAACAAGGGCGAATAACCCTGGTGCCGGGGGCTCGCCTCACCTTCGCGGTGAGCTCCCGGCATCCACCCAACTGAATATCGACCTGTCTACTAGACTGAACCAATCCCCGTAGAGCCCCGGTCGCAATCCAGCGCCCGTGCACTACACGACTGTCCTGAGGAGGACCCAGTGGCTAAGGCCAAGTTCGAGCGGACCAAGCCGCACGTCAACATCGGAACCATCGGTCACGTTGACCACGGCAAGACCACGCTCACCGCGGCGATCTCCAAGGTGCTCGCTGACAAGTACCCGTCGGCCACCAACGTGCAGCGCGACTTCGCGTCGATCGACTCGGCCCCCGAGGAGCGTCAGCGCGGCATCACCATCAACATCTCGCACGTTGAGTACGAGACCCCCAAGCGTCACTACGCGCACGTCGATGCGCCCGGTCACGCCGACTACATCAAGAACATGATCACCGGTGCCGCTCAGATGGACGGCGCGATCCTCGTGGTCGCCGCCACCGACGGCCCGATGGCTCAGACGCGTGAGCACGTGCTGCTCGCCAAGCAGGTCGGCGTGCCGTACCTGATGGTCGCGCTGAACAAGTCGGACATGGTCGACGACGAGGAGATCCTCGAGCTCGTCGAGCTCGAGGTGCGCGAGCTTCTCTCCTCGCAGGACTTTGACGGCGACAACGCCCCCGTCATCCGCGTCTCGGGCCTGAAGGCCCTTGAGGGTGACGAGAAGTGGGTTCAGTCGATCGTCGAGCTGATGGAAGCCGTCGACGAGTCGATCCCTGACCCGGTGCGTGACAAGGACAAGCCGTTCCTCATGCCCGTCGAGGACGTCTTCACCATCACCGGTCGTGGCACGGTCGTCACCGGCCGCGCCGAGCGTGGCACGCTGGCCATCAACTCCGAGGTCGAGATCGTGGGTCTGCGCCCGACGCAGAAGACGATCGTCACCGGTATCGAGATGTTCCACAAGCAGCTCGACGAGGCATGGGCCGGCGAGAACTGTGGTCTGCTCCTGCGCGGCACCAAGCGTGACGACGTCGAGCGTGGCCAGGTCATCGTGAAGCCGGGTTCGGTTACGCCGCACACCGACTTCCAGGGCACCGCGTACATCCTGTCGAAGGAAGAGGGCGGCCGTCACAACCCCTTCTACACGAACTACCGCCCGCAGTTCTACTTCCGCACCACGGACGTCACCGGCGTCATCTCGCTGCCCGAGGGCACCGAGATGGTCATGCCCGGCGACACCACGGACATGACGGTCGAGCTGATCCAGCCGATCGCCATGGAAGAGGGCCTCGGCTTTGCAATCCGTGAGGGTGGCCGCACCGTCGGCGCCGGCACGGTGACCAAGATCATCAAGTAACTCTTCGAGTTCCTTCACGAAACCCCCCGGAGCGATTCGGGGGGTTTCGTGCGTCCGGGCGCTTTCGTGCACGTGTCGACGGGTGCCGCAAGCCCCCTTGACGGGTCCATGGGCGGTTTGTAGCTTGTCCATGAGCTCGCGCTGCAGGCGGCCCTGGGGGGCCACATGCCGCAGAGGAACGCGTGTCTTGGGAGTCCGCTTCGGGGCTGCCCGTACGTCGACGAAAGCGACGAGGGTCTGGGATGAGCGGTATTCGGCGTGCGCGCACACGGTTCTTGACAGCGCGAAGAGGGACGGGTCCTCGCCGGGCGCGGGCGCCGCGGCGCCGGACCGCAGGCGTCGCACTGGTCGCGCTGCTGGTGGCCGTGCTGGCCTTCGCGAACACCGCACCGGGCACTGCCTTCGCCGCCGCCGTGCCCCCGACCCCGCCGGCACCGGCACAGACTCCCGCGCCGGAACCGCCCGCGACACAGCAGCCCGCGCCCGAGGCGCCCGCGACGGAGCCGACCGAGCCGCCCGCCACCGAGCCGCCTGCCACCGACCCGCCCGCGCCGGTCGAGCCGGAGGCGACCGAGCCACCCGCCACGGACCCGCCGGCAGCCGCCGAGGAGCCGGCTCCGCTTGTGGACGATCCCGGAATCGTGACGCCGCTGGCTGCCGTCAGCGACTGTGTGGGGGGAAACACCGTCTGCGGCACGCTGAACATCGTGAACGTCGTGCAGGGCGGCTCGGCGACTCCGGCCGACTGGGCGCTGCGCGCCAACATCGTCGGTTCCGACGACTGGTACGACTTCACCAGCGGGCAGTCGCGCCGCGTCGCCAAGCCCGGCTCCTACACACTGGAGGCGATCGGGACACCCGGGGTCACCGACAACTACACCACGACGCTCAGCTGCTTCCTCAACGACACCAGCGGGACCACCCGCCTGCAGTTCACCGAGGCCGAGGCCCTCGTGCAGTTCATCGGCACCGGGAACTCATCGTTGGTCGCCTCCTGCACCTTCACGCACACCTACACCGCGCCGGGCACCCTCGTGCTGAGCAAGGGCGGCGAGCGCACCGGCGCCCAGAGCGTCGCGCCGCTGGCGGGCGCCACGTTCGCGGTCTACAGCGGCGGCACGGCGACGCAGCCAGACACCAGCCCCGCAAACCTGGTCGGCACGTGCGTGACCGAGGAGAACGGTCTCTGCGAGGTGACGGTGCCCTCCGGTGCGCAGTACTGGGTCATCGAGACGGCGGCGCCGGCCGGGTACCGGATCATCGACAGTTTCGACGTCGGCACATCGACGACGGTCACCCAGCAGCCGTACCGGCTGCGCACCGACGTGATCCCGGCCGGCGAGAGGGTGAGCTACCCCGCGCAGACCGGCGGCAACACCAACCTGCAGGCGCGGGGCAGCCAGTGGGCCAACGCCGCGATCAACCCGACGCTGGCACAGACCTGCGGGCTGCGCGTAGGGCTGCTGGTAGACCTCTCCAACTCCCTGCAAAGCTCGCAGCAGGACCTGCGCAACGCGGCGGCGGGCTTCGTCGACGTCCTGGAGGGGACTCCGTCCTCCATCGGCATCTGGACCTTCGCCGGCGGTGCGCCGGCGGCGGGCAGCGCGAACACCACCCTGCCGCTCACGCCGGTGTCCACCGCCGCAGGAGCTGCCACGGTGCGCGCCAAGGCGAACAGCCTGACCGTGGTCAACACGGGCGGGTGGGAGCAGGGCACGAACTGGGACCAGGGGCTCTGGCAGGTCGCGGGGGCCAGCACAGCCGACACGCTGGACGTGCTGCTCGTCCTCACCGACGGCAGCCCCACCTACTACGGCCCTCCCGGAACCGGCTCCGGCGGCGCGCCGTCCGGCCCCGGCAACCGCACCCGCTTCGTCGAGATGGAAAACGCCGTCGCCTCGGCCAACGCGCTCAAGATCGAACGCGGCACCACTGTCGTGGGCGTGGGCATCGGACCGGCCTCGGCCGGTGAGGAGCAGAACCTGCAGGCGATCTCCGGGCCCACCATCGGTCAGGACTACTTCCTCGTCGACGGCTACGAGGATCTGCAGGCGTTTCTCGAGGAGCGGGCGCTGGGCGAGTGCGCCGGCACCGTCAACGTCACCAAACTCGTGATTCCGGCGGAGGGCGAGATCGCCGACGCGGTCCCCTCACCGGGGTGGACCTTCGACGCGGCGACCGGTACCGCGGGAGTCACGCTCGATCCGGCATCCGCTGTGACCAACGAGACCGGTGCGGTCAGCTTCGCCGCCAACGACATCCCCGCCGGCGGCACGGCTGACGTCACCGTCACCGAGACTCAGCAACCGGGGTTCGAGCTCGTCCAACAGGACGGCGTCAACGCCGCCTGTACGGACACCGCAGGGACAGCTGTGCCCGTCACCGACGCCGGCGAGTTCGGGTTCACGACCGCGGCGCAGCAGGGCGACATCGTCACGTGCACGGTGTACAACCGGGCACCGGAACCCACGGTGTCGTTGCGCGTGGATAAAGCGTGGGTCATCGACGGCGTCCCCTATGAGGACGGCACGCAGCCGGTGGGTAACGCCGACCTGACCCTCGACGGTGAGCCGCGCACGTTCGGCACCACCTACCCGCAGTACACCGTGGGGGACACCGTCGCCATCGGCGAAGAGGTGAGTGACCTGCCCTCCGGTTGCACCTACGAGTCGACGGGCGCCGGCGATCACGTCATCACCCCCGACGACCCGAACGTGGTGACCGTGACGAACACCGTCACGTGCGTCACGTCGCTCACGCTGGTGAAGTCCATCGCGAACGGCGACGCGACCGTCGACGACTTCACGCTCACCGCGTCGCCGATCGGCGGCACCGGTGTCGAGGGCCCGTCGGGCGTGAGCGGGACGACCGCGCCGGTGACCCCGGGCGTGCGGTACCTGCTCACCGAGACCGGGCCGGCCACGTATGTGCAGACCGTCGAGGAGGGGGTCACGCTGATCGACGGGGCCACCGGCAGCTGGGACTGCGTCGTCGACGGCGTCGGCGACTACGACGGCGCGGACGGCGGCGTCACCGTGTCGCTCGGGCAGGAGGTCACCTGCACGGCGACCAACCAGACCGCCACGATCGTGCTGCTCAAGCAGGTGATCAACGACGAGGGCGGAACCCTCACCGAGGATGCCTGGGACCTGACCGCCGACCCCGGCGGGGCGGTGCCCGGCCTGACGCCCACCACCGTCACCGGCGCCCCGAGCGCGACCGCGGACAACACCTTCGCCGTCAGGCCCGGCCAGAGCTACACGCTCTCCGAAGCCGGGGGCGGCCCCGGGTACCGCCAGTTCGCCCTGGAGCAGCTGGTCGCGGGGGCGTGGGTCATCGTGGATCCCACGGTCACCGTGCCCGCGCTCGGCACGAACACCTACCGCTTCGTCAACGTCGACGTCGCTCCCACCCTCACCCTCGTCAAGACGGTGACCACTGACGACGGCGGCACCGCCGCCGAAACCGACTGGACGCTGTCGGCGACCAGCCCGGGCGAACCCGAGGTGACCGGCGTCACCGGCACGGAAGCGGTCACCGCGGTGCCCGTCTTCGGCGGGGTCCCGTACACCCTCGCCGAGGACGGACCCGATGGCTACACGTGGGAGTCGCTCACGTGCGACAACGGCGCCGACGTCTCACCGGCCAGCCCCACCCTGACCCTCGAGGTGGGCCAGGCCGTCACCTGCACCTTCGTCAACGACGACGTGCCCGGCTCGCTCACCCTGCTCAAGGACGTCGACAACACCCTGGGCGGCAGCGCCGAACCGGCCGACTGGGACCAGCGGCTCACGGCCCAGCCCGCCACGGGCGAGGCGATCGCCTTCGACCACGCCCAGACCGAGACCGTGCCTGCCGGCAGCTACACGCTGGCCGAGGTCGACCAGATCGCCGACTACGCGTGGACGGCGCTGTCGTGCGACACGGGCGGGGTGAGCCTCGACTCACCGGTGGTCACGGTCGCCAACGGCCAGGCCGTCACCTGCACGTTCATCAACGCTTCGATCGCCCCGACGCTCACGCTCGTGAAGAACGTCGACAACCAGGGCGGCGTCGGCTCGGCCACGCCCGAGCAATGGACCCTCAACGCCGTCGCCGGGGACAGCGATCCCCTGCTGTCGGGCGAAGGCACGCGCACCGGAGAGACCACCGCCGCCCTCTCGGGGCAGGTGGCCGCCGATGTCGACTACACGCTGTCGGAGACGTTCGGACCATCCGGATACACCGCGGGCGACTGGGCCTGCGTCGAGACCGAAGGCGGCGCCGCCTATCCGCTCGTCTCGGCCGGAGTCGTGCAGCTCAGCCTCGGCGTCGACGTCACGTGCGAGATCGTCAACACGGCGATCCGGGCGGAGGGGACGATCGACAAGCAGGTGACGGACGGTTCGCCGGTGCAGAACGCCGACGGCACGTGGACCATCTCCTACGACATCGTCGTCACCAACAACTCCGACACCTCGACGTTCATCTACAGCCTCGCCGACCAGCTGCAGTACGGCGACGGGATCACGCCGACCGCGGCCAGCTGGACCGGGCCCGACGGCACCTCCGGTACCTTCACGCTGCCCGCCGGCACCGCCACCCTGGCCACCGACGCCGCGCTGCCGACCAGCGGCGACCCGGAGGCGCGCGCGACCCACACCTATAACGTCACGGTGACCGCCGAGATCGCCGACGGCACCCAGGACGGCGACGCGTGGCGATGTGACACCGCCCCCGGTGTACCCACGGCGGGCGGCTTCCTCAACGCGGCGACGCTGTCGGCGACCGGCGAGGACGACCAGACCGTGTTCGGCTGCGCCGAGCCGGCGTTCCCGACCCTGGTGAAGACGGGCGTCGACCCGGCCACCCAGAACCCCGACGCCTCGTGGAACGTCTCGTACACCCTCACGCTCACGAACCCCGGTGCGGTGGCGGTGCAGGCGGAGCTGACCGACACGCTCCCGGCCGTGCCCGACGGGTGGGACCTCGGCGGCGGAGTGTGGACCATCGCCGCCGTCGGCGACGCGCCGGCCCCGACGACCGCGACCGCGGGACCGAGCGAGACCGCGGCGGTGTGGACCGGACAGCTGCAGCCCGGGGCATCCCTGGAGTACACCGTCAGCGGTGTGCTGATCCCAACCGTCGACGCGACGGACCCGGGGGAGTGCGCGACGGGCGGCGGCATCGTCAACACCGCAGGCGTCACCTCCGGCGAGATCGTGGTGGATGCCGAGGGCTGCGTGACGGTGCAGATCGCCGGCGTGACCGTCGACAAGGGCGACGGCGCGGCGCAGCAGCTGCCCGACGGGACCTGGCAGATCGATTACGTCGTGACCGTGGCCAACACCAGCGACGAGGTCGCCACGACGCACACCCTCACCGACGCGCCGACGCTGGGCGAGGGGATCAACCTGATCTCGGCAACGTGGGTCGGCGCCGCCCCGGCGCCGAACAGCCCGCTCGCGGCCGGGGCGACGGCCCAGTACACCCACCGAGTCGTGGCATCCATCGACCCCGCCGTGGAGGAGCCGTCGCTGGAGTGTGAGCCCGGCGAGGGTGGAGCCTTCTTCAACACCGTGGCGATCGCCTTCCCCGGCGGCACCGATGCCGACGACGGCTGCGCGGAGCCCGGCGGCCCCACGGTCACCAAGACCGCCGAGGCTGCCACGCCGCTCGGTGCGGGCGTCTGGGCCGTGTCCTACGCCGTGACGGTGTCCAACACCAGCGGCGTCACCGTCGCATACACGCTCGAGGATCGCCCCGACGAGCTCACCGGCGGGATCACCCTGGTGACGCCGTGGGCGGTGACCGGCGCCGTGATCGACCCGGCAGGCGCGGGCACCGCCACTCTCACCCCCGACTGGGACGGCGTACAGCAGCCGACGGTCGCGACCGGCCTGCTTCCCGACGGTGCGACCCACACCTACACCGTGACCGGACAGGTGAGCGTCGTCGGCGCCGACCCCGACGCGCTCACCTGCGGGGAGACGTCGGCGGACGGTGGCGTCTGGAACACCGCGAGGGTGGACAACGGCGCGTTCGAGGCGACGGATGAGGACTGCAGCGGACTGGTCGTGGTGCCGGTACAGCTGGAGAAGTCCGACGGCACGGTGAGTGAACTCGGCCAGGGCCGGTGGCGCATCGACTACGTCGTGACGGTCACCAACCCCGGGCTGCAGCCGACGACCTACACCCTCACCGACGCTCCCGACTTCGACACCGCGTTCACGATCCTCGCGCAGGGCTGGGTAGGGTCCCCGAGCGTCGCCGACGTGGAGATTCCGGCGGGAGGCGTGGACACCTACACCTACCGGGTGGATGCCGCGTCGACGCAGAGCCCGCTGCCCGGCACCGCGCTGGTGTGCACTGAGGACGGCGGCGGGTTCTTCAACACCGCCGCCGCAACGCACCCCGGCGGCGTGGCCGTCGACAGCGGCTGCGCGGTCCCCGTCCCGCCGGCGCCGGCACCCGCACCCGGACTCGCCGGCACGGGCGGCACCCTGCCGATCGCGGCGACCTGGCTCGGGGGGACGACGCTCATCGGGGGCTTCTTGCTGCTGATGATGCTCCGCCGGAGGCACCATCGGGCCTAGGGGTGACCGACACCCCCCGGAGGGATCCGGGGGGTTTCGTGCTTCCGGGGCGCGGCATCCGCTGGCCGAAAGGCACCGGCTCGGGTGAGGAGATCTGCCGAGGTGAGGATGCCAGGGCCGGATCGGGGCCGCATCCGGGCGGATCTCCTCATCCCGGCGCTGACATCCGGCCACCGCCGCGGCATGCTGGAACCAAGCGGACGGTCCGCGGAGGAGGAGAGCGACATGGGCGCTGACGACGTGGTGAACAAGGGCAAGGAATTCCTCGAGCAGAACCGGGAGAAGATCGAGCGGGCCCTGCGCTCGGACAAGGCGGAGGAAGTCAGCGACAAGGTGCTGCAGGCGGCGACCGAGTTCGTCAAGAAGATCGCGCCGGACTCCGCCGGCGAGAAGATCGACAAGGTCCGCGAGAAGGTGGACGGGGCCCTCGGTAAGAACAAGCCCGACGCCACGGGCGACGACGACACCCCCGCCGGTCCGGTCGGCGGCGCGTAGGGTACAAGCGGCACCAGCTGCCACTCGACGATGCGAGACCGACCCGTGACGGCAACCATCCCGCGACACGCCCGAGTTTGCGACACGCCCGGGCGGCACGTACACTAGTGAAGTTCCACATTCCGGTGGTCGCTGAGCGTGCCCCGGATCACTGTCACGGCAGTGCATAGGCGGCGCGAGATGCGCAGGGTCCTAGGCCGCGGGCAGCAGAACACCACATCCCACACACCCGACCCGGCAACGGGTCACCGCCATGCGCGCGGGTCGTGGGGGAGCCGGATGCCTTCGGGTGTGCGGTTTGACATGAGAACAGCGGTGCAGCATCCCCCGCCCCGGCGGTGGAGAAGTGCCAGGCGCTCCAGCGCCACCGTGCGTCCAATGCGCTCACGACCTGTGAGACGTAAGACGCGGATAGAGAGTGAGCAGACAATGGCGGGACAGAAAATCCGCATTCGCCTGAAGTCGTATGACCACGAGGTCATCGACACGTCGGCGCGCAAGATCGTCGACACCGTGACCCGTGCGGGCGCGACGGTTGTGGGCCCCGTGCCCCTGCCGACCGAGAAGAACGTCGTGTGCGTCATCCGGTCGCCCCACAAGTACAAGGACAGCCGCGAGCACTTCGAGATGCGCACCCACAAGCGCTTGATCGACATCATCGACCCGACGCCCAAGGCCGTCGACTCGCTGATGCGTCTCGACTTGCCGGCCGACGTCAACATCGAGATCAAGCTCTGAGGTTCGACATGGCTGACATCAACAACAAGATTTCGAAGGGTCTCCTGGGCACGAAGCTCGGCATGACCCAGGTTTGGGATGAGAACGGCAAGCTCGTTCCCGTCACCGTCATCGAGGTTGCACCCAACGTGGTCACCCAGGTGCGTACGCCCGAGAAGGACGGCTACAAGGCCGTTCAGATCGCGTACGGCCAGATCGACCCCCGCAAGGTCAACCAGCCCCTCACGGCCCACTTCGAGGCCGCAGGCGTGACCCCCCGTCGCCACCTCACCGAGGTGCGCACCGCTGACGCTGCTGACTACTCACTCGGTCAGGAACTCACGGTGGATGCCACGTTCGAGGCCGGCCAGCTGGTCGACGTCGTCGGCACCAGCAAGGGCAAGGGCACCGCGGGTGTCATGAAGCGTCACAACTTCAAGGGCGTCTCGGCTTCGCACGGTTCGCACCGTAACCACCGCAAGCCCGGCTCGATCGGCGCATCGTCGACCCCGAGCCGCGTCTTCAAGGGCATGCGCATGGCCGGCCGTATGGGTGGCGAGCGCGTGACCGTCCTCAACCTCAAGGTGCACGCCGTCGACGCCGAGAAGGGTCTGCTGCTCGTCAAGGGCGCTGTCCCCGGCGCGCGCGGCCGCATCGTCTACGTCCGCAACGCAGTGAAGGGTGCCTGAACATGGCTGACTCGACTCTCGCGCTCGACGTTCGCACTGCCGATGGCAAGAAGGCCGGCTCCGTGGAGCTGCCCGCCGCGCTGTTCGACGTCAAGACGAACATCCCCCTGATCCACCAGGTCGTCGTCGCGCAGCTTGCCGCCGCCCGCCAGGGCACTCACTCGACCAAGCGTCGCGGTGAGGTCTCCGGTGCCGGCCGCAAGCCCTTCAAGCAGAAGGGCACCGGTAACGCCCGTCAGGGCTCGATCCGCGCGCCCCAGATGAAGGGTGGTGGCATTGTCCACGGCCCGAAGCCGCGTGACTACTCGCAGCGCACCCCCAAGAAGATGATCGCCGCCGCCCTGCTGGGCGCGCTCAGCGACCGTGCTCGCGGGGAACGTCTGCACATCGTCGAGTCCTTCGCAATCGACGGCGCCCCCTCGACGAAGGCCGCAGCTGCGGTGCTCGCCGAGTTCGCCTCCGCGAAGCGGGTTCTCGTGGTCATCGACCGCAACGACGAGATCAGCGTCAAGAGCCTGCGCAACCTCGAGGTCGTGCACGTGCTGACCTTCGACCAGCTGAACGCCTACGACGTGATCGTCTCCGACGACATCGTCTTCACCAAGGCCGCCTACGACGCGTTCGTCGCGTCGAAGACGGCCAACACCGAGGAGGTCTCGGCATGACCACCGCGCACATCGCACTGAACAAGGACCCGCGCGACGTCATCCTCAAGCCGGTCGTTTCCGAGAAGAGCTACGGGCTCATCGACGAGGGTAAGTACACCTTCCTCGTGGATCCCCGCGCCTCCAAGACCGAGATCAAGCTCGCCATCGAGAAGATCTTCGACGTCAAGGTGGCCTCGGTGAACACGCTCAACCGCCCCGGCAAGGCACGTCGCACCCGCTTCGGGATGGGCAAGCGCAAGGACACCAAGCGCGCCATCGTGACGCTCAAGTCGGGAACCATCGACATCTTCACGGCAGTCGGCTGACGGTCGGGACAGAGGACTAGAGAACATGGCTATTCGCAAGTACAAGCCCACGACCCCGGGTCGCCGCGGCTCGTCGGTGGCCGACTTCGCCGAGATCACCCGATCGACGCCTGAGAAGTCGCTCCTCCGCCCGCTCTCCAAGACCGGTGGTCGCAACAACCAGGGACGCATCACCACGCGTCACATCGGTGGTGGCCACAAGCGTCAGTACCGCGTCATCGACTTCCGTCGTCATGACAAGGACGGCATCAACGCCAAGGTCGCTCACATCGAGTACGACCCCAACCGCACCGCACGCATCGCGCTGCTGCACTACTTCGACGGCGAGAAGCGATACATCATCGCGCCGAACAAGCTGGCACAGGGCGACATCGTGGAGTCGGGTTCCGGCGCTGACATCAAGCCGGGCAACAACCTGCCGCTGCGCAACATCCCCACCGGTACCGTGATCCACGCGATCGAACTCCGCCCCGGCGGCGGTGCCAAGATCGCCCGCTCGGCCGGCGCCTCTGTGCGTCTGGTCGCAAAGGACGGCCCGTACGCGCAGCTTCGTCTGCCCTCGGGTGAGATCCGCAACGTCGACGCGCGCTGCCGTGCAACCATCGGCGAGGTCGGCAACGCCGAGCAGTCGAACATCAACTGGGGCAAGGCCGGTCGTAACCGCTGGAAGGGCATCCGCCCGACCGTCCGCGGTGTCGCGATGAACCCGGTCGACCACCCCCACGGTGGTGGCGAGGGCAAGACGTCCGGTGGTCGTCACCCGGTCAGCCCCTGGGGCCAGGCTGAGGGTCGCACCCGTCACGCCAACAAGGAAAGCGACAAGTACATCGTCCGTCGTCGCAACGCCGGCAAGAAGCGCAAGTAGGAGTAGAGGAAGATGCCTCGCAGCCTTAAGAAGGGCCCCTTCGTCGACGAGCACCTGCTTCGCAAGGTCGTCTCGCAGAACGAAGCCGGTTCCAAGAACGTCATCAAGACCTGGTCGCGCCGTTCGATGATCATCCCCGCAATGCTGGGACACACCATCGCCGTGCACGACGGTCGCAAGCACATCCCTGTGTTCGTGACCGAAACCATGGTCGGCCACAAGCTGGGCGAGTTTGCGCCCACCCGCACCTTCCGCGGCCACGAGAAGGACGACAAGAAGGGCCGCCGCCGCTAACGCGGTGGCGCAGAGAGGAGAGAGAGATGGTGGATTCCATCGCCCGCGTGCGACACATCCGCGTGACCCCTCAGAAGGCTCGTCGTGTCGTCGCTCTCATCAAGGGCAAGCAGGCTCAGGAGGCCTTGGCCATCCTGAAGTTCGCGCCGCAGAGTGCTTCCGAGCCGATTTACAAGCTCGTCGCCTCGGCTATGGCGAACGCTCGCGTCGCTGCCGACAAGGACGGCGAGTACCTGGACGAGCAGGACCTGTACGTGAAGAACGCGTACGTCGACGAGGGCACGACGCTGAAGCGTTTCCGCCCCCGTGCACAGGGTCGCGCGTTCCAGATCAAGAAGCGGACCAGCCACATCACTGTGGAGCTGGCGACCCCCGAGGTCCAGGCCGCTGCCCCCGCCACGACTAGCAAGAAGGCGAGCAAGTAATGGGACAGAAAGTTCACCCGTACGGCTTCCGCCTCGGCATCACCACCGATCACGTCTCGCGGTGGTTCTCCGACTCGACCAAGCCGGGCCAGCGCTACGCCGACTACGTCGCGGAGGACATCAAGATCCGTCGTCTGCTGACCACGTCGCTCGACCGCGCCGGCGTCAGCAACATCGAGATCGAGCGCACCCGTGACCGTGTGCGTGTGGACATCCACACCGCCCGCCCGGGTATCGTGATCGGCCGCCGCGGCGCCGAGGCTGAGCGCATTCGCTCGGACCTCGAAAAGCTCACCGGCAAGCAGATCCAGCTGAACATCCTCGAGGTCAAGAACCCCGAGGCTGACGCTCAGCTGGTCGCGCAGGGCATCGCCGAGCAGCTCTCCGCCCGCGTGGCTTTCCGCCGCGCGATGCGTAAGGGTCTGCAGGGCGCTCAGCGCGCCGGTGCCAAGGGCATCCGCATCCAGGTCTCCGGCCGCCTCGGCGGCGCCGAGATGAGCCGTTCGGAGTTCTACCGCGAGGGTCGTGTGCCGCTGCACACGCTGCGCGCGAACATCGACTACGGCTTCTACGAGGCAAAGACCACCTTCGGCCGCATCGGCGTGAAGGTCTGGATCTACAAGGGTGATCTCACCAACAAGGAGCTCGCCCGCGAGCAGGCCAACGCTCCGAAGGCAGCCCGTGGCCGTGACGACCGTGGCGGCGACCGCCGCCGTGGTCCGCGCAACGACGCCCCCGTCGCAGAAGGAGCATCGGCGTAATGCTTATTCCCCGTAAGGTCAAGTACCGCAAGCAGCACCACCCCGGTCGTTCAGGCCAGGCCACCGGTGGCACGAAGGTCTCCTTCGGCGAGTTCGGCATCCAGGCCATCACGCCGGCGTATGTGACCAACCGTCAGATCGAGTCCGCTCGTATCGCCATGACGCGTCACATCAAGCGTGGCGGAAAGGTGTGGATCAACATCTACCCCGACCGTCCGCTCACCAAGAAGCCGGCCGAAACCCGCATGGGTTCCGGTAAGGGCTCGCCCGAGTGGTGGGTTGCCAACGTCAAGCCGGGTCGCGTCCTCTTCGAGGTCGCGGGCGTCAACGAGCAGCTTGCTCGCGAGGCTTTGACCCGTGCAATTCACAAGCTGCCCCTGAAGGCACGCATCATCAAGCGCGAGGAGGGCGACGCGTAATGGCTGTCGGCACCAAGACGCTCGCACCAAGCGAGCTCGATACGTTCGAAGACCAGCGCCTCGTGGAGGAGCTGCGCAAGGCCAAGGAAGAGCTGTTCAACCTGCGCTTCCAGTCGGCCACCGGCCAGCTCGACAGCCACGGTCGCATCCGTGCCGTCAAGCGTGACATTGCGCGGCTGTACACCGTGATCCGCGAGCGCGAGCTGGGCATCCGTGCCACGCCCGCGCCCGTCGAGACCGCGACCAAGGCGAAGAAGACCAAGGCCAAGAAGGCGGATGCCGCTGACGAGGCCGTGAAGGAAGAGGCCGAGTGATGGCTGAGACCACCGAGAAGAAGGCTCCTGCCAAGAAGGCAGCCCCCAAGACCACGGCCGCACCGGTCGAGGCCAAGGGCCACGAGTCGTCCGAGCACGATGTCCGCGACGTCAACGCGCGCGGATATCGCAAGTCCCGCCGCGGCTACGTGGTCAGCGACAAGATGGACAAGACGATCGTCGTCGAGGTTGAGGACCGCGTTAAGCACCCCCTCTACGGCAAGGTCATCCGTCGCACCTCCAAGGTCAAGGCGCACGACGAGGGCAACACGGCCGGTATCGGCGACCTCGTGCTCATCAACGAGACCCGTCCGCTGAGCGCCACCAAGCGCTGGCGCCTGGTCGAGATCCTCGAGAAGGCCAAGTAAGGCTTCGGCCTGCTTGGAATCCAAGGAGTAAGAAGTGATTCAGAACGAATCCCGACTCAAGGTCGCCGACAACACCGGTGCCAAAGAGTTGCTCACCATCCGTGTGCTCGGCGGCTCCGCCCGCCGGTACGCCGGTGTGGGCGACATCATCGTGGCAACGGTGAAGGATGCCATCCCCGGCGGCAACGTCAAAAAGGGCGATGTGGTCAAGGCCGTCATCGTGCGCACCGTCAAGGAGACCCGTCGTCCCGACGGCTCGTACATCAAGTTCGACGAGAACGCCGCCGTGATCCTGAAGAACGATGGGGAGCCCCGCGGCACCCGCATCTTCGGGCCGGTCGGTCGTGAGCTTCGCGACAAGAAGTTCATGAAGATCGTCTCGCTGGCCCCGGAGGTTATTTGATCATGGCGAAGATCAAGAAGGGCGACCTGGTTCAGGTCATCACGGGCGCCGACAACGGTAAGCAGGGCAAGGTCCTCGAGGTCCTCGTCGAGCGCAACCGCGTCGTCGTCGAAGGCGTGAACTACGTCACCAAGCACACCCGTGTGGGTCAGACCCAGCGCGGCACCAAGACGGGCGGCATCGAGACCCTCGAAGCCCCCCTCCACATCTCCAACGTCGCCCTGGTCGACCCCGAGACGAAGAAGCCGACCCGTATCGGCCGCCGCGTCGAGGAGCAGACCAAGAACGGCGTCAAGCGCACGGTCCGCGTGCGCTTCGCGAAGAAGTCAGGCAAGGACCTCTGAGAATGAGCACTGCACCTGCCGCGGTGGCTGGCAAGATCCAGCCCCGCCTGAAGCAGAAGTACAAGAACGAGATCCAGAAGGCGATGCAGGAAGAGTTCGGCTACGCGAACGTCATGCAGATCCCTCGGATCGTCAAGGTCGTCGTCAACACCGGTGTCGGTGAGGCTGCGCGTGACAGCAAGGTGATCGATGGCGCGGTCGACGACCTCACCAAGATCACCGGCCAGAAGCCGGTTGTCACCAAGGCTCGCAAGTCCATCGCGCAGTTCAAGCTGCGCGAGGGTCAGGCCATCGGTGCGCACGTCACCCTTCGCGGTGACCGTGCGTGGGAGTTCCTGGACCGCCTCGTGAACCTCGCGCTGCCGCGCATCCGCGACTTCCGCGGACTGTCGCCCAAGCAGTTCGATGGTCACGGCAACTACACCTTCGGCTTGCAGGAGCAGTCGGTGTTCCACGAGATCAACCAGGACAAGATCGATCGCGTTCGCGGCTTCGACATCACTGTCGTCACCACGGCGGCCACCGACGCGGAAGGTCGCTCGCTGCTTCGTCAGCTGGGCTTCCCCTTCCGTGCCGACGACGCCCAGGCGTAATCCGATAGACTGTGGCGTTTTGTGGCCGGCCCACCGGGGCGGGACCCAAACGGCGGGCACAACGAATCAGCGAAAAAAAACAC
>NZ_JANJFD020000005.1:0-60692 GCF_024623575.2 Microbacterium sp. zg-YB36
GGGCCGACGCCCCCCGGGCTTACCCCTATCTCGTGGGGCGTTGGGGCCCGGACCCTGCGGTCCGGGACCAAACGTCCGTACAACTGAATACTGCGAAATCATCGCAGGTCGGCTGTCGCGTAACGGCATCCGAAACCTCGTGAACGAAGGAACAAACACATGACAATGACAGACCCGGTCGCAGACATGCTGACCCGTCTGCGCAACGCGAACTCGGCCCACCACGATTCCGTGTCGCTGCCGAGCTCCAAGCTCAAGACTCACATCGCCGAGATCCTCCAGCAGGAGGGCTACATCGCCGGCTGGGAGGTCACTGACGCCCGCGTCGGCCAGACCCTCACGCTGACCCTGAAGTACGGCCCGAACCGCGAGCGGTCGATCGCCGGCATCAAGCGCGTGTCGAAGCCGGGTCTCCGCGTCTACGCACGCTCCACCGAGATCCCCACCGTGCTCGGCGGCCTTGGCGTAGCAATCCTGTCCACCTCCTCTGGCCTCCTCACGGACCGCCAGGCCGAGTCGAAGGGCGTCGGTGGGGAAGTCCTCGCCTACGTGTGGTGATCTGAATGTCCCGCATCGGTCGTCTTCCCATCGACATCCCCGCCGACGTTACCGTCGAGGTCTCCGGCCAGGATGTCTCCGTCAAGGGCCCCAAGGGTGAGCTCAACCTCACCGTTTCGCGCCCCATCGAGGTCGCGGTCACGGAGGGCCAGGTTCTGGTCTCCCGTCCCGACGACGAGCGCGAGTCGCGGTCGCTTCACGGCCTGACCCGCACGCTCATCCACAACAACATCATCGGCGTCACCCAGGGCTACACCAAGGGCCTTGAGGTCGTCGGCACCGGTTACCGCGTCGCACAGAAGGGCGGCTCGGTCGAGTTCGCCCTCGGCTTCTCGCACCCCGTGCTGGTCGAACCGCCGGCAGGCATCACGTTCACGGTCGAAGGCAACAACAAGGTCACCGTGAGCGGCATCGACAAGCAGGCCGTCGGTGAGGCTGCCGCCAACATCCGCAAGATCCGCAAGCCCGAGCCCTATAAGGGCAAGGGTGTGCGCTACGCCGGCGAGGTCGTTCGGCGCAAGGCCGGAAAGGCTGGTAAGTAACCATGGCTGTGACTTCCAAGTCCGTCGCACGTGCGCGTCGTCACGCGCGCCTGCGCAAGAAGGTCGTCGGCACCGAAGCGCGTCCGCGCCTCGTCGTCACCCGTTCGGCCCGCCACGTCTTCGTCCAGCTGGTCGACGACAGCAAGGGTCACACCGTGGCGTCGGCATCGACGCTCGAGACTGACCTGCGTACCTTCGACGGTGACAAGACTGCCAAGGCCCGCAAGGTCGGCGAGCTCGTCGCCGAGCGTGCGAAGGCCGCCGGCGTCGTCGACGTCGTGTTCGACCGTGGTGGCAACCGCTACGCGGGTCGTGTGGCCGCGATCGCCGAAGGCGCCCGCGAGGGAGGCCTGAACCTGTGAGCGAGAACAAGGAGAACGAAGTGACCGAAACCGCTCCGGCTGCGGCTACGGCCGAGGCCGCTACAGCGGCGCCCGAGACGGCGGCTGCCGAGCGCGAGCCGCGTCGCGGCGGTCGCGAGCGCAACCCCAACCGGGAGCGCAACTCGCGTGACCGCAACGAGAGCCAGTTCCTCGAGCGCGTCGTCACGATCAACCGTGTGTCCAAGGTCGTCAAGGGTGGTCGCCGCTTCAGCTTCACCGCCCTCGTGGTCGTGGGCGACGGCAACGGTCTGGTCGGCGTCGGATACGGCAAGGCCCGCGAGGTGCCCCTGGCCATCTCCAAGGGTGTTGAAGAGGCCAAGCGCAACTTCTTCCGCGTGCCCCGTGTCGGCTCGACCATCCCGCACCCGGTGCAGGGTGAGGCCGCTGCCGGTGTTGTGCTGCTGCGTCCGGCTGCTGCCGGTACCGGTGTCATCGCCGGTGGTCCGGTGCGTGCCGTGCTCGAATGCGCCGGCATCCACGACGTGCTCTCGAAGTCGCTCGGTTCGTCGAACACGATCAACATCGTGCACGCGACCGTCGCGGCTCTGAAGAGCCTTGAGGAGCCGCGTGCGGTTGCCGCACGCCGTGGCCTGGACTTCGATCAGGTTGCTCCCGCCCGTCTCATCCGCGCCGAGGCAGCTGCTGCCGAGGCCGCGCGCGAGAAGAAGGTTGGTGCCTGATGGCTGCCCGTCTGAAGGTCACGCAGACCAAGTCCAAAGTGAGCGAGAAGCAGAACCAGCGCGACACGCTGCGCAGCCTCGGTCTCAAGCGGATCGGCGACACTGTCGTCCGTCCGGACGACGCGCAGACGCGCGGCTACGTCAAGACCGTCGCCCACCTCGTGAAGGTTGAGGAGATCGACTAATGGCTGAACAGGCCAAGAAGAAGGACGAGGCCGCTCAGGCCGCGCCCAAGAAGGCTGCCGCTAAGAAGCCGGCCGCTGCCAAGGCTGCACCGAAGACGGATGCTCCGGCGTCCCGTCCCGGCGTGCTGAAGGTGCACCACCTGCGTCCGGTCCCCGGATCCAACACCGCCAAGACTCGCGTCGGCCGTGGTGAAGGCTCCAAGGGTAAGACCGCGGGTCGAGGCACCAAGGGCACGAAGGCGCGTTACAGCGTTCGGGTCGGCTTCGAGGGCGGTCAGATGCCGCTGCACATGCGTACGCCGAAGCTGCGCGGGTTCAAGAACCCGTTCCGCGTCGAGTACCAGGTGGTCAACCTCGACAAGCTCGCCGAGCTGTACCCCAACGGTGGCGACGTCACCGTGAGCGACCTGGTCGCCAAGGGTGCCGTGCGCAAGAACGAGAAGGTCAAGGTGCTGGGCACCGGCGACATCTCGGTCAAGCTCACCGTGGCCGTCGACAAGGTCTCCGGCTCTGCTGAGCAGAAGATCGTCGCAGCTGGCGGCACTATCAAGTAATCGCGTGACAGGGGTCGGAGCAAGTCTCCGGCCCCTGTTGCCGTACGCTGGTTGATGCCGCGCCCGCGGGGTGACCGGCAATCCCCTTGGAGGAATCCGACTTGTTCAGCGCCATTGCGCGGGTCTTCCGCACACCCGACCTGCGGCGGAAGATCGGCTTCACGCTCGCGATCATCGCCATCTACCGCCTCGGCGCGCACGTGCCGACGCCCTTCGTCGACTTCCCCAACGTGCAGTCGTGTCTCGCGCAGTCCGGCGGCACCGAGGGCCTGATGTCCCTGGTGAACCTGTTCTCCGGAGGGGCGCTGCTGCAGCTGTCGATCTTCGCGCTCGGTGTGATGCCCTACATCACCGCGACCATCATCGTGCAGCTGCTGCGCGTGGTGATCCCGCACTTCGAGACCCTCTACAAGGAGGGCCAGGCCGGCCAGGGCAAGCTCACGCAGTACACGCGCTACCTCACCATCGCGCTGGCGCTGCTGCAGTCGACCACCCTCATCACGGTGGCCCGCAGCGGTCAGCTGTTCGGCGTCACCGGCGTCGCCGAGTGCAACCAGCTGCTCACCAACGACGCGTGGTGGGCCCAGCTGCTCATGATCATCACGCTGACCGCCGGCACCGGCCTCATCATGTGGTTCGCCGAGCTCATCACCGAGCGTGGCGTCGGCAACGGCATGTCGATCCTCATCTTCACCTCGATCGCGGCGACCTTCCCCTCGGCCATGTGGTCGATCTGGCAGGCCCGCGGCTTCGAGATCTTCCTCATGGTGCTCGCCGTCGGCGTGCTCACCGTCGGCCTCGTCGTGTTCGTCGAACAGTCGCAGCGCCGCATCCCGGTGCAGTACGCCAAGCGCATGGTGGGACGCCGCACCTATGGCGGCACCAACACCTACATCCCGATCAAGGTGAACATGGCCGGCGTCGTGCCCGTCATCTTCGCCTCGTCGCTGCTGTACATCCCCGCGCTGATCGCACAGTTCAACCAGAACCCGGATGCCGAAGGCAACGTGCCCGGCTGGGTCGCGTGGATCCAGCAGTACTTCACCACCGGTGACAACCCGCTGTACATGCTGGTGTACTTCCTGCTCATCGTCGGATTCACCTACTTCTACGTCGCGATCACGTTCAACCCGGTCGACGTCGCGGACAACATGAAGAAGTACGGCGGTTTCATCCCCGGCATCCGTGCCGGCCGGCCCACCGCCGAGTACCTGGACTACGTGCTCACCCGCATCACGCTGCCCGGCTCGATCTACCTGGGTCTCATCGCCCTGATCCCGCTGATCGCCCTGGCCACGGTCGGTGCGAACCAGAACTTCCCGTTCGGTGGGGCATCCATCCTCATCATCGTCGGCGTGGGTCTGGAGACGGTGAAGCAGATCGACGCGCAGCTGCAGCAGCGCCACTACGAAGGACTCCTCCGATGACCACCCCTCGTCTCCTCATCGTCGGGCCGCAGGGCTCGGGCAAGGGCACGCAGGGCGTGCGCGTCGCCGAAGCGTTCGGCATCCCCGTCATCTCCACCGGCGACGTGTTCCGCGCCGCCGTGAAGGACGGCACCGAGCTCGGAAAGCAGGTGCAGGCGATCATCGATGCCGGCGACCTGGTACCCGACGAGCTGACCAGCGCGATCGTGCGCGAGCGGCTGGCGCAGGCGGATGCCGCGGGCGGGTTCCTCCTCGACGGGTATCCCCGCAACCTCGGTCAGGTCGCCGACCTCGATGCCTTCCTGGCCGCGCGCGGCGAGGAGCTCACCGGCGTCATCGAGCTGAGCGTCCCGCGGGACGAGAGCATGACGCGGCTGACGCGTCGCGCGCACGAGCAGGGCCGGGCCGACGACACCGAAGAGGCCATCGCCAAGCGGCTGTCGATCTACGAGCGCGAGACCGCGCCCATCCTCGACGTCTACCGCGAGCGCGGCATCGTCGACACGATCGACGGCGTCGGCACGCTCGATGACATCACCGAGCGGGTCACCGCGGCACTGGCCGCGCGCGACCTCGTCGGCGCCTGACGACGTGCTGCGCCGCTCGATCTACAAGACCCCCGCACAGCTGCGGGCCATGGTCGAACCCGGCCTCATCACCGCCGCGGCCCTCGACGCCGTCCGTGCGCTCGTGGCACCCGGCGTGACGACGTTGGAACTTGATGCCGCGGCATCCGAGGTCATCCGTGCACGCGGCGCGGTGTCGAACTTCCAGCTGGTGCGCGGCTACCGCCACACCGTCTGCACGTCGGTGAACGAGCAGGTCGTGCACGGGATCCCGAGTGACCGCGTGCTGCAACCGGGCGACATCGTCTCGATCGACGCCGGCGCGCAGTACCAGGGCTGGAACGGCGACTCGGCGATCACGATCGTCGTGCCCGATCCGTCGCGGCCCGAGCTGGTGGCCGAGCGCGAGCGGCTGTCCCAGGTGACCGAGGGGTCGCTGTGGGCCGGCATCGCCGCACTGGCGAACGCACGGCACATCGCCGAGGTCGGCGACGCCGTGCAGGGGTACATCGAATCGTCGGGGGAGACCTACGGGATCCTCCGCGACTACGTGGGCCACGGCATCGGACGCAAGATGCACGAGGCGCCGTCGGTGTTCAACTACCGCACGGCCGACCTCGGCGCCGAGGTCCGCCCTGGGCTATGCCTGGCGATCGAGCCGATGGTCGTCGCCGGCAGCGAAGAGACTCTCGTCGAGGACGACGACTGGACGGTCTCTACCATCGACGGCTCAGTCGGCTCCCACTGGGAGCACAGCGTCGCAGTGCATGATGGCGGTATCTGGGTGCTCACGGCGCCCGATGGCGGAGCTGCGGGTCTGGCGCCGTTCGGCGTTGTCCCGCGCAGGATCGAATAGGGGACAACTTCGTGGCATCGGCAGGGAACAAGACCAACTGGTTCGCGGTATGGGTCAGCGCCGCGGTCGTCGTCGTGCTGGTCGGCGTCGGAGCGCTGGTGTGGTGGATGAACAGTGCCGCCTCGCCCGAGGCATCCGCCCCCACGGGGTCCTCGATCGAAGCCGAGACCGGCGCGATCGTCGTCGGTGACGGCGCGGACGAGGTCGAGCTGTGGATGGACTTCTACTGCCCTCACTGCCAGGACTTCGAGGATGCGTACGGACCCACGATCAGCGAGCTCGTGGATTCGAACGCCATCACCCTGCGGGTGCAGCCGGTGGCGCTGGCCTCGCTCAACGCGGCATCCGGCACGGAGTTCTCGGCCCGCTCGGCCAACGCGATGTACTGCGTCGCCGAGACCAGCGGGCAGGCGGCGTACGAGTTCATGACCGCCGTCTTCGCCACGCACCCGACCGGGCAGGGCCTGACCGACGACGAGCTCGCGCAGTTCGCGGCGGATGCCGGTGCCCCCGACGCCGCCGAGTGCATCGCCGACGAGACGTACGCGGACTTCGTGCTGTCGCAGGCGCAGGAGCTGCCGGAGAGCCCCGAGGGCTCCGCCGGCACCCCGACGCTGCTGGTGAACGGTGAGTACGTCACGATCACCGGCGATGTGACCGCCGACCTGACGTCCCGCCTGGGGATGTAACGCCCGCGCCACGCCCGCGCCCGCGCCGCGTCGCGTCCGCGCCCGCGCTGAGAAACCACTTCTCGGATGAGACACCACGCACCGCGTGGTTTCTCGACCGAGAGGTGGTTTCTCACTTCGGCAGCGACCGCGGGTTGTGTCGCAGCGTCGCCAGCAGCGCACGCTGCGGGGGCCGCACGCGCGGCACGCCGGCGCGGCCGAGTCGCTCGTCCAACGGGGCGACGCGCATCGCCGTGGCCCAATCCCACCGGGTGAACTCGCGCACCTGGCGGCGGAGGCGATCTTCCCTCTGCTTCTCGTTCACGATGCGTGCCACGGTGTCCGCGGCATCGGTGCCGACGTACTTGCCGTAACCGTCTGACTCGCCGATCACGCTCGCGCGACGCCAGAAGAAGTCGGCCCGGTCGACGAAGCCCTCGGCGACGAACTCGACTTGCAGTTCGGGGCCCTCGTACCCGAGCCAGACGATGACCGCGTGGCTGACTGTCTCGCCCACGGACTCCGACCGCGGATCCACCAGCTCCAGCAGCAGTGCCACGCGGGCGCTGCCACGCCGGTTCACCTGCGAGCCGGCGATCTCACGCAGCAGGTCGACGGATGCCGCATCGGGCCGGCTCGCCGACACCACGGCATCCGCGACAGCAAGTCCGAACGCCGGAGGCAGCACCCGCATGAGGTCGACGGCGGTGGCAGCCGGCGCCGTCATCAGCATGCCGCCGCGCAGCTCGACGGGCTTGGCATCGGCGCTGGTGTGTACGCAGACGTCGCCGAAGCGGCGGGAGCTGGTGCGCTCCGGGTCGTAGACGTGAATGTCGCGGGGCTCCCCGAAGACGGGGAGGCCCATCGCCGCGGCGGCGGACTCGAGGGCGAGGATCGCGTCGGGCTGCTTGAGGTGAAACGCATGGACCCGCGCTCGATACCGCTCCCACGGCTGGAGCCTGGCCCATTGCTCCCGGGGCGCGTAAACCCCCGGACGCACCCTGATCACGGCCGCGCCCGCGCGGACGCGCAGCCCGGCGTGCGCGGCGTCGCCCTGCAGCGTGAGCATGACGGGGGCGGGCGCGATCTGCAGCGGTATCATGTCCCCAGCGTGCGCACGCGCCGCATCCGGCGTCGGCGCCCGCATCCCGATCCGGGGACAGCACCGCCCATCCGCGCCCTGTGGAGGAAGCGCCGCGCGCACGGGCCCGACGCCGACGCCGATGGAAAACCAGGTTTCGGATGAGAAACACCGCGATGCATGGTTTCTCACCCGAGAAGTGGTTTCTCGGGGGAGAGGGCGGCGCGATAGCCGCGGGCCCGGGCAGCCGGGGTGCGGCGCGACACGCCCGAGGCGGCGCGTCGACACGCCCGAGTTGCCGCACGCGGTACTACCACGTATGCTTGACGTTTGGTGCGTTGCGCCTATTTTGGCGTGTCGCCGCACCGAATCCCATCCACCGCAGACCGACCGGTCCGCATAACTGTAAGCGAGCGTATGGCGAAGAAAGACGGTGTCATCGAGATCGAGGGTGTGATCTCCGAGGCTCTCCCGAACGCGATGTTCCGCGTCGAGCTGAGCAACGGACACAAAGTGCTCGCAACCATCTCGGGCAAGATGCGGCAGAACTACATCCGCATCATCCCCGAGGACCGCGTTGTCGTTGAGCTCAGCCCTTATGACCTCACGCGCGGCCGCATCGTCTACCGCTACCGCTAGACCGGTCGAGAAGTAACGCCCCAGGTCGCTCGCGCGATCCTGCCCGGCGAAGACAGCGAATAGGAAGCATCATGAAGGTCAAGCCCTCCGTCAAGCCCATCTGCGATCACTGCAAGATCATCCGCCGCCACGGCCGCGTGATGGTCATCTGCAAGGCGAACCCCCGCCACAAGCAGCGCCAGGGTTGACAGGACGGATGCCGCGGCATCCGCCTCACAGACTCACAACTGAACAAACACACACGGCAGGATCAGAACCTCGCAAGAGGGGACACCTCGGGCGGAGGCCCGGGCACCGATTCTGCTCCACACCTCCACTCACTCCTAGGAGAGTCGCATGGCACGTCTTGCCGGCGTCGACATCCCGCGCGATAAGCGCGTGATCATCGCCCTGACCTACATCTACGGCGTTGGCCGTACCCGTTCCAACGAGATCCTCGCTGCCACCGGCATCGATGGAAACATCCGCGTCAAGGACCTCACCGACGAGCAGCTCGTCTCGCTCCGTGACCACATCGAGGGCACCTACAAGGTGGAGGGTGACCTTCGCCGCGAGGTGGCCGCCGACATCCGCCGCAAGATCGAGATCGGTTCGTACGAGGGCGTGCGCCACCGCCGCGGCCTCCCGGTGCGCGGCCAGCGCACCAAGACCAACGCGCGTACCCGCAAGGGCCCCAAGCGCACGGTCGCCGGCAAGAAGAAGGCGCGCTAGGCCTCCGCCGGCGCCTCAGGATTTAGGGAGAACGCAGAACATGGCACAGGCCAAGAGCGCCGCGCGCAAGCCGCGCCGCAAGGAAAAGAAGAACATCGCACTGGGCCACGCCCACATCAAGTCGACGTTCAACAACACGATCGTCTCGATCACCGACCCGTCCGGCGCTGTCATCAGCTGGGCATCGTCCGGTGGCGTGGGCTTCAAGGGCTCGCGCAAGTCGACCCCGTATGCCGCAGGCATGGCGGCCGAGTCGGCAGCGCGTCAGGCCCAGGAGCACGGCGTCAAGAAGGTCGACGTCTTCGTGAAGGGCCCGGGTTCGGGCCGCGAGACCGCGATCCGGTCGCTGACCGCCGCCGGTCTTGAGGTTGGCTCCATCCAGGACGTCACCCCGCAGGCGCACAACGGCTGCCGCCCGCCCAAGCGCCGCCGCGTCTGATCCTCGACAGGTTCACGAGCCCGGGCCCCGCGTACACGCGCGGCCCGGTCTCGGCCCTGACGACTGCACGCATACCGGATGCCGCGAGGCGCGGCATCCGTCACAACTCAACACCTCACCACACACACGTGTCATATAGCGGTCACGTGATCGAAAGGAACACATCGTGCTCATCGCACAGCGTCCCACTTTGACCGAGGAGAAGATCGGCGAGTTCCGCAGCCGGTTCATCATCGAGCCGCTGGAGCCCGGTTTCGGATACACGATCGGCAACGCGCTGCGCCGCAGCCTGCTGTCGTCGATCCCCGGGGCAGCCGTCACCAGCATCCGTATCGACGGCGTGCTGCACGAGTTCAGCACCATCCCCGGTGTCAAGGAAGATGTCACCGAGATCATCCTCAACATCAAGCAGCTCGTCGTTTCGAGCGAGCGCGACGAGCCCATCACGGCTTACCTGCGCAAGACCGGCTCCGGCGAGGTCACGGCCGCCGACATCTCGGCTCCCGCCGGTGTCGAGGTCCACAACCCCGAGCTGGTCATCGCGACCCTCAACGACACCGCCAAGTTCGAGCTTGAGCTGACGATCGAGCGTGGCCGCGGCTACGTCTCGGCCACCCAGAACCGCAACGAGTACGCCGAGGCCGGGGTCGTCCCGATCGACTCGATCTACTCGCCGGTCCTCAAGGTCAGCTACCGCGTCGACGCGACGCGTGCCGGAGAGCGCACTGACTTCGACAAGCTCGTGCTCGACGTCGAGACGAAGGCCTCCATGGCCCCGCGCGACGCCGTCGCTTCGGCCGGTCGCACCCTCACCGAGCTGTTCGGTCTCGCCCGCGAGCTGAACGTCGAGGCCGAGGGCATCGAGATCGGCCCCGCGCCGGTGGAGACGGTTCTCTCCAACGAGCTGTCGATGCCGATCGAGGACCTCGACCTGTCGGTGCGTTCGTACAACTGCCTCAAGCGCGAGGGCATCAACACGGTTTCGGAGCTCGTCGCCCTGTCGGAGACGCAGCTGATGAACATCCGCAACTTCGGTCAGAAGTCGGTCGACGAGGTGCGCGACAAGCTCGTCTCGCTCGGCCTGTCGCTGAAGGACTCGGTTCCCGGGTTCGACGGCGCGCACTTCTACGGCGGATACGACGAAGAGACCATCTGATTTACCGGATGCCGCGACCTCGGCGTGACGCCTGGTCGCGGCATCCGCACCGCACTTCTTTCCAACTGGAGTTATAGACATGCCCAAGCCCACCAAGGGTCCCCGCCTCGGAGGCGGCCCCGCCCACGAGCGCCTGCTTCTCGCGAACCTCGCCGCGGCGCTGTTCACGCACGGCTCGATCACGACCACCGTGACCAAGGCCAAGCGTCTGCGTCCCCTGGCCGAGCGTTTCATCACGTTCGCCAAGCGCGGCGACCTGCACGCGCGTCGTCGCGTGCTGTCGGTCATCGGTGACAAGACCGTGGTCCACACGCTCTTCACCGAGATCGCCCCCCAGGTCGCTGACCGCGAGGGCGGCTACACCCGCATCACGAAGATCGGCAACCGCAAGGGCGACAACGCCCCCATGGCCGTCATCTCGCTGGTGCTCGAGCCCGTGAACCCGAAGCCGAAGTCGGCGAAGAAGTCGGCTGCTGCCGCTCCCGCTGCGGAGGAGCCGGCCGCTGAGGCAGAGGTCGAAGAGACCCCCGCCGAGGAGACCGCCGCCGAGGAGACCCCGGCCGACGAGGCCGGCGCCGAGTCGCCCGAAGAGGGCGCCGCGGCCGAGGCTGCTGCCGAGGACGCTGTCGAGACTCCCGCCGAGGAGAAGTCCGAGTAATCCCTTTCGGGTCGAGTCCGCTCGATCCTGCACCCGAGGCCCGCACCTGGTTCGCCAGGCGCGGGCCTCGCTGCGTTTCCCGGCCCCCTAGGGTGGACCGGTGAGCAATACGACGACTCTGACCCAGCGCATCGGCCCGGTGGCGGACCCGCAGCTGCCCCGGCATCCGGATGTCGCCACCTGGCGCATGGCCACCCGGGACGACATCGACGCGATGCACGGCGTCATCGCGGCATCCGACCGCGTCGACCACCCCAGCTGGACGACGCCGCGTGAGGACGTCGCCGACACGTTCGAACTGACGCACATCGACCACGGCCAGGACACGGTGCTCGGCTTCGCCGCCGACGGGCTGCCGGTGGCCGTCGGCAGCTCGTTCGTGCACCCGTCCCGCGAGGTGCGGATGCAGATCGACCTGCAGGGCGCCGTGCATCCGGACTGGCGCCGTCGCGGCATCGGCACCGCCCTGCTGGCCTGGCAGCACGAGCGGGCGCTGCAGCAGTTGTCCCAGTCCGAGTCGACGCTGCCCGGCGAGGTGCGGCTGCACGCCGCCGAGACGCAGGACGACGCGGTGCGCATCGCCGAGCGGCGCGGGTTCCATGTGGATCGCTGGTTCGCGTCGATGCAGCGCGACCTCGCCGCGCCGGTGGACCAGCGCGAGGCGCCGGACGGCATCACCCTGGTGCCATACACCGCCGAGCGCGCCCTGGATGCCCTGGAGGCCCGCAACGACGCCTTCCGCGATCACTGGGGGAGCCTGCCGAGCGAACCGGAGCGGTGGCAGAAGTTCGTGGGAGGTCCGTTCCTGCGCCCCGAGCTGTCGACCCTGGCGCTGGAAGGCGACAGGATCGTAGCGTTCTGCCTCGCGTCGGTGAACGAGGACGACTGGGAGAGCCTCGGCGTCTCGCACGCCTACATCGACCTCATCGGCGTCGTGCGCTCGCACCGCGGTCGGGGGCTCGCGCCGCTCGTGATCGCGCGGACGCTGCGCGCGGCGGCGGATGCCGGGCTGGGCGCGGCCGTGCTCGACGTGGACACCGAGAGCCCCACCGGCGCGAACTCGCTGTACGAGCGGCTCGGCTTCGTCACGACCGAGCGCGACCGGGCCCTCGTGCGCCGGTACTGACGCGGGCCTGCCGGCGCCCGCGCCGCGCCCCCGCCCGGGTGAGAAACCAGTATCCGGGTGAGAAACCCTGCATCGCGTGGTTTCTCGACCGAGAAGCGGTTTCTCGGGGGGAGCGGCGGATGCCGGGATGGACGGCGCCGACGACGGGCGGATGCCGCGACGTCACTCCGCGGGGAGGAGCCGGCCCAGCTCTCGCGCGCGCTCGTGCCCCGCGGCGCGCACCAGGTGGGCGGCGTGGGTGACGTTGAGACGGTCCACGGTGTCGGCCACGGTCGACGCGTACACCTCGGCCGCCGCGGGGCTCGGGTGCACGCCGTCGCCGGCCAGCAGGTCGGTGCGGCCGGCGATCGCGCCGCTCCAGTGCGCAACGGCGACGTTGCCGCGCCCGCGCGCGAACGCACGCAGGTCGCCGTTGACGCCGTCGATCCAGTCCCGCGGGGCATAGGCGTCCACCAGCACCAGCTTCCGTTCCGGTCCGACGATGCCGGCCATCTCCGCCAGCGCGTCGCGGGACACCGCGCCGTTGGTCCCGAGAGCCACCACGACGACCGGCCGCAGTGCGCCCTGGGAATCGAGGGCGCGCAGGATGTCAGGCCCCGACCACATCGACCGTGACACCGCCGCGTCGATCGCGATGCCGGGGTAGCGCTGCAGCAGCGCCGGCGCGGAGGCGAGCATGACGGAGTCGCCGACCGCCGTGATCTGGTCGCCGGTGATCGGCGGGGGAGCGCCGGATGCCGCATCCGCCCCGGAATCCGCCCCCGCGTCCGCCCCCGCCGCCGGGGTGGCCTCCGCCGCCTCGAGCGCCGCCTGCCCCGCCTGGATCGCGATCTCACCGGTGGTGTGCTCGGGCGCCGCCGCCAGCGCCGCCGTGGTGCCGCCGAGCGCGAGCACCCCGACGATGAGGGCCGCCACTGCGCCGAACCGGTGCTGCGGGGTGCTCGTCAGCCGCACGCGCAGGGCCCGCAGCGACCCGGCGAAGCCGTGGCGGCGCACGGGCATCTCCACCCAGCGATACGACGCCGCGGCGGCTGCCAGCGTGACGGCCAGGGTGAGCACGCCCACCCACGGCGGGGTGGCCGCGTCGGGCGCCCGGCCGGTGGCGGCGTGGGCCAGCAGCACCAGCACCGGCCAGTGCCACAGATAGATCCCGTACGACCGCTGCCCCAGCCAGCGCAGCGGCGTGGCGTCCAGTCGTCGGCCGAACCACGAGCCGGGCCAGATGGCGCAGCAGATCGCCACGGCCGTCAGCACGGATGCCGCCACGAGCACGCCCGGATACGTCAGAGCGCCCGGAAGCGGCGGCAGGGCCGCGAGCGCCACGATCCCGACGACGGCGAGCGTGCCGGTCATGCCGGTGACCGTGCGGGACGAGTGGGTGTGCGCGGTGCGGTCAAGCACACCCCGGACGGCGAAGGCGAGCGTCACGCCCAGCAGCAGGCCGAAGGCGTGGGTGTCGGTGCCGAAATAGACGCGGGTGGGGTCGGCTCCGCCCAGCATCAGCACGACGGCGGCGATGGCGGATGCCGCCGTGAGGACGGATGCCACAACCACCCGGGCGGCCCGGTGCTTCAGCGCCAGGAACAGCGGCAGCGCGAGCGGCCACAACAGGTAGAACTGCTCCTCGACGGCGAGCGACCACAGGTTGCGGAACAGCTCGGGCGCGGTCGTGGCGAAGTAGTCGCTGCCCACCGCGATCGACACCCAGTTGGACGAGAAGGTCGCCGCCCCGAGCAGCTGGCTGTCCAGTCCCACCAGCAGGTCGGCGCCCACGAGCCACGCGGCTGTCGCGCACACCGTGACGACGACCGCGAGGGCCGGCAGCAGGCGCCGTGCACGACGGCGCCAGAAGTCGCCGAGCCGAACGCGACCGGCATCCGCATGCTCGCGTAGGAGGAGGCTCGTGATGAGGAATCCGGAGATGACGAAGAACACGTCGACGCCGAGGAAGCCGCTGCCCAGGCCCCACGCCGGGAACACGTGGTAGAGCACCACGAGGGTCACCGCGAGCGCGCGCAGACCGTCCAGACCCGCGTAATGCCGGGCGCGCGAAGACAGCGGTGCGTTCAAGAAACAGCTCGCAGAGGGTGTGGCGGGGGACCCTCGGGCGGGCTGTGCGCACCGGCTCGAGGAAGACGTCTCCAGTGTATGTCGGGGCTCTCCCACGCCCCGGGTTGCCACCGGGAGCCGCCGCAGTGGTGCGCACAGCTCACCCCCTGCACGCGGGCGTTCGGTCATAGGCTGGCAGCAGCGCACCATCTGACGGAGGAAGACATGACCGAGAAGATCGTTGTTGGCGTAACCGAGGCCCCGGTGACCCGTCGGGCCGTCGATTGGGCGGTGCGCCGGGCGGCCCACCGGGGCCAGCAGGTCGAACTCGTCAGCGTGGTGGGCGGCGCGATCGGGGCGGTGGGCGAAAGCTCGGTGATGGCGACGGTGCTCGATGCCCACCGGCACATGCTCGAGGCCGAAGTCGCCCGGGCCGCCTCCTCCGGCGTGCACATCACGACACGTGTGGTGGCGGGAAACCCGGTGAACGTGCTCGTGGAGGAATCCGCCAATGCGGCGCTGCTGGTCATCGGCAGCGACTACCGGGGGCCGGGGTCGGGTCCGGCACGCGGAGCCCACGGCATCCGCGTCGTGGCTGCATCCCACTGCCCGGTCGTGGTGGTGCCCGACATCGACATCCACGACCGCACCGGCGTGCTCGTCGGCGTCGACGGGTCGCCGGTGTCGGAGGGGGCTATCCGGTTCGCCGCCGCCGAGGCCGACCGCCTGGGCGAGCCGCTGATCGCGGTGTGCGTGTGGACGCCGGTCACCGCGCCCCGCAACGCCGCGATGGTCTACCCCGAGTTGTACCTGGCGAACATGCAGCGCACCGCAGAGGAGAACCTCGCGCTGTCGCTGGCGGGCCTGCGCGCGCAGTACCCCGACCTCGTCATCGACGAACGTGCCGTGAAGGGCTACCCCGCCGCGGTGATCAACGCGCTCGCCGCCGATGCGAAGCTCGCGGTGATCGGCACGCGAGGCCGCAGTGCGGTGGCGCGGTTCCTGCTCGGCTCGATCAGCCACGAGGTGCTGCAGCGCGTCGCGACGGTGACGGTCATCACCCGCTGACACCGGCGAAACGCAGCGGAGCGGGGACGGCGGCTGAGTAGGCTTGTGGCGTGCGCATCCGTCTTGACATCGCCTATGACGGCACGCATTTCCGCGGCTGGGCGCGGCAGCCGGGGCTTCGCAGCGTGCAGGCAACGATCGAAGACGCCATCGCCCGGATCCTCGGCGGTGTGCCCCGGCTCGTCGTGGCGGGGCGGACGGATGCCGGCGTGCACGCGACCGGCCAGGTGGCCCACCTGGATCTCACCGACGCGCAGGTCGCGCGGCTGCGGGCACGGCGGGCCAGACGCGCCGAGCGCGAGGGCGGGACGCAGGCGGATGCCGACGGTGCGCCGCCGCCGGATGACGACGCAGAGCGCGTCGCCGCACTGGCGAGTCGGATCGCCGGGGTGCTGGGGCAGTACCCCGACGTGTACGTTCGGCGCACCAGCGTGGCGCCAGAGGGCTTTGACGCCCGGTTCTCGGCCACGAGTCGCCGCTATGAGTACCGCATCGCGGATGCCGTGACCGGATACGACCCGATGCAGCGGCACCGCACCACCACGGTGCGCACCCGCCTCGACGTGCCGGCGATGGATGCCGCCGCCCGCTCGCTCATCGGCCTGCACGACTTCGCGGCGTACTGCAAGCCCCGGGACGGGGCCACGACCATCCGCACGCTCCTCGAATTCGACTGGCGCCGTGACGACACGGCCGACGTCGTGGCGAACGTGAGGGCCGACGCCTTCTGCCACAGCATGGTGCGGGCGCTCGTCGGAGCGTGCGTCGGCGTGGGGGAGGGGCGCCTGGATCCGCGGGATGTGGTGGCGCTGCGCGATGGGGCCACGCGCACGAGCGAGTTCAAAGTGTTCGCGGCCCGGGGGCTCACCCTCACCGAGGTGGGTTACCCCGCGGACGAGCTGCTGGCCGTGCGCGCCGAGCAGACGCGCCGGCGTCGGGTCGTCGAGTAGCGGCATCCGGCCCTGGCTTACCCGTTCAGCGGACACATGCGCAACCTTCATCGGGGCACCAGGTGCCGGGCATAATCTGGTGACACCATGAGGGTGATCTCGTACAACTTACGCAAGCACCGGGCTGCCGGTGAACTGACCGATCTGGTCGAGAAGCACGGCGCCGACGTGCTGTGCCTGCAAGAGGCCGTCACGGCCGGCATCCCCGACTACATCGGTGGACTGAAATTGGCTGATGCCACCCATCGCAATCGCCTCGGCCTGGCGGTGTATTACCGCGCCAACACCTACCGCGCTGTCGAGGCGCGGTCGATGTCGCTGAAGAAGTCGCTGCACGACCGGGTGCTCAAGCCCGCCGAGGAGCGGATGCTGGGCGTGCGTCTGCGGGACATCGACAACAACCGCGAGGTCATCGTCGCGTCGTTCCACGCCGCCCCGCTCACCGCGCTCAACTCGCTGCGCCGGCACCAGATCAAGACGGCGCTCACTGAGCTGGCCGATCTGGGCGAGGGGCTGCCGATCCTGATGGTCGGCGACTACAACTATCCGGTGTTCAAGGAGAGCCTCGGGCAGAAGGTGCGCGAGCAGGGGTATGAACTGACCCTGAGTGATGTGCGCACGTACACCCGGTACAAGTTCTTCCGCGGTCACTACGACTTCGCGACGTCGGTGGGATTCGACATCGAGCGGGTCAAGACGCTTCCGCAGGGTCTCAGCGACCATCTGCCGATCCTCGTGACCGCCGAGCCGTCCATGGTGCGTGCCCCGGAGGGCGCGGCGTGACGCATGGTGTGACACCGGGCAGCGTCACCCCGCGCCCTTGGCAGCTGCAGCCGGCCGGACCCCCCACCTTCTCGGCCGGCTGACAGCTTCCCCCCTGTGTAGCGATCCCCACGTCGCCACTTGGTCATTGAACCGGGCGGCCTCAGACGCTTGCGCTTCTTGCGCCAAAGTTGCGTCAGAAATATGGCTGCGGCGCTCCAAGCTCAACGCCCCCGCAGACGCAAGAACGCCCCGGACCGAGGTCCGGGGCGTTCTTGTTCGTTTAGGCGAAGGTCAGGCAGTCGCCTGGGCACGGTGACGACGCACCGTGCCTGCGACGGCCAGGCCGCCACCGGCGAGCAGCAGCGCGCCGCCGCCGACCCAGAGGCCGAGGAGGGCGCTGTTGTCGCCACCCGTGACGGGCAGGGTGTCGCCGCCCGGGGCAGCTGCAGTCACCGCGGTGACCGTGACCGCGGCCGTGACGGTGGCACCGCTCGCGTCCACGCCGGACGCGCGCACCGTGTACTGGCCGATCGCGTTGCTGGGGAGGCGGATGTCGGCGCTGAGCGAGCCGTCGGCTGCGGCGTCGACCGTGCCGAGCGTCGCGGTCTCGACGGCGAACTTGACGAATGCGAGCGAGGCGCCGCTGGCGTTCTCACCCGTCAGCGAGATGACCACGTCGGAGCCGGGACGGAAGGTGTCGTCGGCGACCTCAAGCTCAACCACGCCGCCGGGGGCAACAGTGGCGTCTTCGACGGTGACGTCGGCCGGCGGAACGACATATGCGGCGTGCGCGGCGGTGGGGATGGCGAGGGCGAATGCGCCAGCGAGCAGAGTCGCTGCCGTGGCCGCCTTAAGTGTCTTATTCATGGCTTCAGTGCTTTCGGTCAGGGGGGTCTGTGCTTGCTGGGGCTCCCTGACAACTCTGAAATGCTTGTGTTAAGAGTCAGGAAGGAGACTTCTTTAGTCAGTATTGGGGTAAAACCGGTGTCGGCGCAAATTCGGGTGGTTTCATTTGTGTTAAGAGTGCACGAAGGCACCCGTTTCAGAGGCTCCCGGCACCGCCGCATTCGCTGAGTGACGGCGACCGCAAGAAACCCCCAAGGAACCGCTAAGGGCGCGGAAATACGCGGTTTTCGGGTTCGTCAGCACCCTAGTATTCAGGAGTCATCACGCGGAGAACCCGAGTTCTGACGTCCGTGTCTGGGGAGACATGGGTGCCCGGACTTTCCGCGAGGTGACCGCCGCGACGTCGGGAACAGGAAGTGCGCGTGGCGGCGACGCCGCTAGTCCGCGGAATCCGATGTCATGCGGTAGCCGACGCCGCGTACCGTCTCGATGTATCGGGGGAGGGCGGCGCTGTCGCCGAGTTTGCGGCGCAGGTTTGTCATGTGTGCCTCAATGGCGCGCTTGTCCGCTTCGCCGACGTAGTAGTTCGTCACGTACGAGTCCGCGCGCACCACAAGGGTGAGATCTGCTTTGCTGCGCACCCGGCGCTTGGACTCCATAAGCGTGGAGAGCAGGTCGAACTCGGTGCGGGTGAGCTCCAATTCCTGCCCGGCCGCGATGACGATGCGGCTGTCGGGATCGAGTTCGAGATCGCGGTGTGCGAGAGCGCCGGCACCCAGCCGGCCGTGAGGGTGCGGCTGCGGGGGCGCCGGCTCGGGGGGATGAAGCGCCGGGAGGACGGCCGTAGCCAGCTGGGCGCCGGCGAAAGTCGGGGCAGACTGGTGCTGCTGGCCGACGTTCGCGGTGTCCCCGCCGATACGCGGGCGACGCAGTAGCGCGTCGATGCGGGCGCGCAGCTCGCGCGGGCGGAAGGGCTTGTAGATGTACTCGTCGGCACCGGCGCCGAACCCGAGCAGCACATCGGCCTCTTCTTCGAGACCGGTGAGCATGATGATGTAGGTGTCGCTCTGGGCGCGGATGCGGCGGGCGGCTTCGAATCCGTCGATTCCTGGCATGTTGACATCGAGTGTCGTGATCAGCGGCTGGTAGGCCAGTACCGCCTCTACGCCATCCACGCCGTTGTCGACCGAGACGGTCGCAAACCCCATGGCTCCCAGGACTTCCACCAGGAGATGCCGGATATCCGGGTCGTCTTCGACGATCACCGCGGTTTTCGGTGGCGCGGTGGAATCAGTCATATTGCACAACCTCGGGGGGACGGGGTGATCTTTTTCCTCATGGTACACACGACGGGGCGGTGTGTCTGTGCACGCCTCAAAAGGGCTACACCGCGGCCTACGCCGCCGGTGAACGGTGGGATGCGCGGGTGCGTGCCGAGGATCAGTGCTGAGCGCGCGCGCGTCGCGCGGCCGCTGCTGCGGCGATCGCCGTGCCACCCAGCAGCAGGGCGCCGCCGCCCAGCCACAGGGGGATCATCCCGCCGTTGTCGCCACCGGTGACCGGCAGGCTGCCGTCGGCTGACGTGAGCGTGGTGCTGCCGGCGCCGCCGGCCGAGGTCGCCGAGATCGCCGCGATGTTGTACACGCCGCTGGCATCTGCCGGCAACGTGATCTCAACGGGCTCGAGTGAGCCGGTCGCGGTGGAGGTGCGCGTGGTACTGCCGGTGGAGATGGCGAATTTCACGAATGCGGCGCCGAAAGTGGCACCCGCGCCGTTCTCGCCGGTGATCGTGATGGTGACCGTCTCGTTGGCGCTGAACGTGCTGGCGTTGCAGGTGAAGTCGAAAGGCTCACCCGCGACCATGGTTGCGGATGAGACCGCGCACGAGTCGGACGGCGGGTAGATGGTGGAGGCGTTGGCCGCTGCAGGAAGGGCCAGCATCGAGGCTGCTGCGATCGCCGTTATGGCGAGGGCCTGGGTCACTCGATGCGTCATGAGTCTCTTTCGATAAAGGCGTGAAAAACCGCCGCTTTCCGACTCTATGGGCTAAAGGCAGTCCGCGACAATTTCGGTCGGCGCGTCCGCCGCGATCGTCGGTGTCACTTCGGCGATGATCATGGCGGCGGCGGGCCCCGGCGTGCGTACTGAGACGGTCACCGTCACGCTTTCACCGGGCGCGAGGTCGGCGCCGAACGACAGCACCTGCCGATCGTCGTGAAATCCGCCGCCGAACCCCTTGTCGATCGACAAGTCCGCTTCGGTCAGCTCGTAGCCCCGCGGAAGATAGAGGTACGTGACGGTGCGGGACACTCCCGGCGGTATGCCGAAATTACCGCCCCCGGTGATGTATTCCGGCAGCGACGTCGCGGCATCCGCCGGCGCGGTGTTGGTGAGGGTGAGGGTGAGGCTCGCCTCCCCGGTGGCGCGGCCCTCGTCATCGAGCGCGCACGTGCTCCACGCCAGTTGCGTGTCAGCACGCATGTAGTAGTCCATCTTCGAGCCGGTGCCGTCGTTGAGGTACACCCCGAACCGGCCCGCCTCGGCGTCGGTCGCGGGCAGACCCCCGGCGAGGGTGGTGCCGGCGAGCACGTCCTGCTCGCCCTCGATGGCGCTCCACAGCAGCAGGCGGCGCTCCTGGCCGGCGCGGGCGAGCGAGGCGACCATCGCGGCGGGGTCCGCCGCGCCGCCGGCGAGCCGTTCGAACACCGCGGCCGCCGCGGCGGCGAAGAACGCGTCCTGGTCTCGGGGGCGCTCATAGCGCTGGTACACCTCGTTGAGCAGCAGCTGCACGGCGTTGTCGGCGGTGAGTTCATCGCCGGTAGGCAACGTCACGGGGCCGGTGGCTTCCAGCAGGTACGACAGCGCGACGGGATCCATCGCGATGACGCCGTCGATGTGCCGACCGGTCTCACGCAGCCACATCTCGCGGGCCAGCGCGGCCGAGACGGCGAAGTCGGGCACCTGCGTGACGTTCTGCATCCACCGCCCGGGGCGCGGGCCGTAGAGCGAGAGCAGCTCATCGGACAGTGGCAGCACGGCGTCGTCGTAGCGGGGGAACGCGGCACCCGAATTCTGCGCGCTCAGCTCCAGCGTGCCGTCCGCGGTGTGGACGACCGCCATCGCGCCGACGATGCCCCCGAGGGAGCGCCACTCGGCGTTGTTCTGGAACACGATGAGGTAGTCGCGCTCGCCGTCGGCGCCGAGCATGCCCGGCAACAGCGCGCTCGCGCGGGCGAGCGCGTCGGTGGCGGTGGCTCCGGTGCGCAGCAGGTCCGACACCTGGGCGACTGCGTCCCGCACCGGACCGAGCAGGGGCGTGCGATCGATGGCGGCGATGGATGCCGCCGCCGCGGCGACGTCGTCGGCTCCGGCTCGCGCCGGCTCGGCGATGGCCTGGAACACCGCGGTGTCGATGCGCCCGCCGGCGGGTCGCAGCGCGTCGACGGAGAAGGCCGAGGCCACCTCGGCGAGCGGGGGGAGGGCGGTTCCGGCGACCTCGTCGGCCGCCGCGGCGATGGTCGACACCGCGGCCAGTTGCGGCCCGATCCAGGGTAGGCCTTCGGCGGCACGCCACACCGGGTCGGAGGTGAGCCGGTGTGCGGCGGACGTCTCGCCGGAGAGGGCGTTGATGAGCCCCGCGGCCTGGGCCGGATCGCTCAGACTGTCGATTGCCTCGCCCATAGTGGCCTGAGCGGTGCGCAGGTGCTGGTAGGCCGATGCCGCCCGCACGCCGATCCACGCGCCGGCCACGATGGCTGCCACCAGCAGGGCCCCCAGGACACTTGCGAACACGATTCCCGCGATGCGCACGGGTCGGGGGAGAACGGCAGCGGTCACGCGATCAGCCTACGGGGAGCGTCACGCGCTCCCAGCGGTCGCCGCCGCTGCGGTGCGCCTGGGCGCTGGCTGCGCGGGCGGCGGCGAGCAGTTCGTCGAGGTCGTAGCCGACGGTGTCGACGCTGGCCCAGCCGATGCTCGCCGAGACGCGTGTTGCAATCGGCCGGGCGGAGTCCGCGGTGGCCACCCTGTCCAGCAGCCGCGCCAGCAGTTGCCGCACCGCGCCCTCGGGTCGCGGCAGCAGCACGACGATCCCGCTGTCACCCTGCGACTCGATGTCGGCGTCGGGCGGCAGCACCGAGGTGACATCGCGCGCGAAGCGGTCGGCGATGCGGGAGAAGTCCGCAGCGCTGAACGCCTCACGCAGGTCCTCCGGGTCGTCCAGCCGAATGTCCAGCAGGCACCACCAAGGGTCGCCCGCCGCCTCAGCACGCCGCAGCCGGTCTTCGGCGACGGCGCGGAAGGGGGTCGTCGTCAGCGTGACGTGCGGGGTCGATGCGCCCTCGCGAGACAGCAGCAGCAGGGTGATCATGGCGGCCGTGCCGTAGACGATCGAGGCCATCGAGTTGAGGTCGCGGATGAGCGACAGAGCGTCGCCCGCACCGGCGCCGCCGGTGGGGAAGCCGCGCATGAGGCCGTCGGCGACACTCAGCACGCTGAAGATGATGAAACCGGCTGACGCCACCGCCAGCGGCAGGGTCTCATGCCGCATCCGCGCCCCGATGCGCACCAGTTCGGCGAGGGTGAGGGCGGCGAAGACGCCGGCGACGACGAAAGCCGCCCGGAAGATGATCGAGAACGCATCGAGCTCTGCGGTCAGCGGCAGCACGATCGTGCACGTGAGGGTGAACACCACGGCGATCCATGTGTAGGAGCGCGCGCCGCGTCGCACCCGCAGCCCCACCCAGATGAACACCGTCGCGCCGAGCATGGCGGCGGCGCACGCGGCACGCAGCGAGACGGAGCCCATGGCGTCCGCGGCGACCCACCCGTACGACGTGATCATCGCCAGCGTGAACGCGAACGTCCAGATGCCCGTCGCGCGGCTGGGCCGGTACAAGAACGCCAGCCCGACCATCACCGCGGTGTTGACCGTCGACAGGGCCACGAGCACGACGCTCACACCCGAGTTGATCATTCTGGCGCTCCATCCTGCTCGTGCGCGGCAAGGTGCACCACAACGGTGGTGCCGCGCCCGAGCGCGCTCGTGAACGACAGCTGCCCGCCGTGCTGCTGCACGATCTCGCGGGTGATCACCATGCCCAGTCCGGTGCCCGGCATGCCGCTGTCGCGCGCGGTCTGGCCGCGGAAGTACGGCTCGAACACGCGGTCCACGTCCGTCGTGCTCATGCCGATGCCGGTGTCGGTCACCGCCAGGCGGACCTCCCCGTCGACGAGGTGGGCATCCACGCGGATCGTCCCACCCCGCGGGGTGTACTTCACGGCGTTGCCGATGATGTTGTCCACCGCCTGGCGCAGGCGAAAGGCATCGCCGGTGACGAACAGGTCGCGCTCGAGTGCGGCTTCCACGGTGAGCTGCTCGGTCTGTGCCGCAGGGCCGAACGCATCGACGGATGCCGCGACGACGCGGCCCAGGTCGACGACCCGTGCCGCCGGCGGGGCGGGCTTGTTCTTCTCCAGGACGGAGGCGATCAACCGTTGCATCCGCTGACCGGCGTTCTCGACCACCGCCAGCTTCTCCTGCACGTCGCGGGGCAGATCGTCACGGTCCAGCAGCAGATCGACGTGCCCGACGATGGAGGTGAGCGGATTGCGCAGTTCGTGGGACACGACGCTCGTGAGCGTCTTCTTCTCCTGCTCCGCGTTGACCGCCGCGGTCACGTCGCGAATGGTCAGCAGCGTGACCTCGGGCTCGTCCGAGGTGGATGCCACGACGCTGGTGGAGACGTCGAGCGCGTGCCACTGCCCGGACGTGTCGTACAGCCAGATGCGCTGATCGGCGAAGATCTCGCCTCGGGCCGCGCGGGCGATCATCGTGTCGTGCGGCGGCAGCGGCTCGCCGCGGTAGCCGTCGTATTCGACGGCGGCCGGCGGGTGGGCGTGGGAGGCGTCGCTGATCGAATAGAGGCGCTGATACGCATCGTTCGCGCCTCGGATGATGCCACGCCCGTCGACGCGGGCCAGTGCGGTGTCGACGGAGTTGAACAGCACGAGAGCCCGCTTCTCCTGCGCCTCGACGCGGCGGAGGGTCCGCTCCAGCTGCGCGAACTGACGCTCGAGCAGACGACTGAAGGCGCGCGTGCGGCGGGAACCGGTGGTGATGGTCACCCCGATGAACACCAGCGCCAGCAGCACCACCAGCAGCTGCACGGTCTGCTCGGGGGTGAGCGAGGTGAGGAGCATGTCGGTGACGAGGATCGCCGCGATCGCGCACAGCGCGGCGACCAGCCACGGCAGCGAGTAGTAGGTCGAGACCCACGCGATCGGGAACACCCAGAGAATCGCGAGCAGACCGTCGCTGGCCGAGGCCATGAGCCCGATGGCCATGATGTCCAGGCCGGGGATCAGTGCGACGGTGCGGTGCGAGAACCGGTCCCACGGCACCACGAGGGTGAGCGCACTGACGAGCAGGAGCAGCAGCACGCCGAGGATGAACACCGGATGGGCGAACGTCTGCGGCGTGAGCAGCACGATGACAGCGGCGATCGCCGCGACGGCGACGGCGAGCACCAGTTGCCACTGCCAGATGGATCGGGTGCGGGGGTCGCTCCACCGGGTGGATACGCCGTCGTTGCGCGGCGGTACCTCGGGGGTCGGGGGGTCCGCCATGGGGTCAGTGTATCCAGATGGCGACTACGGCTCGCTGTCTTCGGCGTCCTCATCCGGGTGCGGCGCGACCGCGCGATATCCGGCACCGCGCACCGTCTCGATGAACCGAGGTTGCAGCGCGCTATCGCCGAGCTTGCGACGCAGGTTGGTCATGTGCGCTTCGATCGCGCGCTCGTCGGCCTCGCTGACTTTGGAGGGATCGAGGTAGGTCTCGTCGTGCAACGTGAGCACCAGGTCGGCTTTGCTGCGCACCCGGCGCCCTGACTCGAGAATCGTGGCGAGCAGCTCGAACTCGGTGCGCGTGAGCGCGATGTCGTTGCTGTCGACGACGACGGTGCGGGTGTCACGGTCCAGCAGCAGCCCGTCCAAGCGCACCGCATCCGACACGTGGGTGGTCGTGGAAGCCGCACTCGTGGCGGAGCCGTCGCTACGCGGCGCATCAGGGTCGGAGACGCGAGGGCGGCGCAACAGGGCGAGCAGTCGCGCTCGCAGCTCCCGCGGGCGAAAGGGCTTGGTCACCACGTCGTCGGCACCGACGCCGAACCCCAGCACCGCATCGGCCTCATCGGTGAGCGCCGTGATCAGGACGACGTAGGCGTCACTGCCCTGCGCGCGGATGCGCCGGGTGACTTCGAACCCGTCGATGCCCGGCATGTCGACATCGATGGTGGTGATCACCGGATCGTAGGCGACCACCGCGGCGATGCCGTCGATGCCGTTCTCGGCGGCGGTGACGGTGAATCCCGCGCTGGTGAGGATCTCAATCAGCAAATGGCGAACGTCGGTGTCGTCTTCGATAACGACAGCCCTCGGCGATGCTGTGTGCGCCATGGTTCCCCCTGCACCCCCGAGAACGGGACCCCCTCGTCCGTTCGCGGTGGATCTGATTGTGCCCAGATCGCGCGCTCAGCGCTAGGGGCAATCGCGACGGGAGAAGGCGGCCCCGGCAAGACCCCTCTAAAATCCGAGGCCGCCGAGATCAAATTAGGGCGCCGCGACAAGCGGCGTAAAACCATTGCATCCGGATGCGCATTTCTGGTACTTAGGGGCGACCCATGCCGTAGTACTCCCACCCGGCGGCACGCCAGGCAGCAGCGTCGAGGCAGTTTCGGCCGTCGACGATGACGCGTCCGGATACGAGGGATGCCGCGTGCTCAGGGGACATCTGCCGCCGGTATTCGTCCCATTCCGTCACGACGATCACCGCGTCGGCTCCGCGCAAAGCCTCGTCGCGGTCGGCGACGTAATTCAGTTGCGGATGCCGCTCCCGTGCATTTTCGATCGCCTCGGGGTCGGTGATGGTGACCCACGCGCCCAGGCCATGCAGGCGCACGGCGACGTCGAGGGCGGGCGAGTCGCGGATGTCGTCGGAGTGCGGCTTGAATGCTGCGCCCAGCACCGTCACGTTCTTCTTGAACACCGATCCGCCCAGGGCGCTCACGACGAGGTCGACCGCCCGGTCACGGCGGCGCATGTTGATCGCGTCCACCTCTCGGAGGAACGCGATCGACTCGCCCCGACCGAGCTCTTCGGCACGGGCAGCGAACGCGCGGATGTCCTTCGGAAGGCACCCGCCGCCGAACCCGATGCCGGCACCCAGGAACCGGCGACCGATGCGCGCATCGTGTCCGATCGCATCGGCCAGCGTGGTGACGTCGGCACCGGTGACCTCGGCGATCTCGGCCATCGCGTTGATGAACGAGATCTTCGTGGCCAGGAACGCGTTGGCGGCGACTTTGACCAACTCGGCGGTGGCGTAGTCGGTGACGATGAAGGGCGTGCCCTTGGCAACGGACGGGTGGTAGACCTCCCGCAGGATGTCGGCGACGCGCTCGCCGTCTTCGCGCACCCCGACGACCATCCGATCGGGGTCGATGGTGTCCTTCACGGCGAAGCCCTCGCGCAGGAACTCGGGGTTCCACACCAGCGTTGCGCCGGTCGGCGCGACGCGCTCCGCGAGCGTGGCAGCCGTCCCCACCGGCACAGTCGACTTGCCTGCGACGACATCGCCCTCGGACAAGTAGGGGATGAGTGCGTCCACCGCGGCGTTCACATAGGTCAGGTCCGCCGCCGACCCGTCTTTCTGCTGCGGGGTGCCGACGCCGATGAAGTGCACCTTCGCGCCCTGCGCCTCGGCCATATCGGTCGTGAACCGCAGCCGGCCGGACGCGATGCCCTCGGTCAGCAGCTCCGGCAGCCCCGGCTCGAAGAACGGTGCCTCGCCGCGCGAGAGGGACGCGATCTTGCTCTCGTCCACGTCGATGCCGACCACGTCGTGACCGATGGATGCCATGGCCGCCGCGTGAACCGCGCCGAGATAACCGCAACCGATGACAGACAGACGCATGGCATTCCTCAGGTCGAAGAAGTAGGGGCTTCGGATGCGGGTGCCGGCACCGGTGGGCGGCTATCGTGTCCTTCCCTATTCCTAGCAGACCGCGGAGGCCATTGATTGATGCCTATAGGGGGCGTAGCGTCGCGTGCGGACGATGGGGTCCATTGGGGTCCGCTCGTGCGGAGCGGTAAGGGCGTTGTGGGGGAACGATGCTCATGGGGATTTTGGCTTTCGTGGACAGGACGATGTGGGGCGTCGGCACTGTCCAGTGCGAGGAATGCGGGGCTTTAGTGCGTCCGCACCGCGCGATATGGCGCGGTGCGCATCCCTACTGCTCGGTCGCGCATGAAGTGCAGGACAACGACGAGTTCGCCTGAGCATCGCCTATTCGCGAATAGCGTCCACGTTGTCGCGGTACCAGGCAACAGTGCGCTCGAGGCCCTCTTCGAGAGTGATCTTCGCGGTCCAGCCCGCTTCGGCGAGTTTGGAGACATCGAGCAGCTTCTGCGGCGTGCCGTCGGGCTTGGTGGTGTCCCACTCGGTGTTCCCGGTAAATCCCACGACGGTGCCGATGGCCTCGGCGATCTCACGGATGGTCACATCCGTGCCCGTGCCCACGTTCACCTGCTCGGGACCGTCGTAGTGCTCCATCAGATGCAATACGGCGTCGGCCATGTCGTCGGAATGCATGAACTCGCGGCGCGGTGTGCCGGTGCCCCAGTTCGTGACGGTCGGTGCGCCCGATGACGCGGCTTCGTCGTACCGGCGGATGAGCGCGGGCAGCACGTGCGAGCCCTGGGGTGAGAAGTTGTCGTTGGGGCCATAAAGATTGGTCGGCATGGCGGAGATCCAGGGGAGCCCGTACTGGCGGCGCACGGCTTGTGTGTGCAGGATGCCGGCGATCTTCGCGATCGCATACGCGTCGTTAGTGGGCTCGAGGTGCCCCGTCAGCAGCGAGTCCTCGCGGATCGGCTGCGCGGCCAGCTTGGGGTAGATGCACGACGAGCCCAGAAAAGCGACGCGCTCGACATCGTTCGCCAATGCGGCATCCAGCACGTTCGTCTGGATGCGGAGGTTATCGCTGAGAAAGTCGACCGGGTACGTGCTGTTGGCGAGGATTCCGCCGACCTTCGCCGCGGCCAACACGATGTACCTCGGCTTGATCTCGGCCATGTACTCGAACACCGCGTCGCGGTTCTTCAGGTCGAGTTCGGCCGACGACTTGCCCACGACCTTCCCGAATCCGGAAGCCGCGAGCTTACGGACGATCGCAGACCCGACGAGGCCACGGTGCCCTGCCACGTAGAACGTGGCGTCGCGATCGAGTTCGCCCGGCGTGTAATCGAGCCGGTCGCTCGCGGTCACGCTGCGGCCCACGAGGGGAGCTTGACGGTGTCGATCCAGTGCTGGCCCTCTTCGAGGGCCGTGAGGTCCGCGTCGACCATGAGCTTGGCGAGCTCCTTGCCGTCGATGGTCGGGGTCCAACCCAGCTTGTCCGCCGCCTTTGACGGGTCGCCGATGAGGGCGTCGACCTCGGTGGGGCGCAGGTAGCGCTCGTCGAATTTGACGAACTCCATCCAGTCCAGTCCGACGTGGCCGAAGGACGTTTCGAGGAAGTCCTTGATGGTGTACCCGACGCCGGTGGCCAAGACGAAGTCTTCCGGTGTGTCGACCTGCAGCATGCGCCACATGCCCTCGACGTACTCGGCGGCGTAACCCCAGTCGCGGATGGATTCCAGGTTGCCGAGATACAGGTCCTTCTGGGTGCCGGCCTTGATGCGGGCAACGGCGCGGGTGATCTTGCGGGTGACGAACGTCTCCCCTCGGCGAGGAGACTCGTGGTTGAACAGGATCCCGTTGACCGCGAACATGTCGTAGGCCTCGCGGTAGTTCTTGGTGATCCAGTAGCTGTAGAGCTTCGCCGCGGCGTAGGGGGAGCGCGGGTAGAACGGGGTGTCCTCGTTCTGCGGGGGAGGGGTCGCGCCGTAGAGTTCAGACGACGAGGCCTGGTAGAAGCGCGTGTGGATGCCGGAGAGGCGCACCGCCTCGAGCAGACGAATCGTGCCGGTACCGGTGGTGTCGGCGGTGTGCTCCGGTTCGTCGAACGACACCCGCACGTGCGACTGTGCGGCGAGGTTGTAAACCTCGTCCGGGTTGATCTGCGCCATCAACGTCACCAGGCGCGCGCCGTCGCTGAGATCGCCGTAGTGCAGGAAGAGCTTCGCTTCGGGATCGTGCGGGTCGACGTAAAGGTGATCGATGCGTGAGGTGTTGAAGGTGGAGGCGCGGCGGATGAGGCCGTGCACTTCATAGCCCTTGGACAACAACAACTCGGCGAGATAGGAGCCATCCTGGCCAGTGATGCCGGTAATGAGGGCGCGCTTGGTCATCGTGTCTCCGTGTTCGTCGGGCGGGAATGCAGCGTGCGGTCAGGTGGCGGCTGGATCGAGAGATCGTCAGCGTCGATGAGGCGTGACAATAGTGCGTCAAAGGCGTCGATCGCAGTGGTCTCAGCGAGTACGTTATCGCGGAATCTGCGGCCATTCGCGCCAAGGGTGTTCGCTCGGGCGGGATCCGCGGTCAATGTGAGGACCCCGTCGAGTAAGGCTTGAGGGTCGCCGGCGGGTACGACAACACCCGCATTCGATCGTCGGATCTCTTCCGCGGTTATCCCATCTGCGTCGGTAGAGGCAAGCACGGGGCGACCTGCCGAGAAGTAGGAAGTGAGCTTGCTCGGCACCGCCATCTCAGCTACCCCCTCTTTCTCATTGACGAGCAGCACGTCGGCGGCCTGTAGAGCAGCCGCGAACTCATCGTCTGGAAGCGCCTTCATGAAGGTGACTGTGTCTAGCCCCGCTGCTAGCGTTTCCAGATGAGGGCGCTCCGAACCGCCTCCAAGAAATACGAACCGTACGCGATCGTCCCGGTCATGCGCGAGGCGTGCTGCTTCGACCACATTCCGAAGCCCCTGCTTGACGCCCATATTTCCGGCGTGAAGCACAATCGTTTCGCCGGATAACCACCCGAGCGATTCACGCACGAGGGCGCGATCTACTGGTGCGGCTGGTGGAAGGTGGGTCCAGTTTCGGATCACCTCGATGCGCGATAGCGGCACCTCGAAGTCCTCGTGTACGCGCAATGCGAATCGCTCATGGATCACGATGACGCGGTCGGCGTGACGAAGCAACCATCCTTCAACGCGGTGCATCGCCCTCAGGACGAGACCGTTCGACTGGCCGGTTTCGCTCAGTCCGAGGCTATAGAGGTCCTGCACCCACACAACGAAGGGTGTCTTGGCGTGCGTGATCAGTGAACGAAGGCGGGCGACTGCTGTGGATATGAGGGCAGGTGAGGAAGCAACGATCACCGAAGGCTCTTCCCAGGGCTGTCCGGCCTGTCGGAGACCAAAGGTCAACTCTGAAAGTGCGCGCCTGAACCCCGAAGGACGGGAGGGTACATAATGAAGAAGCCTGGTGACCTGCACACCGTCGATGATTTCGCGCCGCACCCACTGCCCATAACCTGGCTTCACCCTCCAGTCTGGATAATGGGGATGTGCAGTCAGTGCCCGCGTCTCGTACTGACGACCCACGATTCCGCGCGCCATCGCGCCGGTGTATGGAGAGATGCCCGTACGCTCCGGGGGATAGTTGAGTCCGAGGATGAGGACTCGGCGTAACTGGTCTGACACATCACGAGGCTATCGTGGGTGTGATTTCGTCCGGGTTACCGAAAGGCAGGACTTTTGGACAACGTGCCGGTGATCGATCTATCGAAAGCGCCAGGAGAGCGCGCCGCCTGGGACCGACCAGCGTTGATCGTCTACCTCTGGGCCGCCTGTGAACTGCTCTTTGTCACGAATCCGTGGCAGATCAGCTCAGGTCTGCGAGTGCGAGTGCTTCGAGCGTTCGGTGCCGAAATCGGAGACGGAGTGGTCTTTCGTCCGCGGACGCGGGTGAAGTTCCCCTGGAAGCTGCATGTCGGAAATCGCTCCTGGGTTGGAGAGGGGGTCTGGTTCCACAATCAGGACCACATCTACATCGGTCACGATGTCGTGATCTCGCAGGAGACGTTCATGACGACCGGGAGTCACGCCCACCGTCGCGACATGGCGTTGATCACTCGTCCAATCCACATCGATGCCGGCGTCTGGATCACGTCGCGCTGCGTCGTCTTAGGAGGCGCTACTGTGGGAAGATCTGCGCTCGTGAAGCCCCTGACCGTTGTATTTGGAGACGTGCCACCAAACGCGGTCGTGAGCGGCGATGAATGCGTGGTGGTCGGGCATAGATTCGATCGAGTTGATGACGCTCAAGACTCGGCGCAAACCTGATGAGCTTTGTTGGTCGATCGACATTTCCATTGGTGACGACTTGGGACGGCTCATGAGTTGTCTGGACGGGGAGGGCTCTCCGCGAGCCGCTTGTTCCTGTGGCGACAAGATCGAGAGGCCCTTGCTATGAGGATCGCTCAAATCGTCACCTATCTTTCTCCCGACGGAGCATTCGGTGGCCCGACTCGTGTGGCGGAGGCGCAGTGCGCGGCGCTCGCTGCGGCCGGCCATGACGTTACCCTCTGGGCGGCAGCTCCATTGCCTGGCGCTACCCACGACGCCGTGGACGGGTACGAGCGTCGGCTGTTCCCCGCGCGTAGATGCTTTGATTCACTTGGTTTCGCCGGGATGCGAGCTGTCGGCTTGACGACCGCGTTGAAAGCAGACGCCGCAGCGATCGATGCAGCTCATGTCCACCTTGCCCGCGATCTCGTGACACTTCCCGCCGCCGCCATGCTGCTGCGCGCGGGTGTGCCACTTTTCGTTCAGACGCACGGGATGATCGATCGATCCTCGAACCCGCTCTCGGTGCCGATCGACGCGATGTACACCCGGCCGATCCTCAGATCAGCGAGGGCCGTGTACACCCTGACTGGGCGCGAGGACAGAGACGTCTCGTCGGTCGAGCCGCAAGCGACACTCAAGCGGATCCGCAATGGGGTCGTGATTCCCCTCTCGGCGGCCACCCCTCCAGCACGCGAAGACACGGTGCTGTTCATGGCACGGCTGCACGAGCGGAAGCGCCCCGTGGCATTCATTGAGATGGCCGCGATCCTCTCGGCGGAGTTTCCTGACCTCCGGTATGTCCTCGCGGGCCCCGACGAGGGCGAGCTTGCCGCGGTCCAAAGCGCTGCAAGCCGGTCAGGCCTTGGTGATCGGCTCAGCATCGTCGGCGCCGTTTCCCCAAGCGAGACCGACGAATTCCTGGCTAACGCCCGCGTCTTCGTTCTCCCATCCGTGGGGGAGGTCTTTCCGATGACCGTTTTAGAAGCATTCCGTGCAGAGACGCCAGTTGTGGTCACAGAGTCGCTAGGGATCGCGGAGATGTGCCTTCAGTATGGCGCGGCCGCGGTGACGAACGGATCACCAGAGGGCTTGGCCGCGGCGGTCGCAGGATTGTTGCGGGATGAGGACCGTGCACGGGCGATGGTCGCGGGTGCGAAGACCTACCTTCATGCCGAGCTCAATATCGCTGTGGTGGCCGAGTCTCTCAGCGCGGATTACGCGGGCGCGGCAGATGGCTAACGCGGCCGAGGTCTGCATCGTGCAGCCGTACGTCCCTCTGTACCGCGTCGCCTTTTTTTCGGGGTTGCGAGAAGTCTTGAGCCGCGACGGCATCGGGATGACGGTTGTGGCGGGGAAGCCCAATGGATCTCAAGCCGCGCGCGGAGATCAGGCAAGGGCGGAGTGGGCTGTCGATGGAGCTCCACGACAACTGCAAGTGGCTGGTCGCACGCTGACGGTCGGCAATACCCGGCGGTTCTGGAAGGGTGCTGACGCGGTGATTATGCCACTGATGGGGAGTTCCCTAGACCCCTACCTTGCCTTGACGAGCAGAAACACCTCGGTTGGGCTTTGGGGGCATGTGGAGTCGTATGTCTCGCCGCCTAACCCGCTGGACGCTGCTCTCGAGCGGTGGATGGTCCGCAAAGCGGACCATATCTTCGCATACACGCCAACCGGGGCCAGAAAGGCCATCAGTTGGGGTGCCCATCCGCACGACGTCACGACGGTCATGAACTCCGTGGACACGACAGCGCTTCGCCGAGACCTTCGTGCGGTGCGGTCGGCGGTTGACCTAGACAAGACAAAGATCGCGACGTTTGCCTCTCTGGGAGGGCTGGACAGTAGCAAGCGTCTTGGATTCTTGGCAGAAGTCCTCCAGATCCTCGCGGACCGTGACGTACCGGTGAGGATCCTCGTCGGCGGTGAAGGAGAGGATCGGCACCTGCTCGATTCGGCCGCTGGCCGCGGACAGGTGCGGATCCTGGGCTATGTGGGAGGACATGACAAGGCGAATCTCCTCGCGCAGTCAATTGCGATCCTGTCGCCGGGTCGGATTGGGCTCCTGGCCGTTGACGCTCTAGCGGCTGGCATCCCGATAATTACGACGACTTGGCCCTACCACGCTCCCGAAGCGGAGTACCTCGCCGAGGGCGTCTCGGTCTTCACGTCGCAGGACACCCCGTTGGCCTACGCTGACTTGGTTGAGCGGATTGCGAACAGGTCGGGGTTCGGACCGGCTGACTGGGACTACCCGACTCTGGAGCAGATGGTACAGAACTACCACCAGGGGGTATTGAAACTGCTCGCCTGACGATGGCTGTCATGACTGGACGGAAAAGAAGATGTTATCTCGACGCAGTGAGTCAAGCGGGCGCGGCGACGGTCGCGTCAGAATTCTCGTTATCAATGCGGCCACGCATCCTGAACCCCGGCATGTTGCCATGCGGCTATCTGCGACGGGATGTGACGTCGACTACATGACAGGTTCCCAGTTGAAGGAATCTGCGTTTATCCGACGTGTAGGGAAGTGGTTTCCGAGGGTGGCGCCTGCGCTTGAGTCCCGAGTTCTCCCGCGGGAAACGTCCCAGCGCGTCAACATCCACCATCGCGGGCTCGCATGGGAACTCTTGTTCCGGGCCCTTCGCCTTCGCGATAGCGATCACGCACTTCGCGCAATGAGGAGGCGGACGCGGAGCGTGGCCGCGGCAGCAGCAAGAGTAGTGGAACATCACTCAATGGCCTACGACGCCGTGGTTGGCCAAAGACCTGCAGCCTGCGAGCGTTTCGCAGCGCCTCCGGGAGATCCAAGCGGGTACTATTGCAGCCCATTGTGGACAGCCGGACGTTGGTTGCAATTCTCGACGCGGAGGCCTCGCGCAACCCTGAATGGTCAGCGGCGCTCGCGCCATACGAGCATCTCCGCCAAGACCGTTGAGAGGAAATCGAAGCCGCCGACATGGTGATTGCGGGGAGTGATTTCGTGGCGGAGAATCCGGCCCCTTGGTCTACTAAGCGGGTACAGGTCGTCCGCTACGGCGCCCCCGCGCTCACGTGGCGAGATGTCAATGCGGCAGACAACGGACCGCTGAAAGTGTTGTTTGCGGGACAAGCGAACCAGCGAAAGGGAATCGGGTATCTCCTCGAGGTAATGGCACGCCTGGGTGAAAGAGTTGAGTTGCGGGTTGCGGGGGACGCCGGTGCCCTTGTCCGCGAGCGCGCACTTCCCATGGCTAATGTCCAACTTTTGGGGCCGCTATCGTCCGCAGCGCTGCAACTCGAATATCGAAAAGCGGATGTGCTCGCGCTGCCGAGCCTGGCGGAAGGGTTTGCACTGGTCGCGCTCGAAGCCATGGCAGCGGGCTTGCCGTGCATCCTGACCGAGAGCACTGGCGTGGGTGAGCCGGTTACCGACCGTGAGAACGGGTTAATTGTGCGCGTAGGAGATGCCGCCGCACTTGGTGAACTTCTGGCGTCGCTGGATGGCGACAGACGGATCCTCTCGGATGTCTCCAGGCGCGCACAACAGTTGGTGTCGCAACTCACCTGGGACGACTTTGGGCGCCATAGTGCCGCCGTGATCCTAGAACTAATCGGAGATAAGTAACTTGAACGAATGCGATTCCGCCACAGTTTGTGGCGGAGTGATAGAGAATGTAAGTCATGATCTTGCGCGGCAGGGGGCCACAAGCCACCGATACGGGTGCCCACGCTCATACAGGCCATTTTGGTCTCGTGGATGGCTCTTCCAGGATTTCTGGCGCAACAGGCACAGGCCCCGCACCCAAGTTCTGTTGCTCGCCTTTCGGCTTGCTCAAGCCGCGCGGTGGCCATTCGACAAACGACCAAAGATCTGGGCGCTACCGATCATCTTTCTGTACAACGTCTTGTCTGAGTGGGTTCTCTGCGTGGAGCTCCCGGTGAAGACCCTCGTAGGCCCCCGCCTAACGATCGCGCACGGGTTCGGGTTGGTGGTGAACGTCGACACGCTTATCGGCGCGGACGTTGTATTGCGCCAGCACGTGTCCATCGGAAACCGCGGAGACAGTGGCGCCAGTCCCACGCTGGGCGATCGGTGTGAGGTTGGCGCCGGCGCCGTTCTGATAGGCCCAATCAGCGTCGGCGCGGACGCAAAGATCGGCGCGGGGTCCGTTGTGGTGAAGGACGTTCCTGAGGGAACCACCGCAGTGGGGAATCCAGCTCGAATCGTGCGGCAGGTGGCCCAGTGAATGAGCATGCGCCCACCGCCTTCTGGCGCCGGTGGCTCCGGTCGGCCGACGGTGCACCGAATGAGGCGCGCATTGGGCGGGTTGCGGCGGTGCGGATGAAGTCCCGAATCGCTCGTGAGAAGGATCGCTTGTTGGCGCGAGCGACCGTAACCCTCGCGCCCGCCCGTCGCCCCAGGGGGCTTCGGGATGATCTCGTGGTGACCTTGACGTCCTATCCGGCACGGGTGCGCGTGGTGCATCGCACGGTGAAGAGCCTATTAATGCAATCCGTCGGGGCCCCGGTCGTTCTCTACCTTGCCGCCGAAGAGTTTCCGCAGGCGGAATTGGATCTCCCGCCTCCGCTGCGGAGGCTTGTGCGCCGTCATCGCGCGCAACTGTCGATTAGGTGGGTCGACACAAACACGCGATCCTACAAGAAGCTTGTGCCGGCGATCGAGGAGTTCCCTTCTCGGAAGATTGTCACGGCCGACGACGATGTCCTCTACAGCAGAGGTTGGCTGGCGTTACTCGCATCAGCCGCAGAGTGGTTTCCGAACACGGTCATCGGCACGCGCGGAACGACAATCTCGTTCAACGATGACGGGGAATTTGCACCGTACACCTCATGGCCAGAGGCGCCGGCCCTGGAAGCCAGCAACCTCGTGTTTCTTACGGGGCGCGGCGGAATTCTCTATCCGCCCAACGGTCTTGCCCCTATCGCCGCCGCACTCGACCTAGCCGCCCAATTGGCGCCGTCTGCAGACGATATCTGGTTCAAGGCCGCCGCTGGGCTTGCGGGAACTCCCGCAATGAGGGTGGCGATTGTGCGGGACTATGCACCTAGTGGAGCAAGTCAGGAACATGCGCTTTATCACCGGAATGTGGGCGCATCCGAAAACGACGCAACGTTCTCGAGGGTCATTTCTCACTTCGGTCTCAGTTTCTCGCCCACCATCGAGAAGAGGTCAACTTTGTACAGCACGGAGTCGAATGAGAATGTGCTGGTGGTCATCCCGACACTCGGCTCGCGGCCGGAATGGTTGCGCGCCTCCGTCTCATCCGTGATCAAGAGTGCTGAGTCAGCTGGGGTGCACGTCCGTGTTCGGTTGGTTGCTCCCAAGAGGGCGGGGCTCACGAGGTTTGCACAGGAGCTCGGCATCGAACTGCTCGAGTCTGAACGACCTGGCCTGTCCGCGGCCATTAATGACGGGTGGTCAGCACCTCATTCGGCCAAGTACGTCGCTTGGCTCGGAGATGACGATCTTCTTAGCCCCGGATCGTTGGGGTCCACGATTGCCGCACTGGATGCCGATCCGGTGTCGTCGGCGGCTTACGGTAAGGTTCGTTTCATCTCGGAGACCGGGGCGACCATGTGGATGATGAGGCCGGGCTGGTGGGCGCAGTGGTATGTCCGCCTCGGTAAGAACCTCGTTCCACAGCCCGGTGCTCTGTTCAGGTGGTCAGCGGTCGTTCGTGTGGGGAAACTAGATGAATCCCTCACTGCTGCTATGGACCAAGACTTGTTCATGCGCCTAGGACAGGCGGCGCGGCTTCGCTACGTTCCAACTGAGGTAGCGGCCTTCCGTATCCACCCGGCGAGTATTACGAGCACCCACGCGGACTCCATAGGATCCATCGACGAGAGTGCCCGCCTGCGCGAGAAGTACTCGAAATGGGCGAAACTCGTTCGCCCCCTGACCTCCGTCACGGACCGACTGGTCTTCGGCGTCATGCGGCGGCTGCCGGTCGCCGCCGCCCCCAAGGCTGCCGACGGCTCGGCATACACTGCCTAACTCGAGGTGTGAAGGCGGGACGAGAAGCCCTGAGCGACTGGCGTCTCTCTAACCCGCGTGTTGGCCGCCGGGATGCACTAAGACCATTCAACCCCGCGTCTAACGATGCGAGCCGGAACTCCAGCCAAGAGACAGTTGGGTTCAGGCGCGGAGCGTGTGACGACGCTTCCCGCGGCCACGATGCATCCATCGGCGATGGAAACTCCCCGCAGAACTTTCACATGGCTACCAAGCCAGACAGGGTCACCGAGCGTGACGCTTGTCGAATCCGCCGTCGATGACGACTCGTCGGAGAGGCTATGGAAGTTCGTATCCAAGATCTCGGTCGACCAACCGATTGCGCACCGCGCGCCAATTGATACTCGTCCCGTCGCGATTACTCTCGTGAAGGGTGAAAAGTAGGTGCCGTTCCCTACCTCTACGATCGCACCCTCTCCCATATCCCACGCGGCACCGCGAGCGATACGGACGCTCCCCTGAATCTTCAGTTCGCCCCGAATTCGCAGAAGGCTACGAACATGACGATCCACAAAGCCGAAGTAGCCTGTGCCCAGGTGAAGAAACCCGCCCCGCGGGGCCGTGATTGAGCCTCCGCCTCGAAGGGCGAACCTTGTTGCCACGAGAACTCGGGGAAAGGGCCCGCGCGCGAACCGTCCGCGGAATGGAAACCCGAAACTCGCCAAAGAGTGCCGGAACCCCGGCCCGAAGGCGGGCCCAACTCGGGTTTGGGCTAGTCGGATTCATTTGAGCGCGCTCCCTGCCTGCGAATTCGTATGAAGTTGGGCACGATCTGAAACAACGTGACGCCCGTCGCGGCCGCGATAAAAGGGGCCGCGGCGCCGGCCGGCACGGACCATACGAGCGCAAGTGGAATCACTGTGACCGCAAGCGGGAGAGACCAAAGGGCTTGATGCCTGATGCCCCTCTGAGAGGTCAGGAAAACTCCTTGAACAAGTTGGAATGACTGCGCAACGATTAAAATACCGCAAGCCAAGAAGACGAGCCGGCCTGTATCAATCGTGCCCTGCGACAGCACGGCCGCAACCCACGGGCCCAGGGCCACCAGGCATGCTGCGCACAGAACGCCCGCGGACGCGAATATTACGGTCATCCGGAAGAACAAGGGGGATGAAGCTCGATTTTGCATCCGTCGGCGGGAAAATATCGGCCACAGTGCGGTGCCCCCGGCTGCAAAGAACGACCAAACCGGTGAGTAAACCTGCATCGTGATCGCGAACTGCGCGAGAATCTCAAGTGACGAGGTGTGCGCGAGGACCAGGCGACCAGACTGAAAAGCGCTTGCGGACGCAATGCTTAAGAGTAAGTACCACAGCCCGATTCGAAGGAGGCCAGGGGAGCCGAAGCTTTTCACGCGAAAGACGTCGGCGGCGCGGAAGCTGATCCTCCGGAATGCCAGCATCGAAGCAATTAGCGCGGCCGCGGCCGATCCGAGAACTGGGGGGAAGACAAGGAAAACAGGGGGGAGACCGGCACCCACGATCGAGGCGGTCCCGATGAGCCCGAGCATTGGCCCGACTGCGGAAATCGCAATTGCGGTCGGGTTTAGGAACAAGCCAGTCAATATCCTCTGGCCGATACCGAGGGGAACCGTTACCCCAATCAGTAGGATCACTCCGAGTATCGCCTCTGGTAGGCCAGCGAGGTTCTGGTCGTCGAGGCTGAGCACCGAGGGCCAGCCAACGAGGGCGGCGACAGCGACGCCGATGATCACGATTGCTGCTCCCGAAAGAAGCAGCAACCGAACTGCACTCGCTGCTGCGCGCCTGCCAGAATCGTCGCCGGGCCTTGCCGTTGAGACTGCATTGATAACACCGGCACCTACGCCTAGGTCGGCATAGGGGACGAGTTGGGAAAGGGTGATAACCACCGACATCGCGGCGTATGAGGTCGGACCCGCGTAACCGATGATCAGCGCTGCCGAGGCAAACGCGGCGATGGCGGTGAATGGAAAAGTGGCCACCCTCACCAGAGCACTAAGTCCGACCGTGCGGCGGGCGGGTGGGCCGGGCGCATCAGCGTCTGACATACGCCTCCCGCCTTCCGTCGCCCCGTGGCCTGCGATTCGGCGTGTTCGGATCGCCGGATCGCTGCGGGGTAGCTGCCAGACCTCTCCGCTTAAGGGCCAGGTGCATATCAGTGCTCAATGTGGTGTCCCAGGCGTGAGCGCTGCTGAAGCGACGGTGTCGTGCGGAAGCCCGTGGTATCCGATCTCCCGGCGCTCACGATCGACCAGACGGCCAGTGCGCAGGAGGCCGCGATTAGGGCAGAGCGACCAAAGTCCCAAGGAGAGAACAGGAGATCCCAGGTTGTGGCGAGACTGGCGAACACGGTCAACGCTGACCACCGCCCGCGCGAGGCAAGCACGGACCAGATCAATAGTCCGACAAGTGCCAACGGAAACACCGCGGCAATCAAGCCCCCTTCGATCCATGCTTGGAAGAGCATTGAGTGAACGGAGAGGGCTCCGTTAGGGCGGATCCAGATGGGAAGATACACAGACGGGTCCAGCCCGAAGTGTTCGGCGATTCGCTGCGCACGGCCGATGGTTTCGGCGTTCACTGCTTGAAGCGATCCCCATCCGAAGGCGGGAGCAGCTCCGATCGCGGCTGCTGACAGCGCCAACTCCGTCCGCCCACCAAGAACTCCGGAGCCGGACTGTGCGAGCGTTTTTATCTGAAGCTCCACTCCGAAGAGGCCAGCGTCAATGCTCGCCGTGAGTAGCCAGTAGGCCACCACGCCACCGGCGATTACGAAAGTGAGCCGCATCGGTCCCAGCCGGCGGTCTGTGCCCTTTACGACCGTGATGAGAGCGGCCGCGAGCGCGATCAGTGCTGCCGAGCGGTAGCCCGCGAACAGACTGACTAATGTGCCCAGGACTAGTACCGCGACGCTGGCCGCACGGTAGTTCTTGACGTGTCGACTTACTATCCAGAGTGTGATGACAACAGCTTGAAAGGCGATTCCGAACTTCCAAAGGTAGTCAAGCCCAGCGCGGGTGAGGTCGTTGCCGACGGCCAACCAGTAGGCGCCGGTCCCGACCGAGGTCCACAAGAGGATTTCTGAGGCGCCGCGTGCCCCGGACGCGGTTCCAATGCCGACCCAAAGGAGCAGCGCCGTGGCGCCGAGGTACGAAATTGACTCTTGCGGGATAGCTCGCTGCTGCAGAAGTGATGACCCGAGTAGTGCCGCGACGCACAGAACTGCGAGGAACGGCAGCGTTTTGGCAAAAATGGGTCGCTTGGCGACCGGTCGGACGGGTATTAATGTGATTGCAACTATGGTGGCCAGGGGGAATGCTCCCCCGAGAACCGGGAGTCCTTGGAAAGTGAGCGTTCCCAGCAGGAACCTTCTTATGCGTCCGGTCCTCGCGTCAGCATCAGTCATATCGTCGTGCGCATTCATCGCGCGGTCTCCCCAGGCACTGCGACAACTTTGACTGTCTTCGCGAGGATGACGAGATCGCTCACAAGCGACCAGTTATCGACGTAGGACAGGTCGAGTCGAACCGAGTCCTCCCAGCTCAAAGTTGAGCGGCCGCTCACCTGCCACAGCCCGGTGATGCCGGGCTTCGAGAGAAAGCGACGGTGAACGTGCTGCTCGTACATCACCACCTCGCGGGGAAGCGGCGGGCGTGGCCCGACGAGTGACATCGATCCACCAATCACGTTGAACAGTTGGGGCAGTTCGTCCAGGCTGAACCTGCGCATGATGCGGCCGATCCGAGTAACGCGAGGGTCGTCCTTCATCTTGAACAGGACCTCGTTGCCGCTGTCGCGCTGCTGGTCGCGGAGCTCGTCAATGAGCTCCTCAGCGTTGACCACCATCGTGCGGAACTTCAGCATGGTGAACTCCCGCCCCCCGAGGCCGATGCGCGTCTGACGGAAGAAAACCGGACCCTCGCTCGACAGTCGCACGGCGATTGCGAAAAACGCGAGCAGGGGGCTAATGACGACGACGCCGACTATCGACGCGGCGAGGTCCATGGCGCGCTTCACCACCCGCTGACCGCCGCTGAAGCGTGGCGTCTCAACGTGGATAAGGGGAAGGCCCGCGACCGGTCGTGTCTGGATGCGCGGACCGGCGACGTCCATGATGCTCGGCGCGATGACCAAGTGCTGACGGCCGGCCTCTAGGCCCCACGAGATCTGCTTCACCTTGTTTGGAGGAAGCTCGTCGGTGCTCGTGACGATCACGGTGTCGGCGCCCGTGGCGGCGACGGCGTGGTCTACAGCACTCACGTCTCCCACGATCGGGATTGTCGTTGCGGCGAGCGTTTCGTGCTCGCTTGCCCCAGGCATGCACGCCCCCACGATGCGGTAACCGCTGCTGGGCGCGCGCATCAGCTCGGCCGCGATATCGAGCACGGACTGGCGGGAGCCCACCAGCAGCACACGGGCGGAGTACTCACCCACAGATCGCTTGGCGACGAGCCACTGTCGCCAGAGCCACCGCACAAAGAGAAGTACCCCCATGCCGAACGGCAGGCTAATTAGAAGGTAGCCGCGTGCGACATCTACCCGGGTTAGAAACGCGACGATCGCGATGCCGCCGAAGAGCGCCATGCTCGCTCGCATGATACTCGTGTACTCCGTCGGGCCGCTCCCGATGATGCGCGAGTCGCGGGTGTCAAACAAGCTCAGCATCCACATCCATAGGACGATCAGCATCGCCGAGAACGCCCAGTATGAGACTTCGCTCAGCCGGCTGTCGGCGCGGACGGTGACGTCCACATTGCCTAGGCCGAACCAGGCGATCTGAGTGCCGTATACGATCCAGGTGAGCACAAGTGTGTCCGTTAGCCATAGTCGACGGCTGTAGTGCTCACGCCAACGGTCGATCGCCGGGGTGGACTTGCGAGGCGGAATTACGTGGGAGACAAAGGAGCGCGCGACATCGGACGACCTGACTTGATCATTCGCCCTCAAGCTTGCCCCTTCACGCCCATACGAATTGTCATACCGCCGTAGGGAAACCTATCAGTCGAATATGACGGCTCTACGACGCCAGGAATCACGGCGACTCACCCGACCGCAATCAACCGGTCGCCGGACCAGGCCAGGAGACCGTCACCGCTCACCGCCAGCGCTGCCGCCGTCCTATCCGCAGCGTCCACGCAGCCGGCAAGCGCTGGTTCGGCGCCCAGCCGCGAGACAGCCAACTGGGGGCATGCGGCATCGGAGTGCGCCACGACCACAACGTCGTCAAAGATGGCGAGTGCGACCGCAGAGTCATCTGTGAGCGACGTCCATTCGCCGTCGGTGAGCCGGTAGGCGATTCCTTCGCAGATCAGCGCGACCAGGTCCGCCGAGGTGCGCAATCCCCACGCATCATCGCACGGCGCATCGATCTCGCCATCAGGGGTCACGACTACACCGCGGTCTACCGGAGAGAGGTAGGTCGCATCTGGAAGAACGTCGGGATAGGGCTCCCAGAAGCGGCCTTGAGTGAAGGTGCGCAAGAGCTCGAGGTCGCACGCATCGCCCATATGGGCGAGCATTTCGGCTTCGGTTCCAGCGAACGTATCCAGGCCCTGCACCTGGCCGATGCCGCGGTAGAGCGGCGTCACGTCGGTCCAGGTGTGGCCGCCGTCGGTCGAACGTTCCACGACTGGCGGGGTCACTCCACACTCGCCAGCGGTGGCGCGCCACATGCCACCCGAGCCGATCGAAAGAAAGCGCTCATCCGCCCTGGGCGCGTCTGCGATCGGTGCAGGCGGCGGCGATACCGTTGCCGGGGTCTCCGGCACTCCGCTTTCCACGCCCAGGTCAAACGTGGGCGCTGGCGCGGGCGTGCGCGACGGGGTGTCAGGGTTGCCGTGCTGCAGGGCAGCGGCAGCCAGCGCAGTCGAGCCAATCGCGAGCAACGCCACGGCGGCCACCGCGAGCAGGCGGCTCGTGCGTGTTACACCGCGCGGGCGGCGTGCCATGAGCGGGGTTACTCCGCTACCGGGCGGCGCGCGGCCGTCGGCGGACCCTGAGTGGAACGACGCCCTGCCTGCGCCACGGTCGGCGCGGGAGCGAGCGGGGTTTTGCGCTTGCGGCCGCGAGAGGCCTTCTTCGCCGTGTCCTTCTGGATGTAGCCGTACCCGCCGTACCCGCCGTACCCGGCGTAATACGAGTCGGGTCCGCGTGTCGGCACCATTGTCAGGGCAACGCCAGCAACCTTCGCCCCCACGGTCTCTAGTGCCTCGAGCGCACCCGACAGCTGATGGCGCGTTGTGCGACCGGCAGCGACGGCGACGATTGCCCCGCTCGTGGCGCGGGCGAGGATGGCGGCATCGGTCACCGGCAGTAGCGGGGGAGCGTCGCACAGCACCACGTCGAAGTCGCGCTCAAGCACCTCGAGTAGCTGCTGCATCTGGCGGGACCCCAGCAGTTCGCTCGGGTTGGGGGGAATCTTGCCCGCCGGCAGCACGTACAGACTGCGGCCACCCCACGGCAGCATCACGTCGCCCACACGGGTTCGACCGATGAGCACGTCGGTCAATCCCGCGCCGCCTTCGATGCCGAGGTACTCGGCCACCTTCGGCTTGCGCAGGTCGGCATCGAGCAGGGCGACGCGCTTGCCGGCGTCGGCGAGGGCGATGGCGAGGTTGATCGTGGTGGTTGATTTTCCCTCGCTGGGCACGGAGCTCGTCACGACGAAGCTCGCTCGCCCGCCCATGTCGAGGAACTGCAGGTTGGTGCGAAGCGCCCGGAACGACTCGGCGCGTGGGCTGAGGGGATCCGCGTGCACGATGAGTGGCCGCTCTTTTGCCTTCGGGTCGAAAGCAATTGCGCCGATCATGGGGGCCTTGGTGACCTGCTCGATATCGCGGGAGGTCCGCACGCGGGTATCGAGCACGGTCCGCAGCACGGCGATTCCGAGGCCCAGGGCCAGGCCCACCAGCGTGCCCAACGCCAGGTTGAGCGGCACATTTGGGCTGGCTGGTGACATCGCGGGCTGTGCATCGCTCACCCGTGACAACTTCACGGGGCTCATGCCCGACTCGCCCGTGGGCTCGATCGAATCCACTGCCGCAGTCAGTCCCGCAGCGAGCGCATTCGCGATCTCCGCGGCACGCACCGGATCGGCGTCTTCGGCGGTGATCGTGATGAGTGTGGTGTTGAGCGCCGCGCTGGCGGCGACTGATTGTCCGAGTTGGCCCGCCGTGATGCCGAGACCCAGTTCGGCGATAACCGGGTTCATGACGATCGGCGTCTTGACCAAACCCACATACGTATTGATACGGGCCTGCGTGAAGCTGGAACCCTGCTGCAATTCGGCCACTGTGCCGCTCGTCTGCGTGGAGACGAATACTGTGCTCGAGGATTCATAAATCGGCGTTCGGGTGAGCGAATAGGCTGCCGCGCCACTGAGCCCCAGCAAAGTCGCAACCAGAATCACGGCCCAGTTCTTGCGGAGGATGCGGATGTAGTCGCTGAGCTCCATGATGCCTCTCGGTGCATCGCGCCGGGGGACGGGCGAGTCTGTCGGGGTTTCGTCTCAGTCTGGCATAACAGCGATTCCCACCGCGGCCAGCCTCGCCACGCGTTCCACCGCGTCTATTGCGGGGTCCAATTGCGACGCCGACAATTCGTATGTCTTCCACGACCGCCGGAATGGGTCGACTACATCGTCATCGGCAGGGTCGGGCAGCGGCGGCAGCAGTCCGCGCTGACGGGCGATGAGGGCGGATGCCGCGCGAAGGCGCGCCGCGGCATCTGTCATGCTCGCTGCGTCGGCTGCGTCGGTCAGCTCCTCATCGGTGAGCGTGACGGCGAGGCGAGCGAACTCGCGCACCGTGAAGGTGGAACGCAGCCGTGCGGGTGCGAGTTCGGCGATCGCTCGCCGGTGCTCACGCGCCATGGCGAGGATCAGGTCGGGGCTCGCCAGATGCTGCTCGGTGAGGAACCGCGCGCGGTGCGCCGCAGCGTGATCGGGCAGGGCGCCGCGGGCGACCGCCAACTCGACCGCCTCATCGGTCATGGCGGCGTCCGCCAGGCCGTGCGTGCCCGCACTGTGCACGACGACTCCATCGAGGTCGGCCAAGCGCGTGCGCAGCATCAGCGCGGCGAGGGGTGAACGGCAGATGTTGCCCGTGCACACAGTGAGGATTTCGAACACTGCGGAACCTCCCGGGTGGGGGTGTCATTGCGAGTGGATCTGCGGGCGAGGACGGCCCCGGTAACGTGAGGCCGTGCCCGATCAGCCTAGCGACGTCACGGACGCGCCCGCGCAGGAATTTTCGTCGGCTCGTCCGGCTCGATCCGACGCGGTCACACGGCGTCGCAGAACCGACTGGCGGCTGGGCGGGCGCACCGTGCACAAGTGGCGCGAAATGCTCGCCGCATGGGCATTGTTTAGCCTAGGCGCGGGGGTGCTGCTGGGGTACGCGGTCGCGTGGCTCATGCCGACGACGCCGTGGGCGGCGCCGCTGAGCACTTTCTTCCTGTGGCTGTCGATACTCATTCCGATTGTCATCGCATTTCGGCGATCTAGGCCGGCCGGATTGCTGAGGCTGCGCCCCATCGACGCGCTTTATGGTGTCGCGCTCGGAATGCTGCTGCGACTGATGCAGGGCTGGCTGCAGACTGCCACCGGAACCCAGCCGCCGTTCCCGAGTTTCACCACGTTCGATGGGCAATTGCCGACGTCGTGGCTGTGGACCGAAGCGGTGCCTGCGATCCTTGTGGCGCCGGTGCTGGAAGAGTTCTTCTTCCGCGCCGTGATTCTCGTGGCCGTGTACACCGCGCTGCGCCACGCCTTCGGCGGGCTCGCGGCAGGGGCGGCCGCTGCGCTGGTGTCGACGGGACTGTTCATCGTCGTGCACTCGATCGGCGGCACACTCACGGTGGATGCTGCCGTCGCGCTCGGGGCCGTCGGCCTTGCGTGTGCCCTGCTCGTGCTGCTGACCGGGCGCATCTGGGGGGCGGTGCTGGTACACCTCTTCTACAACGCGAGCTTCATCGCGCTGGGAGTCGTCGGCACGGTCGCGGCGTAGTCCTCCACGGGGCGGGTGTCCGAATCAGCGCTTTCGGGTGAGCGCGCACGACCGCGGTGCGGCGACGGGCGAGGGTTCCGCGAGGAAGGCCGTCACAGCGGGGTGGGCGATGCCGGTAGCGTATACGGCGCGTTCGTATGTCATTTCAAGCTCCAGGTGGGTGAGTTGTTCGGCAAGCGTCGACCGGCGGGCCAGCACCTGCCGCGGCGTCTCCGTTGCGGGAGTCATTCAGGTTAGGACTGGCATCGGTAGGACGAAAGCGCCCGAATGCCAGCCGACACAACGGCAGGGCGGTCGTCGATAACAGGCCCTTCCTGTGCGTCATTGGCGCGGATGAGACGGATCTCATCTGGCCGATAGGGTCGGGCGCGTGCGTAGGCGTGTGCTGTGGATCGTGGCGGGGATCGTCGTTGTCGCGGTCGTCGCGGCTGCTGGCGTGTTCGTTGTGCGGAAGGCGTCGAGTGTCGCGACCGTGGCCGCGCTGTGCGACAGCATCAGGGACCAGGTCGATGAGCGGGGCGCGGTGATCGAGGTTCCCGGCGAGTCCCCGCCGCTCGGCATCCTCGGGGATTCATGGACGACGGGTGACACGCTGGCGGAATATCGGGATGCTTGGCCGTTCGTGCTCGCGGATGAGACGGGCGGCGAGGTAGTGGTGGCTGGTCAGGGTGGCACAGGGTTCTCGAACGCCGGATACTGCGGCGACGGCGCGTTCCCGGCGCGCGTGCGTGCGTTGGCCTCCGCCCAGCCCGGGCGGGTCATCGTCGCGGGCGGGCTGAACGATGTTGGGCTCGACGCTACGGGCATCCGGTCGGGCTTCTCGGCGACGCTGGACGCGCTCGACGGCATCCCGGTTGTCGTGGTTGGCCCAGTCGACGTTCCGGGCCGCGAGGGTGAGGCCGAGGTCGACGCGACGCTCAGCGAAGCGTGCGACGACCTCGGCGTGCCCTACGTGTCAGCACTCGGATGGGAGGTCGAGACGGGTGCCGATGGGGTGCATCCGACCGCCGGCGGGGCCCGACAGTACGCCGAACTCGTAGCCGCTATCAACTAGGCGGTCAGCGCGCGGGCGTAGTCCTGTCCGAGCAGGGTGTGGCCCCTGTCGTTCGGGTGCAGTCGAGCAGGAGACCGAGCGTGTTGGCGTCGGTGGGCTTGCGTGACGTGCGATACAGGTTCGGTAGGCTCGGCCGCATGATCGATGGACAAGTGCTGATGGTCGTGCCGACCTTGGGAACCCGCCGTGACTGGCTCATAGATGCCTTGCGATCGATTCTCGACCAGGAGACAGACGTTCAACCCATCGTGCGTGTTGTCGCGCCGGACTCCGCACCCATTCAGGACATCTGTGACGACCTCGGGGTGGAGTTGCTGAGGTCAAACCGTCGCGGGTTGTCTGCTGCTATCAACGACGGATGGAACTCCCCTCACGAGGCAGAGTTCGTTGCCTGGCTCGGGGACGATGACCTGCTAGCGCCCGAATCGTTGCTCGCTTCGACGCGGCATCTCGAAGAGCATCCGAAGTCGCCGGCCGTCTACGGGCAGGTTCGGTATATCGATGAGGACGGCGCCACGCTTTGGGTTCAGCGCCCCGGCATTTGGGGACGGTGGTACTTCCGTGTCGGGAAGAACCTCATCCCGCAGCAGGGGAGCCTGTTCCGGTGGGCCGCAGTGCAGCAGATCGGAGGCATTGACGAGCTGTACCAGAGCGCGATGGATCAGGATCTATTCGCCCGCCTGCAACGCCGGGGGCGACTGCACTACGTGCGCCGCGAACTCGCGGCGTTCAGACTGCATGCATCGAACATCACCGTCACCAAGGGCGAGGGTGGCAACGACGAAGGGGACGAGATCCGGGGCCGCTACTTCCGGCGCGGCTACCCGGTGATTCGGTCGATCACGCGTCGGACGGACCGGCTCATCTATGCGCTGATTCGCCGCATGCCGTACCGGCGCGCGGCCGACCAGGGAACTCGCCCGTACACTGCGAGTTCCCTGGTGCGCTAGAGAGTCAGCAATGGCTTCTTGAACGGGCCACACCAGACGGCACCGTTCGCGATGAAGAGGGCGGGGCTGATCGTCGGCCACAGGTCAGCGAGCGGCACCACGGGATCGCCCGGTTTCATGACCGCGAAACGCACCGGGCGGAGGTAGGGCACGCCGTTGGCGTGCGTCTCGTTATTCGAGGCGCCGAAATAGATACCGGTGCTCGGATCGACTGCGGGTCTCCCTGGACGACCTCGAGAACGGCACCGGCAACGCCACCATCGATGGACTCACCCAGCCGATCTCGATCAGCACCGCGCGGCGCATGGCCGCCGGCGGCGGCGTGATCCCTTGCGTGCTCGGTAGGCAGAGCGAGATTCTCGACTGGGGTCCCAAGAAGCGGCTGTTCACCAAGGCCCAGAAGCTGGCGCTCATCGAACGCGACGGCGGCTGCGCCGACGTCTGGTTCATCCCGCCGCGCTGGGTCGATCCGGATCGCACGCCCCGCCGCGGCGCCCGAAAGCGATTCGACTTCATCCCGGCCTGACCGGCCCCGTTACGCAACAGCGATCGCCCCCGCTGGGGGAGCGATCGCTGTTTTGCTGAAGGCTACTTGTCGGTGAAGGCGTCCTTGACGTCGTCGACTGCCTTCTTGCCTTGGGCCTTCGCCTGGTCGACGTGGCCCTCGGTTTCCAGCGACTTGTCGCCGGTTGCCTTGCCTGTGCCTTCCTTGGCTTTGCCTTTCAGGTTTTCGGCTTCGTGCTTGATGTCATCTCCGAGCGCCATGGGCTCTCCTCTCGTTGGGGTTGTCACCGCATCAGCGGTCGGTCGGGGTGGTGTTCTCCTCGGGCGCGGATGCCTCTTCGGCCTCGCCGACCCACTCGACACGCACTTCCTCGCGCGTCACGGGGACGGTCACCGTCGCCTCTTCGGTCACCACGTACTTCCGCAGCCGCATGGTGCCGGTCTGCGCGGTCTGCGCGGACTGCGCCGTCTGCGTGCCGGCATCCTGCGCGTGCGGTTGCGTCGCGTCGGGATCGTCGTTCTCGCCACCATCGCGGACGTCGTCGCGGCGCGGTTCATGGTCGGCGTAGTAGGCGTATAGCTCGTCTTCTTGCGACCGACTGAGCTCGCCGTCGGACTCGAAGCGGGGAGCATCCTTCACGGCGTCCTTCGTGAACGGCACCCGCAGGTTGCCATCCACTTCGTCCGCCTGATCCAGCGGCACGAAGGTCTCGGACGTGCCGAACAGGCCGGTCTTCACGGTCACCCAGTTGGGCCGCCCGGTGCGGGGGTCGACGAAGACCTGCCCGACAGAGCCGACCTTCTTGCCCTCCACGTCGACGACGTGGCGTCCGACGAGGCTTGCGATGTTGTGTGCGCTGATCATGTGGCGTCTTCTCCTATCGGCCGAGACCGACCCGGTCGACCCGGCGGTGGTAGCGCATGCCAGCCGCTCCGCCCAGGAGCGCCCCGACCAGCGTCACGACGGCGACCCCGAGAGCGGTGAGGATGCCGGTGAGCGTTGCCGTTTCTGGTGTCACCGGGATGGCGGGAAGGCCCGGCAGGTTGCCCAGAATGTTCCACTGGCTCCCGGCGATCGCGGTGATGATGGCGACGACGATCGCGATGACCACGGCCCAGATCCACACGGCCAGGCCCTGCTTCAGCCCGCTGAACCGTGCCATCCGCCCGGCGACGTAGCCGCCGGCGAAATACGCGATCAGCAGCACCAAGCCGAGGACGATCGCACCCACCACGCCGACGGTCTCGGTGTTATCGGTGGCGGCATCCACGGCGTCATCGACGGTGGTGCCCGATCCGAACCCGCTGACGGCCGCGCCGACGGCCGCCACCAGTGCGGTGAGGAGAACGGTGGCCCCCATGGCGGTCAGCCAGCCGAAGAACGCGGCGCCGAACTTGAAGCCGCCGAAGCGCTCCTTCTCGCGCTCGTGCACATCGCGCTGCAGTGTGTGCTGGGACTCCACCGGCACGGCGGCGCTAGTGGAGTTCTGGTCGTACACCGGGGATCCCGGCTCTCTGGGGTCAGCGGAGCTCATGCGTCGACGCTAACCCGCGGTGCAGCGCGCACCCAGGGGATTGCCAGGGGCGAACCGGAGGCGTAACCTCACGCGGATCTCGCGCCCGCCGGCATCCGATGGCTTCGATCTTCGACCGAAGGGGTGGCGTGCTAAACTACCTCTTTGGTGCCTGCTGCCTGCTGGTGGGTACCGCGAACGTGAGCCCTCCACTGGCGTGTTCGACCCGCATCGGGATCGAACCACCCCGGAGTGGGATTCACGAACTCCTCCGTTCGACACAAGAAAGCAGCACTATCGTGACGCGCACTTACACCCCCAAGGCTGGCGAAATCCAGCGCGAGTGGCTGGTCATCGACGCAACCGACGTCGTCCTCGGCCGCCTCGCATCGCACGCTGCCGCGCTTCTGCGTGGCAAGCACAAGCCCACCTTCGTCAACCACATGGACTCCGGTGACTTCGTCATCATCGTCAACGCCGACAAGGTCGCGCTGACGGGTCAGAAGCTCCAGAAGAAGCGGGCCTACCGCCACTCCGGCTACCCGGGCGGCCTCAAGTCCGTCGCGTACGAGGAGCTGCTCGAGAAGAACCCCGAGCGCGCCGTCGAGAAGGCCGTGCGCGGCATGCTGCCCAAGAACAGCATCGGTCGCCAGCAGCTGTCGAAGCTGAAGGTCTACCGCGGTGCCGAGCACCCGCACTCGGCACAGCAGCCCAAGACGTACACCCTCGACCAGGTCGCCCAGTAAGCGCCCCCTCAGATTTAAGGACAAACTGATGGCGAACATCGAAGAGACCCCGCAGAACTACTCCACCGAGACGCCCGCTGACGAGGCCACCCAGGCCACCGTCGAGCGCCCCGTGCTCTCCGTTCCCGGTGCGGCCGTCGGCCGCCGCAAGCAGGCCATCGCCCGCGTGCGCCTGGTTCCGGGTTCCGGCACCATCACGGTCAACGGCCGTACGCTCGAGGACTACTTCCCCAACAAGCTGCACCAGCAGCTGATCAACGACCCGTTCACGGTGCTCAACCTGGCCGGTGGCTACGACGTGATCGCCCGCATCTCCGGTGGTGGCCCCTCGGGCCAGGCCGGCGCGCTGCGCCTCGGCATCGCTCGCTCGCTCAACCAGATCGACGAAGAGAACAACCGCGCGACCCTGAAGAAGGCCGGCTTCCTCTCGCGCGACGCTCGCGTCAAGGAGCGCAAGAAGGCCGGTCTCAAGAAGGCCCGCAAGGCGCCTCAGTACTCGAAGCGCTGATCCGACCGCACATGGCGCTGTTCGGTACGGACGGTGTGCGGGGGCTGGCCAACGGCCCCCTCACCGCCGACCTCGCGCTCTCCCTGGCCCAGGCGACTGCCGTCGTCCTGGGCCAGGGGCGTATCGCCGAGGCTCGGCGCAGGGCCGGCAAGCGGCTCACCGCCGTCGTCGCGCGCGACCCTCGGATGTCGGGGGAGTTCCTCTCGGCCGCCGTGTCGGCAGGTCTCGCCTCGTCGGGCGTGGATGTGCTGGATGCCGGTGTGCTGCCGACCCCGGCGGCGGCGTTCCTCGTTGCCGACCGCGACGCCGACTTCGGCGTGATGGTCTCGGCCTCGCACAACCCCGCACCCGACAACGGCATCAAGATCTTCGCCCGCGGCGGCTCGAAGCTGCCCGATGACGTCGAGGCGCGCATCGAAGAGGCGATGTCCGGGCCCAAGCTGCAGCCCACCGGCGGCGCTGTCGGTCGCATTCGCCGGTTCGCCGACGCCGAAGACCGCTACGTCGTGCACCTGCTCGGCTCGCTGCCCTATCGCCTGGATGGTCTGCACGTGGTGCTGGACTGCGCCCATGGCGCGGCATCCGGAGTCTCACCCGAAACGTTCCGGGATGCCGGCGCCCGCGTCACGGTCATCGGCGCCGACCCCGACGGCATGAACATCAACGACGGCGTCGGCTCCACTCACCTCGACGTGCTCGCCGGTGAAGTGGTACGTGTCGGTGCCGACGTCGGCATCGCGCACGATGGCGACGCCGATCGCTGCCTCGCCGTGGACGCCGCCGGCAACATCATCGACGGCGACCAGATCATGGCGATCCTCGCGCTGTCGATGAAGCGACGCGGCCGTCTCAAGCACGACACCCTCGTGGCGACCGTCATGAGCAACCTCGGTCTGCACCGTGCGATGACCGAAAACGGCATCCACGTCGAGCAGACCGGTGTCGGCGACCGCTATGTGCTGGAGCGCATGGCCGCCGGCGGGTTCTCGCTCGGCGGCGAGCAATCCGGCCACGTCATCATGAGCGAGTTCGCCACCACCGGTGACGGACTGCTCACGGGCCTGCACCTGTGCGCCGAGATGGCACGCACCGGCCGCACGCTGGCCGAGCTGGCATCCGTCATGACCGTGTACCCGCAGGTGCTGATCAACGTCACCGGCGTCGACCGCACTCGGGTGAACGACGACGCGACCGTGCAGGAGGCCCTCGCCGCCGCGACCGCGTCGCTCGGACTGTCGGGACGGGTGCTGCTGCGCGCGTCGGGAACCGAACAGCTCGTGCGCGTGATGGTCGAAGCCGAGACCGCGGATACCGCTTCGGCGGTCGCCGCAGACCTCGCCGCCGTGGTGCAGAAACGGCTCGCGCTGCGCGTCTGACCGGCGAATTACGACAATCGTGCTGGATGCGATACAACTGTCCTAACACGGCTTCGGAACCGCGCTGATCGGGCAACCCCCCACGCTCGATCTCGCTACCCCACGCCGTCAGGCATCCGCGCTCGTGCACAAGCGCCGGAGCCGCGAGAGGGCCGCGCCGCTGGGGGCCGGCTCTCTCCGCTCCCGAGTGAGTATTCGTGCTCCCGAGTGAGTATTCGCGCGGCATCCGCCCGCCGGCTCAGGCCACGGCCCCGACACGCGTGCGCGCAGCCCGCGCGCGGCGCAGTCGCACTTGGCACCACGCCGTGAGCCCGCCGTATGCCAGCAGCGCGCACACGATCAGCGCGACGAACAGCGGCGCGGCGGGCCGCTCGCTCAGCAGATCCTCCCGGCGCACGATGAGCGACAGCCCGATCGCCACCAGGCTCAGCAGCTGCGCCTGGAAGAGCACGCGGAACGCGCTCCACCGCGAATCCCACAGCATCGCCGCGTTCACGACCCCGGTGAGCGTCAGCACCGCCCCAGTGACCCGCGCGGTGAGCGGGGTCAGCTGCCACGCCCACACTTCCACCGCCGCGGCCGGCGCGATGAACGCGAACAGCCCCACGCACAGCGCACCGGCACCGATCACCGCCAGCGCGATGCGCGCCGCGCGGGGGATGGTCACATCCGCCGGTTCCGGCACGTGCGGATCCTCCCGCCGCTGCACGACTGCCAGCACCGCGACGATGACCGGTGTCGTGGCGTAGAGCACCAGCCAGGTGTAGAACGACAGGTTCTGCGAGAACCGGTCCAGGTGCAGCAGCGTCGCGATCAGCAGGAGCCCTGCGAACACGACCACCGCCGGGAACCCGCGCGACACCCGGTGCCACCGTCTCGTGGTCGCGACGCGGAGGAAGAACCACACCCCGCCGACGTATGCCGATGCGAGCAGATACGCCGTCAGCGGGGGATCGATCGGCCAGGCGAACAGCTCGCCGGTGCGGGTCGGGAACACATAGAGCAGGAACGCCGCGATGACGAGGAACGGGATGATGACCACGGCCACCCACCGGGTCGTCGCGAACACCCGGTCGGACGTGGGGCGAAGAAAGTCACGGCCGGACACGGTCGAGCACCTCCGCCACCGTCAGCTCCAGGCCGTCGGACACCGCGGCATCCAATTCCTCACCCTTCCCCGCATCACGCAGCGCCTGCAGCGGCGCCAGGTGGTAATCGAACGCGCCCCGGTTGCCCAGACCAGTGCGCCGGCGAAGTCGCTGCGACGCGCCCAGCAGCAGCCCCGCCGCCATCGCGTTGCCCGCCGCTGCCTGCACCGCCACGAACGTCTCCAGGCCGTAGGCGGTGCCGTCGTCGTGACCGAGCGCGACGGAGAGCTCGAAGGATGCCATGAAATCGGCCGTGCCCCCCTCGGCATCCCCGCTGAGCAGCCTCGCCCAGCCGCGGTGATTCTGCGCGATGACGATGCCGAGCCGCTCGCCCTGAGCCTGCGCCAGTGCGAGGCTCTGCTCGAAGCGCGACCGGGCGGACTCCGGGGAGCCGGTGGCCAGATCGAGACGCCCCAGCATCACCAGGGACATCGCCTGCCCCCAGGTGTCCTGCGCATGCTGGAACCGGGCGTAGCTGCGCTCGAGCTCGTCCGTCGCGGCGGCGACGTCGGGCACCGGCACCCGCGCCAGCTGCGCGAGCCCCACCGACACCCCCGCCAGCGCCGCGCCGTCCTCGTCGCCGACCTCGTGGAACAGGTCGCGGCTGGACTCCAGCCCCGGCATGGGGTCGTAGTCGTCCTGCTGCCAGAAGCGCACGGCGTTGACGTAGTACAGCGCGATCGCCCGGCTGCGCGGAGTGAGGGCGATGTCCTCGCGGTCGGCGGCCGCCAGCAGTTCCGCCATCCAGCCCGCCACGAGACCGAGGTAGCCGGCGATCCACAGGAACAGGTACAGGTGCCAGGCGTACTCGGCTGCGGCATCCAATTCGTGTCTGTTCAGCAGCGTGCGCATGACGGCGGCCAGATTGTCGATCTCCAGTTCCAGCCGTGCCAGCCACTCCAGTTGATCGGAGCCGCGCAAACCGTCGCCGGCATCCTCGGCCAACGACAGGTAGGCGCGGATCCACCCCTGCACGTTGCGCTCGGCCTCGTCGGCCGGCTGCATGCCCAGCGCGTAGGAGCGCACCGTACCCAGCAGCCGGAACGCCGGGATCTCGCCGGCATCCACGCGGCTGAGCAGACTGGCGTCGGTGAGAGCTTCGAGCACGTCGAACGGGTCGTCGACACCGGCGCTCGCGAGAACGTGCTCGGCGGTCGCCAGGGCGAAGGAGCCGGAGAACGGGGCGAGCACCCCGAGCGCGGTGCGGGAGCGCTCGTCGAGCAGATCGACGCTCCACTCGATCGTGCGGGACAGCGCGCGCTGCCGGTCGGGAAGGTCGCGCGCGCCGTCGACCAGCAGGGTGAGTGCGGAATCCAGGCGGGCGAGGATCTGCTGCGGGCTCAGGATGCGCGCCCGCGCGGCGGCCAGCTCGATCGCGAGGGGGATTCCATCGAGCACCCGGGTGATCGCGATCACGGCGGGGGTGTTCTCCGGCGTCAGGCGGAACGACGGCCGCACCGCCGTCGCGCGCTGCACGAACAGCGACACGGCCGAAGCGCAGGCGGCGGTCTCGTTGTCGGTGTCGGGCTCGGGGGTTTCGAGCGGCCCCACCTCGAAGACCTGCTCCGCCCGCAGCCGCAGTGGGGAACGGCTGGTCACCAACAGCTGCAACCGGGGCGCGCCGCTGACCAACTGGACGAGCACATCGGATGCCGCCATGAGGTGTTCCATGTTGTCCACGACCAGCAGCACGTCGCGGTCGACGATCGCCGCCTGCACCTTGTACGCCAGCGGCTCGTCGCCCACATTGCGCACGCCGAGGGCGCGGGCGATCACCGTGATCACCGTTTCGGGGCGGGTGACCGACTCCAGCGCCGCGAACGCGACGTCGCGGCCGGAGGTCGCGGCATCCAGGGCGAGCTCGATCGCGAGGCGCGACTTGCCGACGCCGCCCGGTCCGGTGAGCGTGAGGATGCGCACGCCGGGGCGTGCCAGCAGCGCGCGGGCGGCATCCATCTCGGTCTCCCGGCCGACCAGTGACGAGTAGGGTGCCGGGATCGCGCCGACGATCGAGAGCGAGCCGGTGGGCGACGGGTCGAACACGGTGGCTGCTGTGGCTTCGGCGGCCGCAGCCTCGGCCGCTGCGACTTGCGCCGCTGCGGCCTCTGCCGCGTCGAAGCGTTCGGCGAGGAGGGTCGCGATGTCGGCGAGCACCAGGTCGGCGAGTTCCTCGGGCGTGTGGAACGACTTGTACGAGGTGCGGTCGTCGGAGCGGACGGCGTCGAGCAGGCCGGACAGGCGCTCCTCGCGCTTCGGGGCCGGCTCCTTGATGTAGATCAGCGACGGCAGGGCGGTGGAGAGACGGTACTCATCCTCGAGGCCGGAGATCTCCTCATCCGGGGCGACCCAGCCGTAGCGTTCCCAGTACAGGCCGATGAAGATGTCGCTCTGCTCGAGGTAGGAACGGTACAGGGCGCGCGGCGGGTGGGGCCGGGCGCCGAGCTCGAACATCACCGGGGCCAGGTGCAGCCGCTCGAGCACGGCGCGCACGGCGCGGCGCTCAGGCTCGAGCTCCCTCAACGTGGAACTGATGAAGACTCGGATGCGCTGATCGGGCGTGCGAATCTGTGGTTTCGCGGCATCCATGAAGTGATACTCCCGCCGTGGCGTTCGCGAGTAAAGGGGCCGGGTGCCGTGGCGCTCGATGACGACCCCGCAGGCCGCCGAGTGAGTATTCACGCCGCCGAGTGAGTATTCACGCCGCCGAGTGAGTATTCGCGTCGGGCGCGACGAATACTCACTCGCCGCGACGAATACTCACTCGCCGCGACGAATACTCACTCGAGGGGACGAATACTCACTCGGCAGCGGTCAGACGCCGGGGGCACTCCACGACAGCGACTCGATGTACCGCAGCAGCACGCCCTCGCGCAGGGCCCAGGGGCTGATCTCGAGTTCCTCGACGTCCATCGCCTTCATCGCCTGGTGCATGACCACTGCCGCGGCGACGATCTGGAACGTGCGGTCCGCCGTGATCCCCGGCAGGGCCTCCCGAGCCTCGGCGGGGATGCGGGCCAGCCGCGGGATCCACGCCTTCAGCGCCGAACGCGGCAGCACCCATCGCTCGATGCCCGACCACCCGGGCACGGGATACCCGGCAAGCTTCGCCAGCGACCGGATCGCCTTCGACGACCCCACCACGTGGTCGGGCCGCGGCATCGTCTTGAACACCTCGGCCACCGGCGCGAGCGTCTTGCGCGCGTGATCGCGCAGCCGGTCGACGTCGTGCTCGCTGGGCGGGTCGTTCGGCAGGTACTTCACCGTCATGCGTCCGGCCCCCAGGGGGACGGATGCCGCAGCCTCCGGCAGCTCGTCGCGACCCGCGGCCAGCTCGAGCGAACCGCCGCCGATGTCGAACAGCAGGATCTGGCCGGCGGACCACCCGAACCAGCGGCGCACCGCCAGGAACGTGAACCGCGCCTCGGTCTCGCCGCCGAGCACCTGCAGATCCTGCCCGAGGGCCTCCTCGATGCGCGCGATCACCTTCTTGCCGTTCTTGGCCTCGCGCACGGCACTGGTCGCCGTCGCGAGGAGTTCGACGACGTTCTCGCGAGCCGCGATATCGCGTGCCTCACTGACCGCGTTCACCAGCGCGGTCACGCCCTCGTCGCTGATCGAGCCATCCGGCTCGAGGTAGCGCATCAGCCGCAGCACGGTGCGCTTGCTGGTGGTCGCATGGGGCCTGCCGCCGGGGATCACATCCGCGATCAGCAGATGGACCGTATTCGAACCGATATCGAGGACTCCGAGGCGCACGTGGCAAGCGTAGTGGGGCAGCGGCGTGCGGATGGCGCGCCCACCCGGTGTCCCACATCGAGTTACCTCGCCGAAACATCGCGCCGGGGCATCGCGAAACAGCGCGTCGCTAGCGTCGGATCGCTCGCACACAGCGAATCCACACTGTCCATGCCTCCAGGAGGTCCGGTGCAATCACCACCGAGCAGTACCCCGAGCACCACCCCCCACGCCACACGCAAGAACAAGGCGCCCTACGCGATCGTCGGCGGCGCGACTCTCGCCGCGGCGGCGATCGTCGCCGGCTTCATCGCCATCCCCGCCGTCAGTGGCGCGACCGGCGCCGAGGCCCCCGATACCCGTGAGGTGGCCGTCGTGACCGACAAGCCCGTGCTCGGCGCCGCGCGCGACGCGCTCAGCCAGGACGAGCTCAGCTACGCGCTGCACCTGGCCACGGCGGGGGACAGCCTGCCCGACGGCGTCACGTCGGTCGACGGCTCCGATGCCCCGCAGGTGCTCTCCATCGACGTCGCCACCCGAGACGTCGACCAGACCGACCGCATCGTCGACGTGGTCCTGTACGACTACACGTCCAACAAGGCGATCCTGCAGTCGGTCAACCTCACCACCGCGGTCATCGACAGCTCGTCGCGTGAAGGAGTGCAGCCGCCGCCCAGCGCCGACGAGATCGACTTCGCGTTCTCGCTGTTCTTGGCCGATGAGGCCGCCAGCGCGGCCGTTCGCGAAGAGTTCACCGCCATCACCGGCGACGCACTGGCATCCATCGATCAGCTCGGCGTCAGCGGCGGCTCGTTCGTGCCGGATGCCGGATCGGTCGGCGGGGAGCACTGCGCGATCGACCGCTGCGTCGAGATGCAGTTCCGCGTTCCCGGCGGCGGCTACCTCGACACGACGGCATTCGTCGTCGACCTGTCCACCCGGTCCGTGATCGGCATCCGATGAAAGGCGCGTCCCCCGTGAAGAAGCTCTCCCGCGCGATCGGAATCGGCGTGACGACACTCGTCGCTGCCGCCGGCCTCGCCATCGTCCCTGCGACCGCGGCCACCGCCGCGCCCCCGCCCATCAACTGCTCCGGTGACGCGCTCATCGAGAAGTCGTTCGACAACGGCACGTCCTGGCAGATGTGCTGGCGCGTCGACAGCAAGAAGGGCCTCGTGCTCGAGCAGGTCGCGGTCAAGGCGCCTCAGGAGACGGCGTATCGCCGCGTGCTCGACTCGGTCTACCTCGGCCAGCTGCACGTGCCGTACGACACCGGCAAGAGCCTGTGGAACGACATCACCTCCTACGGGTTCGGCAACCAGTACCTGCAGAAGCTCAGCGCCGCGGAGTGCGGCGACGGTGCCCTGCGGGACGTCGCGCAGACGTGGAGCACCACCCGCCGCGGTGAGACCACGACGTACATGCGCACGATCCCGGCGCTGTGCATCACCGACACCACGAGCCCCATGGCGTACCGCTCGCACGAGCAGACGTGGGGCTCCATCGAAGACGCACCGCTGTTCACCGCCGAGAGCCAGGGCTTCAGCCTGCAGATCATCTCCAAGGTCGACTGGTACGAGTACGCCACCAAGATCGAGTTCACCGACGAGGGCGGCATCGCCTTCGACCTGGGCGCGACCGGCGACGTCTCTTATGAGGACTTCGACGCGGATGCCACGACGGGCTGGCCGATCGGCGCCGGCGACACCGCGCTGGCGGCATCCCACTGGCACAACGCGATCTGGCGCCTGGACTTCGGTCTGGACGGGCAGAACGCGATGGCCGTGGAGCAGTACGACTCCGAGCTCGGCGAGCAGGGCGTCAAGGTGCCGCTGATGCACACGACCGCCACGACGATCACGAACCCCGCCAATCTCGCGCCGGTCGATGACCTCACCTGGTGGCGGGTGCTCGCTCCGAACAGCCTCAACGCCGACGGCCACGAGCGCTCGTACGAGTTCGTGTTCCCCGGTTCGCAGCTGTACGCCGGCGATCCGGTGACCCAGCCCCTGCTGACGTTCACCAACTACAACGCCTGCCAGGAGTACGCCACCAACAACCTCAACCCGGCGTGTGCCGAGAAGAACCTCATCGAGTACGCCGCCACCGGCGCGGGTCAAGCTCTCACCGACCCGGTGGCCTGGGTGAACAGCGGCTTCCACCACGTCGTGCGCGACGAGGATCAGAGCCCGATGCAGACGCACTGGCAGTCGTTCTCGATCATGCCGCGCGACTGGACGAGCCAGTCGATGGGCACCCCGTCGGGCCGCTCGTGCATCAACGGCGACCCCGGCGGCGAGATCCACACCGACGAGTCGCCGTGTGAGGTCGTCGAGCCCGAGACGCCGGAGAACCCGGAGACCCCGGGCACGCCGGGCACCCCGGAGCCGAGCCCGAACCCGATCGACCCGGCAGCGCCCGGTGACGGTGGCGGCGACGAGGACGGTGGCGACAGCGACGAGCCCGACACCGGTGCGAGCATCTCGCTGTCGTCGACCAGCCTCACCGCGGGCGGATCGTTCCGGCTGACCGGTTCAGGCTTCACCCCCGGCGAGAAGATCGAGGTCACCCTGCACTCCGACCCGATCGCCGTCGGAACGCTGACCGCCGACGCCGCAGGGGCGGTGTCCGGGAGCCTCACCGTTCCCGCCGCGGCCCCCAGCGGCGCCCACCGGATCGTCGCCGTCGGCGCTGATTCGGGGCTTGAGGCATCCGTCGATGTGACGGTGTCCGCGGCCGGAGCGCTCGCCATCACCGGCGGCACACTCGCCGCCGGCGGTGCCGCGCTCGGAGGCGTGCTGTTGCTTCTGATCGGGGCTGCGTTGCTGATCAAGCGGCGGCGCCACACGCAGGCGGTGTTCGCCTCCTGACCCCCACGGCGGGGGGGGCCCCCCCCCGCCCCCCCCCCCCCCCCCCCGAGCCCCCCCCCCCCCCAGAAGAGACGCCA
>NZ_JANJFD020000006.1:0-34184 GCF_024623575.2 Microbacterium sp. zg-YB36
GGCTGCGTTGCGGACCCCGCGGCGGCGCCACCCGCAGGCGGTGTCCGCCTCCTGACCCCCACGGCGGTCCGGCCCTCCGCGGGCCGGACCGCCACCTTCGTCTTCCCGCCGAGGAGCCTTCATGCGTCGACCGCTCGCCGCCGCCGTCTCGCTCGCGGTGCTGCTGCTGGGCGGTGCCGTCGCCGTCGGCGTGCAGCTGGTGCCCCCCAGCGCCGCGCAATCCGCCGGGGCTTCCGCCGCCGCGGGTGCGGCCCCGGCGTCCGGCTCCGTCGACGCGGCACCGCGGGACGACTCCGGCGACGACCTGCCGAACGAAGCCGACATGGCGTTCGCGGCGATGATGATCCCGCACCACCAGCAGGCGATCGACCTGTCCCGCATCCTCGCGGCGACCCCCGGCATTGACGAGACATCGACGGCGTTGGCCGCTTACATCGAGCGCGACCAGGCTGCCGAGATCGAGCAGATGCAGGGCTGGTTGGATGCCTGGCACGAGATCGGCGTCATGGACCACGGTCACACCGGCACGATGTCGGGCATGGCCACCGCGGAGCAGATCGCCGCCTTCGACGGGCAGGAAGGCGCCCCGGCGGAGAAGGCGTTCCTCGCGCTGATGATCGCCCACCACGAGGGCGCGATCCAGATGGCGCGCACCGCGATCGCCGGCGGCGATAACAGCTTCATCCGGGCGCTGTCCAAGCACATCGCTGCCGAGCAGCAACGCGAGATCGAGGCGATGACCGCGAGGCTGGGGCTGCTGTGACATGAAGGTGTGGCAGCAGGTGAGCATCGCCGGCATCGTGGCGGTGGTGCTTGGCGCCGCGCTCGCCGCAGGGTCGCACGTCACGGTCTTCCGCGTGGAGTCCGCGTCGATGGCACCCGCCGTGCCGGTCGGGGATGTCGTGGTGGCAGGCCGCACCGACGGCAGCACGCCGGCGCGCTCCGCCATCGTGGTGTTCACCGATCCGGGGGAGTGGGCCGGTCGCGTGGCCCGGCTCACCGGCACGGACGAGGTGTCGCCGACGTTCGTGAAGCGCGTGGTCGGGCTGCCGGGGGAGCGGGTGGTCTGCTGCGACGCCGCGGGACGGGTGACGGTCGACGGGGTGCCGCTGGACGAGCCCTATCTGGCCGACCCGGACGCGCTGGCCAGCATCCTCGCGTTCGACGTGACCGTCCCCGCCGATGCCGTGTTCGTGCTGGGCGACAACCGCGCGGCATCCATCGACTCCCGCTACCTCGGGACCGTGCCGGTGCCTGCGATCGTCGGCACCCTTCAGTTCACGCTCGACATCCCCTGAGCGAGGTCGCCGCTGCCGCCCCGTCCGGCGTCCTGTGCCGCCAGCACGAGCAGTGCGGCGCTGTCGCGCACGCGGGAAAGGTGACGGGCGGCGGCATCGAGGTCGCCGTCGGCCGTGGACAGCGCGACCCCGCCCACCAGCCGGCCGTCGCCGGAACGCACCGGCACGGCGATGCATGCACGGCCTTGGCCGTCGGGCTCGGCGTAGGCCGCGAAGTCGTGTTCGGTGACCTCCGCGGCGATGCGGCGGTGCTCGGCAGCAGTGATCCCTGACGACCGGGCGGTGCTGATCACCTCCGCGACGGCCTCGCGATCGGGGTGGGCGGTCAGCGGCGGGGCGAAGCCGGCCAGCAGCAGGCGTCCGATCGCGGTCGAGCCGAGCTGGCGCCGGGTGCGGTTCACCGACAGCAGCGGACGCATCGGGTCCTCGTCGACGACGACGACGCGGCCGCGCTGGTAGCGCACGAAATGCACGGCTTCGCCCGTCTGCATCCGCAGTTGCCCGATGATGTCGGGGGCGACGACGGGCTGTGTCGGGGCGACGAGGTGTGCCAGTTCGACCACGCGCACCCCCAGCAGGAATCCGTCGAGGGTCGGGTGGCGCAGCAGATACTCCTCGCTGACCAGGGCGTTGATCAGGCGGTAGGCGCTGGCCCGCGGCATGCCGAGGATGCGGGCGATGCCGTTCGCGGACAGCGAGGGACCGGCCCGGGCGACCTCTTCCAGCACCGCGAGTGCCTGTCCGACACCGCTGCGCAGACCCGATGGCCCGCTCACGGCCGCGGCAGCCCGTCGCCGGGCGTCGCCAGGGCGTCCGCCGCGACCGGAGTGTCGTAGGCGCCGGAGTGCGACGTCGACGTGCGGCCGGCACGGAACCGCACGACGTGGCCGAGCACCGCCATCGCGAGGACCACGGCGATGATCGCCAGCGCGGCGCGGTCGAGCCCGACCACCCCCATCACTTCGGTCACGGCGACGGCTCCCAGCGCGACGGTACCGACGATCGCCGGCCACGACTCCCGCAGGGTGAACTCGCCCACCCGCAGCAGATAGGGCACCGCGGCCGCGCACACCAGCAGGTAGGCGATGAGGAACCCCACCGGTGTGGCCAGTGCGATCGTGGCGTCCAGCAGTGAGCCGTGGCCGGCCCACGCCTGCAGGATGGTCCCGGTGGCGACCACGCCGCCGACGGTGAGCGCAGCGCGATGCGGCGTCGCGAAGCGTTGCGAGGTGCGGCCGAGCCAGGCCGGCAGGATCCCCTCGCGCGCCATCGTGAAGACGAGCCGGACGAGGGCGTTCGTGCAGGCGAGGGTGCAGACGAGCCAGGATGCCGCGATGACGGCGTCGATGAGCGTCGCCGTCCACGGTGCCGACTCGAGCACCGACGCGGGCACCAGCGCCGAGGTGCGCCCTGCGCTGCCGCTGGCCGCGGCTGACAGCTGGGCGCCGGTGCCGAACAGGTACACGATCGCGACGGCGACGGCCGTCCACACCAGGGCTCGGGGGACGCTGGCCAGTGGGCGCCGACTCTCGGGACCGAGTGTGGCGCCGCTTTCGAAGCCGACGAAGGACACCAGGGCGACCCCGATGCCGCCGGCCAGTGCCGATGGCGACGGCATCGCGCCGGGATCGGGCACCAACGGGGCGAGGTCCCACCCGGTGCCGGCAAAGACGACGGCCGTCACCGCCACGATCGCCGCCACCGCGACCGACTCGATCACGAGCATCACGCGCGTGGACGCGCGGGCGCCGCACACGATGACCACGACGATGATCGCCGTGCAACCGAGCGCAAGCAGGACGGTGGTCGCGGCATCCTCCCCGTTCCCTGCGGTGATGAGGCCGCCCAGTCGGCGCACGCCGCTGCGCAGCGTGTCGATGGCGACACTCGCGTACCCCAGGGCGATGGCGGCGCCGGCGGCGATCCCCACGATCGGGCCGAGGCCGCGGGCGACGAAGGTGTAGATGCCGCCCGCGGCCGAGATGCGCCGCGCGAACACCGACATCGTCAGCGCCACGAGCACCACCACCGCGGCAGTCAGCAAGAGCGCCACGAACGAGAACGAACCCAGGTGGCCGACCAGGCCGCCGGAGTGGGTGAGCAGCACGCCCGCCGGAGCCACGGCCGCCACCGATTGTGCGACGAGGTCGACTGTGCGGACCGACCCCCGGCGCAGCCCGTGCAGCGGCGACCGGGCCGACAGGCTCGCCGCCGGCTGCCGCCGGGAGATCGCGTCGCTCAGTGCGCTCATGTGCCCTCCCGGCGGGAGGCTACGCCCGCGGTGTTGCGTATCGCGCTCGCCGGTGTTTCCGGCGCGTGACTCGGTGTGAGCCGCCGAGGCCGGCCACCCGGTCGCGCCGCCCCGCCCCGCCGCGCCCCGCCCGGGCGGGGCGGGCCGGCCCCACCTGTGAGAAACCACTTTCCGGATCAGAAACCACGCGACGCGTGGTGTCTCGACCGAGAAGTGGTTTCTCACGCGGCGCGGGCGGCTGCGCGGATGCCGCGGTGCGCCCGGATACGATGGGCGCGATGGCCGAGACCACTGCTGTGAGCGAAGACGCTGCGCCCGAGCCCCTCGCGCGCGAGCTCTACCGCGAGATCGACCGTGCCGACTGGGCGCGCCTGGCGCGCGGCATGCCGAACCCGCTGTCCGAGACCGAGGTCGTGCAGCTGCGCGGCATCGGCGACCGGCTCGACATGGACGAGGTGCGGGAGGTGTACCTGCCGCTCAGCCGCCTGCTGTCGCTGTACGCCGAGAACACCAAGCGCCTCGGTGCCGAAGAGAGCGCGTTCCTGGGGGAGTCCGACACCACGACGCCCTTCGTCGTGGGAGTGGCCGGTTCCGTCGCGGTCGGCAAATCCACGATCGCGCGCCTGCTGCGGGAACTCATGAGTCGGTGGCCCGGCACCCCACGCGTCGAGCTGATCACCACCGACGGGTTCCTCTACCCCAATGCCGAACTCGAGCGCCGCGGCATCATGCACCGCAAGGGCTTCCCGGAGTCGTACGACCGCCGCGCGCTCGTGGCGTTCCTCACCGAGGTGAAAAGCGGTGCCGCCGAGGTGCGCGCGCCCTTCTATTCGCACATGCGGTATGACATCATCCCCGACGCGCACGTCACGGTGCGCCGTCCCGATGTCGTGATCGTCGAGGGGCTCAATGTGCTGCAGCCGCCGCCGTCACCCAACGACGTCGCCGTCAGCGACCTGTTCGACTTCTCTATCTACATCGATGCCGACGCCGACCACATCACGCAGTGGTTCGTCGACCGGTTCCTCGCCCTGCGGCGCGCGGCGTTCGCCAACCCGAACTCGTTCTTCAACCGGTTCGCCGACATCGCCGACGACGAGGCCGTCACCCGCGCCCTGGGGTTCTGGAACGACATCAACCTGCCGAACCTGCGGGAGAACGTCGAGCCGACCAAGCACCGCGGCACGCTGGTGCTGCACAAGGGTGCCGACCACGCCGTGGAGCGGGTGCTGCTGCGCAAGCTGTGAGTGGCGCGGGCGGGTGGATGCCGCAGCGCGCGGATGCCGCTACGCGAGCAGCCGCAGCGACTCGCCATCGGCGGTGTAGCGCTCGCCGGAATCAGGGCACACCCACTCGTCCCCGTCGGCCACGAGCGGCCGTCCCACTCGGCTGACCCAGCCGATCCGCCGGGCAGGCACCCCGGCGACCAGCGCATGCGCCGGCACGTCCTTCGTGACCACAGCGCCTGCCGCCACCAGCGCCCACGCGCCGATGGTCACCGGCGCGATGCACACCGACCGTGCTCCGATCGACGCGCCCTGTTCGACGGTCACCCCCACCGCGTTCCAGTCGTCGGCGTTCTTGAGTGACCCGTCGGGATTGGCCGCACGCGGGAATTCGTCGTTGGTGAAGACGACGGCGGGCCCGATGAAGACCCCGTCGCCGACGACCGCGGGCTCATACACCAGCGCGTAATTCTGCACTTTGCAGGCGTCGCCGAGCACGACGCCCGGGCCGATGTACGCGCCGCGGCCGATGTTGCAGTCGGCCCCCAGCCGGGCGCCCGCGCGGACCTGCGCCAGGTGCCACACCCGAGTGCGGGCTCCCAGCACCACACCTTCGTCGATGTCGGCAGACGGCTGCACGACGGGTGCGTCGGCGGTGGAGGTCATGGTGTTCCTCTCGGATGGGGCGGGATCGGCGGGCGCTGGCCGCGGAAAACCGTGCTCCGGATTGTATTGTGCGCGATCGACGGTTGTGGATACACTGCCCGCGGGGATACCGGTTGTGTCCGCGCCGGGGAGGCGCAGACACGACGTCGATGAGAATGCTCGTCGTCGTGCCGGGTTATGGCTTGCAGTGCTCGCTCGTGCTGCAGGCGACTGGGGAAGAGCATGGGGAATCTGGGGACCGCTGCGGCATTGCCGACGGCAGCCGCTGGGCGCGCGCAGCGGCTGGTCACGATGGTCGTGATCGCCGCGGCGCTCGGCGCCGCGCTGGTCGCGATGCAGCCGTCGCCGCGCGCCGAAGCGGCGAGCCCCTGCGGCGCCGACATCACCCCCCTCTCGGCGCACGACTACTGGGTCGACGTCACCTTCGTCGCATCCGGTTAGCGGCCGCAGCCGCGCAACTGGGGAACACACAATATTGGGGAATCTGGGGGAACCGTGACTGAACGGTTGAACGTCGCCGTCATCGGCGCCGGCTATTGGGGGCCGAACCTCGCGCGCAATTTCCGTGCGAGTGGGGACTGGAATCTGGTCGCCATCTGCGACCTCGATGAGGACCGGGCGCGCGGCGTCGCCGACAGCGTCGGGGGGGTGCCGATCACGTCGGACCTCGTCGAGCTGCTGCGGGATCCGATCGTGGACGCGGTCGCGATCGCGACCCCGGCGCGCACGCACCACGCGATCGTGTTGGCAGCGCTGGCGGCGGGCAAGCACGTGATGGTGGAAAAGCCGCTCGCCGACACGCGCGAGCGCGGTGCCGAGATGGTGCGCGTCGCCGAGGAGCGCGGCCTGGTTCTCATGGCCGATCACACCTACTGCTACACCCCCGCGGTGCTGAAGATCCGTGAGCTCGTGGCCGAGGGGGCTCTCGGCGACATCCTGTTCGTGGACAGCGTGCGCATCAACCTCGGACTCATCCAGCCCGACGTCGACGTCTTCTGGGACCTCGCCCCGCACGACCTGTCGATCATGGACTTCGTGCTGCCCGGCGGGCTCGCCGCGACATCGGTCTCCGCCCACGGCTCGGACCCGCTACGCACCGGAAGGTCGTGCGTCGGCTACCTCGCGATGCCGCTGGAATGCGGCGCCATGGCGCACGTGCACGTCAACTGGCTAAGCCCGACCAAGATCCGCCAGATGGTGATCGGAGGCACGAAGCGCACGCTGGTCTGGGACGATCTGAACCCGCAGCAGCGACTGAGCGTCTACGACCGCGGCGTCGACATCGACGCCGTCTCGAAAGTCACTTCGGCAGACACCCGCGCAGCGAACATCTCCTACCGGCTCGGCGACACCTGGGCGCCGGCGCTGCCCGAACGCGAAGCGCTCGGCGGGGTCGTCTCCGAACTGGCCGCCGCGATCCGTGAGGGTCGCCCCGCCCGCACCAGCGGGAACGCGGGCTTGCGGGTGCTGTCGGTGCTCGAAGCGGCCACATCCAGCCTTGCCGCAGCCGGCGCGCCCCGGCCCATCGTGACCGATCTTGAGGAGGTGGCGGCATGACCCGTCTGGAAGGAACCCGTGTTCTGGTCACCGGTGGTGCCGGAACAATCGGCTCGACTCTCGTGGACGAACTGCTGGCAGCCGACGTCGCACACGTCGACGTGCTCGACAACCTCGTGCGAGGGCGGCTGGCGAACCTGGACGACGCCCTCGCCACCGGTCGGGTGAGCCTCATCGAGGGGGACATCCGCGACGCACGTCTGGTCGACGACCTCACTGCCGACAAGGACGTCGTCTTCCACCAGGCGGCGATCCGCATCACGCAGTGCGCGGAGGAACCCCGCCTGGCGCTGGAGGTGCTCGTCGACGGTACGTTCAACGTCGTCGAATCGGCGGCGCGGCACCGCGTGAAGAAACTGATCGCGGCATCCAGCGCCTCGGTGTACGGGATGGCGGAGACCTTCCCGACCGACGAACGTCACCACCACGAGAACAACGACACCCTCTATGGGGCGGCGAAGACGTTCAACGAGGGCCTCGTCCGCAGCTTCCGAGCGATGCAGGGGCTGGACTACGTGCTGCTGCGCTACTTCAACGTGTACGGCCCGCGCATGGATGTCCACGGCCTGTACACCGAGGTGCTCGTGCGCTGGATGGAGCGCATCGCCGACGGCCGGCCGCCGCTCATCTTCGGCGACGGGGCGCAGACGATGGACTTCGTGTGCGTGCCCGACATCGCGCGGGCGAACGTGCTGGCCGCGCAGAGCGACATCGTCGAAGGCACCTACAACATCGCCAGCGGCACCGAGACGAGCCTGCTCGGGCTCGCCCAGGCGCTGCTGCGGGTGATGGGAGCCGAGGGACTCGGCATCGAGCATGGGCCGGAGCGCGCCGTCAACGGCGTCGTCCGGCGTCTCGCCGACACCACCGCCGCCCGACGCGACCTCGGCTTCGAGGCCAGCATCGGCGTCGAGGAGGGACTGCGGCTGCTCGTGGACTGGTGGGCGCCGTTGCGTGAGGAGATCTCAGCAGGACGGGTGGTGACGGTCTGATGCGCGAACGCATCAACGTCATGGTGCCGTGGCTCGGCCAGGAAGAGGCCGACGCCGTCGCCGAAGTGATCGCTAGCGGCTGGGTGGCGCAGGGGCCACGGGTTGCGCAGTTCGAGAAGGAATTCGCCGAAGCCGTGGGCGTGCCCTATGCGGTGGCGACGACCAGCTGCACTACCGCGCTGCACCTCGCCCTGATCGTCGCCGGCATCGGACCCGGTGACGATGTCGTGCTTCCGTCGTTCTCGTTCATCGCGACGACGAACGCCGTGCGGTACGTGGGCGCCAATCCCATTTTCGCGGACGTCGATCCGATCACCGGAAACGTCAGTGGTGAGACGGTTCGGCTGGCGATCACGTCGGCGACCAAAGCGGTCATCGTTGTGGACCAGGGTGGAGTCCCCGTCGATCTCGACGACGTGCGGGAGGCGACCGACCCGCTCGGGATCATCGTGATCGAGGATGCCGCTTGTGCTGCCGGTTCCACCTATAAAGGGCGTCCCGTGGGCGCCGGCGCCGAGATCGCGGCGTGGTCGTTCCACCCACGCAAGCTCCTGACCACCGGCGAGGGGGGCATGATCACCACGACCCGCGGGGACTGGGCCAAGCGTGCCCGGCGGCTGCGCGAGCACGCGATGAGCGTCTCGGCAGCAGACCGTCACGACTCGGTGCTGCCGCCGGCGGAGGAGTACACCGAGGTCGGCTACAACTTCCGCATGACCGACATGCAGGCGGCAGTCGGGCTCGTGCAGCTGCGGCGATTGCCGCACATCGTCCGTCGACGTCGTGAGCTGGCGACGCACTACCGCACCGCGCTGCGCGAGATCCCGGGCCTGCGTGCCGTCGCAGATCCGGAGTACGGGACGGGCAACGTGCAATCCTTCTGGGTCGAGGTGCTCGACGAGTATCCGACGGACCGGGACGGCCTGCTCGTCGCGCTCGCCGAAGCCGATATCTCCGCTCGGCGCGGCATCATGGCCGCACATCGCCAGGTCCCGTACCGCAATCTGGTTCCGCCCGGCGGCCTCCCGGTGACCGAACGCCTCACCGACCGCACGCTGATCCTGCCGCTGTTTCACACCCTGAGTGCCGCGGATCAGGAACGCGTGATCTCGGTGCTGCGCGCGCCCGTCGGGATCCCCGCATGAGCATGCCTCCCGGTTTTAGCACCGCCCGACTCGCTCGACTCGTCACGGAGAGCGTGGCACGGATGTCGCTGGACCTGTCCGGTGCTCACGTTCTGACCGAGGCGGCCACGGGGGCGTATGCAGTGACACCGGTGCTCGCTGCGCTCGCCGGGGCTGAAGTGCGCTCGGTCGCAAAATCCTCACGGCACGGCACGAGCGACGAGGCAGCTCATGGGACACTCCGCCTCGCGGAGGCGCTCGGGGTGGCTGGGCGCATCTCGATCCGCACCGAACGCCAGCCCGCGGACTTCGCCTGGGCAGACGTGACCACGAACAGCGGACACCTGCGGCCGATCACCGGCGACTGCGCGGACGCTATGCGACCTGCGTCCGCGCTCAGCCTGATGTTCGAGACCTGGGAGATTCAGGCCGGTCGCATCGACGTCGACCTGGATGGTCTGGTTCGGCGCGGCGTCCGGGTTGCGGGTACCAATGAGCGCCATCCGCACATCGATGTGTTCTCCTATCTCGGCCTGATGGCGGTCGTACAGCTCGCAGACGCAGGGATCCCTGCCTACGGCTCGCGGATCGGAGTGCTCTGCGACAACCCGTTCCTGCCCTATCTCGTGTCGGGGCTTCAGGCCGCCGGTGCCACTGTGGATAGCAGCGGAGATGTAGAGAAGCTGTTGGCGACCAGCCCGGCCGCGATCCTTGTCGCGCGCACGCCCAACGCAGGCTCGGTGCTCACGGCGCAAGAGCAAGCCCTCATCTCGGCGGGTGCGGCCGATATCGTCCTCGTGCGGTATTGGGGCGACTTCGAGCCTGAGGGTGTCGCGGCGTGGCCAAAAGCACGACCGGCCATCGGACATATGGCCGTCTTGCCGTCGCGTGTCGGCCCCGACGCGGTGGTTCGGCTTCAGGCCGGGGGGCTCAAGGTGGGCGAGCTGCTCTTGCGAGAGCCATCGTCGCTGACCCTCGCGGAGCGGGAGTACATCGATGAGCTCGCCTAGCCTGCCGCGCGTCGTGCTCATCGGCGATGGGCCGACGGGGGAGTCCGCGTTCCGCGGGCTGGTCGAGAACTTCCCGGTGGTCGGTGTAGTGCGCAACGTCGGACCGACCGACGCCGGCGCCGATCCGGTTCTTGCCCTGGCCCGTGCCAACGGTTGCGAAACGGCGAGCGCAGCACACGTCGGGGAACTCGAACCGTTCCTCGAGCGCGTCGGGGCTGACCTTGTGGTGATGTCGTCCTATTCGCGGATCGTGCAGCGATCTGCACTCGAGGGTCGGCCGTACGTCAATGTGCACTACTCGCCGCTTCCCGCGTATCGGGGGCGGGCCAACGTCAACTGGGCGATCATCAACGGCGAGGACGAAGCGGCGATCACTGTTCACAGCGTCGTACCCGGGTTGGACGCCGGGCCGGTGCTCGCGCAGCGGCGAGTGCCGATCGGGCCCCGCGATACCGTGACCCACGTCTATGCGCAGCTGAACGCGCTGCAGGAGACCATGCTCGCGGGGGCGGTGCATCGCCGATGGCGGGGCGAACTGGGCGACGCGCAGGACGAGACCGCTGCGACCTATTGCTGCGGCAGAAACCCGGAGGACGGGCTGATCGATTGGTCGCAGAGCACCGTGAGCATCGATCGCCTGATCCGTGCCCTGACCGACCCGTTCCCCGGCGCCTTCAGCTATCTGGGCCGCACGCGGATTGGGATCGATTGGGCGGCGCCTGTGGTTGATCCTCCGCGGTTCGTCGGCCGGATCCCGGGCCGGGTGGTCAATGTCTCCCGATCCGAGGGGTCCGTCGATGTCCTCACCGGCGATGGCATCCTGCGCATCGACACCGTTCGCGTCGGCGGCGAGTCCGCCAGGGCGAGCGATGTCATCCGCACAGTCCGGGCAACGCTCGGGCTCTCCCACCTCACGCTTCTCGCTCTCAACGAAGGATGACAGCCATGACGACAGCAGATCTGTGGACGGCTGCGAGCGCTCGGCCCCGCCGAGCGGCCGAGATAACCGCCGCCGTGCCGTTCATCGACCTCGCCGCGCAGCAGGCGGAAGTCGCCGCGGAGGTGCTGCCGGTCTGGCAGGCGCAGCTCGAGTCCGCGTCGTTCGTCGGCGGGCCTGAGGTCGCGGCGTTCGAGCGGGAGTACGCCGACTACATCGGTGTGCGACACGTCGTCGGGGTGTCCAACGGTACGGATGCGCTCGAGCTGGCATACCGAGCCATCGGCATCCAGCCGGGCGATGAGATCATCATGCCGGCGAACACGTTCATCGCCACGGCCGAGGCGGCGTCGCGCATCGGCGCGGTTCCGGTGTTCGTCGACGTCGACGACGACTACCTGCTCATCGACCCGGATGCCGTCGAAGCGGCGATCACGTCGTGCACCCGGGCGATCGCGCCGGTGCATCTGTTCGGGCAGACGGCCCCGATGGGGCTGATCACGGCCCTCGCACGCCGACACGACCTGGCAGTGATCGAGGATGCCGCGCAGTCGCAGGGCGCGTCGGGCCCGTCCGGCCGGGCCGGTGCGCTCGGACACGTCGCGGCGACGAGCTTCTACCCCGGCAAGAACTTGGGCGCCGCCGGTGACGCCGGCGCCGTGATGACCGACGATGACGGCATCGCCGCGCTCGTCCGTAATCTCGGTGCTCACGGTAGCTCGGTGAAGTACGTGCACGACCACATCGGGGTCAACGCCAGACTGGATGCCGTGCAGGCCACCATGCTGCGGGCGAAGCTGCGCAGGCTCGAGGACTGGAACGCCGCCCGACGCGCGGCCGCGGAGCGCTACGCAGGTTTGCTGGGAGCACTCGACGGACTGCGACTTCCCTCGGTGAGGCCGGGCAACACCGATGTCTGGCACCTGTACGTCGTGCGCGTCGACGACCGTGACCGTGTCCTGGCGGACCTCGGCGCTGCGGGCATCGGCACCGGCATCCACTACCCGACACCGGTGCACCTGACCGAGGCGTATGCGCATCTGGGCGGACGCCGAGGTCAGTTCCCGGTCGCAGAGGCTGCCGCCGACCGCATCCTCTCGTTGCCGATGTTCCCGCATCTGACGGCGCAGCAGCAGTCCGGCGTTGCTGGCGCGGTGCACCACGCGATAACGCGGAGGTCATCATGAGATTCCAGCGTCCTCGTCCGCTCTCGCGACGCCCGCGTGTGTCCGTTGTCGTGCCTCACTACAACTACGGGCCGTTCCTTGCCGACGCTGTCGAATCCGCCTTGGCGCAGCCCGGGATAGATGTCCACGTGATCATCGTCGACGACGCGTCCACAGACGGGAGTGCCTCCGTCGCCCGGGAACTCGCCCAACGGTTCGCGCGCGTGACGCTCGTCGAGCATGAGCACAATCTGCGCCACATCCGGACCTACAACGACGGGCTGTCGCGTGCGACGGGCGAGTATCTGGTCCTGCTCTCGGCCGATGATGTGCTTGCCCCGGGCTCACTGTCGCGTTCGGTTGCGCTGCTCGAATCGAATCCAAGCGTCGGACTCGTGTATGGCAGGATCGCCGCGTTCGAGGACGCGATGCCGGAGTTCGGCTCCGTGCCGCAGTGGTGGCAAATCTGGGACGGTGAGCAATGGCTTGCGCATATCTGTCGCCGCGGTCGGAACATGATCGCCAATCCCGAAGTCGTCATGCGGGCGTCTGTGTACGCCGACATTGGTGGTTACGACCAGGAACTACCGCACGCCGCGGACATGCTCATGTGGCTGCAGGCAGCGGCGCGGTCGGACGTGGGATTCGTCGGGGGGCCGCGCCAAGCGTATTACCGGATTCATGGCGAGAACATGCACACTACCCAGTTCACCGGCGTGCTGGACGACATGGAGCAGGTACGTGACGTGTTCCTCCGCTTCTTCGCTGGGGAAGGATCGTCCGTGAAAGACGGCCAATGCATGCGGGTGCGCGCCCTGGCCTCAGTTGCGCGTGAGGCCCTGCTGCGGGCGGCTCTCTTGGGCGCTGAGGGGGCACCCGACAGCACCGTCGTCGCACTTCGAGAATTCGCGAGCGCGACTTCGCCCGATGTGCTCGGTTCTCCAACGTGGACGTGGGCGTCATCGCCGGGTCGTTGGCCTGCCAGCGCAATTCGGGCTGCGGAACATGCACGATGGAAGATTCGTTCCCGTCGCACGGATCTGGTCGGACTGTGACCATGTCGGAGACCACGAAACCACACCGCGCGACGCTCCGTGCCCAGGCGACACGCGCGGCAGCGTGGAGTGGCCTGTCCACAATCGTGCTGCGATTGAGCGGTCTAGTCGTCGGTATTGTCCTTGCCCGCCTCCTCGCCCCGGAGCAGTTCGGGGTGTTCGCGATCGCCCTGGCCGTACAGGGCGTTCTGATGGCCGTCGCCGATCTGGGTCTGTCTGCGCAGCTCATCCGGGCCGACGAACCCGACAGATTTGCTCCGACGGTCGCAACGCTGGGTCTCGTGAGCGGGGGTGCGCTCGCGTTCATCTGCATCCTTGGCAGCGGAGTCCTCGCCGATCTGTTGGGCGGGCCGGATGCCGCTCCTGCCATCGCCGTACTTGGGGTGACCCTCCTATTGGGTGGCCTTGGTGTGGTCCCCTACGCGATGCTGCTCCGCCGATTCCAACAGCGAGAACTGTTCGTGATCGCCGTGGCGGACTTCCTCGTGTCTACCGTCGTGACGCTCGGTCTAGTGGTCGCCGGCTTTGGGGTGATGGGCCTGGCCATCGGGCGCGTGTCGGCGCAGGTCGTTGCTACGACTCTCCAGTTCGCCCTCGCGCGGGTCGCACCGAGATTCGCGTGGGACCGGCGGGTCCTTAGGCCGGTTCTCGTTTTCAGTCTTCCGATCGCGGCGGCGAACCTACTCTCGTGGGTGCTGATCAACGTAGATAACATCGTTCTCGCCCGCGTTGCCGGGGTGGTCGCATTGGGATATTACGTGCTGGCTTTTAACATCTCGAGTTGGCCGATGACTGCACTGGCGCAGGTCGTCCGCGCGATCTCGCTCCCCTACTTCGCGCGCGCGAGCAACGGCCCGGGCGCACTTGAATCGGTCACCGCGATCGCGTGGGCCGGTGCACTCCCGGCCGGAGCGCTGCTCGCGGTCCTGAGCGCCCCGCTCATCGAGGTGCTATACGGTGCACGATGGCTGCCCGCAGCGCCCGTCCTGGCAGCACTCGGGGTGTACGGCAGTCTCCGGGTGGTCTTCGACGTCTTCGCGGGTTATCTCTATGCCAGGGGCCGCTCGCGGCCGGTCCTTTGGATTCAAATCATCTCGCTCGTGGTCCTAGTCGCGGCGATGCTCTATGCGACGTCCGCCTATGGAATCGTCGGTGCGGGGTGGGCGCACGTTGCGGTCGCCGTGCTCGTGATTTTTCCTGCGTACATCGTCGTGCTTTTGCGGTCCGGGATCAGCGTGGGCGGAATCTTGCGCGGAGCGTGGTGGCCGACGGTTGCGGTGCTACCTGCGGTCGCCGGGGCTATAGCCGCCGTGCTCCTCATCGATGACGCGCTCGTCGCACTGCTGGTAGGCGGAGCCTGGGCGTCGATCGCGTACGTGGTACTGATGCTGCCCTGGCTCCGGCGTCGGCTCGCATTAGTTCGCCCAGAGAGATCGGTGCCTTCAGGGGAGCTGATGAAATGAAACCTGGACGTCGTGTTCTCGAGGCGCGGTGGCGCGCCTACGAAGAAGAGCGCGCGCTCGACGGCCGCATACTGCGCGTGCTCAGCGCATTGAGTCCGGCACGTGTGAAGCGGCTCTCAGCGCGTGGGGCCGTTCCACTCGCTCCGTCAAGCGCTGCGTCGGTGACCGTGGTGATTCCCTGCTTCAACTATGGCCGCTTCTTACCAGACGCGGTGAAGAGTGCCTTGGCGCAGCCGAGTGTCGACGTCGAGATCATCATCGTCGATGACTGCTCCACCGACGACAGCAGAGAGGTCGCCGAGCGCCTCGCGCGCGAGCATCCCGAAGTGAGGCTCGTCGCCAATACTTCCAACTCCGGTCACGTGCGGTCCTTCAACGCAGGGTGGCAAGTCTCGCGAGGGGAGTTCGTCGTCAAACTCGATGCGGACGACCTCCTGACACCGGGGGCGCTGGGCCGTGCGGTGTCGCTCTTTCAGGCGCACTCGTCGGTCGGCATCGTCTACGGGCACCCGCGACACTTTGCGGGTGCGGAGCCGCCCGTTGCCAGGCAGGCAGCCGTGCGTTGGATTGTCTGGTCCGGGCGGGACTGGCTGGCCGAACGTTGCCGGCTTGGGGTCAGCGCGATCACTAACCCAGAGATGGTGCTCCGCTCCCGCGTGCTCCGAGAGCTCGGCCCCATGGACCCGGAGGTCCCCTACGCGCCGGACATGGAGATTTCGCTGAGGGTGGCGAGTGCGCACGACGTTGGCTACATCGGCGGCGCCGATCAGGCGCTGCATCGTGAGCATGCCGCGAGCATGAGCGAGACGGCTGGTGCCGGCGCTCTCGTCGACCTTCGCGCGCGTCTGGCTGCGTTCGAGGCCGCGCTGCGGTATTCCACGGTAAATGGCGCGCCTGCGCTCCTCGCGTCCGCGCGCAGAGCACTCAGCCGGGATGCGGTCCGATTCGCCGCAGCGAGGGCTGACTGTGCTGAATCCCGGTCCGAAGTCACCGCGTTGCTCGCATTCGCTACCGATATCTACCCCGCCTCTACGATGTGGCGTTCCGTGCGGAGGCTTGGACGCGAGGGGAAGGCTCCCGCGCGGTCACTTCGCCGCGCATGGGGACGCGCCTCCCGCAAGTTACGTCATGAGCGGTACTACGTCCGCTGGGTGGTGACCGGACTTTGAGCGACCGGAATCGGAAGACGATGGGACGGCGGTCATGACACGGTGGCGGGGACTAGCGTCCAAAGCCCTGCGCGCACAACGCGTGGGGCTGACAGGGCTCGCTCAGCGGCTGGCGCAGCGCGCATATACCGCCACGGGGGCGGCTGAGCTGTCATTCAACCTGCGGTTGGATGACATCCTCAGCGAGGTGCCGGCATCCTTGCCCCTTCCGGTCATTCGCCCTGCGAAGGGAACGCCCGTCTCCATTGGATGGCTGATGACCCCCCCCGCGCCGGGGTCAGGTGGGCACACGACGCTCTTCCGGATGATCGAGGCGCTGGAAGCACGCGGGCACCGATGCGCCGTGTACATCTACGACAAGCACGGTGTGGACACGGCCGAGCTGACAACACGAATTCGACGGCACTGGCCGTCGGTGACGAGCGAGGTACGCGACGTCACTGCCGGCATAAGCGGAGTGGATGCCATTATGGCAACGTCGTGGGAGTCGGCCCACCTCGTGGTGAAGTACGGGCGCGAACCTGTCCGCCGGATGTACTTCATTCAAGACTATGAGCCGTATTTCTACGGCTATGGCGCAGAGTACGAGCTTGCAGCGATGACCTATCGGTTGCCTTTTCGCCGGATCGCGCTCGGTGAGATGCTCGACGGCATGCTGCGGGAGGCGACGGGGTTATCCAGCGACGTGGTGCCCTTCGGCTGCGACTCTGAGGTGTATCGATCGCCGGCAGAGGGCGGGGTTCGGGCGGGCGTGGTGTTCTACTGCCGTCCGGACTTCCCTCGCCGCGGATACCATCTGGCGGCTGTCGCCTTGCGCGAATTCCATCGATTGCATCCGGAGCAGCAGATCCATGTATACGGAGCAGCACCGCGTGGCCTTGAGATCCCGCACGTCTTCCATGGTCGGCTGACGACCGCCGAACTCAACGCGCTGTACGGGAGAACAATCGCGGGATTGGCGTTGTCGTTCACAAATATCACACTCGTCGCCGAGGAGATGCTCGCCGCGGGTAACATCCCCGTCGTCAACGAAATGGCGCTCGCTCGCCTTGTGCTCCCGAACCCGCATGTGCGATGGGTGGAACCCACCGGCAGCGCTCTGGCTCAGGCCTTGTCTGGTCTTGTCACTGCGCGAGACATCGACGCCGTCGCCGGCGCTGCGGCCGATTCCGTGGTGGGTCGGTCCTGGCAACCCACTCACGATGCCGTCGTCCGCGTCGTGGAAGAAGAGGTGTATGGAGCATGAACCAGCCCCACGTCCTGATCATCGTGCAGAATCTACCGGTGCCACTCGATCGCAGAGTATGGCTCGAATGCCAGGCGCTCATCGCGCGCGGATATCACGTGAGTGTTATCTGCCCGAAGGGTCCGGGGGACCCGACACGCCAGCGCGTCGAGGGCGTGGAACTCTTCAAGTATTCGCCTGCGCCCGAGGCCGGAGGACTGCTTGGATACGTATGGGAGTTCTCCTATAGCTGGTTGCGCACGGCCTGGCTGTCCCTCGCCGTCTGGCGTCGCCGTCGCTTTCACGTTCTACAAGCCTGCAATCCACCCGACACTTACTGGCTACTTGCGCTCTTTTGGCGAGTTCGTGGAGTTGCATTCGTCTTCGACCATCACGACCTGAATCCGGAGCTGTTCATCTCGCGCTTTGGGCAACCACAGGGTTCGTTCAAGCGTCTCGAATATGCGGGCCTCCGCTGGCTTGAGCGTCGGACGATGCGGTCCGCGGACCGCATCATCTCCACGAATGAGTCGTACAAGGCCATCGCGGTCAGCCGTGGCGGTCGCAGGCCGGGTCATGTCACCGTCGTGCGCAGCGGACCGGACACGGCGGAGATGCGACCCATCTACCCGTCGCACCCACGGCCCGAAGGCACGCTAGAACTGGTGTACCTCGGCATCATGGGACCACAGGACGGCGTCGATCAGGTACTCCTCGTCATGGCGGAGCTCGTCCATCGCCGTGGCAGGAGCAACGTGACGGCCACGCTACTCGGGTTCGGCGACTGTCTGGAGGACCTCAGGAAGTTGTCGGCGCAACTTGACCTGGACGACCATGTCACCTTCACCGGGAGGGTCGACCGGGTCGCCATCGCCGAATACCTGAGTAGGGCTGACATCGGACTTTGCCCCGATTTGAAGACGCCACTTAACGACGTCTCCACCATGAACAAGACCATGGAGTACATGTCGTACGGCCTGCCAGCAGTTTCGTTCGATCTCGTTGAAACCCGGGTGTCGGGCGGCGACACGGTCCTCTACACCGACTCCGGCGACGTCCTCGCATTTGCTGACAACGTCGAACGCCTCCTTGACGATGTCCTCCTACGCGTCGACCTTGGACGGAAGGCGCGTGAGCGTGTCTCGAGCGAACTTGACTGGCGTCCTCAGGCAGAGGCATTTGTGGGCGTATTCGACGAGGTTTCGGGTTACTCCCGCCCGGGCCCGGCGGTACCCCGCGCGGTGTGTCTCGATCGGGACGCGCAGGGACGGCGGTACGTCGACCTTGACGACTCAGAGGAGTTCACGCGCTACCTTGCAGAGAGGCGAGACCGATGATTCGAACCAATTTCCATCACCTGCTCTCCAGCGCTGCGGCCGCGATGCCGGACTTTCCGGCGCTCACCTACAAAGGCGAGACTGTAACGTACGCGGAGGCATGGCAGCGCGCGGAAGGCGCCACCGCCCGCCTCATGGCGCTGGGAATCGGTCAGGGGGACCGCGTTGCGATCTACCTCGAGAAACGCATCGAGACGGTCATTGCGATGGTCGCTGTGTCTGCCGCGGGCGGGATATTCGTTCCGATCAACCATGTCCTAAAGGCGCCGCAAGTCGAGCACATCCTGGTCGATAGCGGTGCCCGCATGCTCGTCACGTCGGCCGACCGGTTGTCGCAACTGTCTGAAGCCCTCGCGGCGTCTGTGATCGAGGACGTGATAGTCGTCGGCGGGGCGCCACCACATCTGCGGCAGGTCGCCGTGCACCGATGGCAGGAAGATGCAGCGGTAGCCACACCGATCACAGCCGCAATCGATGTCGACCCCGCAGCGATCCTCTACACGTCCGGCAGCACGGGGAGGCCGAAGGGCGTTGTCTTGAGCCATCGTAACCTCGTTGCGGGAGCCGAGAGTGTCAGCACGTATCTCGACCACACCTCGGAGGACGTCATCTTGAGCGTGCTTCCATTGAGCTTCGACGCTGGACTGAGCCAGGTCACGACGGCCTTCGTGGTCGGTGCGCACTGCATTCTGATCAACTATCTGCTCCCTCGAGATGTGGTCAATGCGTGCGGACGGCATGCGGTCACCGCGTTAACCTGTGTGCCCCCGTTGTGGATGCAGCTCACGGAGGCGTCATGGCCCCCTGCGGTTGCTGAGAGGTTGCGGTACATCGCAAACACCGGTGGTCGCCTGCCGCGGGTCACGCTCGATAAACTGCGCGGAATTTTCGCGAACGCGGCACCCTTCCTCATGTACGGCTTGACGGAGGCGTTTCGATCGACCTATCTCGACCCGGCCGAGATAGACCGTCGGCCGGAGTCCATCGGGAAGGCGATCCCGAACGCCGAGATCTTGGTACTCCGCCCCGACGGCTCGACCTGCAGTCCCGGTGAGGAGGGCGAGCTTGTCCATCGGGGAGCGCTGGTCGCGCTCGGATACTGGGGCGACCCCGTGCGGAGCGCTGAACGCTTCCGCCCGTTCCAGCGGGCCGGCCAATCCTGGCGTACCACTGAGTTGGTCGTCTGGTCGGGCGATACGGTGATCGCCGATGCTGACGGTTTCTTATACTTCGTTGGCCGTGCAGACGAGATGATCAAGACGTCCGGCTATCGCGTCAGCCCGACAGAGATCGAGGAGGCTGCCTACAGCACCGGACTCGTACGGGATGCCGTCGCGCTCGGCGTCCCCGATCCCGCACTCGGCCAGCGGATCGTGCTCGTCGCGGCCGCTGTCCACGCAGACGTCGACGCGTCCGAGATCGCAGCGGCGCTCAGACAGCGGCTGCCGCTCTACATGGTTCCGGTTCACATTGACCTACGCGACGAGCTCCATCGGTCGCCCAACGGAAAACTCGATCGCAGTCTGATCAAACTGGAGGTGTCGAGGTGAAGCCATCCGATCACATGCAGCCGTTCGGGACTGTGGACGGTGAGCTGCGCGTGGGCGGGATTCCTCTATCGCGTCTGGCCGCTCGCGTGGGTTCCACGCCGTTCTTCGCCTACGATCGCGCAGTTCTGGATGCGCGGGTCGCCACTCTGCGTGCGATGCTCCCAAAACAGATCGAGTTGAGCTTCGCGATGAAGGCGAACCCCATGCCCGCAATGGTGCAATATCTCGCGCGCCGCTTGGAGAGGATCGATGTCGCCTCCGGCCCCGAGATGCTCACCGCGCTGAACACCGAGATTCGGCCCTCCCGCGTGAGTTTCGCTGGTCCCGGTAAGACAGCGGCGGAGATTCGTCAGGCGGTTGCCGCGGGGGTAATCATCGAGATGGAATCGATCACCGAGTTCGAGCGAGTGATCACAGCCGGCGATTCCCTGGGGGTGACACCGACGGTGGCGTTGCGCGTCAACCCCGACTTTGCCGTGAAGGGGTCGGGGATGCGGATGGGGGGTGGCTCGCAGCAATTCGGGATAGACGCCGAGGAAGTTCCGGCCGTGCTGCGAGAATACGCCTCGGCGGGTGTTGAGATGCTCGGCTTCCATGTCTTCGCCGGGTCGCAGAACCTCAGCGCCGGGGTTATCGCCGAAGCCCAGCGGCGCACGGTGGATCTGGTGACCGATCTTGCGGCGCACCTGACCACCGAACTTCGCTATCTCAACCTCGGCGGCGGCTTCGGTATCCCATATACGGATCGAGACCAACCACTCGACCTCGCGCTCGTCGCCGGGAACCTCCAAGAGCTCGTAGAGGGTCCGATCGCTGAGCGGTTTCCGCGGGCAAGCCCAGTCATCGAACTCGGCCGTTATCTCGTCGGGGAATGCGGCGTTTACGTGACGAAGGTGATTGATCGAAAGGCATCGCGTGGGACCACGTTCCTCATCGTGGACGGCGGTATGCATCATCAACTGGCGGCGTCAGGCAACTTCGGCCAGGCGATTCGTCGCAACTATCCGCTCATCCTTGGCACAAAGGCTGACTCGCCCCCGACAGAGACCGTCACGGTAGTTGGCTGCCTGTGCACGCCGCTGGATCTTCTTGGCGATCATGTCGACATGCCGCCTGCGAGCGTGGATGATCTTGTCGTCATCTTCCAAGCCGGCGCCTACGGCCTCACGGCGAGCCCGACCGCCTTCCTTGGCCATCCCGCACCCGCAGAAGTTTTCGTCTGAAAGAGCAAGGAGTAGCAATGACCGACACAATGGAAGCTGTCCGTGAGGTGCTCATCGATTCCCTCGAGCTGAAACAGTCGCCTATGGACCTGACCCCGGCAACCGAGCTGTTCGGCGCACTTCCTGAACTGGATTCCTTCGGGGTGGTCACGCTCGTCGGTGCGCTCGAGGATCGATTCGACATCACGATCGACGACGATGAGTTCGGGGCCGATCTCTTCGAAACTGTCGGGTCGCTCACCGAGTACGTCGACGCCAAGCGCGGCGCCGCCTGACACCATGCTGGACACGGCTCTGTTGCCAGGCTTCCTCGCCATCAGGAGCGATGGCTTCCACAGGGCCGTGCCCGCGCGCGAGGACAGCACCACCACCCGTTGCGGAGGTGTCGGCCTTGTCCACTGGGGAGTCACGCCCATTCCCAACGCAGACCGGCGGCATCCCACCCTCATCCTTTCAAGAGTGGTGCGGCGAACCGGCGGGAGGGTCTCAGACGCAGAAGTTGAAGAGGTGATCCGTGCCGACCCGGGGTCGCTCACGCGGCTTCTTCCTCCGTTTGCAGCCATCGCCGGCGACGAGCGGGGAGTGCGGGTCGTTGCGGACTCGATGGGATTTCGGCACCTGTTCCACTCGCCACCGGGGCTGGCGGAAGGCGTTGCCCTGTCGTCCTCCGCACTGGTGGCAGCTACTGCCAAGGGCGCGCACCTGGATGAGACCGCAGTCGGCGTCCAGTCATTGTTGGGGTGGCAGCTTGGCCAACGGACGCTCTTTGAGGGTGTGACCAAGCTGCAGCCGGGCGCGGTTGCCGCGTTCGACGACCGCGGAGTGTCGATCACAAGCGCACGCATCAGGGGGGAGGAGCCGGTGGACCGGCGTACCGCCGTCGTGCGGGCGGCAAGCCTGCTACGCGAGTCCTTGAACGCTTTGCTCGACGACAGCCCGGACGCCGTCCTTCAGCTCACCGGCGGAATGGACTCGCGCCTCCTTCTGAGCGCCATCCCCACGTCGCGTCGCTATGGCCTGCGTGCCATGACGTTGGATGTCCCGGGCAAGGGTGACGTCGCCGTGGCCCGGCAGCTCGCGGCTCGCTACGGTATCCGTCATGAGGTTCGAGGGCTGGCGGAAGTCGCGGGCGTCGATCCTGCTGAGGCTTGGGAGCTGTGCCGCGCGGAGGCGACCCGCCTGGACGCCATGTCCGACCCGGTAGGACTTGCCGCTCAACGCATCGCGGAACGCGCGTTCGAGCAGGGTGTGCGGATTTCAGGTCTTGGAGGCGAGGTGGCGCGTGGCTTCTACTATGCGGGACGAGTCGTAGATCGACCATTTGCACGGAATGAGGCTGCGCGCCTGGCGAGCTGGCGCATGTTCGTCAACGAGGCGGTGCAGCCCGGCCTTTTGACGGAGGAGTTTGCAGGCTGGGCGAGGGAGGTTGCCGTCGACGAAGTTCACGCGGCTCTCGAAGCGGGAGGACCGGAATGGTTCCGCGCCACGGACGAGTTGTATCTGAGACATCGAATGCAGCGGTGGGCGGGCTCCACGGACACGGCTGTAAGCGCCCAAAGGATCGTAATCAACCCGATGCTGGATCCGGCATTTCTCGACATCGCGATGCAGCTGCGGCCGCAGGACAAAGCGCGCTCGCGATTCCTGGGTGAGCTTCAGATTGAACTCGATCCGGAGCTCGCACACATTCCCCTCGATGGTCGCCCGGCGCCGGCCGCATTTGCCCACCCCTCCCGGCTCCAGGGCGTTGGCCAGGCCCTCATCACCGCGAAGCGGACCATCCGCAAGGCGGCCCAGCGGGTCCGACGAGTTGATCGCGCGCCGGCGGGTGGGGAAGTGCTCGCTGAGAAAGTCGTCGCGCATTGGCGGGAGAACCCGGAACTCATCTCAGGGCTGTCGACACTTCACTTCATCGATCAGGAGTATGTTCAGCGGGTCATTGACGGCGTCGCGAAACCTCGACCGAGCGCGGTGGCGTTTCTGACGAATCTTGTCGTCGCCACTGGTGCGGATGGCTAGTCGCCTGCTCTCGTGAGCGCGACCTCGGCGTATAACTGGCTCATGCGGCCAAGACGCTGCGGCCAGAGGTGGTGGTCGAGGACGCGCTTGCGTCCCGCTTCGCCCATCCGCCTGCGTTGCTCGGGGTCCGCAACGAGGCTCCGGATGGCAGCGGCGCAATCCGTGGCCAGTTGGGAGGGGGATTCGGCTTCGAGCAGGAATGCGCACGACTCGTCGACGTTGGCACCCGGCCCACCGCGGCGACAGACGATGACCGGCAAGCCCCACGACATCGCTTCGAGGCTGACGTTGCCGCCGGGTTCACGGTAGCTGGGAAAGACGAAGACGTCAGCAGCCCGATAGAAATCGTCGACTTGCGCGCGCGGCACAGTGCCGTAGAAGGCGACGCGGTGGGCAAGCCCCAGTTCCGCGGCCAATGCTACGCACGACTCGCGATCGTTTCCGTCACCGACGACGTCGAGAATGATGTTGAGGTCGGGGAGCATCGCCACAGCACGGATGACGTCGCGGAGCCCCTTCGTCCGCACGATTCTGCCTACGTGGAGCAACCTCACGGGCCCGCTGCGCGCCGACCGATCGACGCGTTCGGGGGCAGCGTCAACAGCAGTTTCACTCATGACCTCGAGGCGGCGAATACGGAGGGGGGAGAGGAAATCGTGCACGTAGTCCGCGATTCCGATGACACAATCGGCCGTCTGATAGGTGCGGCGCATAAGCGGATCGACGCGGAGGCGCCAGGCATCGATTCGCCGCAGTCGTTGGTACCAGGGGATGGCGCCCTCTTCGGCGGCGAACGCTGTTGGCGAGTCCAGGCTTCCTCCCACAGGACCGATGATGAACGGTATCCCGAGGTCTGCCGCAGGCGAGGGGTAACGCATCGCGACGGGGACGACTTGATGTGCCACGTCGAATCGCTCCCCGTCAGCGAGGCGCTGCCGGATCCAGCGTCTCGCGCGCAGGTAGAACGGAATATACGCGGGTTGCAGCAGGCTGTTCAGCCGTTCGAATCGGCCGACGCCGGGGGGCTCCTGCCACTCGATCACGCGTACGTCCGTAAGCTGCTTGGACACCGGCGTGTGGCCCCGCTTGTAGGTGGTCAGCAGAGTCACATCATAAATGTGTGAGAGCCTGCTGGCCCATTGGTAGGCGACCCATGCTTCCCCGACGTCCTCGCCGTCGCATGCAGGAGCGATGATCAGGATCTTCTTCATCTCCCTGGGCCTCGTTTCATCGGGGGAGCACACTATCGTTGGCCCGCAAGAGTGTGGGACGGAGAGAGGGGCGCAAAAGCGACCATACGGTCGGCCACGACTTGCTGTGGCCGAGCATCGCCCGGCGAATTTCGATCAGGACGGTCAACCCGAAGTAGACCCAGGCACGGAGGGTGCCTGTGCGGCGTCGGTAAAGACGTACCCGGTTGAGGATCTTCATGGTGTGCGTCATTGCGCTCTCGCCGGATCCCCCGCCGACGTGCATAGCGCCGGCGGTCGGGGTGTACACGGTCGCCCAGCCCGCATCCTTCGCCCTCAAGCTGAAATCGGTCTCTTCGGAGTACAGGAAGTAGGACTCATCCATTCCGCCGAGCCGCTCGAAACACACGGCGTCGATGAGCAGGATAGCGCCGACCGCCCAATCGACTTCGTGTTCGACCTCATACGCGCTCGGGTCCTCGATACGCTCAGTAAACATCGGCCATCCCGTGAAGCTGAGGCCCCCAACCCGAGCCAGCGTCGGACTCCGCCGAAGCGTGGGGGACAATCGCCCGTCTACCTCCCGCACGCGCGGTGCGACGATCCCTGCTCCCGTGCGGCGAAGGACCTCGCGCAGTGCCGGAACGGCGGACGCGTCGAGTGTTGCGTCCGGATTGAGTATGAGGATGCTGTCGCACTGAGGCGACATGCGAACGGCGCGGTTCATTCCTGCGGCGTAACCCTCATTGGTGGAGCGGATCACTGCGCAATCGGTCCTGGCGTCCAGCAGCTCAAGTGTCCCGTCGGAGGAGCCGTTATCCACCACCACGACTGAGTACGTCAGTCCAGCCATGGCCGCGGGGATGCTGTCGAGCAGTTCGATGATGTGATCATCGCTGTTGAAAGTGACGACCACTGCGGCGACGTCGATCGGGGTGACCGTCATCACTGCAGATCCGTCAAATTGGACGTGGACTGCTCCATGCGCCTAAGGGTGCCCGCGAGGCCCAAGACGAGAAAGAGAGTGCCCATGGTCATGGGGAACGCGAAAGCGTCGAACATGAACAAGCATGTGAAACCCGCGACGATTGCCGCGCCGATCGCCATGGCCAGGTCTCGGGTGGAGTCCGTTCGGGCTATGGCTGCAAGCCTGAAGATCGTCACGGCCGCTACGACGCCGAGCGTGATGAAGGTCAAGGTGCCGATGACACCGATGGTGACGAGTAACAGTAAGTACTGGTTGTCGAAGATTCGATACTTAGGCAGGAAGGTGCCCAGCCCGCGCCCGAACCATGGGTTCTGTGCTATGAACTGTTCCGCGAGCGCGAAGCTGTCGGTTCGCGATCTGATGCTGGGGTCCTCACTGGCTCCCGCGAAGAGACCAATCACAGAGTTGATGAAGTTTGGCGCAATGACCGCCATCGTGAGCGCGCCTACGAGACCGACGCCGAGCACTCGTCCGCGACGCTGCCATGACCAGCCCGCCAGACACACGATCAGGGCGATTAGGGCACCGAGATACGCCGACCTCGAGGAGGTGAACGGGATGATCAGCGCCACGGCGATGGCTGGCAGCCAGCGGACCACGAGGTTGCGATGCGTGTGGTGGAAGCCGACGTGAAGGGTAATGGGGAGCAGCATCGCAAGGATCACTCCGTATTCGATGGGGTGGATCGCTGTTCCCGCGGGGCGTGGGTATCCACCGCGTGACCCGAGGGTGTAGGGCGGGGACGTTGCGAGGCCGGGCAAAATGAGCTCGTCCACCCACATCTGGCGGGTAAGTACTTGGACGATTCCCAGCGCTGCCACCATGGCGCCGCAGACGGAAAAGCGCCACACAAGAGTGTCGAGTCGACCTCGTTCGTGTATTCCGTCGTGTGATAACAGGAGGGTTCCGGCCCAGGACGCCAGCGCGATCAATGCCACGTCTCCGGGGCTGACCTCGTCCGGGCTGATCGGGCGCGTCATCGCCAGTACGTAGCTCACACCAACGCAGAAAAGGAAAACCCCGAGCGTGATCCGGATGGGCTGCGGCTTGGCCGCTTGGCTTCGGGTAGCCCCCAGGAAAGTGAAGAGCCAAAGCAGCAGGCTTCCCAAACCGAACAACATCGAAGGCGCACCCGCGCTTCCGAGCGGTCCGAGGTAGAACCTCGAAGGAATGAAAAGCAAGAGCACGACATACACGGTGAGCCAGGCGACCGCGTCCGCGCGCACCGTCGTGGGACCGGCCGGGCGAAGTGCCGTTGTCAACGGACGCGCCCTGTGCGAGCGGATACGGGCTTCGGAGGACTCTGGTGCGGTTCACTGCTGGCAGACGTGGCGGCTCGGGTGCGTGGGTATGGCGTGGTCGGGTGAGCTAGTGCGGTGTCTTCATCCGTGGCGGAGGAAGGTGGGCCGTCCTCCGCGGACGCTAGCCCAGAGATGCCCGTGCGGCGCGCCTTACGCCTGAGGAGCAGGCCGTCCAGGCTAAGAGCGCCTGCGACGGTTGCGACTGCTCCGACCGCGAGCGCCGCGATGATCAGTCTCGTGGTGCCCGCGGTATCTGCCTCGGCGCGGTCGTCGATTGCGAGCGGCATGGAGGTGATCATCGAGTCGGCCGGCGCGCCCACCTGCTCCTGAAGGCGCTCGAGTTCTTTGGGCACGCGGTCGGTGAGGAACTCGAGTGTCTGCAGCGTCGCTTCGGCGGACACGTCAGTCACGTCGACGGCGATGACCGGCCCGCGGGTCGAATCGTCGAGAAAAACCTCGAACTGAGCTGACTCCGAGACGGCAGCCACCTCCATCTGCGCAGCGGAGCTCGCGAAGTAGGCCACCACAATGCCGGCCGGTTGCTCCAGCCCACTCAATGCGAGAAACGGATTGCCTCCGTCTAGCACCGCATTCTCACCCGGCAGGAGGAGCACCAGGCCACGGGCGTTGTATTCCGGGGGGCTGATCTCCGAAGCCGCCCAGGTCAGCCCGGCGGTGAGCACGAGGCCACCCACGACGACATACCATCTTCGCCCCATCGCGCGAAAAACGTCGAGTATCACCGCAAGACCTCCCCCAAGTCCGTGCCATGCGGATGCCGGACGCCCCTATCATAGTCTGGGGGAAACTATGACGCTCTGGGAGTTGCTCCGCGCACTGTTGCGGTGCTGGCCTATCGTGCTCGTCGGTGTGCTGGGGACGGCCGTTGCGGCGGTCGCGGTGATGGCGGACAAAGGGGCTTACTTCACTCGCACGGAGATCGTCTTCCTCGCCCCGACAAGTCCTTCATACCCGAACGCATTGCGTACTCAGTCTGAGGACATCATCGATATGGCGGGTGTCGTTGCGAAGCGCCTGACGGGTGCCGGCGAGGTCGCGAAGTTCGCCTCGCCAGATGTGACTTTGGTGGGGTTGGGACTGCGGTCGGGCTGGTCAGTGCGGCTTCCGGACACCGGCGGACAGTGGGCGGCGAACTTCGCTACCCAGCGCCTCGTTCTGGATATTGTCGCTCCGACCCGCGACTCAGTCCGGACTCGTCAGGATGAGTTGATCGGCCGGGTGCAGCAGGAATTGAGCGACCTTCAGCGGGAGAAAGGCGTCGACCCTGTCAACGACATCACGGCGCTCGTTGCCCCTGAGACGACGATAATCTTCGGTGTCGGCGGAAGTCGACCCCGGGCGCTCGGTGTGACGGCCGTGTTGGGGGCTGTTGCCACGATCGCTGCCGTCCTGCTCTTCGTGCGGCGCCGACACCCCACCCCAACGAAGGTCCCCGCGGTGTCGCTCCGATCTGGGCAGGGGGGGGTGGCGGTATGACCCGCGCGGTCCAGGCGGAGCATCGCCCGAGGTTGGCGCCGATCGGTGATGCAGACACGGGTGCCATCGCTGATTTCTTTCACACCCGCCTCGACCGTCAGGTGTCGCGCGAAGCGTGGCTGTCACTCCTGTGCCCGCCATGGCCAGGGACCGGCCCGAATCGGGGTTTTCAGCTCCTCGTCGGTGATCAAGTTGTCGGCGCGTATGCCGCCGTCTACTCATCCCGTGGCGAAGGCGACGGCGCTAAGTGGTTCTGCAATCTCGCTGCGTTCTGTGTGCTCGCTGAGTATCGCGCACATTCGCTGCGCTTGGTCCGAGCTCTGCTCGGGCAGAAGGGGTTCTTATTCACTGACTTCTCTCCGAGTGGCAATGTGCCGGCGCTGAACGAGCGACTCGGGTTTGAGTATTTCAGGTCCGATACGCGATTGGCGCTGAATCTTCCGCTTCGAAATTCGCGCGCCGTCTCGCTGTCTACCGAGCCCGAAGTGATCGAGGCAACGCTTGCGGGTCGTGATCTGAATGTCTACCGCGACCATCGGAACGCAGCCGCGTGTCGGCATGCGGTCGTGAGCGTCGGTGAGCGCTACGCCTACCTGATCTATCGCCGCGATCGGCGCAAACGCCTACGGGTGTTCGCGACCCCGCTCTACGTCGGGGGAGACACTGCGCTGCTTGAGGAGGCATGGGATGCAGTTGCTGCGCACCTTCTCGGGCGTGGCCTCGTGGCGACCTTGGCTGAGTCTCGCGTACTGGGATTCGTTCCCCATGGTCTCGGGCGAGACCTGCGTTCAGCGCGGCCGAAGATGTTCAGAGGTGCTCCGGCTTGCGGCGCAGAGCGCGATTATCTCTACAGCGAACTGGCGCTCGTTGAATGGTGAGAGCCAGATAAGCCCGCAATCTTCAGAAGGTGGAGATCTCAGTTGGCGGGCGCGACGCGGGTGCCATCGTCGAACAGGTTGTTGCTCCACACGTTGCCGGGGGCGTTGATGTCGAAGGACGTGATCGCACCCCACCATCCGCAAACATAGCCACGGCCGCCGGCGCCCGTCTGGGTGCCGCGCTCCCAGACGTTGTTGGTGAACCGGATATCGCGGGTCTGACCGGAGAACGGCTTGCCGGCCGTCGAGCCCCCATAAGCGCAGTAGCCACCCGAGCCAGCACGGATGAGATTTCCGTCCACCGTGTTGTTCTGGACGGGATCAAAGTCGGGGTAACCCGTGATCGCCGCTGAGCAGCCCGCGTCGGGGGCGAAGTCGGGAGCATCACAGGCGATTGTGTTGTGAATGAGGTTGCTGTTGGTGTTGATGCGAATGCCGGATTCGTGGTGAACGCCGCTGGTGTCATGGAATTGGCCATGGACATAGGAATCCTGCACCGTGCAGTTGCCGTAGCAATTGATCGAGCGCGTTCCTCCGGTCACCTCGACTCTCGTGGCGGTGAAATACGCGTCCCCGATTCCGGTCCCGGGGCCGTTGCCCGCATTCACTTCACTGTCGGTGATGGTGAATGACGCGGCGTTTGCGTTGTAGTCCGCGTAGACGCTGCCGTTGATTGCCGAGTTCCTGATCTCAACGTCCCTCGCGAGGATCCGTAGATCGCAGTCGACTTGCTTCGCGTCGATGACGAAGCCTGCGGTTTGGATCTCGCACGGGCCGGTATACCTGGTGAGTGCCGTTCCTGCGGGAACGCCGGTAGTTTCTGCGCTTGGGAAGCTGCGACCGAGCACCACGATCCCACCCGACGGTGGCGTCGGCTCGGCGGTCGGCGTCGGCATCGGCTCGGCGGTTGGCGTCGGCGTCGGTGTGGGTGTACGGGTGGGGGTGGGCGTCGGGCTGGGCGTGGCCGTTGGCCGGGGTGTGGGGCTGGCGGTCGGCGTCGGTGCGGGCGGCTGTTCCGCGCCGCCGTCTGTGGGCAGATAGACGATGTCGACCAGATAGTTCGAGCCCTCGTGCGTGTCGGTGGGGACTTCGCTCGTGTCGCCATAGCGGAAGACGCCGGCCCCGGCGCGGAGAGCGAAGCCGTTCTGCTGCCGCGCACTGTCCAGGTCCTCCTCGATCACTGGGTAGCGGCCGCGGGGGGCGTTGTAGGAGACCGTGTACTGACTCCCCGCCGTGAGTTCGACGGGCGTTTCCAACCCGATGGTGCGCCATCCCACCTCCGCCGACTCCTCGAAGGAGACCCGGGCGAGCACGCTGCCGTCCGATCCCCAGAGCGTGGCAGTTGTCACGGCGCCAGAGCGCTCGCCCTGGTAATACTGCAGCGCGGTGACGCTCCCAGAGGTGCCGGGACGGAATCGCACGCCGAGTTCCACCTGGCTGCGGTCGATGTCCGCGGTGGTTTCCGGCTCAAGGTCGTCGGCAAAGATACCGGTCGTGGCAACTTCGGGGACAGCGACCGCGGGCGCAGCGATGAGTCCCGCTGTAACGAGGGCCAGGAGCGCAGTCGCCACGAGCGCGGGGCGAAGCGGTCGGCGGCGAAGGGGAGGGCGAGTCAGAGCGTTTCGAGTCATGGTCATTCCGGGATCGATGAGTACTCGGTACTTGGAGTATCACCCCGGGATCACCCCGCTCTTATCGGAATGAGAGAAGACTCACATACTGGGTCGGGTGGCTGCAGCACCGATCGGGTGCCGCAATCACGGGATTCACCGGACCGAGGGGGCGATCATGACTGATGCTGAGGCCGTCGGTCGGCGTTGGGTGCTGGGCGGGCTCGCGCTTTATGCGGTGCTCGTCGGACTCGTCCTGCTACTACCTGTTTCCTACGGTGCCGTCGTGAACGCACTCGCGGATGCCCTGAGGAGGTTCTCCGGGCTCGGCGCCTTCGGTTCGGGCTGGATTGAGTTCACCGCGAACATCGTCATGTTCGTTCCCTTGGGGTTCTTGCTCACCCTGCTTGTTCGGCGCCATTGGCTGGGTGTCGTCGTCGCCCTCACCGTCTCGGTGGCTGCTGAGCTAGCGCAGCTTCTCATCCCCTCACGCGAGCCGAGTCTGCGGGACGTCCTTGCGAACACTCTCGGTGCAGGGTTGGGCGCGGCGCTCGCGTGGCTGCTGGTGCTGCGCCGCCAGCGGGCGCGCCGCAGGCTCGGATCGGGTAACCGGTTCTAGCGGAGCCGCTTGACGCCGCTGGCGATCACGTTGCGCGCTTCCTGAAATCCTGGCCGCCCTGCGGCGACGCCGAGCACGGACGCGGCGGTGTCTTCGGCTGTCACGCTGTACCTCGCGCGCAGCCAGCTGTGCTCGCGGGCCGGGAAGCGGTCACTCGTATAGACGGCACGGTACCCGGTCGCCTTCAATCGACCCAGGAGTGTGCGGTCATACCGCCCCAAGGGTAGCGCCGCTTCGGTGATCAGGGTGCCGCTCGCCTCTTGAAGTGCGAGACGCGCGTCCACCAGTTCCCGCTGCGCGTCTGTCGAGCTCAACCCCCGCCACGACACGTGACCCCAACCGTGACTGCCGATGCCCATGCCGGCCGCGCGAAGCTCCCTCACGTCGCCCGCCCTCAGACTGGCCGGCTCCTTGAGACGGCCGGCGAGTGCGAAGAATGTGGCAGACAAGCCTCGTTCGCGTAGCGCGGGAAGGGCGATCTCGGCGTCCGAACGGTTGCCGTCATCGAAACTCAGCCCGACGGTCGGGTGTTCCACGAGCGCGTCGAGAACCTCGAGGAACACCTTCTCCGTCATCCAGTAACGCGCCTCACCAGGTTCCCGTTCTCGGATACACCGGCCGATCCCGTGAAAGCAGATGTGTGTCCTCATATCGCCCCTGGGAGTGCGCCAGCAGAAGGCGTGCGTGTGCTGCGGTCCTGGGCCCAGCCCTCACCGTTCGGGGTGCGCCGCGCGAGCAGCGAGGCCAAAAGCGTAATCGAGCAGTAAACAATCCCGGCCGGGAGCAGGCGTGGCTCGGCGACGACCACGTCGCGCAGCCAGGACCATCTGTCCGATCGCCGCACGGTCGCGTGCACCTGATCCAGCACCGCTGCCGTGCGCATCTGCGCGTTGCCGCGGCGGACGCGGATAAGGCGGCGCACGAGGCTCCGCGCGTCGCGAGGGGCTTCGACCACGACCTCGACGTCGGGTGCCTCCACGCGTTCGTCATCGGTGAACTGTGCATCGACATACAGGTCATCCGCGATCATCGATGGGAACGCACCGAAACGGCCGCGCCCTTCCTGGGACAGCAGGATGAGCCCGCGCCCGAACAGTCCCTTGCGGAACACCGGAAGCCGACCGTTGATCGCGTAGTACGCCTTCACCAACACCCCGGACGCGGACGTGTTCACGCGTCGACGGGGAACGACGGCCAGCGGCTTCGCCGGACCGTCGAGGTGATCGAGCAGGCGGGACGCGGCCTCAGGTGGCAGTACGATGTCGGCGTCGAGATACATGCGCGCGGACCCCGTCGCGATCGCATCGGCCGCATTCAGGGCCCCCGCCTTGCCCGGCTCGACGCGGTTCAACACCACGATGTCACGTGCGGCGGCGATGTCGGCGGTGCGATCGGTGCACCCGTTCGCGCTGACGATGACCTGTGCATCCCTCGCGCCAGGCTGGTCGAGCAGCGCGTCCAGCGTCGCGCCGATGACGCTCTCCTCGTTGTGCGCTGCGATGATGACGCTCAACATGCTGTGACGCACCTTTCTGTCCGCGCCTGTGAAGCGGTCATGGTTCCCGCCCCACCGACGGAGACCACGCGTGCTCGATGAACACGGCCGACCCGGGCGAGCGCCGCGAGGGCATACCCGGTGAACGCGACCCATTTGGGCTGATCAAGGCGGTCGGATGCGTGACCGCCGGCGATCCGGACGAACGCGCTGACGCCCTGATACATGCCGTCGAGCACCCCGAAGGCGATCATCGACAGTCCAAGGAACCCCGTTATATAGAGGGGGAGAATCGCCGAGACAGACTCGGATGAGATGTCCGTCAGGAGCGACACGATTCCGAGCGTGATCACCGTCGACGACACGGTGCGAACTCCCCTGCGTCGACTCCGCCCACCGGGGCGTGCATCGGTGCCCTTGTCGGCGACGGGTGCGTTGCTAAACGAGAGGTACACGACTTCACTCCGTCCGCAGAACCGCGTAGACGGTGTACACGGTTCCCGTCCCGGACGCCCCCGCAAAGGCGAGGGAGACGGACGAATACGCGTCGCTGAAGCCAGCGTCACCACCGCCGCTCACGCCCGGAGCGAGACCGAGACCGGACCACAGCACGCGGTAGTGCGTGAGGACGGCATCGGCTGGTGCGTTGGTGCGCGCCGTCAACGTGGCCTGCATGACCGTCCCGTCCTGCGCCAGTGAGCTGTCGATGACATCGGTGTCCGGCGGGAGGCCGACAACCTCGACCGGAAAGCCCGCGACCAGCTCGTTGCGGGCGAATCCGCTCGCCGGTAGCGGTGGTGAGATCAGGGGGACCGGTGGCGTGAGCTGTGGCAGCCGATCAGTCGGCGCCTGCCCGGCGTCGGGGGGGAGCACCTCGCTGCCGGCAGCGGGCGTCGCGTTCGCGACCGGGCCTGGTGTCGGTGCAGCGCTCACTTGCGGTGTCGGGGTCGTCGGCGGCGCGAGCGTTGCCGACAGCAGCCACCCGGCTGCACCGAGGCCGGAGGCAACCATCACCCCGACGGCCGCCAGCGTCCATCGCATCGTGGGCGTGAGAGCCCGGTGCCCTTCGTCCCGCGCATAGGCGCGTGATCGTGTCCCCATGCACGTATCCCCAGATTCGCAGGATGCCGGCCTAACCGGCATCCGCCCCCATGAACTGCCACACCTCCCAGGTGCGACGGCTTCGCTGACTCCACTCGTCCCACCCGTCGACGGGCATAGGCCCGCCCCAGCGGCGAGTCGGGGGGGGGGGGGGGGGGGGGGGGGGGGGGGGGGGGGGGGGGGGCGGGGGGGCGGGGGCGGGGGGGGGGGGGGGGGGGGGGGGGGGGGGGGGGGGGG
>NZ_JANJFD020000007.1:0-2145 GCF_024623575.2 Microbacterium sp. zg-YB36
CGCGGGGTGCGGCCGGCCGCCGGGCCCGGCGGGGGGGGGCCGCGCCCCCCCCGCCGGGGGAGTGACGGCTCATGCTCTCTGGGGGAGGAGTGCGGCGCCGTTGCCGTCGCGCGATTGAGCGAGCCCCTGCGCGATCCTGCGGTTGCAACCGACTTGGCTCGAGCATGAGCCGCCACATCTTTCCGCGTCGCAACGGCGGTGCCGCTGCGACGCCGGACAGCCCGGTGGCCCGGGCGCCCGCAGTTTCGACTTCCAACGGCGCCATCTCAGTACGCCCCCTTCGGGCGGACCATCACGGCCGCGGTACGAAGGATGATCCCCAGGTCGGTCGCCAGCGACCAGTTCTCCACATAGTGCAGGTCCAGACGCACGCTCTGCTCCCACGTCAGGTCGCTGCGTCCGCTCACCTGCCACAGGCCCGTGATCCCCGGCTGCACGTACAACCGGCGGAAGACCGTGCCGTCGTAACCCCGCACCTCTGTGGGCAGCGGCGGCCGGGGGCCGACGACGCTCATCTCGCCTTTGAGGACGTTCCAGAACTGCGGAAGCTCATCGAGCGAGAAGCGGCGCAGGAACCCACCCACGCGAGTCACACGAGGGTCGTCCTTCATCTTGAACAGCGGGCCGGCGCCTTGGTTGAGTGCCTCCAACTGCGCGCGCTCCGCCTCGGCCGTCACAGACATCGTGCGGAACTTCAGAATGTCGAATTCCCTGCCGTCGCGCCCGATCCGTCGCTGGTGGAAGAACACGCCCCCCGGAGTGTCCATCCTGATCAGCAGCGCGATGAGCGGCGTGATCACAGCGATCGGAACGAGCGCGACGAGTGCGACAACCACATCGAGGGCACGCTTGGCGCGCACGCTCGAGTGGTCGAATCGGGGCAGGCTGATGTGGGTGAGCGCGAGGCCGTTCGTGCGTTCGAACGCGATCCGCGAACGGGACACATCCGTCAGTCGCGTCGCCAGGATCAGATCGGTCGCCGCTCCCTCCAGGCTCCAACTGAGCCGGCGCACGAAATCCGGGTTATCGGTTCCCGCAGCGACGATCACGGTGTCCGCGCACAGGTCACGTGCGATCCGCGCGGCCTGACCCGGTGCCCCCAGCACCGGGTACATCGTGTGATCGACGGTCAGCTCGGTGACACCCTCGTCCGCCAACGCCGTCCCCACAACGTTGTGACCGAGCCGACCGTCGAGTCGGAGAGAGCGGATCGTGTGCTCGATGCCGGCACGATCGCCCACGATGAGAGCGCGGGGAGCAAGGGCGATGCCCTGCCGCCCGTGCGTGCGCCACACCTCACGCAGCAGCCTCGCCGTCACGAGTGCGCCGATTCCTACCGGCAGCGTGACCAGGACATGCTCCGGCAGAAGCGGCCATCGCGCGACGCCCGCCGTGATCGCGAGCGCAGCGAAACCGATGGCGGCTGCGTGCACCACCGGCAGCAGCTCCAGGCGTCGGCCGGCGCCGTGCCGGTGTGCCGTGGCCCGCAGCGCGAAGAGGGCTGCGATCCACACGGTCGCCAGCACGAAGCATCCAGCCAGGAGTTGCAGTCGTGCAGATCCCGCGCCGATCCCCGAAGTGGTCGCCCACTGGGTGGCAGCTGTGGCGGCCGATGCGGCCACGATGACAGCCGCATCCACCGAGCCCGTCCACATGCGTCGACGACGCAGCCGGCCCAGACGCTGCTCCAGCAGCGGCGGGACACGGGGCGCTCCGACGCTCGTCTCGCCATCGAGAGGCAGCGTCGCGCTACTCATCGCGGTGCCCTGCGCTCGTGCCGTACCGGTTCAGATATCCCCAGTGCGCGACGGCGCGCGCTCGCGTAAAACCGTCTCCCCATGACCGTTTCCCCAGTGTCCCCAAGGCGGGTCGAAACCCGCATCCCCAAGCACGAGCCGAAACCCGCACTTCCCCAAATAGGTGCCGTTCTGTCACGGACCGATTCCCAATCGGACCGAAGCGGGATGCCGACCCCTCGGCGTCCCGCGGCCCCCTCTCGGTGGCCGGCGTGGCATGAGTATGGCACACGCCACCGGGGATGGGAAGCGTCAGTTCGTCGCGCCCCGACGATGCCCGAAAACACGTTGTGGCGTGGGGCGCGCACGCGGCAGGCACAACGCCCCCCGCGGTGGACAGAGTGCCCCA
>NZ_JANJFD020000008.1:0-145414 GCF_024623575.2 Microbacterium sp. zg-YB36
TTGGTCCGCCCCCGCCTCCTCCCCCCCCCCCCGGGGGGGGGGGGGCCCCCCCCCCCCCCCCCCCCCCACGCCCCCCACGGTGCACAGTGTCCCCAAATGCCCCCTGGATCGACAGGCATTCATCGGCCTGGGACTCCCCAAATGCCTCAGGCCCTGCCTGTCGGCGGCCATATTACACAGGTGGAGGTGGTCCTCCAATAGGGGGACACCCCCCGCATCCGGGACCACGGATGCGGGGTTCGCGCGAGCGCCCGCGCGTGGCCCGCTCCGCGCAGGCGTGCGTAGCGCGCGCACGGTACACGTGCCAGACTCGCGCGCGCGATGGAGAATTCCCGGCCCCCGCATCGGCTAACATGGGCGCGCCTGCGCGTAAATCTCAGCTGCTCCCCAAGCGGCGTTCGGGCATGCTCCGTCCCCAACGGATCGCTCGAGAGTGCGCGGGCAAAGGGACCCTCTCGAGTAAATCAGTCCCCAAATGGCTGACTCGAGAGGGTCCCGCTTTAATTCCCCGCCGCGCCATTTACGGACACGCCGCATTTACCGCCATAATCAACTGTCATGGGGGTTAATATCGCGCTTTCGAGACCTGGGTGATGGCGCATGGGCGCGGCCGCTCGGCCGCCGCTTCGTCAGTGACCCACCTCGCCCCGTCGCAGACGTCGGCGAGCGGTCTCGTGTACCCCCAGGTGGAGGCCCCGCGGATGCGCCATGCCGCAGGCGCCAGGGCGCGAACTTGGGTTCGCCGTCTGACGGCTTCGAGATCCACGAGGATCGCGCTGGGCCTGGTGGCCGTGCTCGCCTACTCCAGCTCCGGCGTACCGCTGCCGTCGTTCGCTGCGGCCGAGGGGGATGGCCCCGCGGCGCTGACCGTGACGCAGGGGTACAACGGTCCCGTCGGCGGATCGCTGGTGAGCCTGTCGTCGCCCGAGCGGTCAGCGGATGCCGAGCACGCGGTGCTGTTCGTGCACGGCTGGCTGAGCACCTCGCTGCCCACCGCCGACGGCGCCCAGCCCAGCGTCGCTCAGTCGCCATTCGCCCGCCCGCTCGCCGGCGATGCCGAGGCCGCCGAACCAGCGCTCGGTGAGACCGACGACGCCACCCGCTCGCTGCAGGGTCGCATCGAGGCGCTGCCCGGCACGACGCTGTACGCGTTCGACTACTCGCAGACCGCCGCGGAATGGGTCGGCGGCAGCGCCGTCGTGGAGGGTCTGGCCGCCGCGATCCGTCAACTGGCCATGGACACCAACGCCCCGGTCGACGTCATCGGCCACTCGATGGGCGGCCTCGCGCTGCGCTATGCCATCGCGGCTTACCCCGACCTGGTGGATCTGATCGGCCAGGTGGTGACGGTGGGCACTCCCACGCTCGGCTCCGACGCCGCGGCGCTGCTCGATGTGATCTCGCTGGCGACCGGAACCGCCATAGGCGCGGGATCCGCCGCGCGTGCGTTGATCGTTCCCACGCTGGTGGACCTGTGTAATCGCGACCTCGCGCGCGATGCGAAAGACGGCTGCGGTCTGCCGACCTGGCTGCGCACCTCGATCGCGAACGCCGGCGACGCCGGACGCGCGCTGCATGCCGGCTCGGAGCAGCTGGCGAATCTGCCCGACTGGCCCGAAGCGCTGCGTGTGCACGCGATCGCCGGTGACGCGCGACTGCGGGTGGGGGACCGGGTGATGTCATTCGGCGACGGACTGGTCTCGCGCGAGTCAGCTGTTGCCGAAGCGGATTCGGTTTTCGTCGTGCGTTGCGAAGAGCGCGTCGCCGCCGGAGCGGCGGGCCTCGGGCAGGTGCTCGGCGGCCACGTGTCGATGCCGCTCGGTGGCGACGGGTGCGCGCACGACGAACTGTTCGGCAATCACGACGTTGTGGACAACGTTCTCGACGTGCTCGGCGGGGAGCCCCCGCCGCGCCGAAACCCGCGTTTTCCGTAGCGGGGACCCGGGCGCCGCGCGGACTCCCAGTCGCCGAGATCTAGGATGGCGATATGTGCGGAATCATTGGTTACGTCGGCCCCAGGCCGAGCCAGGACATCCTCCTTTCGGGTCTGGCACGCCTGGAATACCGCGGCTATGACTCTGCAGGCATCGCCGTCATCGACGGCGATGGGGGTTTGGGTATGCGCAAGCGCGCGGGCAAGCTCAGCGTGCTGCGCGACGACCTCGTCACCGATCCGATGCCCGACGGCACCACCGGCATCGGCCACACCCGGTGGGCGACCCACGGCGGCCCGACCGACGCCAACGCCCACCCCCACCTGGCCGATGACGACAAGCTCGCCGTCATCCACAACGGCATCATCGAGAACTTCGCCGAGCTGAAGCACGAGCTCCTCGGCGAGGGTCACACCTTCCGCAGCGAGACCGACACCGAGGTCGCAGCGGTGCTGCTGGCCCGCGCGTACCGCGAGCAGGGCGGGGACCTCGTCGCCGCGTTCCGGTCCGTGGTGTCCCGGCTGGAGGGCGCGTTCACGCTGCTCGCGATGCACCAGGACAGCCCGGGCGTCGTCGTCGGCGCCCGCCGCAACTCGCCGCTGGTGATCGGCCTGGGCGACGGCGAGAACTTCCTCGGCTCCGATGTCGCCGCGTTCGTCGAGCACACCCGCAACGCCCTGGCCATCGGCCAGGACCAGATCGTCGCCATCACCCCCGACGCCGTGACCGTCACCGATTTCGACGGCAACGACGTCGAGGTGGAGCCCTTCGAGGTGGTGTGGGACGCATCGGCGGCAGAGAAGGGCGGCTGGTCGTCGTTCATGGCCAAGGAGGTCTCCGAGGAGCCCGAAGCCGTCGCCAACACCCTCCGCGGCCGCATCCACGACGGCGTCGTGAGCATCCCCGAGCTCGACGGGCTCGACGAGATGTTCACCGGCATCAACCGCATCGTCGTCATCGCCTGCGGGACCGCAGCATACGCCGCGATGGTCGGCAAGTACGCCCTCGAACAGTGGACGCGCATCCCCGTCGACGTGGAACTGGCCCACGAGTTCCGCTATCGCGACCCGGTGATCGGACCCGACACGCTGGTCGTGTCGATCAGTCAGTCCGGCGAGACGATGGACACCCTCATGGCCGTGAAGTACGCCTCGGCGCACGGCGCGAAGACGCTGTCGATCTGCAACACGCAGGGTGCGACGATCCCCCGCGAGTCGGATGCCATCGTCTACACCCACGCCGGGCCTGAGGTCGCGGTCGCTTCGACGAAGGCGTTCGTCGCGCAGATCACCGCGCTGTACCTGCTCGCACTGCACGTCGGGCGCCTGCGCGGTTCGCTGACGGATGCCGAGATCGCCGCGAACGCTGACGAACTCGAGGCGATCCCGGCGAAGATCGCCCGGATCCTCGCCGAGGAGCAGGGGCACATCGAGCAGTTCGCGCGCTGGATGGCAGACACCCGCTCGGTCCTGTTCTTGGGGCGCCACGTGGGCTACCCGATTGCCCTGGAAGGCGCGCTGAAGCTCAAGGAGATCACCTACATCCACGCCGAGGGCTTCGCCGCCGGCGAGCTCAAGCACGGACCGATCGCACTGATCGAGCCGGGACAGCCCGTGTTCGTGATCGTGCCGTCGCCGCGGGAATCGGCCGAGCTGCAGAAGAAGGTCGTCTCCAACATCCAGGAGATCCGCGCGCGCGGCGCCCGCATCATCGCGGTCGCCGAAGAGGGGGATGCCGCCGTGCTCCCGTACGCCGACGAGGTGCTGCGCATCCCGCTGGCCGGCGCGCTGTTCGAGCCGCTGCTGGCCGTCGTGCCGCTGCACATCTTCGCGATGGGCCTGGCCACCGCCAAGGGCCTGGATGTGGACCAGCCCCGCAACCTCGCAAAGTCCGTCACCGTCGAGTAACCGGGAGGTGACAGTGATCGTCGGAATCGGCATCGACCTGGTCGACATCCCGCGGTTCGAGCGGTCGCTGGAGCGCACCCCGCGTCTCGCCCAGCGCCTCTTCTCACCGGCCGAACAGCTGCTGCCGCCGCGGTCGCTGGCCGCCCGCTACGCCGCCAAGGAAGCGCTCATCAAGGCGCTGGGCGGCTCGGACGGCGTGCACTGGACCGAGATCGAGATCACCCCGGAGGCCTCCGGCCGGCCCTGGTTCACCCTCACCGGCTCCACCGCCGCCGTCGTCGCCGAGCGGGGGATCACGACGCTGCACCTGTCGATGTCCCACGACGCCGGGCTCGCGACGGCGTACGTCGTCGCCGAGGCGCTGGACCCCCGCGCGGACGGCGAACGATGAGCCGGATGCCGGCGGGCGCCATGCGCGAAGCGGTGATCGACGTCGGAGCGATCGGTGCGAACATCCGTCACCTGCGCCGACTCACCGGTGTCGAGATCCTCGCGGTCGTGAAAGCCGACGGCTACGGCCACGGCGCGCTGCGCACCGCCCGCGCCGCCCTCGACGCCGGCGCCACCCGGCTCGGCGTCGCCGATGTCACCGAGGCGCTGGCATTGCGCCGCGCCGGCGTCGATGCGCCGATCCTCGCCTGGCTGCACGCGCCGGGTGCGTCGTTCGCGGAGCCCGCCGCCCAGGACATCGAACTGGGCGTCTCCAGCTTCGACCAGCTGCTGGCCGCCGCCGCGGCGGCCACGGCCGACCGCCCGGTCGCGGTGCATCTGAAGGTCGAGACCGGCCTCGGCCGCAACGGGCTCTCGCCCGCCGAGTGGGGCACCGTCTTCGCCGAAGCCGCACGGCTCGAGCGGATCGGCAGGGTCCGGGTCGCCGGCATCTTCAGTCACCTCTCCAACACCTCCGCCGCCGACGACCGCGCCGCACTGGCGGTGTTCCACGAGGCAGTGGGCCTGGCGGCATCCGTGGGGCTCGCGCCGCACACCCGGCACATCGCTGCCACCAACGCGGCCATCGCACTGCCGGAGGCACGGCTGGACTGCGTGCGCATCGGCATCGGCATGTACGGGCTGTCGCCGTTCGATGACCGCACTTCGGCCGACCTGGGCCTGCGCCCGGCGATGACGCTGCGCGCCGCCGTCGCGGCGGTGCGGCGGGTGCCGGCAGGGCAGGGCGTCTCGTACGGCTACCTGCACCGCACCGAGGGGGAGACGACGCTCGCGTTGGTGCCCCTCGGGTACGCCGACGGGGTGCCGCGGGCGGCGTCGAGCCTCGGACCGGTGATGATCGGCGGGCGCCGCTACACCGTGGCCGGCCGCATCGCGATGGACCAGTTCGTCGTCGACGTCGGCGACGCGCCAGTGGCCGTCGGCGACGAGGTCGTGCTGTTCGGCGACCCCACCCTCGGCGCGCCGGGGGCGGACGAGTGGGGCGTGGCATCCGGATCGATCAACTACGAGATCGTCACCCGGATCGGCCCGCGGGTGCCGCGCCGGCAGGTGTCCACGTGAGCGGGCTCGACGACTTCGTCGGGGCGCGCGAGATCGACTCGCCGGCCGAGATGGAGGCGCTCGGACGCGCGCTGGGCGAGAGCATGCGCGCCGGTGACCTGCTGGTGCTCACCGGGGCCCTGGGGGCAGGCAAGACCACCCTCACCCGCGGGATCGCCGCCGGCGTCGGCGTGCGGGGGCCGGTGCAGAGCCCCACATTCGTGATCGCGCGCACGCACCCCTCACTTGTGGGCGGGCCGCCGCTGGTGCACGTGGACGCCTACCGGCTCGGCTCGGGGGCGGAGCTGGACGACCTCGACCTCGACCTCGACGGCTCGGTGGTCGTCGTCGAGTGGGGCCGCGACATGGTGCAGGGGCTGCGGGAGCGCTGGTGGGAAGTGGAACTCGACCGCGAGTGGCACGGCCGGGGCGTCGACACCGCCTGCGGCACCGTCGCGCGCGCGACCGACGACCTCGACGCCGACACTCCGCGGCGCGTCGTGATCTCCCGACGCCCGTGACGGCGCCCGTGGTGGCGCGGCCGCGGCACGAGGATGCCACCGGCGCGCGCGGGTAGCCTGGGAGGGTGATCCTCGGCATCGACACTTCCCTCGGCACGGCGCTCGCCGTCGTCGAGGCCGACGGGGTCGTGCGCTCGACCGCATCCAATCCCAACCCGCTCGGGCACGCGGAGGTCATCGGCGAGCTGCTGCAGCGCGTCCTCGCCGACGCGGAGTTCGGCCCGGTCGGCGCCACCACCGCCGCGGCACCGGTCACCGTGACGCATGTCGCCGCTGGCATGGGTCCCGGTCCCTTCACCGGCCTTCGCGTCGGCATCGCCGCGGCGAAGGCGTTCGCGCTGGCCCGCGGCATCCCCGTGGTCCCCGTCGCGAGCCACGACGCGGTCGCGCTGGAAGTGCTGCTGGCCGACGCGATGTCGGGGGAGGACACCCCCCGCTTCGCCGTCGTCACCGACGCCCGCCGCCGCGAGTTCGCCTGCAGCGTCTACGACGACCTGGACGACGACGGGCTGCCGGTGCGGGTCACCGGCCCGGTTCTCGTGCCGCGCGACGACATCGACGCGCGGCTGGCCGAGTGGGGTGCCCGTCGTCACGACGCCGCCGCGGTGCCGGCGCAGCTGCTGGCCCTCGTCGCCGCCCGCGCGATCGCCGCGGGCCGGCAGGTCGCGGCATCCGAACCGCTGTACCTGCGCGTGCCGGACGTCTCCGTCCCCGCCCCCCGCAAGAAGGTCGGCACGTGAGCGTGCGCCCGGCGACAGCCGACGACCTCGACGCCATCATGGCGCTGGAGCGCGCGTCGTTCCCGACGGATGCCTGGAGCGAGTCGCTCATGCGCGCCGAGCTCGCCTCGCCGCACGGCCGGTACTTCGCACTGGAGCAGGCCGGACGCCTCGTCGGGTACGCGGGACTGCGGGCGCCCGCCGGGTCGAAAGAGGCCGACGTCCAGACCATCGCGGTCGCCGCCGAGGCCCGCGGGCTCGGGTACGGCCGCACGCTGCTGCGGACGCTGCTGGCCGAAGCGGTGCAGCGTCGCGCCGCGGAGGTGTTCCTCGAGGTGCGGGCAGACAACCCCTTCGCCCAGGCGCTGTACGCCTCGGAGGGCTTCACCGAGATCGGCCGTCGGCCCCGGTACTACCAGCCGGACGGGGTGGATGCCGTCGTGATGCGGCTCGACCTGCGGGGCTGGACCGCTGCCGGGCGGACCATAACTCAGGAAGAACCGCGGCCGGAGGCCGGGAACGCCCCGAAACCGGCCGATCTTCCTGAATTGCGACCCGATGAAGGCGCCGAACCGCAGAGGTGGTGCACATGAACCGCGACAATCCGCTCGTGCTCGGCATCGAGACCAGCTGCGACGAGACCGGCATCGGGATCGTGCGCGGCCGCCGGCTGCTGAGCAACACGATCGCCAGTTCCATGGACGAGCACGCCCGCTACGGCGGCGTGATCCCCGAGATCGCCGCGCGCGCCCACCTTGAGGCGCTGCAGCCGGCCATCGAGCAGGCGCTGGCCGAGGCGTCCGCCACCGAGGGGCGGCCGCTCGCGCTGAGCGACCTCGACGCGGTCGCCGTCACGAGCGGCCCGGGTCTTGCCGGTGCCCTCATGGTCGGCATCGGAGCGGCCAAGGCACTCGCGGTGGGCCTGGACAAGCCGCTGTACGCCGTCAATCACCTGGTCGGTCACATCGCCGCGGACCTCCTCACCGGCGATGCCGTCGAGTACCCCACCGTCGCGCTGCTGGTCAGCGGCGGGCACACCTCGCTGCTGCTGGTGCGCGACCTCACCACCGACGTCGAACTGCTCGGCGAGACCGTCGACGATGCGGCGGGGGAGGCGTTCGACAAGGTCGCCCGCATCCTCGGGCTGCCCTACCCCGGCGGCCCCGAGATCGACCGCGCGGCCGCCACCGGCGACCCCGCCGCGATCCGCTTCCCTCGGGGCCTGTCCCGCGCCTCCGACATGGACGCGCACCGCTACGACTTCTCGTTCTCCGGGCTCAAGACCGCCGTCGCCCGCTGGATGGAGCAGCGCGAGGCGGCGGGCGACCCCGTGCCGGTCGCCGACGTCGCGGCATCCTTCCGCGAAGCGGTGGTCGACGTGCTCGTCACGAAGGCCCTCGACGCGTGCGCGCGGCACGACGTGCCGCGACTGCTGCTGGGCGGCGGCGTCATCGCCAATCGCCGGCTGCGTGAGGTGGCCCTGGAGCGCGCCGCCGCAGCGGGCGTGACGGTGCGGATTCCGCCCTTGAGCCTGTGCACCGACAACGGCGCGATGATCGCCGGGCTGGCGGCCGAGCTCATCGCCGCGGGCCGCCCGCCGTCGTCCCTGGTGTTCGGCGCTGATTCGACGCTGCCGGTCACCGAGATCCAGGTGGCCGAGGAGGTGCTCGCATGAACGATGAGCGCGAGGATGCCGCAACGCCCGGTGAGCCCGGGGTCCCCCCGGCGCCGCCCGCCACGCTGATCGGAGCCCCGACGCCCGATGTCGCCCCCGCGGACGAGACGCTGCGCCTCCCCGGCGAGCATCGCGGCGGGTTCAGCCGCCTCCCCACCGCGCCCGTCCAGCTCACCCGCGCCGAAACCGCCTCGGTGCCCACCACCTGGATCGAGCCGCAACGGCCCACCGTTGGTCTTGCCGGCTGGGCACTGGGATTCTCGATACTGGGCCTGGCGATCGCGTGCGTCGTGGGCTGGGGGTTCCCGATCGGCGTCGGCTCGGCCATCACCGCGATCGTGGCGCTGCGCCGACCGCTGGAGAACCGGGCGGTCGCCGTCTGGGCACTCGTCCTCGGCATCCTCTCGGTGCTCTACAGCGCCGGGTGGCTGTACTGGGCCGCGCAGCAGGCGAACATCTTCGCCTGAAGCGGCGCGCGCCGTCAGTTCACCCGGTCGGCCAGCAGCGTCAGGCGCTTGCTGCCCACGCGGGTCATCAGCAGCGTGGCGGATGCCGCGCCCTTCAGTTTCAGCTTGGTGCGCAGCACCGCAGGGTCCACGTCCACGCCGCGCTTCTTGATCTCCAGCGTCCCGATGTCGCGTTCCCGCAGCGCCTTGGCGAGCGCCTTCACATCCGACGGCAGGCGTTCGCGCACCCGGAAGGTCGACACGAACGGGCTCGTCACGGCGGCGTCGCCGGTGAGGTAGGCGATGCCGGGGGCCAGCATGCCCGCCTCCAGCTGCCGGGCGGCGTCGCCGATGAGGCGTGCGCGGATCACCGCACCGTCGGGCTCGTGCACGAACTCACCGAGCTCGCGCACAGGCTCGTCGGCGGCATCCGATGCCGCCGTCAGCTCGTGGGTGGTCTGTCCTCGGGTGACCAGGGCAGCACGGCGGATGCCGTCGCGGGCGAGGGCGCCGGTCCACACCACAAGCTCGATCGTGGCGCCGTCGACGCTGATCCACTGCGCTTCGGCGTGCTCGGGCAGTTCGGTGCGGTCAAAGGCCGGGCCCAGCTTGATGCCGGCGGGCAGGCGCGTGGCGAGGTCGAAGACCCAGTCCAGCGGCGGTGACCACTCGCCGGCGCCGACCCGGGTGGTCTCGGTGTGCCCTGCCGTGCGCCGTGCGGGGTCGAGCCACACCGCGTCGACCGTCGAGGTGTCGAACGCCTCGGCGGTGCCGTGGTGCACATGCACCTGCTCACCGAACGGGGCCAGGTTGTAGGCGGCGATCGCGGCGGTGACCTCGTCGGCGTCCACGGCGTCGACCTCGATCCCCAGGGCCGCCAGCCCCAGGGCGTCGCCGCCGATCCCGCAGCCGAGATCGGCGACCCGCGCGAAACCGGCATCGCGGTACCGGCCAGCATGTCGCGCCGCCACGGACAGGCGGGTGGCCTGCTCCAGGCCCGCGCGGGTGAACAGCATCCGGTCGGCGAAGTCACCGAACTTCGCCTGCGCCTTCACACGCAGCCGCGCCTGCCCGACCACCGCCGACACGAGGTCGGGGGAGTGACCGGCCGCGCGCAGCCGGGACACCGCAGCGGCGGCATCGGAGGTCGTGCGGATGCCGCCGGTCGCGTCCAGCAGCCGCAGCCCGTCGGGAGTGAGCAGCGCGGTCAGCTCGGCCAGATCCATCCGTTCAGCCTACGTTCCCGCCCGAGCCCGGCAGCCCGCCCCCACCCCTCCCCCCTCCCCGGCAGGGGGGACCCCGCAACCCCGGCCCGCAGAATCGGGAGTCATCCCCGATGTGCCGGTGGCGCCCCGCTCGTAGCGTTCAGTCATCACCACACGTCGGGGATGCTCCCCGGGAAGAGGGAAACAGTCATGGCATTCGACGACTACGACCTGAACGACGCGTTCAACACGCGCGTGCGGGATTCGTTCAACACCACCAACACGTCCACGACGACCGGTACCGCCGCGTTCGAGAACGTCGGCAACACCGACGCGTCGGTGGACGGCAGCGGCAACCTCGATCTCACCGTCACCGACTCGGGCAACACCGACTCCAACGACACCTGGACCGACACCGACGTCGACGACTCGTACAACGACAACTCCGACAACTCCACCAACGACGACTCGGACAACTCCATGAACGACTCGTACAACGACGACTCGGACAACTCGACGAACGACTCGTTCAACTCGTACACGGACAGCTCGACCAACGACAACTCGGTGCACGTCGGCGTGCGCAACTACAACACGTCGTTCGGGGACGTGAGCATCACCGGCGGCGGAGGCGGCACCGGCGGGGGCGATGTCTGGGTCAACAACTCGAGCACGATCGTCGACCAGTCGACCAACTCCGCAGGCGGTGGCTTCTCCGCGTTCGACGGCGACGACGGCGGTGGCGGCGGCGGGGGCAACAGCGCGGTGGTCGCCAGCGGCGCCGACTCCATCACCGCGGGCGGCGACGTGGACTACGACGTGGACATCGACAACTCCACGAACATCTACGCCGGAGGCGACGTCAACCTCGACAACACCACGACCGTCGACATGGTGTCGGATTCGTACAACACGTGGGAGTCCACCGCGACGTGGACCGACAACTCCACGTACACCGACGTCGACGACTCGTACAACGACAACTCGGAGAGCTACACGGCGACCGGTTCGTTCAACACCACGACCGATGAGTCGTTCGCTGCCGAGATCAACGTGGATGTCGACGCGATCGTCGACAGCTCCGACTCCTCGATCGGCGACGCCGCCGGCTGATGCCGTTCGGGCCGGCCGCCCCGCGGCCGGCCCGGTCCCTAGCTTCGGAAAGGAAAGCCCATCATGGCCTTCGACGACTACACCCTGGACGACGCGTTCAACACACGCGTGCGCGACTCCGGGAACACCACCAACAACGCGACGAACACCCTCGGGGTGGACCTGAACAACGTCGCCAACACCGACGAGTCGGTCACCGACAGCGGCAACATCACCGCCGACGTCTCCGGATCTTTCAACCGCGACTCCAACGACACGGCCACGTTCACCGACGTTCGCGACTCGTACAACGACAACTCCGACAACTCCGAGAACGACTGGTCGGACAACTCCACGAACGACTCGTTCAACGACAGCTCGGACAACTCCACGAACGGCTCGTACAACACGTACACCGACGAGTCGACCAACGACGACTCGGTGCACGTCGGGGTGCGCAACTACAACACCTCCTTTGGGGATGTCACCCTCGACGGCGGCGGCGGTGGTGGCGGCGGCGATGTCTGGGTCAACAACTCCAGCACGATCGTCGACCAGTCGTTCAACTCAGCGAGCTCCGGCGGTGGCGGTTTCGCCGCAGCATCCGACGACGGTGGCGGGGGTGGCGGCGGGTACGACAACAGCGCCGTGGTGGCCTCGGGCAGCGGATCGATCGCCGCCGGCGGCGACGCGAAGGTGTCGCTGTCCGAGGACTCGTCGTTCAACGTCGACGCCGAGGGGGACGTCAACATCGGCAACGAGACGACCGTCAACAGTGTCATCGACTCGTACAACACCGCGACGGTGACCTCGACGGCGACCGACAACTCCACCGACACGGACGTCTCCGACTCGTACAACGACAACTCCGAGACGTGGACGGCCGACAACTCGTTCACCGAGGAGCTGACCTCGAGTTCCGAGGAGACCTGGAATGTGGATGTCGACGTGATCTGGGACAGCACCTCGTCATCCATCGACGGTGGCGACGTCACCCTTTGACCGGATGACCTTTCGCCGCCGGGCGGCGGCGCCGTGAGGCGCGAACCGTCACCGAGAACCCGCCCCGCATCCGCGGAGCGGGTTCTCGGCGCGTTCCGCCGTTGGACCGGCGACCGTCACCTGCGAAAGGCCCGTCGATGACAATTCCCGCCACCGGACCGGCATTGCCCGCCACGCCGCCGCCGGATGCCCCCGACGACCTCGACGACGAGGCCGTCACCGCTGTGATCCTGCCGCTCATCGACCGCGCCGCGAGCTATTCGCAGGCGCTCGGCCGGCCGGATCTGGTGACCAGGCTCGGGCAGACCAAGGACCGGATGCTCGACCCGAACATCCGGGTGATCGTCGTCGGCCAGTTCAAGCAGGGAAAGAGCAAGCTCGTCAACGCGCTCGTCAACGCCCCCGCCTGCCCCGTCGACGACGACGTGGCCACGAGCGTGCCGACCTCCGTCGGCTATGCCGAGGAGCCCTCGGCGGTCGTGCTGGTGCGCCGCGACGACGGCCCGGACCCGGCGATCGAACGGGTGCCGGTGCCGCTGGACGACCTCGCCGAATACGTCTCGGAGAACGGCAGCCCCGACACCGGGAAGGACATCGTCGGGGCGGAGGTGCTGCTGCCGCGCGAGATCCTCAAGGGCGGCCTGCGCGTCATCGACTCACCAGGCGTCGGCGGGCTGGAATCCACCCGGTCGCTGAGCACGCTCGCCGCGCTGTCGACGGCGCACGCCGTGCTGCTGGTCTCGGATGCCTCGCAGGAGTACACCGAGCCCGAGATGCAGTTCCTGCGCCACGCGATGCGCATCTCTCCCAGCGTCGCGGCGGTGCTGTCCAAGACCGACATGTACCCGTCGTGGCGGCAGATCGAGGACATCGACCGCGGTCACCTCGGCGACGTCGGCACGGTGCCGCTGTTCGCCGTCTCCAGCGACCTGCGCATGCTCGCCGCGGACCAGCAGGACCGCTCGCTCAACGACGAATCCGGCTTCCCGGCGCTTGTGGCCCATCTGCGGCGCGACGTGCTGGGCCGGGCCGAGGCGCTGCGCCGCCGCGTGGCCATCCACGAGCTGCTGTCGGTGACCGAGCAACTGGCGATGGCGCTGCGCACCGAGCTGTCGGCGCTGGAGCACCCCGAGGACACCCCGCGCATGATCGCGCGGCTCGAAGAGGCCAAGTCCCGCGCCGACGAGTTCCGCAGCCGGTCCTCCCGGTGGCAGGTGACCCTCAGCGACGGCATCGGCGATCTCATGGCCGACACCGAACACGACCTGCGCGACCGCTTGCGCAAGGTCCAGCGGGATGCCGAGGCATCCATCGACGAGGGTGACCCGGGCCCCATCTGGGACCAGATCGCGCAGTGGCTGGACGTGCGGGTCAACGCCGCGGTGGCGGAGACGTTCGTGTGGACCGACGAGCGGTCGCAGTGGCTGGCCGGGCGGGTGGCGGATGCCTTCATCACGGGGGAGTCGTCGATCCCGCTCATCGACGTCGGGCGCACCGAAGGGGTGCTCGATCCGGTCGAGGACCTCGCGGACCTCGCCGAAGGGCGCCTGAGCGCGGCGGAGAAGATCTACATCGGCGTGCGGGGCTCCTACGGCGGTGTGCTGATGGTGGGGCTGGCCACGAGCCTCATCGGGCTGTCGCTGATCAACCCGCTGTCGCTGCTGGCCGGTGTCCTGGTGGGACGCCGGGCGTTCCGGGAGGACATGACCTCGCGCCTGACCCGCCGGCAGATGGAGGCCAAGAGCCTGGTGCGCAAGCACATCGACGAGGTGGTGTTCCAGGTCGGCAAGCAGCTCAAGGACCGCCTCCGCCTGGTGCAGCGGGTCTCCCGCGACCACTTCGGCAGCATCGCCGACGAACTGCACCGGTCGCTGTCGGAGTCGGTGCTGGTGGCCAAGCAGGCCGCCGCCAGTTACACCGCCGGCCGCGATGAGCGCATCGCCCAGTTGCGGCTGCGGCTGTCGCGGATCGAGCAGCTGCGCGCGCAGATCCGCGAGCTCCCGATGCCCGAGCACCCCGACCAGGTCGGCGCATGAGGCGGGTGGGCATCGGCGAGATCGCCGGTGTGGTCTCGCAGGCGCGCGACCTGTACGCCGACGACCCCGCCGCGATCGAATTGCTCGACGCATACGATCGGCGGCTGAACGAGCCCCTGCGCCTCGCGGTCGCCGGCGTCGTCAAGGCGGGGAAATCGACCCTGCTCAACGCCCTCATCGGCGAGCAGGTGGCGCCGACGGATGCCGGGGAATGCACGAAGCTGGTGGTCTGGTACCGGTACTCCCTCACCCCGCGGGTGACGGTGCATCTGGCCGATGGGCGCACTGAGCGGCTGCCGGTGCGCCGCAGCGACGGCGCCCTGGAACTGGACCTGGGCTCGATCGACATCGACGAGGTCGGCTGGATCGACGTCGCCTGGCCGTCGGAGCACCTGCGCACCACGGTGCTGATCGACACCCCGGGCATCGCGTCGCTGTCGGCGGCGACGTCGCTGCGCACGACCCGGTTCCTCACCCCCGACCACCGGCCATCCGACGCCGACGCGATCATCTATCTGCTGCGCCACATCCACGCCTCCGACGTGGCGTTCCTGGAGGCCTTCCGCGACACCGTGGCCGGCTCGTCCCACACCGTCAACGCGGTGGGGCTGCTCTCCCGCGCCGACGAGATCGGATCGGGCCGCATCGACTCGCTCATCTCGGCAGCTCGTATCGCCGAGCGCTACCGCCGCGACGGGGAACTGCGTGCCCTGACCCTCGGGGTGATCCCGGTGGCGGGCCTGCTGGCCGAGGGAGCACGGACACTGCGGGAGAGCGAGTTCATCGCGTTCCGCGCGCTCGCCGCCCTCACCCGCGAGCAGCGGGAGCGATTGTTCGTATCCGTCGACCGCTTCACCCGCGCCTCCGCCGATACCGACCTGAGCGTGTCGGTGCGCCAGCGTCTGCTGGCCCGGTTCGGCTTGTTCGGGGTGCGCCTCGGGGTCGCTCTGGTGCGCGGCGGTGCGCACACCTCGTCGGAGCTGGCCGAGCGGATGATCGCGCAGAGCGGCCTGATCGACGTGCAGCGGTTCGTCGCCGACCAGTTCCGCTCCCGGGTCGCCGCTCTCAAGGCCCGCACCGTGCTGGACGGGGTCACGGACCTGCTGCGCGAGAAGCCGCGGGCCGGCGCCACCGGTGTGCGCATCGCGATCGAGCGGGTGTCGCTCACGGCACACGACCTGCGCGAACTCGCGCTGCTGGCCCAGCTGCGCACGTCGGTGTCGGCGCTGCAGCCGGAGGACGAAGCCGAGGCGGAGCGGATCGTGGGCGGGGCGGGGGACTCGGCCTCCGCACGCTTGGGGCTGTCCGACCTGGCGACGAAGGCCGACGTGCGGGAGGCGACAGCGCAGCGGCTGGCGCACTGGCGGATGCTGGAGCAGTCGCCGCTGAACGACCGCACGACGACGCAGACGTGCCGGGTGGTCGCGCGCAGCCTCGAGGCGATCGCTTCAGAGGTCGGCGCCGCTCACCCCGGGGGCAGCGGTTCGGACATCATGCCGTCGCGCTGACCACTTCAGCGCCGGCGGCAGCACGCTGAACCCCAGCGCGAGCAGGGCCAGCGCCACCTGCAGAGCCAGGATGCGGGTCAGCGGCAGCCCGCGTTCGCCCACGGCGACGAGTTCGCGGATGCCGATCAGCGCCATCCCCAGCAGCACCACCGACCCGAACTGCCACCAGCGCGCCTTGGGGCGGCGGTTGTTGAACGACACCAGCGACGTCACCTGCACCAGCAGCACGACGGCGAGGATGCCGAACGCGGTCCAGTAGATGATGTCGGCTGCCGTCGTGTAGGTCTCCTCTGCCCGGGTGGCATCCACCGCCTTGACCGCCTCGACCATCGCCGGCAGTTGCGTCTCGCGGATGATGAACAGGTACACCACCGCCACCGCCCCGGTCAGCATGCTCAGCACCCAGCCCAGCTGGGCCGCGCGGATGCTCACCGGCGGAGGGAGCTTGACGATGACGGGGGCGGCCTGCTTGCCCGCCAGGCTCGGCCGGGCGGGGGCCTGCGGCGCACCTTCGACCCTGGGGCGACGAGCTTCTGGCGCCACCGGCGCCTGCGGACGAGCGCGTTCGACGTCAGAAATCGTCGCTCCCGGTCTCGTCGATGACGGTGTCGGTCGATTCGTATACGGTCGTGGACTCGGTGTCGACCGCGGTCTCCTGGTAGGTCGTGGCGGAGTCGTTGTACGAGCTTTCCGCCGTCGTGGTGGTCGACGAATCGTTGCCGGAGCCTGTCGTGGTCGTGGCGGTCGAGCTGTCGGTGGTCGTCGACGTGTCGGTCTGCTGGTTGTTCGACCCCGCGGTCACCGTCGTCGTGGTGTCGTTGCCCACGTTGACGTTCTCGCCGGCGTTGACGTTGGTCGAGTTGTCCTCGGTCTGGTCGATGTCCACATCGTCGCCCGCGGCGATCGATCCGTCTCCCGAACCCACGACGGCCTCGTTGTCGAAGGTCTGGGTCACATCCCCCGCGGCCCAGATGTTCTGGTTGACCGATTGGTCCACGATGGTGTCGCGGTCGTCGATGGTGAGGTTGTTGACGATGTTCTGGATCTCGCGCACCACCGGGTTCACCGACGGGCTCGGCGGGTCCGGGTTGGGGTCGGCGGCGACGACGACCGCCGGGCGTTCGGCGATGACGGGGGCCACGGCGCAGACATCTTCCGCCCGCACCTGCGACAGCCCGCGACTGCCCAGCGCCGCCGCCGGGTCGGCTTCGAACTCCTCGACGGCTTCCGGGTCGCGCAACAGGCTCAGGATGAATTCGATCAACGCGTCGGCGACGGTGGCGACGGTGATGCTCATGGTGTGCTCCTCTGCAACCGAGATGGATCCGATTTCAACGCTAGGTCTTCAGGTCGGGCGCCGCGTCGGGGCTGCGCCCCCCATTCCACCGCGCCCACTAGGGGACCGCCCCCGGGGGCAGGGGGGATGGGCTGTCGCCGGGGGCTGCCAGCCCGCCGCGCAGCTTGTCGAGCAGGTCCGAGCGCGACGTGGCGCCCAGCCGTTGGCGGATGCGGGCGATGTGGTGCTCGGCGGTGCGGGGCGAGATGAAGATCGCCGCGCCGATCTCGGCGTAGGTCTTGCCCTGCAGCACGAGCTGGGCGACATCCTGCTCGCGCGCGCTCAGCGCCGGCCCGGTCGCGGCAGCGCCCTCGTCGGTCGTCGGCTCGGCGGCGGTGTCTTCGCGCGGGTGCAGCTGCCGCGCGCAGGCCAGCAGCCGGGCCGCCACCCGTCGGTCATCGGTGCGCCCCGCGCCGTGGCCGGCCAGGCGTGCCCCGTCCCAGGCGAGACCGATCGAGGCGAGCTGTGAGGCGGCAGACTCGACCGCGTCCGGATCGACGCGACCGGCCAGCACATCCGTCCACACCCGCCCGGCCTGTGCCATGGTCGCGGCCGTGCGGCTGCGCGCGGCCGCCGACAGGAGCCTGCGGGCATGGGGTTTGAGCGACTCGGGATCGTTGGAGAGGATGCCGCGCTGCACGCCAGCCCAGTACAGGGCGGTGCTCCACAGGGCGGGGGATCCGAGATGGTCGGTCAGCGCCACCGCGCGGTCGAAATGATCCGCGATGCGGTCGCCCTCACCCAGTCGTGCGGCGGTGACGGTGAGCTCGGTCAGCGGCAGCAGGATGAACAGATCGAACCGGACGCGCAGCAGCGACTCGCGCGCGCCGCGCCATGCGGTGGCCAGTGCCGCGGCGTCGCCGAACCGCCGGGCCACCCCCACCGCCACGGCATCCGACACGATCCGGTCGCGGGTGGACAACTCCCGCACCGCTGCCCGCACCCGCGCGCGGGCGGCCTCCGCCTCGTGCGGGCGCTCCCGCTGCATCGCCACCCATGCGCTCCACAACTGCAGCCTGTCGTGGGCCCACGCCCCGCCGTGTCCGCCGCGGACGGCGTCGGCGAGCACCGTGGCAGCCACATCCGGTTCGCCGAGCTGGAGCGCCGCGGTGGCCGCGATCACCGCCGGCAACTCGGGTACGGCTTCGGCCGACCCCGACGCGGTGTGCATCTCGGCGGCGCGGACGAGATCGCCCAGCCCCGCGGAGCCGTCGCCGTCGAGGGTGGACTGCAGGCCCGCCACGAGCAGCTCGGATGCCACGTCGAGCGTGGAGGGGACCCGCTGCGGCGTCGGCATCGCGCTCTCGCGTGCGGCTTCGCCGTCGCCGACGGCGAAGGCCACCGCGACCGATGCCGCGGCGGTGCGCGGCGCGGTGGGCGGGTGTGCGCGGTGGATGGCGTGGCTGCGCTCGGTGAGCCCGCGTGCCGACCACAGGGCTGCGGCGAGGTCGGTCGCCTCGGCGGGGGCCGGGGTGCCGGCCCGCGCCGCGCGATCAAGTTCGACGCCGACGGCGTCCAGGCTGCCCAGCGCCCACGCGGCGCGTGCCCGCCCGAGCGCGGCCGTCGCGGCATCCGCCCCGGCGTCGGCGGCCAGCGCGAACAGCGCCAGCGCGCGCTCGGGCTGCTCGGCGATGAGGGAGTCGGCCCGTCGCAGCAGCCGATCGGCCAGCCGAGGCTCCCGCACGCGTGCGGCGACCGTGTCGGCGACGGTGTGCTCAGGGGCGAGCGAGAGCAGATGCAGCAGCCGGTCCGGTGAGACCGTGGCCTGCACCGCTTCGCGCACAACCGGTGCCGGCGTCCCGTCCATCAGCAGCAGCCCCTCCGCGTGCGCGGCGGCCACGACGGTGTCGGCCGGATCATCCGGCCACCCGGTGGGCGCACCTTCCAGCAGGCAGATCAGCTCGACCCCATCGCGCACCTCGGGATCGATCGTGCGCAGCCGGTGGGCGATGATCGCCGACAGGGCGTCGGAGACCGCGCGCAGGCTCTCCTGCTCGTCGGCGAGGGCGACTTCGTCGTCAAGATGCAGGGCCTCGACAACGAGCCACGGCACGCCGCCGCACAGCGTCAGCAGGGCCTCCACGCGCCCGGGCGGAAGGGCGCGCTGGTGGGCGGCGAGCCACGCGGCGACATCGTGCGCGGAGAGCCGGTCCAGCACGATCGTCGGCCGCTCCTGCTGCAGCCGGCGCACCAGGAGCTGCAGGGGAGCGCTGCGCGGCCACGGCCGGCAGGCGACGACCACCTCGCAGGCGGGATCGTCCAGGCGGTGCAGCACTGCCTCGAGTGCCTCGGCATCGAGGCGGTGCGCGTCGTCGACGAGGAGCACGTCGTCCGGCTGCGCCGCGCTGAGATCAGCCCCATCGGTGACGCGGGTGATGGCGCGGCCCCGCGCCTGCAGGGCGCGGCGCACGTGGCGTAACACGCTGGACTTTCCGGAGCCGGCGACGCCGGTGACGACGGCCCGGGCCGGGGCGTCGTCCGTCGTCAGCGCCGCGATGTGACTGTGCGCGAGGCGGGACCACAGGGCCGGTCTTTCCGTGGCCGGCTCGGCACGGATCACCGAGAGCGGCGGGGACGAAATAGAAGCCAATGACATGGTTCTCCTGGACGGGCGCGCACCGGGGGCGGGCACCCGATCAGACGGTGTACTCGGGCGGACTCGGCTCGGACAGCGGGCCGGGGTCCGCGGGGGTCGGTGATTCGGGTGTGGGGTCCGACGTCTCGGGGGCGGGGTCGGTGGGCTCCGGTTCCGGTTCCGGATCGGTCGTGGGCTCCGGTTCGGGCTCGGGGTCAGGCTCGGGCTCGGGGTCGGGCTCGGGCTCAGGTTCGGGATCCGGCTCCGTCGTCGGTTCCGGCTCGGGAGAGGGGTCGGGGGCGACGACAGGCGCCGCCGGGTTCGGCGCGGGGGTGGGCCTGCCCGGCTCGGCGGACGCGTCGGCCGAGCCGGGGCGCGCCGCGCTGCGCGGCGCAGCCGGGTTCGCGGTGGCAGGTTCGCGTGGTGTCGCCCTGCCGGGGGCGCGCCGCTCGGACGGACCAGGGGCGTCTTCGGTCGCGGGCGGCGCCGGAGCCGTCACCAGCGGGGCGGCCTCCGGATCGGAGGTCGGCAGGGCCTGCGGCTGCGCGCCGTCCCACGCCCACGGCAGCATCGCCGAGGCGCGCTGAGCGTCGTCGTCGCCCCGTGCGGTGTCGACCGGCGCTCCGCCCAGCGCTGATGCGCTCAGGGTGATCATCGTCGCCGCGAGCGCGACCACGCCGGTGCCCGAGAGCGCTCCGGCACCGATGCGACGGAACCAGGATCGTGGCGGTGCTGCGGCAGCGGTGGCATCCGCGGCGTCGCCGGCGGCCCCGTCCGGCAGCGCGGGCGCATCCTCGAACTCGACCACGGCGCGCGGTGCCGCCGCCAGACGCTGTGCGGCGAGCGCGCCGGCCGCGCCCAGGGCGATGATCGCCTTCGGGTCGGCATCCGTGGCGATGGGCAGGTCGAATCGCGCCGACAGCCGCTGCGCGATGCGCGGGATGCGGGAGGATCCGCCGGTGAGCAGGATCGCATCGACGCGATCGGCGGGAACAGCGGCCGATTCCAGCGCATCGGCCAGCGTCTCCGCGGTGCGGTCGATCGCCTCTCCGATCATCGCCTCGAACTCGTCGCGGGTGAGGCGCACCGTGGTCTCGCGCTCTCCCAGCAGCACCGGGATCGACGCATCGCTGTCGAAGGACAGTGCCTCCTTGGCATCCACGCATTCGCGTCGCAGCACCGCCACGCCCATCCGCGCGCCGCGATCGACGGCGAGGGCTGCGGCGGAAAAGCCCGCCACACCGAGCGTGTGACGCAGCACCGCGTCATCGAAGTCGGCACCGCCGAGATCGCGGATGCCGGTGGGCTCCCCGGCCGGCACCAGGGTGTCGTCGGCGTCCTTACGGAGGATGACGGCATCGAACGTGCCGCCGCCGAGGTCGTAGACGGCGAGGGCATGCCCCGGTTCCAGCGGGTTGATCATCTCGTAGCGGCGGGCCGCGGCCTCTGGCTCGCTGACGATGGCGACTTCCCCGAGTCCGGCTCGCGCCAGCGCCCCCGCAATCAGGTCGGTGCGGTAGCCGCCCCAGGTGACCGGCACCGTGACCGCGACGGCATCGGGGGAGTGGCCCTCGCGCTCGCGGATCGTGTCCACCACCCACGCCACCATCCGGGCGAACAGCTGCTCGGCGGTGAAGCTCTGGTCTCCCGCGACGATCGGCACATCATCGCCCACCCGACGCTTGAACTCCCGGATCAGACGGTCCGGCGCGGTGAGGCCCCGGCGCTCGGCGGCATCCCCCCACAGGAGCTCACCCGAGAGTGCGAAGGCGGAACTCGGGACGCTGTCGGCGTGACGTCCGAGAGCGAACGGAGTCGTCGAGATCTCCCCATTCGATCCCACACGTGCAACGGCTGCAGCTGTCCTACTGGTTCCGACATCGACGGCGATGACGTACCCCACTACGTGTCCCTTCCCCCCGGAATTCGGACAACGGCCTTGCGGTCGCGCTATGTATATCACCTGTCAGGAGGGCGCACCAGGGGTGCTCATACACGCTCGAGCACGCGACCGTCATGCGGCGTCACGGGCTGGCACTCGCGTTGCGGGAGTGCCAGCGTCCCCGTACACTGGCGTTAGCACTCTCACTGGGTGTGTGCTAACGAGTCTTCAGTTTCAAGAAAGAGGTAGACCGTGTCGGTTTCCATCAAGCCGCTCGAGGACCGCATCGTCATCAAGCAGGTCGAGGCCGAGCAGACCACCGCCAGCGGGCTGGTCATTCCCGACACTGCGAAGGAGAAGCCCCAGGAGGGCGAGGTCGTCGCAGTGGGCCCCGGTCGCATCGACGACAACGGCAACCGCATCCCGCTGGATATCGCCGTGGGCGACCGCGTGATCTACAGCAAGTACGGCGGGACCGAGGTCAAGTTCGGTGGCGACGAGCTGCTGGTGCTCTCGGCGCGCGACGTGCTGGCGGTCGTCGTCCGCTGAGCAGCGACGCTTTGTGAAGGACCCGGATGCACTGCATCCGGGTCCTTCGTCGTCGTTGGGGCCCCTAGGCTGGATCGGTGATGACGGCTGCTGCTGCTGACCCCGCTCGCGAACGGATGCTCGGCGGCGTCTACGCGTTCATCGCGTATTTCCTGTGGGGCTTCATGCCTCTGTACTTCCTGCTGCTGGCCCCCACCGGGCCGTGGGAGGTCGTCTCGTGGCGGGTGCTGCTGTCGCTGGTGTTCTGCCTGCTGCTGCTGAGCGTGACGCGCTCCTGGCCGAAGATCCTGGCGATCATCCGCCGCCCGCGGCTGCTGCTGTGGACCGCGGTGGCCGGCGCCCTCATCTACGTCAACTGGCAGGTCTTCCTCATCGCGACGCTCACCGGCCACGTGCTGGAATCGAGCCTCGGCTACTTCGTCAACCCGATCGTCACGGTGCTGCTGGGCGTGCTGGTGCTGCGCGAGCGGCTGCGCGTCACGCAGTGGGTGGCCATCGGCATCGCGGTGGCCGCAGTCCTCGTCATCGTCGTGGGCTACGGCACGTTCCCCTGGATCGCGCTCACGCTGGCCGCCTCGTTCGGTGTCTACGGCCTGGTGAAGAAGCAGCTCGGCCCTGCGGTGGATGCCATCAGCGGACTGACGCTGGAGTCGTTCTGGCTGATGCCGGTCGCGATCGTGCAACTGGCGGTCGTTGCGGCTACGACCGGGATCACGATGGGCTCGGCGGGGCCGGCGCACGCGGTGCTGCTGTGCCTGGCCGGCGTGATCACCGCCACGCCGCTGCTGTTCTTCGCCGCCGGCGCGCGCCGTGCGCAGCTGACCGTGATGGGGCTGCTGCAGTTCGTCGCGCCGGTGCTGCAGTTCGCGATCGGGGTGTGGCTGGGCGAGGACATGCCGCCGGAGCGCTGGGTCGGGTTCGCGCTGGTGTGGGTGGCGCTGATCCTGCTGACGGTCGATTCGCTGCGTCACGCCCGCCGCGTTCGCGGCGTCGACGACCTCGGTGCGATCACCTGAGCGCAGCGGCATCCGCTGGTCGTTATCGATCCGAGACCCTTCTGTTTCAGACCGTTAACACATCGCAACACTGACGACGCGGACCCACGATTAGGTTGGACGCACCGGAGCGGCACCCGACGAAGCCGCGCCTTCATGAATCAACTAGGGAGCACTATGAGCGTCTTCACACGTTCGCGCGGCGCCAAGGTCCTCGGCGCAGTCGCCGTGGCCGGAGTCAGCGTGATCATCCTTGCCGGCTGTACCAGCGGCGGGGGCGAGCCTGAAGAGACAGCAGGCGGCGAAGCCGCAGGTTTCGAGTTTCCGATCGACTGCGATGCAGCGGCTCCAGCGGCGTACACGCCGGAGTACTCCTCGTCTTCGACCGGGCCCGGCACCGACCTGACGTACACGATCGGCACGGCCCTTCCCGTCACCGGGAACCTGGCGTTCCTCGGCCCGCCGGAGATCTCGGCCACCGAGTACGCCGCCGCAGAGATCAACGCCGCCAACAAGGGTGTGCAGATCAACCTCGTGCAGGGCGACTCGGGCGACACCGACAACAAGGCATACGAGACGGAGATCCCGCGTCTGCTGGGTGAGGGCGCCACGGCCATCGTCGGCGCGGCATCCTCTGGCACGTCGTTGCAGTTCATCGACTCCGTCATCGCCGCCGACGCGATCCAGTTCTCGCCCGCGAACACCTCGGCTGCCTTCACCGGCTACGAGGACAACGGCCTGTACTGGCGCACCGCTCCCTCCGACGTCCTGCAGGGCGAGGTCCTGGGCAACCTGATCGCTGCCGACGGCAACGAGACGCTGGGCATGATCGTGCTCAACGACTCGTACGGCACCGGCCTGGCGTGCTTCACGAAGGAGTCGTTCGAGGCCGCCGGCGGTGAGGTCGTCGCGACCTCGCTGTACAACACCGGTGACACCACCTTCTCGACGCAGGTCGAGGACGTGCTGGCAGCCGGCGCCGACGCGATCGCGCTCATCACATTCGAAGAGGTCACCACGATGATCCCCGAGCTGGTCGCGGACTTCCCGGCCGACAAGCTCTACTTCGTCGACGGCAACCTGTCGAACTTCGGTGATGAGTTCGAGGCGGGCACGCTGGCAGGCGCCAAGGGCACCTACCCGGCGGTCGACCCGGCCGCGACGGACGAGTTCCGCACCGCCCTCGAGGCGTTCTGGGTCGAGCAGGGCAATGCCCCGCTGAAGGACTTCACCTACGCGCCCGAGTCCTACGACGCAGTCGTGCTGCTGGCACTGGGTGCGCTGGAGGCCGGCTCGACGGCGGGCCCGGATGTGGCAGCCCACCTGCAGCAGGTGTCGGGTGGCACGGGTGAGGGCACGAAGTGCACAACGTTCGCCGAGTGCGCCGACATCATCGTCGCGGGTGAGGTCGCCGATTACGACGGCGTCTCCGGCCCGGTCACCTTCAACGAGGTGGGCGACCCGACCGAGGCGACCATCGGCGTCTTCCAGTTCGACGACGAGAACAACTACAGCTTCCTCAACATCGGCTGATCAGCCTGAGGAACAGCAGCGGCCCCGGTCTTCGGACCGGGGCCGCTGTCGTGTGTTCGCGGGTGTGGCGCGCGTCAGGCGCCGAGGGTGCCCAGGTACAGGCCGATGACCTTCGGGTCGTTCAGCAGTTCGCGTCCGGTGCCGGTGTAGGCGTCGCGGCCCTGGTCGAGCACGTAGCCGCGGTCGCAGATCTGCAGGCAGCGGCGCGCGTTCTGCTCGACCATGATCGTCGTCACGCCCGCCTTGTTGATCTCCGACACCCGGATGAACGCCTCGTCCTGCCGGGCGGGGGACAGCCCCGCCGACGGCTCATCCAGTAGCAGCACGTGGGGGTCCATCATGAGCGCACGGCCCATCGCGACCATCTGCCGCTCGCCGCCGGAGAGCGATCCGGCGCGTTGATTGAGGCGCTTGGCGAGGTCGGGGAAGATCGAGGTGACGAATCCGACCCGCTCGTCGAACGCCTTCGGACGCTGGTAGGCGCCCATCTGCAGGTTCTCGGCGATCGTGAGGCTGGGAAAGACGTTGCTGGTCTGCGGCACGAAGCCCACGCCCTTGGCGACGAGCTTGTTGGCGCGCAGACCGGTGATGTCCTCGCCGTTGAGCAGCACCGCGCCCTCGCGCACCTTCACCTGGCCGAAGATGGCCTTGAGCATGGTCGACTTGCCGGCACCGTTGGGCCCGATGATGCCGATCAGCTCGCCCTTGGCGGCGGTCAGGTTCGCGCCGTTGAGGATGTTCACTCCGGGCAGGTAGCCGGCGACGACGTTGTCGAGCTCGACGACGTTCACGCTCACTTGGCGTCCTCTTCTCGATCGGTCGGATGCTCGAGCTCGGCCTCGATGACCTCGCTCAGCTCGTGCGCGGTCTCCACGAGCGCGAGGGCCTCGGTCGTGAGCGTGCCTTCGTGGCGCCCCGTCACGACGCCCAGGTCCACATCCTGGTGCGCACCGAGGTAGGCGTCGATCACCGCAGGCTCCCGCATGACCACATCGGGCGGTCCCTCGGCGACGATCTTGCCCTCGGCCATCACGATCACCCAATCGGCGATGTGACGCACCATGTGCATGTCGTGCTCCACGAACAGCACGGTCATCCCGAGGTCCTTGAGATCGAGGATGTGCTCGAGGAGCGACTCGGTGAGGGCCGGATTGACCCCGGCCATCGGCTCGTCGAGCATGACCAGCGATGGGTCGCTCATGAGGGCACGCGCCATCTCGAGCAGTTTGCGCTGACCGCCGGACAGCCCCGCGGCGTAGTCGTCCTCTTTCGTGTCGAGCTTGAACTGCTTGAGCAGCCCGCGTGCCTTCTCCTCGATGCGCGACTCCTGCTTGCGCCAGATGAAGGGGAGGAGACCCGCCCACAGTCGCTCGCCGGTCTGCTGCGGGGCGCCCAGTTTCATGTTCTCGAGCACCGTGAGAAGGGCCAGGGCCTTGGTCAGCTGGAATGTGCGCACCTGACCCATCCGCGCCGCTTTGAACGCGGGGATGCCGGCAAGCGCGGTGCCGTCGAACGACCAGGTTCCCTCGTTGGGCTTGTCGAAGCCGGTGAGCAGGTTGAACAGCGTGGTCTTGCCGGCACCGTTCGGGCCGATCAGCGCCGTGATCGCGTTGCGGGGGATCTCCACGTGCTCGACATCCACTGCGGTGAGACCGCCGAACACGCGCCGGACGTTGTCGGCGATGAGGATCGGGTCCTTCTTCGCCACTCCCGGCTTCATCTCGCCCACGTGCAGACCCGTGGTCTTGGGGCGCTGCACCGGTGGTGTCACCTCACCGGGCAGTGCATCGTCGTGCTGCGTGTCACCGGACAAAGGTCAACTCCTTCTTGTTTCCGAGGAGCCCCTGCGGTCGGAAGATCACCAGGAGCATCAGCACGACGCCCACCAGGACGAACACCAGCATCTGCGACTGCTCGCCCGACAGGAACGGCAGCCAGCCGATCTCCACAAGTGCGGGCAGGAGGTTCGACAGGAAGGCTCGGACCATCCAGAACAGCACGGCGCCCAGGACGGGGCCGAACACCGTGGCTGCGCCACCGAGCAGCAGCGCCGTCCAGATGTAGAACGTCTGCGATGTCACATACACGTTCGGGTTCACGTTGGAACCCATCGCCGTGATGATGCCGCCGGCGGCGATGATGATGCCGCCGATGATGAGGGCCTGCATCTTGAACGAGAAGACGTTCTTGCCCAGCGCGCGCACCGCATCCTCGTCCTCGCGGATGCCCTTGATCACGCGGCCCCAGGGGCTGCGCATCAGCAGCCAGACGGTGAGGACGGCGACGGCGACGGTGACCAGCCCGATGATGATGACCCACCACTGGTCGGAGGTGTACGTCCACGGGCCGAAGCCATAGGTACCAGGCGGCAGCGGGTTGTTGACCCCCCGGAATCCGCGCTGATAGTTGAACAGCCCGTCTGCGGACCCGGTGACGTTGCGCCAGGCGGAGGTGAGGAACAGCAGCCGCAGGACCTCGGCGGCGGCGATGGTCACGATGGCGAGGTAGTCGCCCCGCAGCCGCAGCGTCGGCACGCCCAGCACGACGGCGAACAGGGTCGCGGCGATCAGTCCGATCACGGCCGCGACACCCCAGGGCAGGCCGAACGTGAGGATCGAGATCGCGAAGCCGTACGCGCCGATGGCCATGAACCCGGCGACACCCATGTTGAGCAGTCCCGCGAATCCGAAGTGCACCGACAGTCCGATCGCCGCCAGGGCGTAGCCGAGCGTCGCGGGGGCGAGGACCTGCCCGAGCGTGTTGGAGAGAATCTGCATGAAGTCCATGGCGCGCTACCCGATTCGCTCTCGACGCCCGAGGATCCCCTGCGGGCGGAACAGCAGGATGACGATCAGCACCACGAGGGCACCGACGTACTTGAGGTCGGAGGGGATCCACAGGGTCGACACCTCCACGAGAAGGCCCACGATGATCGCTCCGATCAACGCGCCCCACGCCGTGCCGAGTCCGCCGAGGGTGACCGCGGCGAAGATCAGCAGGAGGATGGACGTTCCCATGTCCCATTTGATGCCGGGGCGGAAGTACGCCCACAGGATGCCGGAGAGGCCGGCGAGCCCGGCGGCGACCACCCAGACCACGCGCACCACGGCATCCACGTCGATACCGCTCGCGGCCGCCAGTGACGGGTTGTCGGAGACGGCGCGGGTGGCGCGGCCGATGCGCGTGCGCATCAGCCACCAGCCGAACGCGGCGATCACGACGATCGAGATGGCCATGCTGATGACGTCGGTCCAGGTCAGCCGGATCGGGCCGAGCCCGGGGATGGTGCCTGTTGAGCCGCCTGGCAGCTGCTGCGTCCCGCCGCCGATGATCATCTGGTAGATGTACCGCAGCGCCAGTGACAGTCCGATCGAGACGATCATCAGCTGCACAGTTCCCACGCCTTTTCGGCGCAGTGGTCGCCAGAGGCCGGCGTCCATCCCCAGTCCGAAGAGGGCGGAGACGACGATCGCCACCGGGATCGCCAGCCAGATCGACCATCCGAAGCTCGCCGAGAACAGCAGCGCCGCCAGGGCGCCGAAGGTGACCATCTCGCCGTGGGCGAAGTTCGACAGGCCCGTCGTGCCGAACACGAGCGAGAGCCCGATCGCGGCCAGCGCCAGCATGAGACCGAAGTTCAGACCGTTGACGGTGCGCGAGATCAGTTGATCGAGGAAGCTCGTGGTGGTTCGTTCGGCTGCACCCAGCGTGAAGTTCGCGGTGACGCTACTGCCACCGCCGAACTGCACCTCGCGGGTGAACTCGAACCCCTCCGGCGCCTCGACGGCGTCAGGGAGGCTGCTCTCGACGAGCTCGACCTCCCAGGTGCCGTCCTTCGTGGGGATGCCGATGCGGACGTTGCCGTTCTCACCGGTTTCCCCCTCGGTTTCGAAGCCTTCGCCGCTGACCAGGACCGTCGCGCCTGCCACCGCGTCGCCGGTGGTCTTGACGTTGACGATCACCGTGAACGGCAGGTCCTGCGGTTCCTCGTCGGAGCCGGGGGAAGCGGAAGGCGTGGGGTCGGGGGTGGAGGCCGATGCCGCCGGGACGACGCTGAAGATCATCAGCGTCGCCATCAGTGCACCCAGCGCGAGCACGAGCCACCCGAGTGGTCGTTTCGCGGGAGAAGTGGTGGAACTCACAGAACCTCCAGTTCGGCACCTGCGCCGATGAACGGGTCGCATCGGCAGCGACTGCGACTTTACGAGCGTAATATGTCGCCGATGTTTCACGGAGCCGCGATCTGTCAGCCGTGATGCGACCGTGACCGACGGGCGAGCGGCGCCACCCGCATGCCGGCGTAGGTCCGCGTGTCCGCGCGTGGGAATGAACCACACAGGTGGGGCGCTTAGGATTCCAAGAGATCGTCCGTCGAGTAGGAGCATCCCAGGCATATGAGCGAGCAGCATGATCCTTTCGGCTTCGTCGGACTGACCTACGACGACGTCCTGCTGCTTCCAGGGCACACCGACGTCATCCCCAGCGAAGCCGACACGTCCTCCCGCGTCACCCGCCGCATCACGGTGGCAACTCCGCTGATCGCCGCGGCGATGGACACCGTCACCGAGGCGCGCATGGCGATCGCGATCGCGCGCGAGGGCGGACTGGGCATCATCCACCGCAACCTCGCCATCGCGGAGCAGGCGGCCATGGTCGACCGCGTCAAGCGCAGCGAGTCGGGCATGATCACCGACCCGATCACGACGACCCCGGATGCCACCATCGACGAGGTCGACACGATGTGCGCGCAGTACCGCATCTCGGGGCTGCCGGTGATCGACCCCGACGGGCGACTGCTGGGCATCATCACCAACCGCGACATGCGCTTCGTCACCGGCACCGAGCGGTACACCACCAAGGTCCGCGACGTCATGACCAGCGAGGGGCTCATCACCGGCAAGGTGGGCATCGGGGCCACCGACGTCATCGCGCTGTTCGCCAAGCACCGCGTGGAGAAGCTGCCGCTCATCGACGACGAGGGCAAGCTCGCGGGCCTCATCACCATCAAGGACTTCGACAAGAGCGAGAAGTACCCCCTCGCCACCAAGGACGAGCAGGGGCGGCTGCGCGTGGGTGCGGCGATCGGCTTCTTCGGTGACGCGTGGGAGCGTGCCGAAGCGCTGCGCGACGCGGGCGTGGACGTCCTCGTCGTCGACACGGCCAACGGTCAGTCGGCGGGCGTCATCGACATGGTGCGCCGCATCAAGGCCGACCCCACGTTCGAGCACATCGACGTGATCGGCGGCAACGTCGCCACCCGTGAGGGCGCCCAGGCGCTCGTCGATGCGGGTGTGGATGCCGTCAAGGTCGGCGTCGGGCCCGGCTCGATCTGCACCACCCGCGTCGTCGCCGGCGTCGGCGTGCCGCAGGTCACCGCCGTGTACGAGGCATCCCTGGCCGCTCGTGAAGCCGGCATCCCGGTGATCGCCGACGGCGGGCTGCAGTATTCCGGCGACATCGCCAAGGCGCTGGTCGCCGGTGCGGACAGCGTCATGATCGGCTCGCTGTTCGCCGGCACCGACGAGTCGCCGGGCGAGATCGTGTTCGTCGGAGGCAAGCAGTTCAAGCAGTACCGCGGCATGGGGTCGCTCGGCGCGTTGCAGACGCGCGGCAAGAAGACGTCGTACTCGAAGGACCGCTACTTCCAGGCCGACGTGCCCAGCGACGACAAGCTGATCCCCGAGGGGATCGAAGGCCAGGTCGCGTACCGGGGACCGGTGTCTGCGGTGTCCTACCAGCTGGTCGGAGGACTTCGGCAGGCGATGTTCTACGTCGGCGCCCGCACGATCGAGGAGCTGAAGGCCCGCGGCAAGTTCGTGCGCATCACCTCCGCCGGGCTCAAGGAGTCGCACCCGCACGACGTGCAGATCGTCGTCGAGGCGCCCAACTACCGCCGCTGACGCGCTCGCGAGTGAGTATTCGCGCTCGCGAGTGAGTATTCGTGCTCGCGAGTGAGTATTCGCGCTGTCGAGTGAGTATTCGCGGGCGGGACCCCGCACGACTCTCGTGGGGCGCTCAGCCGAACAAGCCGAAGCCGTGCCTGGCGGCGAGTTCGTCGCGCTCGCGGCGCATCATCGCGAGCGGGTCCTCCCGGCGGACGTGTCCACGCGGTTCCTCGGCGTCGGCCCCGTCGATCGCGGTCGCGGACGGACGACGGCGTCTGGGTGATTTCTGGTACATGCTGACATCGTCGCGGGGACATCCGACACTCGCATCCATTCACGCCAGCCCACCTGTTGCGGGTCCGGTCCGTGGTGTCGCCGTGGTGGGAGACGGTCGCCGCGGTCGGCGCCCTGGCGCGGGAGACGCCCCTCTGCACCGTGCCCGGGCGCGGGACACCCGTCAGGCGATGCGTGCGGATGCGGCATCCGCTGTGCATCGGGGGCTCATCTCCCGCGGCGGGCTGGAGGAGATGCTGCGCAGCCCCCATCCGCAGTTGCGGCGAACGGAGGACGGCCTGGACGTATCCGGCAAGTGCTGCGCGTTCAAGAGCGGTCTCGAAGGGCGGGGTCTGGTGCTCGTGCCCGGCGTCTTCGCCTGGCCTGGGGGGCTACGCGCGCGAACGTGCTCCGGCAGTTCGACGTGCCGATGACCACGACGCACGTGGCGGCCCATTTCGCAGTGGCGCCTGCGACGGCGAGCGAGCATCTCCGCATCCTGACCGGTTCGGGTCTGCTGCGCTCGTTCCACCGCGGCCGGGAGGTCTACTACCAGCGCACCGCACTGGGCGAGAGCGTCGCAATGCCCACTCCCTCAGCCTGCGCTGAGCGGGCCTTACCGGGCGAGGAGCAGGCCGCTAGCCTGAGCGCGTGATCCGGACGCGGCGCTCCACCAGCTTGTCCACGCGGCGGCTCGAGGCATTCACCGACGGGGTATTCGCGATCGCCGCGACGCTGCTCGTGCTCGACCTCACCGACCACTCGCTCGGCACCGTCGACTCCGACGCACAGATGTGGGCGGCGCTGGGCGACATGTCGCTGCTGTTCTTCAACTTCGGGCTCAGCTTCGTGCTGCTCTGCCTGCTCTGGCGCGTGCACGTGCAGCAGTTCGAGTACGTCGAACGGGTGGATGCCGTCGCGATCTGGCTCAACAACGCGCGGCTGCTGTTCATCGCCTTCGTGCCGTTCGCGACCAACCTCACCACCGAGTACTCCGACTTCGTCGCCGGTCGCATGGCCATGCCGGTGAGTTTCTTCCTCGCGATCCTGTGCAGCTGGATCCAGTGGCAGTGGATGGCCCGGCACGCCGAGGTGATGCTGCCGAAGCTGACGCCGACGGATGCCGCAGCCTTCGGCGGTGGCTCCCTCAGCGCCCTGCTCATCAGTGCAGCGGTGGTCGTGCTGTCGCCATGGATCGGATCGTGGGCGTTTCTGCTCTTCCTCCTCGACGGTGTGCTCAGCCGCGTGCTGCGCGGCAGCGGTGGTCGGAATGCGGATGCCGGGTCTCGCGACGGCGCGGACCGGGGGCGTTCGACCGGGTGAATACTCACTCGAGCCCGCGAATACTCACTCGAGCCCGCGAATACTCACTCGGGCCCGCGAATACTCACTCGGGGGCTGGACGGCGTGGGCGGGGAGGGAAGCCCGCGGGTAGGCTGGGCTGGTGAGCATGGAGATCGAGATCGGCCGCGCCAAGCGCGCTCGCCGCGCCTACGCGTTCGACGACATCGCGGTCGTGCCCTCGCGGCGCACCCGCAACCCTGAGGACGTTTCGACGGCCTGGGCGATCGACGCATTCCAGTTCGACATCCCGGTGCTCGCGGCACCCATGGACTCGGTCGTCAGCCCGCAGACGGCCATCACGCTGGGCAAGCTCGGCGGCCTGGGCGTGCTGGACCTCGAGGGCCTGTGGACCCGCTACGACGACCCCGACCCGCTGCTGGCCGAGATCGCCACGCTCCCCGACGCCGAGGCGACCCGCCGCATGCAGGAGCTGTACTCCGAGCCGATCAAGCCCGAGCTGGTGCGTGAGCGCCTCGCCGAGATCCGCGCCGCCGGTGTCACCGTCGCCGGCGCCCTGACCCCGCAGCGCACCCAGCAGCTGTACGAGACCGTCGTGGCCGCGGGCGTTGACCTCTTCGTCATCCGCGGCACCACCGTCTCGGCCGAGCACGTCTCCAGCGTCGAGGCCCCGCTGAACCTCAAGAAGTTCATCTACGACCTCGACGTCCCCGTCATCGTCGGCGGAGCATCCACCTACACCGCGTCGCTGCACCTCATGCGCACCGGCGCCGCCGGCGTGCTGGTCGGCTTCGGCGGGGGAGCGGCCTCCACTACGCGCGGCACCCTCGGCATCCACGCCCCCATGGCCACCGCCGTCGCCGACGTCGCCGGCGCACGCCGCGACTACCTCGACGAATCGGGCGGGCGCTATGTGCACGTCATCGCCGACGGCGGCGTCGGCACCTCGGGCGACATCGTCAAGGCACTCGCGATGGGAGCGGATGCCGTGATGCTGGGCGTCGCCCTCGCCCGTGCCACCGATGCGCCCGGCCGTGGCTACCACTGGGGCCCGGAGGCCCACCACCCCAAGCTTCCCCGGGGCAGCCGCATCCACGTCGAGCAGAAGATCAACCTCGAATCCGTGCTCTACGGTCCGGCTCCCGTCGCCGACGGCACCGCCAACCTCATCGGCGCACTGAAGAAGTCCATGGCGACCACCGGCTACTCGGACCTCAAGGAGTTCCAGCGCGTCGAGGTCGTCGTCGCGCCGTACTCCGCCGGATGACCGAGAACGCCCCACAGGCGGCGGGGGACGTGGCATCGGCCGCCGCCCCCGAGGTCTTCCCGCCCACCCTGCGCGAGGTGCTGCTGCGCCCGTGGTGGCTCGGCATGCTCGGCGTCGCACTGGTGATCGCCGGGGTGTTCGCGTGGCTCGGGCAGTGGCAGCTGGGCAGCGCGATCGACACCGACCCGCCGCCGGCCGGCATGAACGAGCAGGTGCGCCCGCTGGCCGAGGTCACGGAGCCGGGTCAGTACCTGCCGGAGCCGCTGGTCGGTCAGATGGTCGAGGCGTCCGGCCGCTGGATCGCCGGGGACTTCATCCCGGTGGCATCCCGCTTCAACGAAGGGGTCGAGGGGTACTGGGTCACCGGTCAGCTGCGGCTGGACGCGGACACGACCGGGTCGGCGCAACCCACATCGCTGGCGGTGGCCGTTGGCTGGGCGCCCACGCGCGAAGCCGCGGACGCCGCGATCGAGGCGCTCGAGGCCGAGGTCGCGCAGGACCCGGATGCCACGGTGCACGTCACCGGCCGGCTGATCTCCGACGAGGGCCCCGGCGTGCCGCCTGCGGGCGCCGACCCGCAGACCATGACGCGCATGTCCCCGGCTGCGCTGCTCTCGCACTGGCACGACATCGAGGGGCTGGACGTGTACCGCGCCTACCTCACCTCGAGCGAGCCGTTCGGCGGGCTGACAGGCATCCACTCGCCTGCCCCGGAAGAGGGCTCGACGGTCAACTGGCTCAACATCTTCTACGCGGCCGAGTGGGTCGTCTTCGCCGGGTTCGCGTTCTACATGTGGTACCGCCTGGCTCGCGACGCCTGGGAGAAAGAGGTCGAGTCTCTCGAGGAGTCCGCCCCTCCCGCACCGTGAAACGACAGCTGGTCGCCGAGACGATGGGAGCTTCCCAGGGTCTCGGCGACCAGGTGTGGTCTCAGCGTCTGGCGGGTCGCGGCACGCGGCGGGCACTCAAGCCGCGCCGGTAGGATGGAGGCCATGCCGGCACCCAAACTCGCCTCTTTCCCGGCGATCCGTGGGGCCCTGCGGTTCTACCAGATCGCCTCGGTCATCACCGGCGTCGGCCTGCTGCTGCTGTGCGCCGAGATGATCCTCAAGTACACGCCGCTGGCGGTCGAGGTGTTCCTGGGCGGATCCGGTGGCCTGCTGTGGCTCGCGCCCGTCGTCCCCGGCCCCGAAGGGGAGCTGCTGTCCACCGGCGACGGCGTGAACCTGTCGCTGGGGATCCTCATCGTCCACGGCTGGTTCTACGTCGTGTACCTGTTCGCCTGCTTCCGCATCTGGAGCCTCATGCGGTGGCCGTTCTGGCGCTTCCTACTGCTGGCATGCGGCGGCATCGTGCCGCTGCTGTCCTTCTTCATGGAGACCCGCGTCGCCCGCGATGTGCGGGCCTACCTCGCCCAGCGCGAGGCCGACGCTGCGGCATCCGACCCCATCCCCGCCACGGAAGGCACCCGTTGACCTCGCAGACCGACTCGTCCCAGCGTCCCGTCCTGGTCGTCGACTTCGGCGCGCAGTATGCGCAGCTGATCGCGCGCCGCGTGCGCGAAGCAGGCGTCTACAGCGAGATCGTCCCTCATACCGCGACCGCGGCGGAGATCGCCGCGAAGGAGCCGGTGGGGATCATCCTGTCCGGCGGCCCGTCGTCGGTGTACGACCCGGGCGCCCCCTCGCTGGATCCCGAGGTGTTCGATCTCGGGGTGCCGACCCTCGGCATCTGCTACGGCTTCCAGGTGATGGCACAGACGCTCGGCGGCGAGGTCGCCAACACCGGACTGCGCGAGTACGGCGCGACGGATGCCACGCTCACCGGTGACGGCGGCGTGCTGCTGGGCGGCCAGCCGGCCGCGCAGAACGTGTGGATGAGCCACGGCGACCAGGTCGCCGCCGCGCCCGCCGGTTTCGACGTGCTCGCCTCCACCGCGGCGACCCCCGTTGCCGCCTTCGGCAGCGACGAGCGACGCCTGTACGGCGTGCAGTGGCATCCGGAGGTCAAGCACACCGACCACGGCCAGAACGTGCTGGAGAACTTCCTGCACAAGGCCGCCGGCCTTGCCGCCGACTGGAACAGCGGCAACGTCATCGCCGAGCAGGTGGCGAAGATCCGCGCCCAGGTCGGCACCTCGCGTGTCATCTGCGGGCTGTCCGGCGGTGTCGACTCCGCCGTGGCTGCCGCCCTCGTGCACGAAGCCGTCGGCGACCAGCTGGTGTGCATCTTCGTGGACCACGGTCTGCTGCGAAAGGGCGAGCGGGAGCAGGTCGAGCAGGACTACGTCGCCTCGACCGGCGTGCGCCTGGTCACCGTCGACGCGCGCGAGCAGTTCCTGACGGCGCTTTCGGGAGTGAGCGACCCGGAGCAGAAGCGCAAGATCATCGGGCGCGAGTTCATCCGCTCGTTCGAGCAGGCCGAAGCCGCGCTGGTCGCGGAGGCCGAGGCCGACGGCGAGCCCATCCGGTTCCTGGTGCAGGGGACGCTGTACCCCGACGTCGTCGAATCCGGCGGGGGCTCGGGCACCGCGAACATCAAGAGCCACCACAACGTGGGCGGTCTTCCCGAGGACCTGCAGTTCGAGCTCGTCGAGCCGCTGCGGACCCTCTTCAAGGACGAGGTGCGCGCGATCGGCCGGGAGCTCGGTCTTCCCGAGGTCATCGTCGGTCGCCAGCCGTTTCCGGGCCCCGGCCTCGGCATCCGGATCGTGGGTGAGGTCACCGCTGACCGCCTCGAGATTCTGCGTGACGCCGACGCCATCGCTCGCGAAGAGCTGACGAGGGCGGGGCTGGACGACGAGATCTGGCAGTGCCCCGTGGTGCTGCTGGCCGACGTCCGCTCGGTGGGCGTGCAGGGCGACGGCCGCACCTACGGTCACCCCATCGTGCTGCGTCCGGTCTCGTCGGAGGACGCGATGACGGCCGACTGGACGCGTCTGCCCTACGACGTGTTGTCGAAGATCTCCAATCGCATCACCAACGAGGTGCGCGAGGTCAACCGGGTGGTGCTCGACGTGACGAGCAAGCCCCCGGGGACCATCGAGTGGGAGTGAATCGGTGACGGATGCCGCGGCCTGAGGGTCGCGGCATCCGTCGTTTCCGGGCGGGTGCGTCGGAATTCAGGCTGTGCGGCATCCGCGCGGCGGGTTCGGGGGTATCCGGTGCTCTCAGCCTGAATTCCGACGCGGCCTCGGGGGAGACCCAGCGCCGTGGGGGAGGATGGAGGGATGAGTGAACCCGCGCTGCCCGACGCCGAGTACCTCGTCCTGGCGAGCAGGCTGATCCCCGACCGCGACGGCGGATTCACCATCTCGGTGCTGCGCCGCGCGCTGGACATGGCTGCCGCCGGCGCCCGGGTACGGCTGTTGACAGTGGACCCCGGCGACCAGGCCGACCACGACCGGGACCGCGCCGAATGGGTGCGCCGGGGGTTGCTCGGCGCCCCCGAAGACCTGCGCAACCTCTTCGACGACGCACGGACGGATGCCGGCTGGCTGCGGGCCGCCGCGCTGCCGCTGCCCGTCCCGGCACACGACAACGACACCCGCGCGATCGCCGATGCCGCCGAGCGCACCGTGTTGGATCTCCCGGTGATAACCGGCGACCCGGCGTGGCATCTGAGTCAGGCTCCCGTCGTGGTGTGGGACGCCGACGGCCGCGAGCCGGTCGGCTGGCTCCCCGGCTTCGGCGGGCTGTACCGCGCGTGGCTGAACGCCCTCGCTGCGGCATCCGTCGGTCCGGTCGTCGTGGTCTGCGAGGCGCGGCAGGTGGGCGAAGTGCTCGTCGCCGACGCAGCGCCGCTGCTGGACGGCGGCATCCGGCTGCTGCACACGACGCACGCGTGCCACGTGCTGGCGCCCTTCACCTGGGACGCGCCGATGGATGCCGCGTGGACGCGGTGGCTGGACATCGCCGACCGGTTCGACGGCGTGCTGTGGCTGACCCCCAGCCAGCAGGCCGACGTGGAGCGCCGGGTGAGCGGCATCCGCTCCTCGGTCGTGCCGCATCCGGCACCCTCGGGGTTGACGAACGACCCGGTGCGGGGGCGCATCGTGATGCTCAACACGCTGATCCCGCGCAAGCGCGTGGCCGATGCCGTGCGGGCGCTCGCGGCGGTGCGGGTGTCAGTGCCGCACGCCGAGCTGCACGTGTACGGGGACGGTCCCGAGCGCGCTGCGCTGGCGGAACTGGCCGAGTCCCTCGGCATCGGCGACGCGGTGCTGTTGCACGGTCATGCTCCCGACCCCGAGGCGGCGTGGGCGACGGCGGACCTGTTCGTGCTCACGAGCACGAACGAGGGGCAGCCGCTGGTGCTACTCGAAGCCCTCGGCCACGGCGTGCCGGTGGTCTCGTACGACATCCCCTACGGCCCGCGCGACACGCTCGCCCGCGGCGGCGGCATGCTCGTCCCCGACGGGGACGTGGACGCACTCGCGGGGGCGCTGACCGCGCTGCTCACCGGCCCCGGAGTCCGGGAGTGGCTCTCGGATGCCGGCCGCTCCGCCGCCGCCGCGATGGATGCCGCCGCCTCGATGCGCGCCCTCGGCGCCGCGGCCCGCTCCGCGCTGTCGTCCCCGTCCCCGCGCCCCGGCCGCGTCCCCAGCCCGTGAAACCACTGCTGGTCGCCGAGACAGTGGGAACTTCCCATCGTTTCGGCGACCAGCAGTGGTCTCAGCGATTCGGGCCGGGGAAGGCCCCCGGGAACGACGAAGGGGCCGCCCGGTGGGCGGCCCCTTCGGGGTGAAGCGGATGCGGGTCAGTTGCTGCCGCGGACGATCGCGAGGATCCGCAGGATCTCGACGTACAGCCAGACGACCGTGACCATGATGCCGAAGGCACCCATCCAGCCGAACTTGCGGGGAGCGCCGTTGCGCACGCCCTGCTGCACCTGGTCGAAGTCCAGCACCAGCGAGTAGGCGGCCATGATGACCACGAGCACGCCGATGATGAGGCCGAGCGGGATGCCCATGATCGTGGCGCTGTGCAGGCCAAACATCATGTCGCCGGGGATCACGCCGAAGAGCATGAGGCCGACGTTCAGCAGCGAGAAGACGAGGTAGCCGCCCATGGCGATCATGAAGATCTTGGTGGCCTTCTTCGACGCGCGCACCTTGCCGCTGGCGAAGAGGGCGAGCGTCACGCCCACGACCGCGAGGGTCGCCAGCGTCGCCTGCATCACGATGCCGGGGAAGATGAACTCGAAGAACGCCGAGATGCCACCGACGAACAAGCCCTCGAGTGCGGCATACGCGAAGATCAGCCCGGGGCGGATCTTCTTGCGCGAGCCGAAGATGACGGCCAGCGACAGCACGAAGCCACCGAGCGCGCCGATGATCCACGGCATCATCGTGGGCGAGGGGTTGGCGACCGTGACGGTCGACAGCGTCCAGATCCAGCCGACGACAGCCGTCACCATCAGGATCGCGAACAGGCCGACGGTCTTCAGGACGGTGTCCTCGACACTCATGCGGTCGGTCTCGATGGCGCCGGCCGGGGGAGCGGCGTACATCCCCTCGAGGTGCGCCTGGGAGGCGGCGTCGACGCCCTGGTGCTGGGCGGCGGCGAACTGGGTCTGCGTGCCGGATACGGCCGGCGGCGTCAAGCCGGGACGCTGTTCCTGGAACGCCGGGTTGGCGAATGCGGGATTGTTGAGGGCCACGTGCTCTCACACTCCAAAGTCGGGGTTGGGGACACAGCGCCATGCTGTGTGCACTCCACAGTATCTGAACGGCGTGGTATGAGGACGGGTATATCGCTGAGAGCGAGCAATCAACCGGATACCGGGGCTCGTAGCCCTCGCCGCGTAGCCTTGATGGATGCCTCGCACACGCCCGCTCGTCATCGGCCACCGTGGCGCACCGGGCTACCGTCCCGAGCACAGCCGGTCCTCGTACGACCTCGCGCTGGAGCTGGGTGTGGACGGCGTGGAGCCGGACATCGTGGTCAGCCGCGATGGGGTGCTGGTCGTGCGGCACGAGAACGAGATCTCCGGCACGACCGACGTCGCAGACCGCCCCGAGTATGCCGACCGTCGCACCACCAAGACGATCGACGGCGCGGAGCTGACCGGCTGGTTCACCGAGGACTTCACCTGGGAGGAGCTGTCGGGGCTGCGCTGCCGCGAGCGACTGCCGAAGCTGCGTCCCGCCAGCGCGACCTTCGACGACGAGCAGCCGGTGATGCGACTGCGCGAGGTGCTCGACCTCGTCCGCGACGCCTCCTACGCACAGGGGCGCGAGATCGCGGTGGTGCTGGAGATCAAGCACGCCACCTACTTCGGCTCCCTCGGCTGGGACATGCCGCAGCTCATCGCCGAGGAGTTGCGCGCCGCCGGCTGGGCCGATGGCCGGCTGCCGCTGATCGTCGAGTCGTTCGAGTCGACCGTGCTGGCAGGACTGCAGGGGCGCGGCATCCGTGCGTCCTACATCTATCTGCTCGAAGCGGCGGGCAAGCCGTTCGACCTGGTCACCGCGCACGGCGGCGAGGCGCCCACCTATCGGCAGACCGCGTCGCCGGAGGGTTTGGATCAGCTGGTGAACCTGGTCGACGGCATCAGCGTCGACAAGCGCATGATCCTCGGTCCCGACAAGCTCGGTCATGCGAAGGGCCCCACGACACTGGTCGCCGACGCGCACGCGCGCGGGCTGCGGGTGTTCACCTGGACCGCGCGCCCCGAGAACGCGTTCCTCGTCGGCCAGTTCCGCGGCCGCGGCGGCAAGGCCGCGTTCGGCGACTATGAGGGGGAGTGGCAGCTGCTGGTGGATGCCGACGTCGACGGCGTCTTCGTCGACCACCCGGACCTCGGCGTCGCGTTCTTCCACGGCGCCTGACCGGACCCTGACCGGCGCCTGACCCCCGCCTGACCGGCCGGCGCCGCGCCGATTCCGCAGATCCGGGGCGCAATCCTGTGGATCCGCTATGGTGGCGCTCGTGACCACACCCGGAATAGTGGCGCGCGGGGTGCGCCGGTCGTTCGGCAACGTGCATGCGGTGCGCGATGTGACCCTCGAGGCGCGGCAGGGAGCGGTCACGGGCCTGGTCGGCCCCAACGGCTCCGGCAAGACGACGCTCATGCTCATGCTCGCCTCGCTCCTGGCGCCGGATGCCGGTGAGCTGCAGATCGGCGGGGTGGATCCCATCGCCGACCCGGCGCAGGCGCGCGGGATGCTCGGCTGGATGCCCGACGCGCTGGGTGCCTGGCCAGCCCTCACGGCGCGCGAGACCATCGCGATCACCGGCGAGCTCTACGGCATGACGCGCGAGCAGGCGCGGGCGCGCGCGGCGCAGCTGCTGGCGGAGCTGGGCTTGGAGCCGCTCGCGGATGCACCGGCCAAAGTGCTCTCGCGCGGCCAGAAGCAGAAGCTGGCGCTGGCCCGGGCGCTCGTGCACGATCCCCGCATCCTGCTGCTGGACGAGCCGGCCTCGGGGCTGGACCCGCAGGCGCGCATCGATCTGCGCGTGCTGCTGCGCCGCTTCGCCGCGGAGGGGCGCACGGTGCTCATCTCCAGTCACGTGCTCTCCGAGCTCGAAGAGGTCATCGACGACGCGGTGTTCATGGTCGCCGGCGAAACGGTGAGCTCGGAGCGGGTGGCCGCCGCTGCGTCCCGCGTGCGTACCTGGCGCATCCGCCTCGCCGACCGCGAAGGCAACGCCGCTGTGGTGCCCGTCGCCGCTGCGCTCGGCCTGGATCCCGGCATCCTGCCCGTCGACCGGCGCGACGTGCTCGTCGGGTTCGCGTCCGACCCCGACGCCGCGCAGGGACTGGCGGCCCTGGTCGCTGCGGGACTGCCGGTGGCCGAGTTCTCCGCAGCCACCGGCATGCTCGAGCACACCTTCCTCGATCTGCGAGAAGGACCCGGATCGCAGGGAGGTGCCGCATGAATCTGCAGCGGATCGGCACGATCGTACGTCTGGAGCTGATCCAGCGCATGCGCTCGGTGGCCTGGTACGTCCTGCTGGGCGTGTTCGCGCTGCTCCTGGTCGGGGTCACGGCGCTGGCGTTCCTCGTGTTCGGGTCGGTCGAGGACCGCGGACCAGGCGTCTACTCGACCGTCGTGTTCATCACGCTGCTGCTCGCGGTGCTGGTCTCGCCCACTCTCAGTGGCAACTCCATCAACGGCGATCGGGATGCCGCCACCCTCGCGCCGGTGCAGGTGACGGCCGCCACGACGGGGGAGATCCTGACGGGCAAGTTCCTGGCGGCGTGGGGCACGGGGCTCGCGTTCGCCGTGGTCGCCGTGCCGTTCCTGGTGATCGCGACCCTCGCGGGAGGGGTGAGCGGCTGGACCGTGCTGGTGTCGTTCGTGGTGCTGATCATCGAGATCGGGGTCATCTCCGCCATCGGCGTCGCCCTCAGCGGCATCCTCGCCCGTCCGCTGTTCTCGGTCGCGACGACCTACCTGGTCGTCGCCGCGCTGACGGTGGGCACCCTGATCGTGTTCCTGCTGGTGGGGGCCAGCATCCGCACCGAGGTCACCTACTCTCACCGGATTGCGACGTACGAGGGCAACCAGGTCGAGTGCACCGACGAGTGGAACTCGTACACCTCGGAGGCGCCTCGGTTCGACACCGTCTGGTGGGTGCTGGCCGCCAATCCGTTCGTGATCCTCGCCGATGCCACGCCGACGCAGTTCGACGCGAACGGCAACGCGGTCGACCTGTTCGGTCAGGCCAAGGTCGGCGTGCGCTCGGCGCAGCGGGCACCCGAAACCGAGGTGCGCTACGACGAGTGCGCGCCGCAGCAGAACGACTACGACACGGCCGAGGAGATCATCGCCACATCCACCCCCAGCTGGTTCGTGGGGCTGGGTGTGCAACTCGTGCTCGCCGGCGGCCTGATGGGGTGGGCATACGCCCGCACCCGCACCCCCGCCCGCTCCCTCCCGCCCGGCACCCGTATCGCCTGACCCCCGCGCGGCCGAGAACGCTGAAACCACAGCTGGTCGCCGAGACGATGGGAAGTTCCCACGGTCTCGGCGACCAGCTGTGGTCTCACGGTCAGGAAGGGACGCGGCGGGGGCGGGACGGTGGCGGCGGGGACGAGAGGGCGCGGAGCGCGCGCTCCAGCGACTCGCGCAGGGTCGCGCGATCGGGTTCGGGGAAGTCGGTGGCGTACTCCACACCCTCGGGGATCCACAGCATGCCGTAGAGGGCATCGCGCCAGTCGGGGCCACCGATGGGCCACCGGGTGCGCCCGTCCCCCTCGGCGACGGCGCCCTGCGACCACACGCCGAACACTTCTTTCATCTGCTCCAGGGGCAGGTCCATGACCACATCCGCCTCGATCTTCTGCGGCGACCACGACGTCGCCACGAAGACCATCTCCGCCGCGGTTGCGGCATCCAGCTCCCGCGGGGCGAACAGCACGCGGGTGTGCTGCACGTCCACGATGCGGTCGATGCGGAACGTGCGCCAGTCCTCCCGGTCCAGATCCCACCCCAGCAGGTACCAGTTGCGGTTGGCGGGGGCCAGCAGGTGGGGTTCGACGCGGCGGGATCCCTGGACGCCGGTGACCGACGTGTAGGTGAAGCGCAGCCGCTCGTGGTCGCGGCAGGCCAGCGCCAGTTCGCTGAGCACTTCCGTCGACACCGCGGCGCCGCTGCGCACGGCGCCGGGCTGCACCGCCGCGGCCAGCGCGCCCACCCGTCGCCGCAGCGGCGCCGGCAGCACCTGCTCGAGCTTGGCCAGTGCCGTCAGCGTCGTCTCGGGGCCGCCGACCAGGCGCTGCTCGGCGGCCACCCGCAACCCCACGGCCATCGCGACGGCCTCGTCGTCGTTGAGAAGCAATGGGGGCACCGCCGACCCAGCCTCCAGCCGATAGCCACCTGCCGCGCCCGGTGCCGATTCGATGCGGTAGCCGAGTTCCCGCAGCCGATCCACGTCGCGGCGCACCGTGCGCTCGGTGACACCGAGCCGGCTGGCAAGCTCGGACCCGGACCAGTGCCGGTGCGTCTGCAGCAGATTCAAGAGCGAAAGAGCGCGTGTTGTCGTATCGGACATGGCTCGATTGTGTCCTGGATCGCGGACAGAATCTGTCCGCGTTGGCTCCTACCGTGTCGTCATGGACGAACCGATCATCGATGCGGTGGGGCTGACAAAGAAGTTCACCGTCAAGAAGAAGACCGTCGAGGCGGTCACCGACCTCACGTTCCAGGTCGCCGTGGGCGAGTTGGTGGCGTTCCTGGGTCCCAACGGCGCGGGGAAATCGACGAGCCTGCGCATGCTCACCACTCTCCTGCCGCTGACGGCGGGCGCCGCCCGGGTCGTCGGGCACGACATCGCGACGGATGCCGGTGCCGTGCGTGCCCGCATCGGCTACGTCGGGCAGCTCAACAGCGGCAGCTACGCGCAGCGGGTGCGCGACGAGCTGATCAGCCAGGGCGCGTTCTACGGCATGGCACGCGCGGCCTCGCGGGTGCGGGCGGACGAACTCATCGAGTCGGTGGATCTCGCCTCGTTCGCCACACGTTCCGTGCAGCAGCTCAGCGGCGGCCAGCGACGGCGGCTCGATATCGCCCTCGGACTCATGCACGCGCCCCCGCTGCTGTTCCTGGACGAGCCGTCCACGGGGCTCGACCCGCAGAGCCGCGCCAACCTGTGGCAGCACATCATCGATCTGCGCGCCCAGCACGGCACGACGGTGTTCCTCACGACCCACTACCTCGAAGAAGCCGACCGCTACGCCGAACGGGTCATGGTGATGGACCGGGGGCGGGTTATCGCCGACGACACCGCGAGTGCGCTGAAGGCGACGCTGGCCGGTGACGTCATCACGCTCGGGTTCGCCGACCCGGCAGACGCCGATCGCGCCGTCGCGGTGGTGCAGGCGCTGACCGATCGCGTGGTGCGGCGCGAAGGCGCGGCATCCGTGGCCCTCACCGCGCCCGACGGCGAGCGGCTGCTGCCCCGGGCGGTGCGCGCGCTGGATGCCGCCGGGGTCGTCGTGCAGCAGGCCACCGGCGTGCCGCCGACCCTCGATGACGTCTTCCTCGTGCTCACCGGACGGACGCTGCGCGAAGCGGGCGAGGGTGAACCGGTCGAACCGGTCGAACAAGAGTCGGATGCCGCCGATGCGGCACAGCAGACAGGAGCAGTCCGATGACCACCACACAGCAGTTCGTGCGTGCGAACCCCGCACGCGACACCTGGAACGTGCTCACGCGGGAGTTGCGGCCGATCGTGCGCGACCCGTTCTCGCTCATCTTCAGCCTGCTGCAGCCGCTGGTGTTCCTCGGGCTGTTCGCCCCGCTGCTGGCGGGAGCCGCCGGCGGCGACGTCGCCGAGACGCTGCGGTGGTTCGTGCCGGGGGTGCTGGTGATGATCGTGCTGTTCGGGACCGGCGCCACCGGCTCCAACCTGCAGTACGAGATGATGACCGGCTCCCACGAGCGCACTCTGGTCGCCCCGCTGTCGCGGTCGGCGCTGCTGGTGGGCCGGGCGCTCAAGGAGATCGCCCCGATCGTGGTGCAGGCGATCATCATCGTGCTGATCGCCTGGCCGTTCGGCCTTCGCGTGGATCTGGCGGGCCTGGTGGTCGGGCTGGCGCTGCTGGCGGTGTTCGGGGTGGGGCTCGGTGCCCTGTCGTACTCCCTCGCGCTGGCGACGAAAGACCGGGAGTGGCTGTTCTGGGGAGTGCAGCAGTCGCTGATCTTCCCGCTGCTCATCCTGTCGGGCATGCTGCTGCCGCTGGATGACGGCCCGGCGTGGATGCGGGTGGTCGCCGCGGTGAACCCGGTCAACTGGGTCGTGCAGGCCGAGAGGGCACTGCTGTCGGGCGACTTCGATGCCCCGGCGGTGCTGTGGGGCTGGACCGCGGGGCTCGCGGTCGCCGTGGTGGGACTCGTGGTCGGCGTGCGGGCGATGCGCCGATCCAGCTGAGCGGATGCCGCCGCCGGTGCAACGACCGTCGGCGGCATGCTCGGCTAGGCGCCGTTGGCGACCAGCCAGCTCTCGCCGTTGACGTACCCGTTGTTGACCTGGACTTCGAGGTGCAGGTGCGCCCCGAAGGCGCGGCCGGTGGAACCGACCTGACCGATGACCTGGCCGGCGGCGACGCGGTCGCCCACCTGCACGGTGCGGGTGCCGTAGGTCATGTGGGCGTAGAGGCTCGTGACACTGGTGCCGTTGATGTTGTGGGCGACCTTGACGTAGACGCCCCAGCCTGGTCCGCTCTCGGATGACTCGATGACGACGCCGTCCGCGATGGACGAGATGGGGGTGCCGGCACCGACCATGTAGTCCACGCCCTTGTGGCCGGCATACGGTGTGCCGAAGTTGTTGAAGTACGGCAGCGGCCGCACCACGCCACCGCCTACCGGCAGTGCCGAGGCGACGGAGGAGAGCTGGCCGTTCGTGATCGCGGCAGCCAGGCGTGCGCGCTCCTGCTCGGCCCTGGCCGCCTCGATGCTGGCGAGCTCCTCCGGCGTCGTGGCCGCGTAGGACGCGCGGTTCAGGGTGATGCCATCGGTCGCCGAGGCGACGACGAGCGACTGCACCTGTGCGGCGGGCGCCTCCGCGGCGACAGCCGCGGGCGTCTGAGCCGCACCAGCCGCGGCGGGCTGGGCCGCGGTCGGCTGGGCCGCGGTCGGCTGGGCCGCGGTCGAACCCTCGACCGGGGTCAGTGCCATGGCGGGTAGCGCGGAGGTGCCGGCGAGGCTGACGACCACGGCGATCGCGAAGGCGCCTCGCGCGTTGTGCCTCGGATTGTCCGGACGCACCGCCGTTCGGGCGGTCAGTCGGGCGAAGCGGCGCGAAGGCGTGGCAGGGGTGGGGTGCTGAGTCAAAGGTTCCTCTGGGCTCGATGAGCCCTCGGGTCGGCGCCGTCGGGTCGGCGGGTTTTGTGTCGCTGCCGGTTCGCTGGCTGCGACGTCGTTGGTAACGATCCTGTCACGGTCAACCTGGACGGAGCCTCCACGCGTGCACGCATAGTCGCGCCACCGCCCATCGTCAACCGGGTGCGCATCATCGCCCGGGAACCGAAGCTGGGTCCAGAGAAGGGAGCACCGATGAGCAGCAACGTGCCCGATGACGAGCGTCCGATCGACCCCGAGGCCGATCTTCCGCCGGAGCCGGTCCAAGACGATGACCGTCTCGTCCCGCTCGATGACGAAGGGAACGTGATCGAGGGTCGCTCCGCGAGCCCCGACGACGAGTAACGGTATGGGCATCGACACCCTCAGGATCGACGACGACACCGCCGCCGGGCTGGACCTGTGGTGGCGGGCGGCGAACTACCTCTCGGTCGGCCAGATCTACCTGCTGGACAACCCGTTGCTGCGCGAGCAGCTGACCCCCGAACACGTCAAACCGCGCCTGCTCGGACACTTCGGCACCGCGCCCGGGCTCAACCTGATCTACGCCCACCTGAACCGCGCGATCATCGACCGCGCCCTCGATGTGGTCTACATCGCCGGCCCCGGCCACGGCGGGCCCGCGATGGTCGCCAATGCGTGGCTGGATGGCACCTACAGCGAACTCTTCCCCGCCGTCCGACGTGACGAGCAGGGTCTGGCCGCGCTCATGCGCCAGTTCTCCTTCCCTGGCGGCATCCCGAGTCACGCTGCACCCGAGACGCCCGGATCGATGCACGAGGGCGGGGAGCTCGGCTACTCGCTCAGCCACGCCTACGGCGCCGCGTTCGACAACCCCGGCCTGACGGTGGCGTGCGTCATCGGCGACGGCGAGGCCGAGACCGGGGCGCTTGCCACTGCGTGGCACGGCAACAAGTTCCTCAACCCGGTGACCGACGGCACGGTGCTGCCGATCCTGCATCTGAACGGCTGGAAGATCGCCAACCCCACGGTGCTCGCGCGCATCCCGCAGGACGAGCTGCTCTCGCTGCTGCGCGGCTACGGGCACGACCCGCTGCTGGCGAGCTTCGCGGTCGACGACGACCCGCTCGAGGTGCACCGCACGTTCGCCGCCGTCGTCGACGAAGCCCTCGACCGCATCGACCGCATCCGCGCCGCCGCTCGCGCGGGAGACCTGCGGCGCCCTCGTTGGCCGATGATCGTCCTGCGCTCACCCAAGGGGTGGACCGGACCGGCGGTCGTTGACGGCGAGCCCGTCGAAGGCACGTGGCGCTCCCACCAGGTGCCGGTATCGGGGGCGCGCGAGAACGAGGCGCACCTGCAGGTGCTGGCGCAGTGGCTGCGGTCGTACCGCCCGGAGGAGCTGTTCGGCCCGACGGGGGAGCCGCGCGCGGAGATCACCGCCCTGGCTCCGCCGCCGCAGCGCCGCATGAGCGCGTCACGGCACGTGCACGACGGCGTCGTGCGGCCGCTGGATCTCCCCGACTTCCGCTCGTTCCGGGTGCCGGTCACCCAGCACGGCGGCGCGGACGAGGAGAGCACCGCCGTGCTCGGCCGCTTCTTCGCGGAGGTCATGCGTCGCAATCCCGAGGACTTCCGCCTCTTCGGTCCCGACGAGATCGCCTCCAACCGGCTGGCCCCCGCCGTGTACGACGTCACCGCCAAGCAGTGGATGGCCGCGACCGAGGACGTCGACCGTGACCTCGCCCCCGCCGGCCGGGCGATGGAGGTGCTCAGCGAGCACCAGTGCCAGGGGTGGCTCGAGGGCTACCTGCTCACCGGCCGGCACGGTGTCTTCACCTCCTACGAGGCGTTCGTGCACGTGGTCGATTCGATGTTCAACCAGCATGCCAAGTGGCTCCAGTCCAGTGCCGGCATCCCGTGGCGCTCGCCGATTGCGAGCCTGAACTACCTGCTTTCCAGCCACGTCTGGAGACAGGATCACAACGGGTTCTCCCACCAGGACCCCGGGTTCCTGGACGTCGTGATGAACAAGAGCCCCGACGTGGTACGGGTGTACCTGCCATTCGATGCGAACACGCTGCTGGCCACCTACGACCGCTGCCTGCGCTCGCGGGATCTCGTCAACGTCGTGGTTGCCGGCAAACAGCCCGAACCGCAGTGGCTGGCAATGGACGACGCCATCGCCCATGTGGAACGAGGCGCCGGTGTCCTGGAGTGGGCCGGCAGCGAGACCGCGGGCCAGAGCGTCGACGTCGTGCTCGCCTGCGCGGGCGACGTGCCGACGATCGAGACGATCGCGGCGGCGTCGCTGCTGCGCGAGCACATCCCCGACCTGCGGGTGCGCGTGGTCAACGTGGTGGATCTCGGCCGGCTCCAGCCCGATACGGTGCATCCGCACGGCATGACCGACGACGACTTCGACGCGCTGTTCACCGCCGACCGCCCCATCGTCTTCGCCTTCCACGGGTACCCGTGGCTCGTGCACCGGCTGACCTACCGGCGCCGGGGGCACGACAACCTGCATGTGCGCGGGTTCCTCGAGCGGGGCACCACCACGACGCCCTTCGACATGCTGATGATGAACGACCTCGATCGGTACCACCTGGTGATGGACGTCATCGACCGCGTGCCGGGACTGGCCGATCGCTGCGGCGACGTGCGGCAGCGGATGCAGGACCTGCGGGATGCCGCGCGCAGCCACACCCGCGAGACCGGCGAGGACGTCGCCTGGGTGCGGGACTGGCGCTGGTCGCCGCAGTGAGCCGGCCGCGCTCCTCCGGCCGCCGCGCCTCGCTGGCATCCTCCGTCCGATCCGCCGGTGGCGAAGTCATGGCACTGTCGCGCCTCGTGCTGGCCGCCAAGACCGCCGTCGCCGCGGCCGTGGCCTGGTATCTCGCGCCCTTCGTGCCGTTCGCCGACGCGGACTACTCCTACTACGCGCCGATGGGGGTGCTGGTGAGCATGTACCCGACCGTCGCCGACTCGGCCCGTGCTGGGCTGCAGGCGCTCGTCGGACTTGCCATCGGCATCGTGCTGGGCTTCGGCGGGCTGGCCGTGGTCGGTGCGGGTGCGCCGGGGGTCGTCGCCATCGCGATCGTCGTCGGTGTCGGCGTCGCGCTGGGCGGCATCCGGCGGCTGGGCGTCGGGCGCGACTGGATCGCCCTGGCCGGATTGTTCGTGCTGGTGCTCGGCGGCTCGAACGCCGACGCGTTCTCGACCTCGTACCTGGTCACCATGGCGTTCGGCGTGGCGGTCGGGATCACCGCCAACTACCTTCTGGTGCCGCCGCTGTACCTGCGCGAAGCGGGGGCGCAGCTGGCGACACTGCGCGAGCGGATCGCCGACACCCTCGATCAGATGGCGGCGGGGGTGGATGCCGGCGTTCTGAAGGACGACGACCTCGTGGCCGCCGCGGAGAACCTCGCGGCCCTGGCCGAGGTGGCGGCGGAGGGCGTGCAGCAGGCGAGCCGCAGCGGACGCGGAAACCCCCGAGGGCGGCGGCGGGCCGCGGAGCAGGCTCAGCTCGAGCGGGGCTGGCGGGCCCTGCAGCGCTCGGTGCTGCTGGCGCGCGAACTGGCGGACATCCTCATCCAGCATCCGGAGGTGTACGGCCAGCCGCGCAGCGACGACGGCGTGCTGTCCGCCGCACTGCGCGCCGTCGGCACGGCCATCTCGACCGTCGCCACGGGGGAGAACGCGGCTGCGCACCTGGCCGTCGCGACGGATGCGATCGACCGGTACGTCAGGGTCGGCGCCGACCCCGATGCCCCGCAGCCGAGCCCGGCGGTCACGGTCTCGGTCTGTCTGGGGCGCCTGGTACAGCTCGCGCGATCGCTGTTGTGAGGCGACGCGAGAAGGAGCGGGTCACCCGCCGGTGCGGCCGACGGTGAATCGCCGACCGCACCGTGACGAGCTCAGACGGAGTCGTCCGCCTGCGGGTCGGGGTCGTCCCCTTCGGCCTGCGAGGGGTGCCCGATCGCGTCGTCCGTGCCCTCCGAGGGGCGGTCCGGGTCGTCGCCTTCGGCCTGACTGGGTCGCGAGATGTCACTGTCCATGCTTCTCCTCCTTCGTGCTCGAGGTCTTCTCCCTCGACGCTAACGATCCGCAGCGCACGAGGCGAAGGGATTGACGCGCGGCAGACGCCGGGGTACCGCCCGGTCGACCCGCGGCTCATGCCGTGCCCTCGCGCGCGGCGAGGGTGACCGCGGCGCGGATGCCCTCGGTCCAGGGCTCGCCATGTCCGGGGAGCACTGTGTTCGCGCCGGTCCCGGCGAGGGCTGTCAGGGCCGTGAGTGCCGAGTCCGGATCGGCCGTGGCCGCGTTGGCGACGATTCTGGGACCCGATGCGCCGGTGTAGGGGTCGAGCGTCACCAGCGCGTCGCCGGAGAGGAGGACGCCGGAGGCGGGCAGCAAGAACGCGCAGTGCCCGTCGGTGTGCCCGGGGGTGAAGACCGGCACCGGGGTGCCGGGGACATCCAGTGCACGCCCCGGCACGACGGTGCCCTCAGCCTCGACGCCCTTCACCGTGAGGGCGCCGGCTGCCGTCATGCGGGCGAGGATCGGGATGGCACGCGGATGCCGCAGCGGATACACCCAGCGGGGTGCCGCATGCCGGTACCGATACGGATGCCGCGCGAGGCGCCGGTCGCCCTCGTGCACGAAGTGCCGCACGGCGTGATCCTCCGCCAGCTGTCGCGACATGCCGACGTGGTCGAAGTGGCCGTGCGTCAGCAGCACGGCGTCGATGTCCGACGGCGTGGCATCCAGCGTCCGCAACAAGGAGACGAGATCCCGCCACATGCCGGGGAGCCCCGTGTCGACGAGAGTGAGGCCGTCGGCGCCGGCCAGCAGGTAGCAGTTCACCTGCGCGCGGGACAGCCGGTACACGCCAGGCGCGCATTCCTGCCAGGGCGTCGTGGGTGCGGTCATGTGGTCAGCCTGTGGGTCGCACCGCGCGCAGAGGAGGGTATTGCCGGGCGGTGCGGTGCGGTGATAGCGATCCGGCGCTGGCCCGTCAAGTCCGTGCAGGCGCCGGTTCTTCTTGGGACCCTTGAGCGGTCACATCTGCACAGACAGGACCCACCATGACGCTCTACGCGCCCGCCGAGACCCACGCTCCGGTTCGACCCTCCGCCCGCGGCCCCCTCGGACGTGAGATTCTGGCGCTCCTCGAAGACGAGGCGCGCGACGCCTCGAGCGTCCGCACCCTCGCCGCACAGGCGGTGGCCGCCGCCGACGACATCGCCCGCGACGACGATGTGCAGCTGAGCCTGTTCCTGCTGTACGCCCTGCATTACGGGTCGCTGGCGGACCTCCCCACGTCGCGTGAATGGGACGTCGACCTGCTCGCCGCGCGGCAGGTGCTGGAGGCCGCCTTCGAAGCCCAACTGCGCAGCGAGATCACCGTGCCCGCTGCCCCCGACCCCACGGCCGACGCCGTGGCTCGGCTGCTCTTCTCCTTCACCGCTCCCACGCCGGGCCCGAGCCTGGCGCGGTACGTCGCCAAGACGGCATCCGCTGAGCAGTTGCGGGAATTCCTGATGCACCGCAGCGTCTACACGCTGCGCGAAGCCGACCCGCACTCGTGGGCGATCCCGCGGCTGACCGGCCGGGCGAAGGCCGCGCTCATGGAGATCCAGTTCGACGAATACGGCAGCGGCGACGCGGGCCGGGCCCACGCCGGGATCTTCGCCCAGACCATGCGCGGCGCGGGGCTCGACGACACCTACGGCGTCTACGTCGACGCGGTGCCGGCGGTGACCCTCGCCTCGCTCAACATGATGTCGATGTTCGGGCTCAACCGCCGACTGCGCGGCGCGGTCGTCGGCCATCTTGCGGCGTTCGAGATGACCTCGTCGATCCCGAACAAGCACTACGGCGACGGCTTCCGCCGCAACGGCTTCGACACCGATGTCACCTGGTACTTCGACGAGCACGTCGAAGCGGATGCCGTGCACGAGCAGATCGCCGGGCGCGACATGGCCGGGGCGCTCGCCGAGGACGAGCCCGAGCTGCTCGGCGACATCCTCTTCGGCGCCGCAGCGTGCCTGGCCGTGGACGGCTGGGCGGGCGATCACATCCTTCAGGCGTGGCAGCAGGACCGCAGCGCCGTTCGGGAGGGCTGGGAACAGCACCGTGTCGCATCCTGAGCATGACCGCCTCGACGGGGAGTACGTGCTGCCGCTGCGCTGGGACGACGACGCCGGCCTGGGGGAACTGACCGACTACCTCGCGCGGTTGCGGCGCTGGGTGGACGTGACGGTCGTGGACGGGTCGGCCCCGCCACTGTTCGAGGGGCACCACGTGACCTGGCCGTTCGTGCGGCACATCCCGCCCGCAGTGGCGGGACGCAACGGCAAGGCCAGGGGAGCGGTGACCGGCATCCGGTGCTCCCGCCACGAGAAGATCGTCATCGCCGACGACGATGTGCGGTACGGCCGGCAGCAGTTGACGACGGTGCTCGACCGGCTGGATGCCGCTGATGCGGTGCGGCCGCAGAACGTGTTCGTCCCGGCGCCGTGGCACGCCCGGTGGGACACCGGCCGGAGCCTGCTCAACCGGGGCCTCGGCGGGGACTTCTCCGGCACGGTGGCGGTGCGCCGCGCGGCGCTGCCGGAGGCGGGCTACGACACCGACGTGCTGTTCGAGAACCTCGAACTGGAGCGCACGGTCCGCGCGCACGGCGGCCGGGTGGATGTGGCATCCGACGTGTATGTCGCCCGCCGCCCGCCCGAGCTGGCGAAGTTCTTCGAGCAGCGCGTGCGTCAGGCGTATGACGATCTCGCGCAGCCGGGGCGCTTGGCGCGCGAGCTGGCGCTGCTGCCGCTCATAGTGGCGTTGCTGCGCGCACGAAAGGTGTGGGGGCTGGCCGTGCTGGCCGCGGTCGTCGTCGCTGTCGCGGCGATCGGGCGTGCCCGCGCGGGCGGGCGACGGCACTTCCGTGCGACGGACTGCCTGTGGTCGGTGCCGTGGGCGATGGAGCGTGCCGTCACCGTCTGGATCGCGGTGGCGCTGCGCCTGCGCGGCGGCGTGCACTACCGCGACGGACGCATTCTTCGCGCGGCGACGCCGTTGCGCACGCTCAGGAGGGCGACATGACCGAGAACGAGACCACCATCACCGCCTACCCGGACGGGCCGCTCATCGTGCGAGGCACCGGGGTCACCTACCGCAACGAAGCGGGCGAGGAGATCCGCCAACCCCGGCGCACCGCGGCGCTGTGCCGCTGCGGAGTGTCGGCGATCAAGCCGTGGTGCGACGGCACCCACAAGCTCGTCGGCTTCACCACGACCCCGGTGCTCCCCGCCGACGCGAACCCCTGAGGCGCGGCGGGCCGGTGGTTTCCCAGGGGTGTTCGATACGCTCCTCGAATGCCTCTCTGGTGGGAACACTTGCGTAATCTGCTGTCTCTGCGCGCCCACGAGCATGCCACCCTGCCGGACCTCCGCGGGCTGGAAACGGTCCGGGCGCGCGTGGAGGGCACGCACTATCTGGCGCACGACCGGGAGCGCTCGCACGACGGCGATCGCATGTATGTGCTGCGCCGGGAGCCGCGCAACAAGCGGGACATGTCCGCGATCGCGGTCTACGCGCGGGGTCGGGCGGTCGGCTACGTTTCCGCCACGCGGGCCGCAGCGATCGCGCCCCTGCTGGACCGGCTCGGCGGCGCCGCTGTGATCAACGGGCTGGGTTCGGAATCGGGCAGCAGCCGACTGTGGGTGGACCTGCCGGAGGAAGAGGCGTTGCTCGGCTTCGTTCGCTCGTACGAGGGCGACGCGATCAGCGACGCAGCAGCACCTCCTCGCTGAAGCGTTCGAGCTTGGCGGGGTTCGCGATCGCGTAAGCCCGCGTGACCCGTCCGTCCGCGACGGTCAGGCTCACGACACCGACGAGTTCACCGCCGAGCAGCATCCGGATGCCGAACTGACCGTTGACCCACGTCACGGCCGCGACCGCCGCACCGCCTGCCTTGGCCATGCCGCCGATGAGATACCGCCCCAGGCGATCGGCGCCGACGATGGGCCGCACCGCCATCGAAGAACCCGCACCGTTCTAGTCAGCGCTCGCTCTGCGGTTCGGCGGAGTCGATCGCCGGGGGAGCGGCGGCGATGTGCGAGATCGAGCGCCACACCAGCAGCAGGGTGACCGCCGACCCCGCGAAGGCGAACCACCATGGGGCGGTCAATCCCCATGCCTGAGCGATGAGCCCGCCGAGCAGTTGCCCGATCACCAGCCCTCCGAAGACGCCGACCATGTTCACCGAGGCGATGCGCCCCTGCAGATGCAGGGGCACCAGGCGCTGCCGCACGGTGGTGGAGATCGTGCCCCAGACGAAGGCGTAGGCGCCGAACCCGAACATGAGGCCGAAGGCGACGGCGGGCACGGTCGTGAGTGCGAAGGTGAGGTGCATGAACACCTCGAGCGAGAGGCACACCCGCATGAGCGTCGCGAACGACACGTGGCGTTCGAGCCACCCGAAGCACGCCGTGCCCACCAGGCCGCCGAGGGCGGATGCCGTCGTCAGCGCACCGAACCCGAGGGCACCCATGTCGAGGTATTCGGTCGCATAGAGCACGAGGATGCTCCAGGGCGCGGCCCAGGTGACGTTGAAGACCAGGATGATGAGCACGAGCGTGCGCACCGGGGCGTTGCCGCGCAGCCACCGCAAGCCCTCCCGGATCGGATGCGGCTTCGCGCCCGTGGGCGCGGCATCCTTCGGCGGAATCGGGGTGTGCGCGATGCGTGAGATGAGGACCACGGCGAGGCTCACGCACAGGATCTGGATCGCGAACGGCCAGAAGGATCCGATGGCGAAGAGGAACGCGCCCAGCGGGGGACCGGCGAGCTGGTTGCCGACGAGATACCCGGCCTGCAGTCGCGCGTTTCCCAGACCCAGATCGGCAGGCCGCACCAGCATGGGCAGGAGCGTGCTGCCCGCCGTGTCGGCGAACACTTCCGCGGTGCCGTAGAGGAACGCGGCGGCCAGGACGATCCACACCGTGACCTGGCCGGTCGCGAGGAAGATCACGAGCCCCAGCACGATCACCGCGCGCGAACCGTTCGCGAGCATGACGAGGCGGCGTCGATCGTGGTGGTCCGCGATCGACCCTGCCAGCAGTCCGAACAGCAGCCACGGCAGGTACTGCATCATCGCGCCCGAAGCCACCAGAAGCGGAGACGAGGTCAGCGACGCGATCAGCAACGGTGACGCCGACAGCGCGATGCCGTCGCCGACGTTGCTCGTCCACGACGACCCCAGCAGCCAGCGGAAATCTTTGCCGAGTCGGCGGGGTGCGATCAGGTCGCCGAGCGAGCGCATTCCGCCAATGCTAGGGCTAACCGCTCAGGCGGATGCTTCGACGGCAGCCCCCCAGCCGTCGTAGTCGCCACGCGACCTTTCCACGACGGCGATCACTTCACTCAGGAAGCGTTCGACGGACGCGAAATCCAGCGGCTCCTCGCGGGTGGCCTGCAGAAAAGTCTGGAGGCCTCGGCGTCCGATCTCGACGCTGAATCCGCGCGATTGCAACTCGGCTCCGGCGACATTGGCGAACGCGCGGCGGCGGAAGTAGGCGAAGTGCTCCACCGGGCGTGGTACCTCGAAACGGTCATTGAGTTCCATGCGCTGCGCCTCCTGAGTGGGCCAAAGGGCCAACTGTGACTGGAGCGTGGAACTCTCGGTCGCTTGTTGCATGGAATTCTCCGTCATTTGGTAAGTATGGCCGTAAGTATCTCCCCCGTCGCCATTTATTGCGAAATCGGTCTTCTTGCGCTCGGTGCAACATGGCCGCGGTGCTGCGAATCGCCCGGCGATGCCTTGTCGAGGCTCGGGGCGGGTTGCAGACTGGCCGCATTGACGCGAGGAGTGAGCGATGGCCCATCAGGATGTTGCGACGGGGGCGACTTCGCATGTGATCAGGCCGCTCACGCCCGAGACCTTCCCGGCGTGGCTGGCGCTCGCCCAGAAGCACAACGGGGTGTGGGGCGGATGCTACTGCTCCTATTTCCACGGCGACACCGAGCGCACCGTCAAGAGCGAGTACGACGGCCCGACATTCAAGCAGCGCCTCGTGGCGGAAGGCGTCGCCCACGCCGCGCTCGTCTTCGACGGCGAGGACGCCATCGCGTGGTGTCAGTACGGCAGCCCGGACGAATTGCCGGGCATCTATCACCGCAAGCAGTACGACGCGGGCGAGACCAATCCGGCCCCGTGGCGCATCACCTGCTTCTTCGTCGATCGCGACCACCGACGTTCGGGAGTGGCGTGCGAGGCGCTGGACGGCGCGCTCGAGCTGATCGCGCAGGCCGGCGGGGGCGAGGTCGTCTCGTTCCCCAACGAGCTCGCGCCAGGCAAGCGGACGTCATCGTCGTTCCTCCACAACGGCACCCGGGCCATGTTCGAGAAGGCGGGATTCGCGTTCGAGCGCCACATCGGCAAGAGCAAGACAGTGATGCGTAAGACGGTGCTGCCCGCCCTCGGCTGAGACTGTCCCCGGCGGCTTGTACGCTTTCACGGGATAGGGAGCGTGCGTGAGTCTGGCTGGGGAACCTCGACGGCTGTCGAATGACGACGAGGGTGTCGAACCGCTTGCCGTTGCCTCGGCGGCTGAAGGCGAAGAAGCCTGGACGCCCACATCCGCACTGATCCCGCCTCACCTGCAGAAGTACCTCGATTCGTTCGACCGACTGAACCCGCTTCAGTCCAAGGCGGTGCCTGTGGTGCTGGAAACGAGCGGGCACGTGATGGTCGTGGCGCCGACGAGCTCGGGCAAGACCCTGATCGGCGAGGTCGCCGCGCTGCGCTCGATCGTCTCCGACGGCAAGCCCGCGGTGTGGCTGCTCCCTGCGCGCGCTCTGGCTGCCGAGGTGGCCCAGATCGCCCGGCGATGGAGCACGCACGGCATCCGCACCGTCGAACTGACCGGTGAGACGAACATGTCCAGCGACGCTGTCCGCCAGGCCCAGCTGTGGGTGGCCACAACGGAGAAGTTCGAAGCGCTCTACCGGCGGGCGTCGCTCAAGGACGTCATCGGGCGGATCGGTGCCGTGATCATCGACGAAGTGCATCTGGTGGGGGATCCTGCGCGTGGGGCGACACTCGAGTCGCTCATCGCACGGCTGCGCGTCGCCGAGGGGCGCACCCGCATCGTGGCCCTGTCGGCGACCGTCTCGAACGCCGAAGAGCTCGCCGCATGGTTCAACGCCGACCTCGTGCGCTCGGCATGGCGCCCGACGGTGCTGACGACACAGCTGGTTCCGTACGACGCCCCGGTGCAGGGCAAGCGCGAGGACTACGAATCGGCGAAGGACGCTGTCGTCCTGCCGCTGCTGCGGAGCCTGCTCGGCGAGGGGCTCGGCAGCGCAACCCCCTCCGGGGAGGGTGCCTCGCCATCCAGCGCGGTCGTGTTCTGCGGGAGCAAGGCGGCGGTCCTGCGGACCGCGGCGCGTGCAGCGGGTGTCCCGTTCCGAGGCGTCGAGCCGGAGGCACTGGTCGAATCCTGCTTCCGCCGGGGCGTCGGCATCCATTTCCGGGATGCGCCGCGCGCCAGGCGCGCGTTGGATGCCTTCCGCTCGCGGGAGCTGCGTGTGCTCGTGGCCACATCCGGCCTGTCGACGGGAGTGAACACCCCGGCGAAGTTCGTCGTGATCCGCGACCTGGAACTCGGAATGACGCCGCTGGAGGTGAGCCAGGCGCAGCAGATGTTCGGGCGCGCGGGTCGCGCAGGGCAGGAGTCGGAAGGGTTCGGCTTCATGCTGGTCCCCCGGGCCGAAGAAGCCACGTGGAAGATGAAGCTCCTCGACGGGTACGCGGCACGGAGCCGGATCGCGGCCCAACTGGGCGACGCGATCCTCGCGGAGCTGCTGCTCGGGTCGGTCGTTGACCGATCCAGCGCGCGCGCCTGGTTCGAACAGACGCTCGCGTTCGCTCAGGATGGGTCCGCGGTCGACCTCGACGGGGTCATCGACGCCCTGGTGCAGCGCGGGTTCGCGGCCGAAGTCGACGGCCAGCTCGCGCCGACGGAGATCGGCACGCTCACGTCCCGCCTCATGATCGATGTCGAGTCAGCGGGGGAGATGCTTCGCGCGCTCGCCGAGCTTCCGATTCCGGCAACAGCGGACGAAGCCGAGGAACTCGTCGTGCAGACTGTCGCGACCGCGGCGACGTCGCTTCGGGAACGCCCCGTCAACGAGCGCACGTACAGCGCTTACGTCGACCAGCTGCTGACGGGCTGGTCGCCTCGAGTCATCGCCCGGGCGGGTGAGCAGTTCGGCGCGCGAGTGTGCATGGCCGCTTCTCAGCTCGTGCTGCGTTCTCCCGCTCGGATGCGCGAGAACCTGCCGCCGGGTGTGTCGATGGCCCAGTTCCGTCGTGCGGCTGAAGACCTGCCGCGGTACCTCGCCTGGGTCGCTGCACTGGGGTACGTGCATGCGTCGACCTGGGCGCCGGCCGTCGCGGGCGACCTCTCGCGTCGGCTGACCTGGGGCCACCTCTCGCCGCACCCCGAACGCGGGGCCGGGCGACTGCTGTGGATGCTGGAGCGGATGCTGGAGCCACAGCATCACCGTGATCGCATGCAGGATCTCTGGCGCCGCGCCCGCGGGGCGGGGTTCGCCTCACCCGATGCGATCAACGCGAGGCCACGCGGCGTCGACGTCACAGCCGAAGGATTCGCCGAGATCGTCGGTGCGCGTGCGGACATCCAGCTCCAACCGCTCATCGACCTCGAGCTGACCTATCGCACCCCCAATCCGGCGGCCCGGATCACCGCGTTGAGCAATACCGGCGCGAACCGTGCCCTCGCGAGCACTCGGCCGGCGCACGGGCCCATCGACCTGGTGCTTCCGGCGCGCTCCGCGGGGAAGGTCGCTGCGGATGTCTTCTTCTACACGCGCGACGGCGACTTCGGCTACGACAGTCTCGTCGCGGACCTGGCTGTGGACATCGTGTCGGTGACGCCCGTCGAGGAGGCAGGGCGCCTTGTCGAGGACCTCCCCGAAGCCCACTCGGTTCTCCCGCACTCGCGAGGTGTGCGCCGCTTGTTCCAGGGGGAGCGCAAACGCCTGCGCGAAAGCATCCTGCCCCTGACTGCGCCCGACCCGCGCCTGGCGCCGATCGCGGCTGCGCTTTCGGAGCGTCGCAGCGAACCGGACGCTGCGGTGGTCGCACTGAGAACCAACCTGCGGGCGTTGTTGCGGGCGTCCAGTCGCACGGACCTGCGGTCGCCGCGAGCGGTGCTGCGGGCCCGAGAAGCCTCAGAGGCGGAGGTGCAGATCACGCTTGCCGCGTTGCTGGCGTCCCTTCAGATCGATGCCGGCGTCGCGACATCGGAGGGGCACCCCCTCGCGGTCGTTCGGCTGAACGACCGATGGGCACTCGCGGGGCCGCGCCACGCTCGGCCGGGGCGGATCGAGCCCCTCATTCCCGCAGTGCTCCCGAGGCAGATCGAGACGGTTCCGGCGCCGGCCACGCCGAGCACGGTGCGCGCGGCGCCGCGCTGCGGGTGGATGGTGCAGTTCGCGCAGCAGTCCGGAACGTAGCGGTGCCACTGGCATCGGCACGCCGAGGAAGACCCGGCGTAGGCTTCGCGCATGGACAGGGGTGACGCCCAGCCGGACCAGCATGCCGCGATCCTCGTCGTATCGGCGGACGATCGGCTCCGTCGCGCGGTCGTCGACCCGCTGCACCGCCGCTATGCGCTGGACTACCGCATCATCGAAGCAGGCAGTCCCGCCGGCGGCATCGCGGCGATCGAGGAACTGCACCAGTCCGGCAGTGACCTGGCCTTGGTGCTCTCCGACGACGCATCGCCCGCCGATGGGGACGAGAACGTGTTCGCCGCCGCGCGCCGGCGCTTCCCGAACGTGCGGCGCGGGCTGGTCATCGAGTGGGGATCCTGGGCCGATCACGAGACAGCAGGCGCGGTGCTCGAACTCATGTCGCGCGTGCAGATCGACTACTACGTGGTGCGGCCGGTGGACCGGGCGGACGAGTCGTTCCACCGGGCGATCACCGACTTCCTGCACGAGTGGGAGTTCTCCAGCGGCAAGCGCCGGCGGGGCTTCATCGTGATCGGCGACCAGGCCCAGCCGCGCACCCACGCGCTGCTCACGCTGATGGAACGCGGCGGCACTCACGCAGTGCACCTCGACCCCGATTCACCCGAGGCGATGGCGTTGCTCGCCCGGGCCGGCGCCGATTACGTGGGCGTGCCGCTGGTGCGCACGCCGGATGGTCAGCTGCTGGTCGACCCGGACGATGCCGCCCTGGCCCGCTCGTACGGCTTGGACACCTCGCTGCCCGAGTCCGTCGTCGATGTCGCCATCGTCGGCGCCGGGCCGGCAGGCTTGGCGGCGGCGGTCTACGCGGCATCCGAGGGGCTGGACACCCTCGTGCTGGAAGGGGAGTCGATCGGCGGACAGGCCGGTTCGAGTTCGCTCATCCGCAACTATCTGGGCTTTTCGCGCGGCGTCTCGGGCGCGGAGCTCGCGCAGCGGGCCTACCAGCAGGCGTGGACCTTCGGGGCGCGCTTCGCGCACACGCGGCGGGTCGAAGGGATGAGTCTGACCGGCGAGGGGTTCGAGCTCCGCGTCGGGGGCGGCGGGGTCGTCCGTGCCCGATCGGTGGTCCTGGCCACCGGGGTCAGCTACCGGCGGCTGGCCGCACCCGGGCTGCATCCGTTCGTCGGGGCGTCCGTGTTCTACGGCGCCTCATCGGTGGAGGCTCGCGCCCAGACCGGGCGCAGGGTGCTGGTGGTCGGCGGGGGCAACTCCGCTGGACAGGCGGCGCTGCATCTCGCCCGCTACGCGCGCTCGGTCTCGCTCGTGGTGCGCGGCCCGTCTCTGGCCGAGAGCATGTCGCGCTATCTCATCGATCAGCTGGATGCCGCGGGCGTCGGTCTCATCACTGGCACGCGCGTCGTGGATGCCGGCGCGCACGACTCGGACCGGCTCGATCATGTAATGCTCGAGCACACCGACTCTGGGGAGCGGGTCGAGGTGCCCGCCGATGCCGTGTTCATCACGATCGGCGCCCGCCCGCACACCGAGTGGCTCGCCCCCGAGGTGCTGCGCGACAAATGGGGATCAGTGATCACGGGTGCGGATGTGCTCAGTGAGGGCGGCCGCCGGGCATGGCTCGGCGCCGAGGGGGCGCCGACGCAGTTCGAATCATCGGTGCCCGGCTTCTATGCCGTAGGCGACGTGCGGCGCGGGTCAGTCAAGCGCGTCGCCTCAGCCGTGGGCGAGGGGTCGGTGGTGATCTCCGCCGTGCACGCGCATCTGGGCGCTCACGTCGGCGGCTGACCGGGGTGCCGTCACGGGCAGACGCGAACCCGGTGTTCCTCGAAGCCGACGATGTCGCCGACCTGCAACTGCCGTCCGCGGCGGCGATCGACCTCGCCGTTCACGGTCACGTAGCCGTCGATGATGGCTTCCTTCACGTCTCCACCGGAGTCGAGGATCCCCGCGAACTTCAGGAACTGCCCGAGGCGAATGCCCTCGCCGCCGATCGAGACGTCGTCGATCGGAGCCGGGTTCGTCATCCCTGAATGCTAGCCGACCGGGATCGGGTCTTCTTTGTCGCAGAAGATGTCCAGCGCCCGGAGCATGGCCACGAGGTAGACCGGGATGACGACGATGTTCTTGACGGCGAAGATCACTGCATCGTTCGTCCGGCCGGCGTGAACGGGGTTGAGGTCCAGTGCGGTGAGGAAGGTGGCGACGTTATCGGTCGTCATGACAGATTCGAAGCCGACGTTGAAAACCAAGATCAGGGCGGTGAGGACTGTGAGCTGTAGCAGAATGGCGGTCCAACCACCCCGCCACGCGTGGGCGACGTCGCGGCCGACTTCCGCCCATCGGGCTCCACCGAAGACGTCGCGCACGCTCCACTTGCGTCCGACGATGATCATCGCGACGACGAGAACGACGCGGAGCAATTCGACAACGATCTCCAACCAGCCGTTGTCATCGCGTGTGAAGAGCTGCACGGTTCGAAGGCTCGCGGGGATCACCGCGATCGCGACCAGGATTGCGCTGCCGAAGTATGCGGCGAAGGCCGCGCCGGTCAACCTGAACCCGTCGGCGAGCTGGTTCAACAGATAACTCATTTGGCTCTACGCGTCATGATGCGCCCGACAAGGGTCCGTGCCCACGGGTGGTAGCGGGTGTTCTGAAAGCCCTCCACGATCCATTGACCATTCAGCTCGCGGAGCAGCGTCGTGTTCGTGGACAGCCGCTTGCGAGACGGACGAGCGCGGCCGCGCTGCCAGGACATCACGATGCCCGCGCGCTGCACCACCACGACCGAGTCGGCACCCACGTGACGAAGAGTTCGCTCGACGGTCAGCAGGCGTGACCCCTTCATGATCCCGGCAAAGAGCTCTCGATGGCCCTCCGCGATCTCCGCGCTTCCCGTCATCACCGTTCCGTCGAAGGCGACATACGTCGCCGTTGGCGAATGCAGCGCACCATACGCTTGCGCATCCCCTGTCGCCCATGCATGTTCCAGTGCGTTCATCGTCGCCAGCGCCCGCTTCTCGCGGCTCGCGGCTGCATCGTCTGCCAGCATTCGCATCTCCTGGTTTACTTAGAGTGACCGTATTAATTACTACGGTGAATCTAAGCTTTGGAGTTGTCAATGTCAACCGGGCCCTCGCGGACTCCTCACGGCGACGATCTCGGTCGACAGCTCAGCACCGCGGTCGTCCTGTTCCACCAAGCCGTCGCGGCGCGCGTAGGACTGTCGGCAGGCGATCTCAAGACGCTGGAATTGATCGAGTCCGAGGGTCCGTTCAGCGCCTCGGAGCTCGCCGAACGAACGGGACTCACCGGCGCGGGGATAACGAATGTGATCAGCCGACTCGCCGGGGGCGGTCACATCGAGCGGCAGATCGATCCGCAGGATCGCAGGCGGGCGATCATCCGCGCGACCCCGGAGAACAATCTCGAGCTCGAGGACGCGTTCGCGCACCTCGGCATGTCACTCGGAGCAGTGATCGGCGAGTACAACGCCACAGAACAAGCCGCCATCACCAGCTACCTCCAGCGGATGGTGCACGTTCTTCGCGAAGAGACGCAGCGACTCGGGATGAACAATCCCGACGCTCGCTCGTAACCTCATTCGAGATCGACGCGACGGCGGGAGTCGAACCCGCAACGCCTCCGGGTATGAACCGGTGCCCGGGACCGCCCGGATCGCCGCGATGACCCCACGCTAGCGGTGGTGCCGGGCGTGCGGCACGCACTGTTGCGGCCGATGGCGGCATGTGACGGTGCGTGACGGTACCGGCGCGCGTGCCGCTCCTGACCGGCCTGAGCAAGGCGCGCTGGGGCACCTGTATTACGGCCGCTGAACCGCGGGTGCGCGTCAGCGGGCGCGGTCGAACGCGCCCTGCGTCGTCGGCACGATCTCTTTGCCCAGCGGTGCGAGCGAGATCGGCACCATCTTGAAGTCGGCGATGCCGAGGGGGATGCCGACGATGGTGATGCACAGCGCGATGCCGGAGAGGATGTGTCCGATCGCGAGCCAGATGCCGGCGACGATCACCCAGATCACGTTGCCGATGAACGAAAATGTGCCTGCGGTGGGTTTCGCGACGACGGTGCGGCCGAACGGCCAGAGCGCATAGAGGCCGATGCGGAACGACGCGATCCCCCAGGGGATCGTGATGATGAGCACGCACAGCACGACGCCCGCGGCGAGGTAGCCGAGGAACAGCCAGAAGCCGGCGAGGACCAGCCAGATGATGTTCAACAGGGTGCGCACGGCACGATTGTCGCACCTGCACGCTGGGGATGCGCCCAGGAGGATGTCGGCGGGCGCGCCTAGACTTGTGGGGACATGACCGACCCTGCTCCGACCGCGCGAGATGCGGCATCCGTCCCTGTGATCGTCGCCGGCGACGCCGGACCTCGCGACGGGGACGACGACCTGCTGCGCGGCCTCAACGAGCCGCAACGGCGCGCCGTCACCTACCGCGGGCCCGCCCTGCTGATCGTCGCCGGCGCAGGCTCCGGCAAGACCCGCGTGCTGACGCACCGCATCGCTTCGCTGCTGCGCAACCGGGAGGCCTGGCCCAGCCAGATCCTCGCGATCACGTTCACCAATAAGGCTGCCGGTGAGATGCGCGAGCGGGTGTCCCAGCTGGTCGGCGAGGCGGCGCGGGGCATGTGGATCTCGACGTTCCACTCCGCGTGCGTGCGGATCCTGCGGCGCGAGGCCGAGCAGTTCGGGTTCAAGAACTCGTTCACGATCTACGACTCCGGCGACTCCCGGGCGCTCATCAAGCGCCTGGTCAAGGAGCACGAGGCCGACGCGTTCGGCCTGACCCCGGCGGCGGTGCAGAGCCGCATCTCCAAGCTCAAGAACGAGCTGGCCGATTCCGATTCGTACCGGCGCCAGGCGAACATGAGCGACCCCGCCGAGCGCATCTTCGTCGAGCTGTTCGCGGCCTACGAGCGCGCGCTGCGCAAGTCCAACGCGTTCGACTTCGACGACCTCATCTCCCAGACGGTCTATCTGTTCCGGGCGTTCCCGCACGTGGCGGACGTGTACCGCCGCCGCTTCCGGCACATCCTCGTCGACGAGTACCAGGACACCAACCACGCCCAGTACTCGCTCATCCGGGAGCTCACCCGCCCGGTTTCCGGCGCCAGCTCCGTCGAGCCGTATTCCTCGGGCGGAATGATGATCTTCGAGCCCGAGCCCGCCCATGCCGGGGATGGGCTGGAGGGCGCGTCGCTGACGGTCGTCGGCGACTCGGACCAGTCGATCTACGCCTTCCGCGGCGCCGACATCCGCAACATAAGCGAGTTCGAGCGCGACTTCCCCGGCGCCGAGGTGGTGCTGCTCGAGCAGAACTACCGTTCGACGCAGAACATCCTGTCCGCGGCGAACGCCGTGATCGGCAACAACTTCGACCGCAAGGACAAGAAGCTGTGGACCGACGTGGGTGCGGGGGAGCAGATCATCGGCTTCACCGGCTACTCGCAGCACGACGAGGCCCAGTTCGTCGCGGATGAGATCGACAAGTTGCGCCGGTCGGGGGTCGGGTACTCCGACATCGCGGTGTTCTACCGCACCAACTCGCAGTCGCGCGCGCTGGAGGAGATCTTCATCCGCTCGGCCGTGCCGTACAAGATCATGGGCGGCACGAAGTTCTACGAGCGTGCCGAGATCAAGGATGCACTGGCCTACCTCACCGCGGTGGCCAACCCCGCGGACGAGATGGCGGCGCGCCGCATCCTGAACAAGCCGCGTCGTGGCATCGGCGATGTCACCGAGACGGCGATCGCCCGTTACGCCGAGGATCAGCAGATCACGTTCCGCGATGCGCTCGCCAACGCGTCGGCGTTGGGAGTCGGGCCGAAGATCCAGACGGCCATCACACAGTTGGATGCCGTGCTGGCCGAGGCATCCGCCCTCATGCTGCCCGAATCGGGTGAGGTCCCGCCCGCCACCTCGGTCCCCGACGGCCTGTCGCTGCTGCTGAACAAGAGCGGCTACCTCGAGTCGTTGCGGCGCAGCAAGGACCCGCAGGACGAGGCTCGCGTGGAGAACCTCGACGAGTTCGTCGCAGTGGCGCGGGAGTTCGCCCGCAACAACCCGGACGGGACGATCCTCGACTTCCTCTCCGATGTCGCGCTCGTCTCCGCCGTAGACGACCTCGACGACGGGTCCGGTTCGGTGTCCCTGATGACGCTGCACACCGCGAAGGGCCTCGAGTTCGACGCCGTGTTCATCACGGGCGTCGAGGAAGACCTCATCCCGCACCGCATCTCGGCGGGCGAGCCCGGCGGGCCGCAGGAGGAGCGTCGGCTGTTCTACGTCGGCATCACGCGGGCACGCCAGCGGCTGTACCTGTCACTCGCGATGACCCGCGCGCAGTTCGGCGAGGTCTCCGCCGCCATGCCCAGCCGGTTCCTGCAGGAGATTCCGGCGGATCTCGTGCACTGGCGCCAGTCCCCGGGCGACGTCAATTCGCGCGGCGGGAGCCAATCGCGGGCGCTTAACGAACGCCGGCCCGGCGGCGGGTCGGGCTCCGGCTCCGGCTCCGGCAGCGGCGGCTTCGGCGGCGGCAATCGCTACGGCGACGAGCTCGTGCCGCTCGGTCGCTCGCCGCGCGTCACGGACCCCTCGCGCTTCCCGAACCGCGTCACCGCGAAGATGCGCGACAACGGCGACCTCGAGCTGGCCGCCGGTGACCGTATCCGCCACGACGACTTCGGTGAGGGGCGCGTGGACACCGTCACCGGCGAGGGCGCGAAGCGCATCGCGCACGTACGATTCGACACCGCCGGCGCCAAGAAGCTGCTGATCAAGGTCGCGCCGATCGTCAAGCTCTGACGGCGGCGGGGGTTCGGTCGTCGCATCCGTCCCTGTTTGCCCGGGGATTGGGTGCGTTCGTGACGACCGGGCGTTGATGCCGCGCGCGTGGCGATGCTGAGTCGTCGCATCCGTCCCTGTTTGCCCGGGGATTGGGTGCGTTCGTGACGACCGAGTCAGGATGCCGGCCCGACGAATACTCACTCGGCGCGACGAATACTCACTCGGCGGCGTGAATACTCACTCGGCGGCGTGAATACTCACTCGCCCGGGGCGGGGGCGCCTGTCACGGGCCGGGGGCACCGGTTAGGCTCGGACGATGGCTCTGTTCTCGCGGCGCGACAAGAAGACCTCCACCCCCGAAGGGGACGAGGCGACCGACGTTGCGCCCGAGAGCGAGACGCCCGCAGCGCCCGAGCCCGACGTGCCGCAGGTGAACATCTCGGTTTCCACGTTCGGCAAGCCCGCGCCTCGACCGGCCGCCGCGCCCACCGCGCAGCCGGGCGTGCGTCGCGTGCTGCGCGGCCCGGCGGAGGCTCCCGAGCGCACCGAGACGGTGCCGGGACTTCCCGACAACGTGCTCGTGCGCGACGCGCTGGCCGCCCTGCCGGAGGAGCCGGGCGCGGCCGACATCGTCGCGATCATGCGGCAATTGCTGCAGGGGCACCTGTTCGTCCGGGTGCGCGGAGATGCCCGTGCCCAGCTGGCCGAGGGCAAGGACCTCACGATGGCTGTCTCCGCCGTCGGTGATGACCGCTACCTGCTCGCCTTCACCGGCGGCGAAGCGCTGCAGGCGAGCGTGTCCTCCGACGGCGACGCGCAGACCTCGGCGATGGGGCAGCCCGCCCCCGCCATCCTGCGCAACGTCGTCGCGGGCCCCTACGCCGGCATCATCCTCGACCACGCCAGCCCGGGTCGACGGATCATCCTTCCCCGCGCCCTCGTGGAGAAGGCACTGGCCGAAGTCGATCCGGCCAGCACGATCAAGAACCTGCTCGCCGCGCCCCGCACCGACCAGACCGCGGTCCAGATCGCCGAGGCGCTGACGACGACGCGGATGTGGGTCGCTGCAGGCTCCGTGCCGGGCGAAGACAAGCGCCTGGGCGTCTCCGAGGTGCGCGGCACCGACGGCGCACGTCACCTCGAGGTCTTCACCCACCCGCTCGAAGTGGCAGTCCTGGGCCGCGGCGACCGCGCCGTGCCGCTGACGCCGGAGCAGCTCGCGAAGGCGATCGCGGCGGACGAGGGCCTCAGCGGAGTCGTCATCGACCCGGCGGGGCCGTGGATCCAGCTCGAGCGCGCGCAGCTGGAATCGCTCCTCGCCCTCGCCGCATAGCAGGAAGTCCCACCCGCAGTCGCACCTCGACCCGCCGCCGCTGCCGCCCTAGGGTCGGATCATGGCCTCGGAGCGCATCACCCTCACCATCCCCGGTCCCGACGGCGACCATGAGCTGGGTCTGTCCAGTCCCAACCGGGTGCTGTGGCCGGAGCCGGGGATCACCAAGCACGAACTGGCGGAGTACGTCATCGCTGTCGCCGGCCCGTTCCTGTCCGCCAACGGCAACCGTCCCATTTCGCTGGAACGGTTCCCCGGCGGCATCGACGGCGAGCGGTTCTTCTCCAAGAACCCGCCCAAGGGCGCCCCGGAGTATGTGGACGAAGTGATGTGCACGTACAACAGCGGCCGGCGGCACCCGCAGGTCGTGCTGCGTGAGGCTGCGGCCATCGCCTGGGCGGTGCAGATGAACACCGTCGTGTTCCACCCGTGGGCCTCGCTCGCGGACGACACCGACAACCCCGTCGAGCTGCGCATCGACCTCGACCCGCAGCCGGGCACCGACTTCGCCGACGCCGCCGCCGTCGCCCCGGCGCTGCGCGATGTGCTGGCCGAGGCGGGGCTGACGGCGTTCCTCAAGACCAGCGGCAACCGCGGCATCCACGTGTTCTGCCCCATCGAGCCCACCCACGAATTCCTCGAGGTGCGCCACGCCGTCATCGCCGCCGGCCGCGAACTGGAGCGACGGATGCCGGACAAGGTCACCATGAACTGGTGGAAGGAAGAACGAGGCGAACGCATCTTCATCGACTTCAACCAGGCCAACCGCGACCGCACGATGGCGGGCGCCTACAGCCCGCGGGCGCTGCCGGGTGCGACGGTGGCGACCCCGATCACCTGGGGCGAGCTGGCAGCGGGAGTGGACCCTGCGGCGTTCACCATCCGCACCGTGCCAGAGCGCCTCGCCGACATCGGCGACCCGTGGGCAGACCTGCAGGCATCCCCGGGGCGCATCGACACGCTGCTGAAGTGGTGGGAGCGCGACGTGGCCGAAGGGCTGGGCGAACTGCCGTTCCCGCCGGAATTCCCCAAGATGCCCGGGGAGCCGCCCCGCGTGCAGCCGAGCCGGGCGCGTCAGCCCGAGACCGACTGACCTCTACGGCGCGGGGTGCGTGACGACCGGCACGGCGGAGCCTGCGGCATCCTTCTTGCGCTTGCGCGCCCGCCACCGCTCCGGCGACCCGGCGTCGGCTTCGCTGGGCTTGCGCCGTGCCCAGCGCGCGGGGGTGCTCTCCCCGTCCCAGACCTGCACCGCGCCCCACGCGACCGCGGTGATCGGCACGGCGAGGATCGCCCCGATGATGCCGCTGAGCACGGTGCCGATGGTCAGCGCGATCAGGATGACGAACGCGTGCAGCTTCATTGAGCGGCCCATGAGCACCGGCTGCAGGAAGTTGCCCTCGAGCTGGTTGACGAGCACGACGATGCCCACCACGATCAGCGCCACGACCCAGCCGTTGGCCACGAGCGCGACGAGGGCGGCGAGGATGCCGGCGACGGTCGCACCGACGATCGGGATGAACGCCAGCACGAACACCAGCACCGACAGCGGGAGCCACAGCGGCACCTGCAGGATCCACAGGCCGATGCCGATGCCGATCGCATCCACCGCGGCGACGGCCGCCGTGCCGCGCACGTACGACCCCAGCGTCGAGACCGTCTTGTCGCCGATGCGCACCGCGCGCTCGTAGTTCTCGCCGCGGAACGGCCGCAGCAGGAAGGCCCACATCTGCGGGCCGTCCTTGAGGAAGAAGAACAGCATCGTCACCAGGAGCACGAGGCCGGTGATGAAGTTCGCCACCGCGCCGACGCCCGCCAGCGCCCCCGAGCCGAACTGGGCACTGGTGACGAAGTCGGTGACGGTCCCGATCCATTCGTCGATCTGCGCCTGGTCGATGTTGAGGTTGAGGCTGGACACCCACGCCACGACGCTCTGGATGCCCTCTTCGGCCTGCCCGTACAGCGCGCTCCACTGATCGCGCACCGCCCAGACGATGAGCCACGTGATCCCGCCGAGCACCGCCACGATCGCCAGCAGCGTGATGAGGGTCGCCAGCACCGCCGGCACCCCGTGGCGCCGCATCCAGCTCATCACCGGCGCGAACGCCGAGGCGAGGATGAGTGCCAGCACGAGGGGGATCGTCACGACCGTGATCTGCTGGATGCCGAGGAAGACCGCGGCGGCGACCACGACGACGAGGATCAGCTGCAGCGCGCGGATCGACAGCTTTCCCATGCCGTCCGCCCACAGGCTCCACGGTGCCCGACCGGCGGCGAGATTGACCGACGAGCCGGGGTCAAGCCGCAGCGGTGCGTCGAGGCGGACGGAGCGTGGCTCGCGGTTGAACAGTCCCATCCCTCGACCGTAGCGGCCCGCCAGGGGGCGCGGAGGCGGGTTGACCGCATGCCCACCATGGCTTAGCAGGCGTGCGGATGCCGCGCTCTACTGCAGCACGTCGGCCAGATCGTATGCCGACCCCGTCTCAAGCTGCTCGAACGTGCAGGAAAGCGGGTCGCGGTCGGGCCGCCACCGCTCGAACTGCACGGTGTGGCGGAACCGCCACCCCTCCAGCTGGTCGTACCGCACCTCGAGCACCCGCTCGGGGCGCAGCCGGACGAATGACACGTCCTTCCCGCCCGAGAACCGGGACCGCTCCGTCTCACCGGTCACGGCGCCGCCGGCGGCATCCGTCTCCACGAGCGGTGCGAGTTCGTCGATGAGTTCGAGGCGCCGCCGGTCGCTGAACGCCGCCACGCCGCCCACGTTGTGCAGCTCGCCGTCCTGGCCGTACAGGCCGACCAGGAGCGACCCGACGCCCTGACCGCTCTTATGGATCCGGTACCCCAGTGCCACGACGTCTGCGGTGCGCGCGTGCTTGATCTTTAGCATGGTGCGCTTGCCGGGGGCATACGGCTGATCCAGGCCCTTGGCCACCACGCCGTCCAACCCCGCCCCCTCGAACTCGGCGAGCCAGCGCCGCGCCCGCGCGGCATCCTCGGTCGTGCGGGTCACATGCACCGGCGCGGGGAGCGATCCGAGCAGGTCCACCAGTTCCGCGCGGCGCTCGGCGAACGGCCGATCCTGCAGATCGCGGTCGCCGCGGGCGAGCAGGTCGAACGCGATGAACATCGCCGGGGTCTGTTGCGACAGCAGCGTGACCCGCGACGCGGCAGGGTGGATCCGCTGCGACAGCGTCGGCCAATCAAGGCGCTGCGCCCCCGGCTCACCGACCGCGACGACGATCTCCCCATCGACCAGGCACGGCTCCGGCAGCAGCCGCGCGAACGCGTCGACGAGTTCGGGGAAGTAGCGGGTCAGCGGCTTGGCGCCGCGCGAGCCGATCTCCACGTCGCTGCCGTCCCAGGCCACCAGGGCCCGGAATCCGTCCCACTTCGGCTCGAAGCTCAGCCCCTCCCGGTCGGGGATGTCGGGCACGGATTTGGCGAGCATGGGGGCGGGGATGTCGTACATGCGCACCATCCTGCCGGTCGCACCGGCCGGGCGGGAGGGGTGGGCCGTCCACTCGCAACCGGGGGGCGAGCGAGGCATACTCGGGAGTATGCGCCCGGTCTTCGAATTTCTTGCCGCGCAACCCGTCCTCACCGCTTTCCTCCTCGTCGGACTGGGATCGGCGGTCGGTCGCATCCGCATCGCGGGCGTCTCGCTCGGCGCGATCGGGGTGCTGTTCGGCGCGATGGCGCTGACCGCCTGGGGTGTCGCGCTGGGCGTCCCGATCGAACTGCCGGCGACGATCGGCGACACCGGTCTGGTGCTGTTCGCATTCTGTGTCGGGCTCATCGCCGGCCCCGGGTTCGGCCATGCCCTGCGCACCGCGTATCCGCTGCTGCTCGCGGTGACCGGTTGCCTCGTGGTCGCCGCGGCCGCCGCCTTCTTCGTGGGGCGGGCCATGGGCGTGTCCCCCATGACCATCGCCGGCACCTTCGCCGGGGCGCTGACGAACACCCCCGCGCTCGCCGCCACCGGCGGCAGTCCGGAGGCGACCGTCGGCTACGCCAGCGCGTACGTGTTCGGCGTCGTCGGGGCGATGGTCGCGGTGGGACTGGCGCTGCGCCATCGTGCGTCCGACACCGACGCGCAGCCGCCGCTGATCGACAAGGCCGTGCACATCGACACCACCGAACGCCCGACGGCCGCCACGCTCAGCCATCGCCACGGCGGCCGCGTCACCTTCTCCCGGCTGATGCCCGAGGAAGGCGGCGAGATGGCGACCGTCGGTCCCGACACCGTCCTGCCACCGGGCGGCGTGGTCAACGTGGTGGGACCGCGCGATGTCGTGGAGGCCGTGACCGCGGAGCTCGGCCACACCTCCTCGATCGACATCGTGCAGGACCGCAGGCAACTGGACTACCGGCGCATGATCCTGTCGAACCCGAAGCTCGCCGGTCGCGCGATCGCGAGTCTCGGGCTGCGTGAGCGGTACGGCGCCACGATCGCGCGGGTGCGCCGTGGCGACGTCGAGTTCGTCGGCACCGGCGACGTGGTCCTGCAGCTGGGCGACCGGCTGCGGGTCGTGGGCCCCCGCGACGCGATGGGCGCCCTGACGGAGCTGATCGGCGACTCCGAGCGGGGTGTCGCCGACATCAACCCCTTCGCGCTCGGAGTGGGGATCGCCGCCGGGCTCGGGCTCGGCGCCATCCAGGTGCCGCTCCCCGGCGGCGGCACGTTCGCGCTGGGCGCGGCGGCCGGCGCCCTCATCATGGGCCTCATCTTCGGCCGGGTCCGCCGCATCGGCCCGATCTCCACGACGCTGCCCACGACGGCGGCCAACGTGCTGTCCGAACTCGGGCTGGTGCTGTTCCTCGCCTTCGCGGGCACCAAGGCGGGTTCGCTCATCGTCTCGGCGATCGTTTCGGGGGAGATCCTGTCGCTGCTGCTGCTCGGATTCGTGATCACCACGATCGTCGTGGCGGGCACCTTCCTCGTCGCGCGGTACGCGTTCCGCACCGGCGGCACGCGGCTGGCCGGTGTCGTCTCCGGCGTGCAGACCAACCCGGCCCTGCTCGCCTTCGCGAACACCCGCACCGGATACGACGTGCGCGTCGCGTTGGCCTACAGCCTGGTGTACCCCGCCGCGATGGTGGTGAAGATCCTGCTCGCGCAGGTGCTGGTCACCCTCTGACCCGCCCGCGAACCCGTGAGACCACAGCTGGTCGCCGAGCCAGTGGGAACTTCCCAGGGTCTCGGCGACCAGGTGTCGTTTCACCGGGAAAGTGAGGCGACCTGCGGGGGAAGTGAGGCGACCCCAGGGTCAGCGGGGGAGGGCGGTGCGCACGCGGCGGGCGACCTCGGCGGCCGGCATCCGCTTGGGGAACACCGCGACCACGACGTCGTCGTCGGCGGGGTCGCTGGACTGCGCCACCCCGAACCGCCGCAGCACGTCGTCCAGGGCCGCGCGCAGCACCGACACCGGCACGCGCTTGGGACCGCGCAGCAGCTGCCGCAGCACGTGGTTGTGCACCGCGGTCACCAGCGCCGCGAAGCCGACGGCATCCAGCGGATCCAGATCCGGCATGGCGCTGCGCAGGTACTCATCGAACAGGCGCTCGTACCGGAACACCATGACGATCTCCCGGTCCCGCAGCGCCGGCACCTGGCGGACCACGACGTAGCGGCGGCGGGCGAGCACGGGGTCCGCGGCGAAGTGACGGTACGCCAGGACGGATGCCTCGCACACCGCCTGCCACGGGTCGGCGTGCTCCCGCTCGAGGAACTCCCGCAGCCGTTCCAGCAGCAGTTCGTGGTCGGCGAAGACGACGTCGTCCTTGCCGCCGAACTGGCGGAAGAACGTCGACCGCGACACCCCGGCCGCCTGCGCGATCTGCTCCACCGAGGTCGCCTCGAACCCCTGCGAGGCGAACAAGTCCAGCGCTGCGGCGATCACGGCGGTGCGCGCTGCGGTGGTGTCGTTCATGTCAACGGAGCCTAGTGTGCCGCGTGTCAAGCGGTTGAGTCCACATCCTCGGTGGCCCTTGAGTGGGGAGATGACCTCACTGTGGATGCAGCAACCCCGTTCCGTCGCGGGTACCCCCTTCGAGCCGGACGCACACCACGACGTCGTGATCGTGGGGGCGGGGCTGACCGGACTGTGCACCGCGGTGCTGCTGGCCGTCGACGGCTTCGACGTGTGCGTGCTCGAAGCAGGCGACATCGCGGCCGGGGCCAGCGGCAACAACACCGGCAAGGTGTCGCTGCTGCAGGGCAGCACGCTCTCGACGATGCGCGCGCACCATCCGGCGTCGCTCGTCCGCGCCTACGTCGAGGCCAACCGGGCCGGTCAGCAGTGGCTGCTGGCTTTCGCGGATGCCGCGGGGATCGACCGCACGACGCACACCGCCTACTCCTACGCGCAGACAGTCGACGGCGCCGACACGGTCGACGCGGAACACGCCGCCGCCCGGGAGGCGGGGCTCGACGTGCGCATCGCGGGGGCCGCCGAGACCGCTGATCTGCCGTTTCCGCTGACCCGCGCGGTCGCCCTGGACGACCAGACTGCGCTGGATCCCGCCGCCGTCACCACGGCGCTGGCGGCGGCGTTCGTCGCCGCGGGCGGGGTGCTGCACACCGGTGTGCGCGTCACCGGGCTCTCGGTGGTGCCGCACCCGACGCTGCGGACCACGGCGGGGCCGATGGCAGCCGAGAACATCGTGCTGGCCACCGGCACCCCGATCGTGGATCGCGGCCTGACCTTCGCGAAGGTGTCCGGGAGCCGGTCGTACTGCGTCTCGTTCCAGACCCCCACCCCGGTGCCCGAAGGGCTGTTCCTCTCGGTCGACGGCCCCACCCGGTCGCTGCGCCCCGTCCACGACGGCGGATCCCGCCTCATCGTCGGCGGCAACGGGCATCCCGTCGGTCGGGCCGACTCCGAGCGCCAGCGGGTGGAGGAGCTGATCGTCTGGACGCAGGAGCACTTCGCCGGGGCCGAACCCACCCACCGCTGGTCGGCGCAGGACTACACCTCACACAACCTCGTCCCCTTCGTGGGGGTGCTGCCACGGAGCCTGAGCCGCGTGCGGTTCGCCACCGGCTACGCCAAGTGGGGACTCACCAACGCCCCGTGGGCAGCGCTGCGCCTCGCGGCGGAGATCCGCGGGCAGGCGCGGGAAGAGCTGCCGCAGTGGATGGCGCAGATCGGCACCCGACTGACGATGCCCGGCGACCTGGCGCGCGGCGCCGTGGAGAACGCGAAGGTCGCCGGTGCCGCGGCCGGGGGCTGGTTCGGTGCGGAGCGCCGGGCGGTGCCGGTGCCGCAGCCGGCCGAGGGGCAGGGCGTCGTCGCCCAGCAGGGCGGACGGCCGGTGGGCGTATCAACGGTCGACGGCCGCACCCGTGCCGTCAGCGCCGTCTGCCCTCACATGGGCGGGGTGCTGAAATGGAACGACGCCGAGTGCAGCTGGGACTGCCCGCTGCACGCGTCGAGGTTCGCCGCCGACGGCACCCGGCTGGAGGGCCCCGCCAGCCGGGACCTACATGCACTGCCGCGCCGCACCGGCAGTCGCTGACCTACCGCGCAAGCCGGGGCAAAGGCTCCCCGAGCGCGGGTAGTAGGCTGTGGGACTGTCGATCTCTCGATATCGAGATTGTTTGCGACACCCAAACCCACCGTCGCCCAGCGAAGGATTGCACGTGGATCTGTACGAGTACCAGGCACGAGACCTTTTCGAGAAGTACGAGGTGCCGGTTCTCGCCGGCATCGTCGCCGACACCCCCGAGGAGGTGCGGGCAGCAGCCGAGAAGATCGGCGGAGTCGTCGTCGTCAAGGCGCAGGTCAAGGCCGGCGGCCGCGGCAAGGCCGGCGGCGTGAAGGTCGCCAAGACCCCCGACGAGGCATACGAAGCGGCCAAGGGCATCTTCGGCCTCGACATCAAGGGCCACATCGTCAAGCGCGTCATGGTCGCGCAGGGCGCCCGCATCGACAAGGAGTACTACTTCTCGGTGCTGCTGGACCGCGCGAACCGCTCCTACCTGAGCCTGTGCTCGGTCGAGGGCGGCATGGAGATCGAAGAGCTCGCCGTCGAGCGTCCCGAGGCGCTCGCGCGCATCGAGGTCAACCCCGCCACCGGCATCGACAAGGCCAAGGCCGTCGAGATCGCGCAGGCCGCGGGCTTCGCCCCCGAGCTCGTCGAGGCCGTCAGTGACGTGTTCGTCAAGCTCTACGCCGTCTACAAGGGTGAGGATGCCACGCTCGTCGAGGTCAACCCGCTCGTGCTGACCGAGGAGGGTGACATCGTCGCCCTCGACGGCAAGGTGTCCCTCGATGAGAACGCCGACTTCCGCCACCCCGGCCACGCGCTGCTGGAGGACAAGTCCGCCGCAGACCCGCTGGAGGCCAAGGCCAAGGCGAACGACCTGAACTACGTCAAACTCGACGGTGAGGTGGGCGTCATCGGCAACGGTGCGGGCCTGGTCATGTCGACGCTGGACGTCGTCGCCTACGCCGGCGAGAACCACGGCGGCGTCAAGCCCGCCAACTTCCTCGACATCGGCGGCGGCGCCTCGGCCGAGGTCATGGCCGCCGGCCTGGACGTCATCCTCGGCGACCCGCAGGTCAAGAGCGTGTTCGTCAACGTCTTCGGCGGCATCACCGCCTGCGACGCCGTTGCCAAGGGCATCGTCGGCGCACTCGCCGCGCTGGGCTCCAGCGCCTCCAAGCCGCTCGTGGTGCGCCTGGACGGCAACAAGGTCGAAGAGGGCCGCGCGATCCTGCGCGATGCCGCTCACCCGCTCGTCACCCTGGCCGACACGATGGACTCCGGCGCCGACAAGGCCGCCGAGCTCGCCAACGCCTGAGATCCGAAAAGGAAACTGATATGTCGATCTTCCTCAACAAGGACTCCAAGGTCATCGTCCAGGGCATCACCGGCGGCGAGGGCACCAAGCACACCGCTCTCATGCTCAAGGCCGGCACCCAGGTCGTCGGCGGCGTGAACGCCCGCAAGGCCGGCACCACGGTGCTGCACCACGCGGCCGACGGCTCGCCCGTCGAGCTGCCCGTCTTCGGCTCCGTCGCCGAGGCGATCGAGAAGACCGGTGCCGACGTGTCGATCGCGTTCGTGCCCCCGGCCTTCACGAAGGACGCGATGGTCGAGGCCATCGACGCCGAGATCCCGCTCCTGGTCGTCATCACCGAGGGCGTCCCCGTCGGCGACACCGCCGAGGCGTGGGCGTACGCCCAGTCCAAGGGCAACACGACCCGCATCATCGGCCCGAACTGCCCCGGCATCATCACGCCCGGCGAGTCGCTGGTCGGCATCACGCCCGCCAACATCGCCGGCAAGGGACCCATCGGTCTCGTCTCGAAGTCGGGAACGCTGACCTACCAGATGATGTACGAGCTGCGCGAGATCGGTTTCTCCACGGCCATCGGCATCGGCGGCGACCCGGTCATCGGCACGACGCACATCGACGCCCTCGCCGCGTTCGAGGCCGACCCCGAAACCAAGGCCATCGTCATGATCGGTGAGATCGGTGGCGACGCCGAAGAGCGCGCAGCCGAGTACATCAAGGCCAACGTCACCAAGCCGGTCGTCGGCTACGTGGCCGGTTTCACCGCCCCCGAGGGCAAGACGATGGGCCACGCCGGCGCCATCGTGTCCGGCTCCGCCGGCACCGCGCAGGCCAAGAAGGAGGCCCTCGAGGCCGCCGGCGTCAAGGTCGGGAAGACCCCGTCCGAGACGGCAGACCTGATGCGCGAGATCATCGCCGCGCTGTAACGCGCCCGCGAACGACGAAGGGTGGATGCCGCGTGGCATCCACCCTTCGTCGTATCCGCCTCAGAGCGGCTGCGGTCCGCCGCGCCCGGGGCCGGGGGTGGCCTGCTCGGGCGGGCGCGTGAGTGCGGCGACCAGCTGTGAGTCGATCTCGGTGAACGCGTCGGCGACCGCGCGGGCCTGGTCCTTCAGCGCCGTGACCTCTTCGATCAGCTCGCGGCGGCGGTCATCCCACTTGCCGGCGAAGTCGTCGGTGGCATCGGCCAGCTCCCGCACCGGGATGGCGGCGGCCAGCGACTCGGAGTCGGCCTGGGCCGATTCCAGCCGGCGGACGATGGTGGCGAGGTTGGTGGAGACGCGCCCCACCTCGTCGACGTCGATCTGCAGTCGTCCCGACATGTCGTGACTTCCCTTCCTCAGTCGTGCGGCGCGGTGCCGATGGCACGCGCCAGTGCGTCGTAGTCGTCACGGAGGCCTTCGAACCGGGCGATGTCCGGGTCGCCGGCGATCATCAGCACGTCGCGGTCGTCCAGGCGCCACAGCCAGTGGGTGATCGCGGTGATCGCTCCGCTGTCGTCGGCGACGTGCCGGGTGGAGGTCAATCCGGGGCCCAGTCGTCCGCCCTCGAAGGACGTGATCTGCACGGGGCGCACCGTCGCGGCATCCTGCACGCCCAGCATCTGCTCCTCGGTGGCGTCGGTGAACCGGGGCATCTCGTAGATGCTCGCGATGCCCAGCGCCTCATGCGGGCGGGAGAAGTAGGCGAACCGGTGCTCGTGCTCGTCGGCGCCGCGGGCAAGGCCCTCGGCCGTGTCGGCCACCCACTGCCGCATCGCCTCGTCGTACCCGTACGCGGTGGCCAGCGCCCCGGCGAGGGTGTCGCGCCACTGCTCGAGGGTCGCGAACCCCTCCCACGGCCAGCTGTCGGGGACGTATACCCACAGATCGGGGTCGAAGTCGACCTGCAGAGTCATCGCTGTCCTTCGGGGTCGGGCCAGGTCACGGCATCCAGCATCGTCGTCACCAGCGTCGTGAGGGCGTCGGTGACGGGTTGGTACTCCGCGACGGGGAGCCCGGAGATCGAGGCGAACGCCACGAGGTAGGCATCGTGGCCCGGCACGCGCCAGACGTAGTCGATGCTGCGCAGCAGCACGACCGATTCGTCGCCGGCATCCGCAGGCGCCTGCTCGTCCCGGATGCTGCGGCGCGCGGGCCCGGCATCGGTGTGCACGCGCTCTCCCCCCGGCGGCAGCTGCGGATCGGCGGCCGGCACGTGGCTGAGGACGACGGAGGTCGACACCGGCACCTGCCAGGGGATCCCCATCGGCATGGCCGCGGCGAAGCCGCCCGCACCGCGGGCCTGGTCCAGCGCGCCGGCGAGGGTGCGCTCCAGCTCGTGCACGAACGGGCCGATGCTGTCGCGCGGCGCGTTCTCCCAGAAGCCGGCGAACGCGGCGCGTGCGGTGGCGGCGTTGTCGTCGCTGACGGGGAACAGCTGCCACGCGGGCGGGAGGATCATGCGGGGGCGCGGCAGGGTGGCCGTCCCGTCGGCGACGGCGCTCATCGGCGGGTCGGGCGGCGCAGTTCGACGATGTCGCGCACGTACTCGATCGTGCCGCGCACCCCGAAGACGATCATCGCGAGCAGGAACGCCCCCGCCGCGGGGAGCACGAGCCACAGCTGCGCACCGCCGTAGGCGACGGCGGCGACCAGGGTCGTCATGAGCCCGAGGCCGCTGATGACGCTCATGTCGAAGCGGGCGCCCCAGAAGTAGGCGGGGAACCGGGCCGGAAACGGCCAGGTGATGACCGTGAGGGCCAGCATCCCCAGCGCCGGAAGCCACAGCAGCCAGAACGGCGGCTGGAAGAGGGGGAAGCCGGCAGCGGTGCCGGTGATGCTGCCGTCCGCTTCGGAGGGGAGGGTCCCCTGGATCAGCCCGATGACGGCGATGAGGATGATCGGCAGCAGCCCGAACGCCACGATGGTCATGCCTGTCCAGAAGAACAGCCGATCGGCGAGGATCACCCGGGGGGTCTTTGCTGCGCCGCGCTTGGCGGCGGGCCTGGTCGTCCGCTTCACGGCGGGGGACGTGGTGGTTCGTGCGGTCACGCTACGACCCTACTTTCCACGTCGCGCTGTCCTTGACGCCCTGGTACCAGTCCGCGCCGGCATCCACCACGTCGCTCACGGGGTTGTCGGCCATGATGCGCTCGAACGCGTCGGCGACACCGGGGGCGACGCTGCCGAGGATCGTGTTGGGCATGGTGACGGCGGTACGGATGCCGAATGCGATCTTGATGCGCGCCATCTCTTCGCGGCCGATCTGCAGCAGCAGGTCGTCCAGCGGTCCACCCGCGCCGGCACGGGCGCTCTCGGCGACTCGGAGGAAGTGCGCGTTGAACACGCCCTTCGCGCCGGTGACCTCCCGGACCCACTGCACCGACGGCAACTGCACCGGCCCCAAGCTCAGCCCGTTCTTGCCGCGCAGCACGCCGTTGAAGCTGCCGGTGACCGAGCGCAGCGCCGAGGAGTTTCCCTGTGCGGCCAGCCGCGCGACGCGCGTGCCCTTGAGGGCGGTCATGACGCCGCCGATCGCGCGGGTCGCCACCGCGGCGACACCGAAGGTCGCCACCGTGATGAGGTCGATCGCGAAGTCGACCCACGAGATCTGGCCGGTCGAGGCGAGGATGAGGCTGAGCCCCGCCGTCAGCGCGGCCGCGGCCAGCGCGAACGGTGCCAGCACCGGCAGGAAGAAGCTCAGCACCGACAGCACCGTGGTCACCAGCTGCAGCACCTTGTGGATGGCCTTGAGGATCTCGGCGTTCTCGGCGACCCAGCCGGAGAAGTTGTCCCAGAGCCCATCGTTGAGCCCGTCGCCGTCCATCGCGTCGCGCATGCGGCCCGCGGCGGCCACGCCGGAGTCGCGCAGTCGTTCGATGATCTGCGCGAAGCGCGCCTGGGCGCCCGCCGCGGCGGAGGACTGTGCGCCCTGGCGCTGGGTCAGCAGCATCAGATGCCGGTTGAGGTCGACCGCTTCCATCGGGTCGGTCGTGCGCTGGCGCTGCTCGCGGTAGTGGTCGATCTCGCGGTTGTACCGGTCTTCGGATGCCGTCGCCTCGGCGTGCTCGCGCACGAGAGTCATCGCCTCGGTCTGCGCGGTCTGCAGGTCGGTGGCGAAGGAACTCAGCGCGGAGCCTGCCTCCCGGTAGCGGCCCTCGAGGGACTCCAGGCGCGTGGCGACCTGTCCGGCGTTCTCGGCGAGCTGGTCGAGGGCCTTGCTCTCGTGCTGGCTGGTGTCGGCGATGGCGGCGCGCAGGCCCGAGACCGCCTCGAGGATGGCATCCGCCGTCGCGGTGAACCGCGTGGCGCGGGAGGAGACGGTGTCGGGGCTCCCGGGGATGGGGGCGATCCGATCGGGCAGTTCGATGGACATCCGCGGCTCCTTCTGCTCTGGTGCGGGTTCAGCCTAGGGAAGGCGGGAACGCAGTCTCGATGGGCTGAACTCCCCATTGACGTTAACGTGGGGGCATGTCGTTGAATGGTGAGTACCTGCCCAGCACGTCCACGTGGGCCCGTACCCAGGCCGAGAAGTACGAAGCCTCCGGCGGGACGGAGGCCAATCTGCTGCAGGGTGTGCCGATCATCGTGCTGACCTCGGTCGGGGCGAAGACGGGCGGCCTGCGCAAGACGGCGCTGATGCGTGTGGAGCACGACGGCCGCTACGCGGTCGTCGCGTCCAAGGGCGGCCACCCGCAGCCGCCGGCGTGGTACTGGAACGTGCGCAAGAACCCGCGGGTGCGCCTGCAGGACGGCGCCGTGGCCCGTGACTACCTCGCCCGGGAGCTGGACGGGCAGGAGTACGCGCAGTGGTGGAAGCGTGCCGCTGCGGTGTGGCCGGCGTACGACGACTACCAGACCAAGACCGATCGTCGCATCGCGGTGTTCGTGCTGGAGCCCGTCGAGGACTGAGGGATCGCCTGATCCGCTCAGTCCTCGACGAAGCGGATCAGGCCAGCAGCATCTCGAGCGGGCCGCGGGCGAAGTACAGCACGAAGCCGAAGGCGACCACCCACAGCAGCCAGTGCACCTTCCGGGCGTTGCCGGACAGGGCGTTGACGACGACCCAGCTGATGAAGCCCGCGCCGATGCCGTTGGCGATCGAGTAGCTCAGCGGCATGACGGTCACGGTGAGGAAGACCGGCAGCAGCACGTTGAACTCGGAGAAGTCGATGTGCTTGATCTGCGCGAGCATCATGGCCCCGACCAGCACCAGCGCCGCAGCGGCGATGAAGCCGGGGACGAGGCCGGTGACGGGCGTCACGAACATCGCGAGCAGGAACAGCACACCGGTGACGACGTTCGCGAAACCCGTGCGGGCGCCTTCGCCGATGCCGGAGCCCGACTCGACGAACACCGTGGCCGACGATGACGAGGTCGCGCCGCCGACGACGGCGCCGACGCCCTCGACGATGAGCGCCGACTTGATGCGGGGGAAGTCGCCCTTCGCGTCGGCGAGATCGGCCTCCTTCGCAAGTCCCGTCATGGTGCCCATGGCGTCGAAGAAGTTGGTGAACACGAGCGTGAACACGAACATCAGCAGCGTCACGAAGCCGACCTTGCCGAAGTCGAAGCCGAAGTCCACGGCGCCGATGAGGCTGAGGTCGGGGAGCGCGAACAGGCCGGCCGAAAGGCCGAAGTCGGCGACCGGCGTGAAGATGTTGACGATTGCGGCCAGGACGGTGCCGGCGATGAGGGCGATGAGGATCGCGCCCCTCACCTTCAGCGCGATGAGGGCGCCGCCGATGAGCAGCGTGACCACGAACAGCAGCGTGTCGATCGAGGCGACCGAGCCGGCGATGCCGAGCTCGAGGGGCGTGCCCTCGGCCGGTCCGACGAAGCCGGCGTTGACGAACCCGATGAACGCGATGAACAGGCCGATGCCGACGGTGATCGCGAGCTTGAGCTGCACGGGCACGGCGTCGAAGATCATCTTCCGCAGGCCCGTCGCTGCCAGCAGCACGATGATCAGGCCGTTGATGATGGTGAGGGCCATCGCCTCGCCCCACGTCACCTGGCCGACGACCGAGAATGCGAGGAACGCGTTGATCCCGAGGCCCGCGGCGAACGCGAACGGCAGGCGGGTGACGATACCGAAGAGGATCGTCATGAACCCGGCCGTGAGGGCGGTGCTCGCCGCGACGGCGCCGGGGTCGAGGATGGTGCCGTTGACGTCGGCGGTGGACAGGATGATCGGGTTCAGGATCACGATGTAGGCCATCGTCACGAATGTGACGACACCGCCGCGGATCTCACCGCCGAGGGTGGAGCCGCGTTTGGTGATCTCGAAGAAACGGTCGAGGCCGTTGCGGGGTGTGGCGTCTGAGTGGGCAGGGGCGGGTGCGGGCGCAGTCATAGGGGGACCTCCTGCGGAAACATTACTGGTGCGACATGGGTGCGCCGGTGCGCCGGTGCAGCGCCTGCCCCGTGCGTAGGTAGGGTCGACAGCGCATGAATCGCCTCCTCGTCGCCCTCCTTGCCGCTTTCGACGCCGTTCTGGCCGTCGCCGTCGGGCTCGTCGCCGCGCTCGCGCCGCTCACCCTGCTGTGGATCTTCGGCTTCGGCGCCGACGCCTCCTGGGCTGGGCTGTGGCCCGCCGCCGGCCGGATCTGGCAGCTCGGGCACCTCGTGCCGCTCGCGGTGACCCTGCCTGAGGAGTTCACGGTGCCGGCCGGGATCGACCCCGCTGCGGCATCCTTCACCGTGTCGCTGGCACCCCTTGCCCTGGCCGTCTTCACCGCCGTGTTCGCCGCCCGCTCCGGCGCGCGGGCCGCCACCGCCGGCGCCTGGCTGACGGGGGTGCTGTCGAGCACCGTCGTGGTCGCCGTCGCGGCGGCGGGCGTCGCGATGACCACCGGCAACGACATCGCCGCCGTGCAGCTGTGGCAGGCGATCGGATTCCCGGTGCTCGTCTTCGCCCTGCCCGCCCTCGGCGGCGCGCTCGCGGTCGCCTGGCGCACCGGTGACGACGGCCTCGTCGACGCGGCGCACAGCGTGCTGGTCCGCCGCGGCGGCCTGTGGCCGGAGGTGCCGGGCCTCATCGCCCGTGGCACGACCATCGTCGTGGCGTCGCTGGTGGGCATCGGCGGGCTGGTCGTGGCGATCGCGGTCTTCGCCGGAGGCGCGCGGATGATCGCGCTGTTCCAGGCGGGCCAGGTCGACGCGCTCGGGGCGTCCGTGCTCACTCTCGCGGAACTGGCCTACCTGCCGACGTTCGTGATCTGGGCGATCTCGTTCGTCGCCGGCCCCGGCTTCGCGCTGGGACTGGACACCGTGGTCTCGCCCGTGGGCACCCATGTCGGCGTGCTCCCCGGCATCCCGGTGCTGGGCGCGATCCCGGAGTCGACGTCCCCGTGGCTGCTGCTGCTCGCGCTGCTGCCGGTCGCCGCCGGTGCGCTGGCCGGCTGGGTGACCCGGTCGCAGCTGGTGCGTCAGGCACGTACCGGGCCGGGCGGCCATGAGGCGATGGGTATCCGCGTTCTGGTCACCGTCGGCATCACCGTGGCCGCCGCCGGGGTCGCCGCGGTGTTCGCGGTCGTGGCATCCGGGGCGATCGGGCCGGGCGCCCTGGCCGTCGTCGGGCCGGCACCGGGGCCCTTGGCGCTCGCGGTGGGGGTGGAGACCGCGCTGGGCGCGGCGATCCTGCTGCTGTCGCCGCGCGGTCGCGATGCCGACGGCGACGCCGTGGCGCCCGTCGACCGTGTCGCGGACCACGCGGAGCACGCGGAGCACGCGGAGCACGCGGAGCACGCGGAGCACGCGGAGCCGGGGGCGCCCGGGGAGGGCGCCGCGCGGGCGCCGGTAGACTGACCGCGTGCTCACGGTCGCCGTCCTCATCTCGGGAGCCGGGTCGAACCTTCGGGCCCTGCTCGAGGCCGCGAGCGATCCCGCCTTTCCTGCGCGCGTGATCGTCGTCGGCGCCGACCGGGAAGCGTCCGGACTCGCCCACGCCGAGGAGTTCGGCATCCCGAGCTTCGTCATCCCCTGGGCCGGTGCGGCCCAGCGCGAAGCGTGGGGTGACGAGCTGCTGGCCCATCTGGAGGTCTGGAAGCCCGACCTCGTCGTGCTCAGCGGCCTGATGCGACTGCTTCCCCCCGCCGTCGTCGCGGCGTGGGCGCCGCGGCTGATCAACACCCACCCCGCCTACCTGCCGGAGTTCCCCGGCGCGCACGGTGTGCGCGACGCGCTGGCCGCCGGCGTCTCGCAGACCGGCGCCAGCGTCATCGTCGTCGACGACGGCGTCGACTCCGGTCCGATCCTCGCCCGGGAGCGCGTCAGCGTGCTGCCCGGCGACGACGAGAACACTCTTCACGACCGCATCAAGCCCGTCGAGCGGCGCCTGCTGATCGACGTCGTCCGTCGTATCGCCGTCGGCGAGCTGGATCTCGCCGCGGCATCCACCATCTGACCTACCCGGAGGAGCTCTCTATGGCCGGCCCGAGCCACGACCCGTCCCTGTACCGCAATCGCGACACCGTCCCGGTGCGCCGCGCGCTCGTCTCGGTGAGCGACAAGACCGACCTGCTGGTGCTCGCTGCGGCGCTCGCCGACGCCGGCGTCGAGATCGTCTCCACCGGATCCACGGCGGCCACCATCCGCGACGCCGGGTTCGCCGTGACCGACGTGGCATCCGTCACCGGATTCCCGGAGTCGCTCGACGGCAGGGTCAAGACGCTGCACCCGAGCGTGCACGCCGGGCTGCTCGCCGACCTGCGGCTGGCCGACCACGAGCGCCAGCTCGCCGACCTCGGCATCGAGCCGTTCGAGCTCGTCGTGGTGAACCTCTACCCGTTCGTCGAGACCGTCGCCTCCGGCGCGCCCGCCGAGGACGTCGTGGAGCAGATCGACATCGGTGGGCCCGCCATGGTGCGCGCCAGCGCCAAGAACTTCGCCAACGTCGCGATCGTCGTCTCCCCGGCGTCCTACCCCGCCGTGCTCGCAGCCATCGCCAAGGGCGGCACCTCGCTCGTGCAGCGTCGCGAGCTGGCCGCCCGGGCCTTCGCGCACACCGCCGCGTACGACCGCGCCGTGTCGACGTGGTTCGCGGAGGAGACCCTCGCCGCCGAGGGCGAGCTGCCCGAGCACCTGACGATCACGGCCGAGCGGCTGGAGACCCTCCGCTACGGCGAGAACTCGCACCAGCGCGCCGCACTGTACTCCCGCGCCGGCGGCCACGGCATCGCCCAGGCGACGCAGCTGCAGGGCAAGGAGATGTCGTACAACAACTACGTCGACGCCGACGCGGCCCTGCGCGCCGCGTTCGACCTGGTCAAGCCCGCCGTCGCGATCATCAAGCACGCCAACCCGTGCGGCATCGCCGTGGCCGCCCCGCAGGCGCTGGATCCCATCGCGTCGGCGCACCTGCGGGCGCACGAGTGCGACCCGGTGTCGGCGTTCGGCGGTGTGATCGCAGCAAACCGCACCGTGACGCTGAAGATGGCCGAGAACCTGCGCGACATCTTCACCGAGGTCATCGTCGCCCCCGACTTCGAGCCGGAGGCGCTGGAGGTGTTCCGGCTGAAGAAGAACCTGCGGGTGCTGAGGCTCCCCGTCGACTGGCGGCAGGAGCCGATGGACGTGCGGCTGGTCTCCGGTGGGCTGCTGCTGCAGGACGCCGACCGGTTCCCCGACGAGATCGAGTCGCTCGTCGACGGCTGGGAGCTCGTGGTGGGGGAGCGGCCCGCGGACGAGGACCTGTCGAACCTGTCCTTCGCGTGGAAGACGTGCCGCGCGGTGAAGTCCAACGCGATCGTGCTGGCCAAGGCCTCGGCGACGGTCGGGATCGGGATGGGGCAGGTCAACCGCGTCGATTCGTGCCGGCTGGCAGTCGAACGGGCGGGCGACCGTGCGGCAGGGTCGGTCGCGGCATCCGACGCGTTCTTCCCCTTCGCCGACGGGGTGCAGGTGCTGTTGGATGCCGGCGTTCGCACGATCATTCAGCCGGGTGGTTCGGTGCGCGACCAGGAGGTCATCGACGCCGTCCGCGCCGCGGGCGGGACGATGTACTTCACCGGCGAGCGTCACTTCTTCCACTGACCCCCGCCGCGCCGCCGCTGCCGAGTGAGTATTCGTGCTGCCGAGTGAGTATTCGCGGCGTCGAGTGAGTATTCGCGGCGTCGAGTGAGTATTCGTGCTGCCGGTCACGCGCTCGGGCGGCCGTACTGCTCGAGCCAGCGCAGCCACACCTCGCTGACCGTCGGGTAGGAGGGCACCGCGTGCCAGAGGCGGGCCAGCGGCACCTCGCCGACGATCGCGACGGTCGCCGCGTGTAGTAGCTCGGCGACGTCGGGGCCGACGAAGGTCGCCCCGATCAGCACGCCGCGGTCCTCGTCGACGATCGCGCGCGCCTGGCCGCGGTAGTCGTCGGCGTAGACCGAGGCGCCGGCGACGGATGCCAGGTCGTAGTCGAGCACGCGGATGCGCCGGCCCGCGTCGGTCGCCGCGCGTGCCGTGAGGCCGATCGACGCGATCTCCGGGTCGGTGAAGGTGACCTGCGGCACGTGGGCGTGGTCGGCGGTGGCGACGTGGGTGCCCCACGGCCGGTCATCGATGGCGGCACCGGCAGCGCGGGCGGCGATCGCGTCGCCGGCGGCACGGGCCTGGTACTTGCCCTGGTGGGTCAGCAGGGCGCGGCCGTTGACGTCCCCCACGGCGTAGAGCCAGTCCGTCCCCCGCACCAGCATCGTGTCGTCGACGTCGAGCCAGTCGCCGGGCGCCAGATCGACCGCCTCCAGCCCCAGGTCGGTGGTGCGCGGCATCCGTCCGGTCGCCACGAGCACCTTCTCGGCGTGGACACGGGTGCCGTCGGACAACTCCAGCGTCGCGCCGGTGGCGCCGCCGTTGTGGCCTGCTCCGGTGCCGCGGCGCCGTGCGCCGACGACGTCGACGCCGGTGCGGATGTCGACGCCCGATTCGGCGAGGGATGCCGCGACCAGCTCTGCTGCGAACGGCTCCGTCCCGCCGAGCAGCACCGATCGCACGAGCATCGTGACGGCGGTGCCGAAGTGTGCGTATGCCGTGGCCATCTCGGCGGCGACCACACCGCCGCCGACGATCGCGAGCGAGGTCGGCACGGTCTGAGCGCTCGTGGCGTCGCGGCTGGTCCACGGCTCGATCTCGCGCAGCCCCGGGACATCCGGCAGGAGCGCGGCCGATCCGGTCGCCACCGCGACGGCGTGGCGGGCGACGAGGTCGGTGCTGGTGCCCGCGGCATCCGTCACGCGCAGGCGGCGCGGCCCGGTGAAGGTGGCGTGGCCGCGGACGAGGTCGATGCCGGCGCTCTCGAGCCACTGCACCTGCCCCTCGTCGGACCAGTCGTGGGTGATCTCGTTGCGGCGGTGGAGCACCGCCGCAACGTCGATGTCGCCGGTGACCGCCTGCCGCGCGCCGTCGACGGCGCGCGCCGCGCGGACCGCGGCGGCGCTGCGCAACAGCGCCTTGGATGGCATGCATGCCCAGTAGGAGCATTCGCCGCCGACCAGTTCGGCCTCGACGATGACGGTGCGCAGCCCACCCTGTACCGTGCGGTCGGCGACGTTCTCGCCGACCGCTCCCGCCCCGATGACCACGACGTCGTACTCCCGCTCGCTCATGCCCCGCACGCTATCCCCCTCGCGGTGTCCCCCGCGAGGGTTGCGCCGACACCGCCGCGCCAGGACAGGAAAACTCACCGAGACAGGACGATTTCGGCTGATTCCTCCTGTGTCGGTGAGATCGCCTGTTCCCGGAACGACGGCGGGCGCGGGGCGCTCGGCAGCGCGAATACTCACTCGGCAGCGCGAATACTCACTCGCCACCGCGAATACTCACTCGGCACCACGAATACTCACTCGGCACCGCGAATACTCACTCGGCGGCCACGGCGATGGCCGATTTCCGCGAGCGGGACGGCCGGGTCGGTGGCAGGCTGGGGGTATGAGTCAGGCAGTCACGGGATTCGACGAGCGGTATCGGGCCATCCATGCGCGGGACGCGCGCTTCGACGGCCAGTTCGTCACCGCCGTGCGCACCACCGGAATCTACTGCCGGCCCAGCTGCCCCGCCCGCACCCCGAAGCCCGGCAACGTCGAGTTCTACGCCACCAGCGCTGCCGCGCACGAGGCCGGTTACCGCGCCTGCAAGCGGTGCCTGCCGGAGGCGGCACCGGGTTCGCCCGCGTGGGACCTGCGCGGCGACACCGCCGGCCGCGCCATGCGCCTCATCGCCGACGGCGTGGTCGAGCGCGAGGGCGTGCCGGGGCTGGCCTCCCGCCTCGGCTACTCCAGTCGTCATCTCTCGCGCCTGCTCGCCGCCGAACTCGGCGCCGGCCCGCTCGCGCTCGCCCGCGCGCACCGCGCGCACACCGCGCGGATGCTGTTGGTGGGCACCGACCTGCCCATCGCGGACATCGCGTTCTCGGCCGGGTTCGCCAGCGTCCGCCAGTTCAACGACACCGTGCGGGAAGTGTTCGGGATGCCGCCGCAGCAGCTTCGCGCGCGACGTCCGGCATCCGGCGTGGCCGCCGCCCCCGGCGCGATCGACCTCGTGCTCCCGGTGCGGGCGCCGTTCGACGTCGACGGGCTGTTTGCGTGGATGGCGGCGCGCGTCATCGCCGGCGTCGAAACCGCCACCCCGACCTCTTTCGCGCGCAACATCGCGCTGCCGGGGGGACCGGCGTGGTTCCGGCTGCGCGCCGACGGTGCCCGCGTGCGTCTGGAGGCCCGCCTCAGTCGCCTCGGCGATCTGCCCGTGCTGGTCGCCCGCGCCCGCCGGCTGTTCGACCTCGACGCGGACCCCGTCGCCATCGACGAGGCGCTCGCGCGCCACCCGGAGCTTGCCGCCTCCGTCGCCAGCACACCCGGCCTGCGGGTACCTGGTACCGCGGACCCGCACGAGATGCTCATCCGCGCCATGATCGGCCAGCAGATCTCAGTGGCTGCCGCCCGCACCGCCCTGGTGCGCCTGACCGAGGCGCTGGGGGAGCGGGTGCCCGAGCACGAGGGCACCGACCGGCTGTTCCCCACGATGACCGCGATCGCCGAACACGGTGCGGAGGTGCTGCGCGGCCCCGCCGCCCGCATCCGCGCCGTCACCGGCGCCGCCGCGCTGATCGCGGCCGGCGACCTGTCGCTGTCGCCCGGCGACGACGGCGTCGAGCAGCGCGCGCGGCTGCTCGCGCTGCCGGGAGTCGGTCCCTGGACTGCCGACTACGTGCGGATGCGGGTCACCGGCGACCCCGACGTGGTCCTCCCGGGCGACGTCGCCGCTCGTACCGGGGCGGGGAACCTCGGCATCCCCGCCGATCCGGCCGGTCTCACGGCTTGGGCGACCCGCACCGCGCCGTGGCGCAGTTACCTCACCGCGCACCTGTGGCGAGCGGCCCTGCCCGCTGCGACCCCCACCCCACCCCTCCCCGTCGGAATTCAGGCTGAGGATGCCGCGACGGCCGAATCAGGCCCCGAATCCGCCGCACAGCCTGAATTCCGACGCCCTCTCTCAGGAGCCAGGTCATGACCACCCTCAGCACCACCACCCAGACCGCCACGATCCAGACCCTCGACACCCCCGACGGCCCATTCACGATCGTCAGCGACGCCGCCGGACGCGTGCTCGCCTCCGGCTGGACCCCCGACGGCGACACGATGCTCGCCCGCATCCACCCGGCGCTGCGCCCGGCCACCGTGCACGAGCGGCGGACGGATGCCGCGGATGCCGTCGCCGCCTACTACGCCGGTGACGTCGCCGCGATCGACGGAATCGAGGTCGCCCAACACGGCACCGCCCTGCAGCAGAACGGCTGGACGGCACTGCGCCGCATCACACCAGGCCGCCCGCTGACCTACACCGGTTTCGCGGTCGAGATGGGCCACCCCCGCGCCGTGCGGGCAGCCGCCTCCATCTGCGCGCGCAACGCCGCCGCCTTGTTCGTGCCGTGCCACCGCGTGCTGCGCACCGACGGCACCCTCGGCGGCTTCGCCTGGGGACTCGACGTCAAGCGGTCCCTCCTGGCCCGCGAATCAGACTGATCCAGGCGACCAACAAGCACATACCCGTCGAAAAAGTTGTTGCACTCAGCGAATTCTCAGGGATAGGCTAGTGGGCTCCCGCGGGTCGGGAGTCCCCGCCCACAAACCCCTCCGGAGGATGCCATGCACCAGGCCGCCATCACCGCGAAGCCGATCACGCTCCTCCCCGCCGCCGCACGCCGGTTCGCGGGAGTGGAGGGGTAGTCGCGGGGCCACCCGCAGACGACCGCGGGGCGCCTCGCCGCCCCGCGTGACAGACTCGGCGCCCCGCGCCTCGGCCTCCGCTGCGGCCGGCGCGCCCCGCGCCACCGTCGCTACCGCGCCACCGCGCGCCACCGCCCACCGCGCGCCACCGCCACCCGGCGCCACCGCCACCCGGCGCCACCGCCCACCGCGCGCCACCGCGCCACCGCCACCGCGCCACCGCCACCGCGCGCCACCGCCACCCCGCGCCCCCGCACCCCGCACCACCGCCGGGCCGCGCACTTGCCCGGAGGGCCCGCTACGGCCCCCGCTCCCCACCGCACGACCCCACTAAGGACCATGACCTCCTCGCCGCAGAGACTTTCCACCCCGCGGGCGCTCGCTCGCCTCATCCCGTTCGTCAAACCCGTGCTGCCCCGTTTGATCGGCGGCTGCATCGCCGCGTTCGGCGCGGCGATGATGAGCCTGCTCATCCCGCTCGTCCTCGAGGCCGTCGTCGACGGGCCCATCGCCGACGGCGAGATTCCGCTCATCGTCTGGGCGGCTGTCGGCGTGCTCGTCCTGGGCGCGCTCGAGGCACTGTTCATCTACCTGCGCCGCGCGTTCGTGTTGACCCCGGCGACGGGCGTCGAGTACGAGATCCGGCAGCAGTTCTACCGGCGCCTGCAGCGCCTGCCGGTGTCGTTCCACGACCGCTGGCAATCAGGGCAGCTGCTCAGCCGCATGATGCAGGACATCAACCTCATCCGCCGCTGGCTCGCGTTCGGCGCGATCCTGCTGCTGGTGAACGTCCTGACCATCGTCATCGGCGCGGCCTTCCTCTTCCGCTGGCACTGGGCACTGGGCACGACGTTCCTGGTCGTGTCGATCCCGCTGTGGTTCTTCGGCTACCGGTTCGAGCACAACTACGGCGTGCTCGCACGTCAGAGCCAGGACCAGGCCGGCGACCTGGCCACCTCGGTCGAGGAGAGCGTCCACGGCATCCGTGTGCTCAAGGCGTTCGGCCGCGGCAAGCACGCGCTGCAGAAGTTCCGCGCGCAGGTCGAGACGCTGCGAGGCACCGAACTGCGCAAGGCCCGCGAAGTGGGCGTGCTGTGGTTCTGGCTCGAAGTCGTCCCGATGATCGCGTTCGCGCTGTGCCTGCTGATCGGCATCTGGCTCGCCAGCACCGACCAGCTGACCGTCGGCGAGCTGTTCGCCTTCTTCGCGATGGCCACCGCGCTTCGCTGGCCGCTGGAGTCGCTCGGGTTCCTGTTCTCGTTCCTCATCGACGCCCGCACCGCCACCGACCGCGTCTTCGAGGTGCTCGATTCGGAGAACGCGATCGTCGACCCGGATAACCCCAAGACCATCGAGAATCCGCGCGGGGAGCTGGCCTTCCGCGGCGTGCACTTCCGGTATCAGGATGCCGGTGCCACCGAGCGCGACCTGCTGGACGGGGTCGACCTCGTGCTGGAGCCGGGGGAGACGATGGCCCTGGTGGGCCTCACCGGCTCGGGCAAGACCACCCTGACGACCCTCCCGGCGCGCCTGTACGACGTGACCGAGGGTGCCGTGGAACTGGACGGCGTCGATGTGCGCGACCTCACGCTCGAAGAGCTGCGCCGCCACGTCGCGATGGCGTTCGAGGATGCCACGTTGTTCTCGACCTCGGTGCGCGACAACGTGCTGCTGGGTCGCGACGGCCTGGATCCGCTGAGCCCCGAGGCGGATGCCGTGCTGGCAGAAGCCCTCGAGATCGCGCAGGCCCACTTCGTGTACGACCTCCCCGACGGTGCGGACACGCTCGTCGGCGAGGAGGGGCTGAGCCTGTCCGGTGGGCAGCGGCAGCGCCTCGCGCTCGCGCGCGCCGTTGCGGCCCGGCCGCGCGTGCTGGTGCTTGACGACCCGCTGTCGGCGCTGGACGTGGACACCGAGGCGCTGGTCGAGGCGGCGCTGCGCCGCGTGCTGGCCACCACCACCGCGCTCATCGTGGCGCACCGGCCGTCGACGGTGGCCCTGGCCGACCGCGTCGCCGTGCTCGAGGCGGGGCGCATCACGGCCGTCGGCACCCACGCCGAGCTGCTGCGCACGAGCGAGCACTACCGGCATGTCATCTCGAGCTTCGAAGCCGAGGAACGCACCCAGCGCGAGACGGAGGTGAACCTGTGAGCGTCTCGACGGTTCAGGGAACCAGCGGCGAGGACCGCGACGACTACACCAAGACCGAGAGCCGCGCCATCCGGCGCCGGTCGCTGCACCTGCTCGGGTCCCTGGTGAGCCCGATGAAGGGGCTGCTGGTGCTGACGGCTGTCGTTGTCGTCGCCTCCACCGCACTGCGGGTGCTGGGACCTGCGCTGATCGCCTGGGGCATCAACGTGGCGCTTCCGCGCGCCGTGGACTACGCCGACTGGATGCCGGCGTTCGTGGTGACCGCGGTGTATCTGGTCACCGGCATCCTGGGCGCCGCCCTCATCGCCTGGTACGTCGGGTTGGCGGCGCGGCTGACCCAGGCGGTGCTGATGGACCTGCGCACGCGGATCTTCCGCCACACGCAGCGGCTGAGCCTGGAGTTCCACGAGAGCTACACGTCGGGGCGCATCATCTCGCGGCAGACCAGCGACCTGGAGTCGATCCGCGAGTTGCTCGACGGCGGGCTCAACCAGCTCGTGCAGGGGAGCCTGTACGGCATCTTCACGCTGGCGATGCTGTTCATCCTGGATTGGCAGTCCGGCGTGATCCTCGTGGTCATGGGCATTCCGCTGGCACTGCTGATGCGCTGGTTCTACATCCAGTCGCAGAAGGGATTCCGGCTGTCGCGGGTGGTCAGCGCGAAGCTCATCGTGCAGTTCGTGGAGACCATGACGGGCGTGCGGGCGGTCAAGGCCTTCCGCAAGGAGAAGCGCAACGACGCCGAGTTCGGGGAGATCTCGGGGGAGTACCGCCGGGTCAACCTCAAGCTCGTGCGGCTGTTCGGCGTGCTCGATCCCGGCCTCATCCTCATCTCGAACGTGACGATGGCCATCGTGCTGCTGTGGGGCGCGCTGCGCGTCGTGGACGGCACCTTCCTCATCGGCAGTCTGCTCGCGGCGGTGCTGTACATCCGCAACTTCTTCAGCCCGCTGGAGGAGATCGCGATGTTCCTGAACTCCTACCAGTCAGCCACCGCGGCGCTGGAGAAGGTGTCGGGCATGCTGGAGGAGGAGCCGACGGTTCCCGATCCGGCCGAGCCGGTGGACCTGTGGCACGCACGAGGTCACGTGCGCTTCGAGGACGTCGAGTTCGGCTACGCCTCGGGCCGGGTGATCCTGCCCGACTTCTCGCTGGACATCCCTGCCGGGCAGACCATCGCCCTGGTCGGGACGACGGGAGCGGGAAAATCGACCCTGGCCAAGCTGGTGTCGCGGTTCTACGATCCGACGCGCGGCAGGGTGACCCTGGACGGGGTCGACCTGCGGTCGCTGCACCCGAAGGACCTGCGCCGCGCGATCGTCATGGTCACGCAGGAGGCGTACCTGTTCAGCGGCACGATCGCCGACAACATCGCACTGGGAAAGCCCGACGCGACGCTGGCGGAGATCCAGGCCGCAGCGCGCGCGGTGGGGGCCGACACCTTCATCCAGGCGCTGCCGGACGGCTACAACACCGACGTGAACAAGCGAGGCGGTCGGGTCTCCGCCGGGCAGCGGCAGCTGATCTCGTTCGCGCGGGCGTTCCTGGCAGATCCCGCCGTGCTCATCCTGGATGAGGCGACGGCGTCGCTGGACATGCCCAGCGAGCGGATGATCCAGGACGCGCTGCAGACGCTGCTGGCCGACCGCACCGCGATCATCATCGCCCACCGCCTGTCGACGGTGGCGATCGCCGACCGGGTGCTCGTCATGGAGCACGGCCGCATCATCGAGGACGACGCCCCCGCCGCGCTCATCGCCGGCACCGGTAAGTTCTCGCAGCTGCACGCCGCCTGGCGCGAGTCGCTGGTGTGACGACGGATGCCGCACTCCGCCCGAGACGGCGGGGTGCGGCATCCATCCGTTTCAGCCGGCGGAGGCCGCGTCCGAGACCGCGACGGCGGTGGCCAGCGGATGCCGCGCCGGCAGGTTCGCGAGGGCGGCGGCGCCGTCGATGCCCTGGCCCCGGGGCGCCACCAGGGCGATGTCCAGGTCGGCGTCCGTCAGTCGCCGCTGGAACGCCGCGCGCAGCGCGGCGGAGCGGAACACCCCACCCAGCGCGCACACCTGCAGCGTCCCGTCGTCGCCGCGGTGCACGCGGCGCAGCGCCGTGGTGACGCTGTGCGCCAGCTCGTCGGCGGCGCGGCGGGTGATGTCGGCGGCGACGGCGTCGTGGTCGGTGTGGGCGGCCACGGCTGCGGCGAACCCCGCGATCACGCTGACGCGGTCATCGGCGGTCTGCAGCCGGATGTACGCCTCGGTGAGGTCGGGCCAGTGCTCCTGGGCGACCGCGCGCAGCGCCGTCGCCGGGCCCCGGCCGTCGAAGTCGCGCATGACGGCGGCCAGCGCCTCCCGGCCGATCCAGTAGCCGCTGCCGGCATCGCCGACGAGGTACCCCCAGCCGTCCACCCTGGCCACCGCGTCGCCGCCGACGGCGAGGGTCACGACGCCGGTGCCGGCGGCCACCACGGCACCGCGGGCGTCACCGAGCGCGCCGAGGAACGAGGTGGTGGAGTCGTGCGCGAGGATCGTCCGGGTCACGGCGGTGCCGCGCAGCAGCTCGCGCAGCGCCCCGGCGTCGGTCTCGGCCGAGGTGAGGCCCGACACCCCGGCGGCCACGACCGATACCGGTGCGCCGGCGCGGGTGATCGCGGCGTGCGCGACCTCCGCGAGCTGTGGCAGCAGCGAGGCATGCGTGCGGATGCCGGGGAAGACCTCGTCCTGCACGTCGCCGCCCCAGCGCACGCGGGTCTTGATGCTGGTCTGTCCTGCGTCGATGGCCAGGACGGCGTCGCCGGCGGTCATGACATCACCGGCGGGACGGTGACGGGGCCGATGTCGCGGTGAAGAAGAACGGGCACGGATTCGTTCTACACCGCATTGGTCGCGAAGCAGAGCACCGTCGCCGATCTGCCGCGGTGCGCACCGCGCGGCAGGCGTCCGCACGCGCCCGGGGTATCTTGATATCGAGACAACGCCGCTCGCGAATGGAGACCCACGGATGACCGAGCCGACCATCATCTACACCTACACCGACGAGGCCCCGGCGCTGGCCACCGCGTCGTTCCTGCCGATCGTGCAGGCCTACGCCGGTCAGGCCGGGGTGTCCGTTCAGACGCGGGACATCTCGCTCGCCGGCCGCGTGCTGGCCGCCTTCCCGCAGCACCTGACACCGGAGCAGCAGGTCGGCGACGCGCTGGCCGAGCTCGGGGGCCTGGCGACCCTGCCCGAGGCGAACATCATCAAGCTCCCCAACATCTCCGCCTCTATCCCGCAGCTCAAGGGCGCGATCGCGGAGCTGCAGGCGGCGGGCTTCGACATCCCCGACTACCCCGACGAGCCGACCACGCTCGAGGACAAGGACATCCGCGCCCGGTACGACCGCATCAAGGGATCCGCGGTCAACCCGGTGCTGCGCGAGGGCAACAGCGACCGCCGCGCGCCGCTGTCGGTGAAGAACTACGCCCGCAAGCACCCGCACCGCAACAAGCCGTTCGCGGAGGGCTCCAAGACCCGCGTCGCCACCCTCGGGCACGACGACTTCAAATCCAACGAGAAGTCCGTGGTGATGCCCGCCGACGACGTGCTGACCATCCAGCACGTGGCATCCGACGGCACCGTCACGACGCTGAAGGACAGCCTGAAGGTGCTCCCCGGCGAGATCGTGGATGCCACGTTCCTCTCGGCCGCGGCCCTGGACGCCTTCCTCGCCGAGACGCTGCGCGCCGCCGAGGTCGACGACGTGCTGTACTCCGTGCACCTGAAGGCCACGATGATGAAGGTCAGCGACCCCATCATCTTCGGCCACGTCGTGCGCGCCTACTTCGCCGACGTGTTCGCCCGGTACGGCGAGAAGATCGCCGCGGCGGGCCTCACCCCGAACGACGGGCTGGGCGGGATCCTCTCGGGGCTGAAGAGCGTCGACGGCGGCGAGGAGATCATCGCCGCGTTCGCCGACGCGATGGCCGACGGACCGCGGCTGTCCTACGTCAACTCCGATAAGGGCATCACCAACCTGCACGTCCCGTCCGATGTCATCGTCGACGCGTCGATGCCGGCGCTGGTGCGCAACGGCGGGAAGCTGTGGGGTGTCGACGGCGGCGAGGACGACACGATCGCCGTCATCCCCGACTCCTCCTACGCCGGGGTCTACCAGAGCGTGATCGACGACGTCATCGCGCACGGCCCGCTGGATCCGGCAACGATCGGCAGCGTGCCGAACGTGGGCCTGATGGCCCAGGCGGCCGAGGAGTACGGCAGCCACGACAAGACGTTCGAGATCGCCGCGGAAGGCGTCGTGCAGGTGCTCGATTCGGCAGGCACCGTGCTGCTGGAGCACGCCGTCGCCCCCGGTGACATCTGGCGCGCGACGCAGACCAAGGACATCGCGGTACGCGACTGGGTGAAGCTGGCCGTCACCCGCGCCCGCGCCACCGGCGTGCCCGCGGTGTTCTGGCTCGACGCCACCCGTGCCCACGACGCGCAGCTGATCGAGAAGGTCAACACCTACCTCGGCGAGCACGACACGTCAGAGCTCACGATCGAGATCCTCCCCCCGGCCGAGGCGACGCAGTACTCGCTGGACCGCATCCGTCAGGGCCTGGACACCATCTCGGTGACCGGCAACGTGCTGCGCGACTACCTCACCGACCTGTTCCCCATCCTCGAGGTCGGCACGAGCGCCAAGATGCTCTCCATCGTGCCGCTGCTCGCCGGCGGTGGCCTGTTCGAGACCGGTGCCGGCGGCTCCGCGCCCAAGCACGTGCAGCAGCTGCTCTCGGAGAACTACCTGCGTTGGGACTCGCTGGGCGAGTTCTTCGCGCTTGCGGCATCCCTCGAGCACCTCGCCACGACCACCGACAACCCCAAGGCGCAGGTGCTGGCAGACACGCTGGACGCCGCGACCGGCACGTTCCTCGAGAACGACCGGTCGCCCGGTCGCGCGCTCGGCACGATCGACAACCGCGGCAGCCACTTCTACCTCGCGCTGTACTGGGCGCAGGAACTGGCGAAGCAGACGGCGGATGCCGAACTGGCCGCGATCTTCGCCCCGGTGGCCGAGGCGCTCGCCGCCGGCGAGGAGCAGATCGTCGCCGAGCTGATCGCCGTGCAGGGCTCGCCGGTCGACGTGGGCGGCTACTACCGCCCCGACGCCGCCCGCGTGGAGTCCGTGATGCGCCCGTCCGCGACGTTCAACTCCGTGATCGACTCACTGGGCTGACCCCCCCAACCCGTGAGACCACACCTGGTCGCCGAGACCGTGGGAACTTCCCATCGTTTCGGCGACCAGGTGTCGTTTCAGCGGAAGGGGAGGGGCGAGCGGCGGGGCGGGGCGAGGGCTCGCTAGAGGCGGACCTCGGCGACGACCTCGCCGTACTCGGTCTCGCCGACGGGGGTGAAGCCCACGCGGCGGAAGAAGGTGTCCGGGCCGCCCTCGCCTGCCTCGTAGATGGCGTTGACGTGGTCCATGCCGCGGCTGCGCGCCTCTTGGAGCAGCTGCTCGACGGCGAAACGTCCCACGCCGCGGCCCTGGTCGTCGGCATCGACGTTGATGCGCCACAGCACCGAGCGGAAGTGCTCCTGGGGTGCCTCGGGGTCGAAGTTCGCGCTGACGAACCCGACGACCTCATCCCCGTCGAGCACGACCCGCTGCCATGACGTGGAGGGGTTCACCACGGTCGCGGCGATCGCGTAGCTCTCCGGGGCGAGGAAGCGTTCCTGCCCGGGCTTGAGCGACATGTTGTTCACCGCGACGATCGTGGATGCCGACAGTTCTTCTACACGCAGCTCAGCCATCCCCACAGGGTAACCGGGTTTGGCAGCCGGTCGCACTTGTGGGCAGGGCCTTCATCTGGATTTCACACGACGGACGCCTGGGGGACCGGTTGTGCGGCCAGGAACGCCGCCTGCGCGAACCACTGGTGCGCCTGGCCGCCCTCGTGCTGATTGTGCTTGTACACCTCGATGTGCTTGTCGGCGGCGTAGTGGTTGAACGCCGCATACACCGTCGAGGGCGGGCACACCGGGTCCATCAGGGCGACGGAGAACAGCGCGGGCGCCGTGGCGCGCTTGGCGAAATTGACGCCGTCGAAGTACGACAGGGTGTCGAAGACGCGGTCGTCGGCGCCGCGGTGCACCGACAGATAGCGCACCACCTCCTGATAGGGGTCACGGTCGGTCAGGCCCACCGCCCGCTCGAAGTGGCACAGGAACGGCACGTCGGGCATGGCCGCCACGAGTCCCTCGGTCAGCCCGGCGGCGGCCAGCGTGATGCCGCCGCCCTGACTGCCGCCGGCGACGGCGACGCGGGCGGGGTCGACCTCGGGCAGCGACCGGACGGCGTCGATGGCGCGCACGGCGTCGGTGTAGACGCGGCGGTAGTAGTACGTCTCGGGGTCGTCGACGCCGCGCGTGAGGAAGCCGCTCGCCGAGGGGCCGGCTCCGTGCGGGTCGGGGGTGTCGCCGCCGGATCCCCACGTGGAGCCCTGCCCGCGGGTGTCCATGAACAGGTGCGCATAGCCGGCGGCCGCCCAATCGCTGCGTTCGCCGGGCAGGCCCCGGCCGCCGCCGTAACCGTTGAACTCCACGACGGCAGGCAGCGGCCCGGTCACGCCACGCGGCAGGGTCAGCCACGCGCGCACCGGCTCGCCGGCGAACCCGGGGAAGGTGAGGTCGAACACGTCGAACACCGCGAACGGGGTGTCGACCTGCCGGCGCACCACCTCGCCGCCGGCGGCGCGGGACTCGGTGAGCGTGCGAGACCAGAACTCGTCGAAGTCGTCCGGCTCGCGCACGTCGGGGCGGTAGGCCGCCAGCTCGTCGGGGGTCAGGTCGAATCGTGGCACGATCGCCACGATAGGGGGTGGTGCGGCGTCAGTTGTGGATCGACACTTCGACGCCGGGTGCGGCCCAGTCGTACAGCTGCGCCGCACGCCACTCCGGCATCCCCACGCAGCCGTGGCTGCTGGGGCGGCCCCAGTTGCTGTGCCAGTACACGCCGTGGAAGGCCTGACCGCCGTTGAAGTACATCATCCACTTCACGTTGGGCTGCACGTACGGGCCGAGGTCTTCGCCGTTGGGCCCGCGGTAGGTGCCGTAGAGCGTCTGCATGGGGTACATGCTCTGGATCGTGTAGTTGCCGGTGTACGTCGGGGCGCCCTGCTTGCCCGTCGAGACCGACCACGAATCCACTGCGGCACCGTTCTCGTAAAGGGTGACCCGCTGCGCGCTGAGGTTGACGTCGATCGTGCGCTCCAGAGCGGTGGTCTGGAACTGGGTCTCGACGACGGGGAGCGGGTACACCGCGTTGCCGGTGCTCAGCTGCTCGGCGAAGCCCGCGGCGATGCCGTCGGTCGATTCCAGCGCTCGCCCTGCCTGGCCGGACTGGATGTCGTAGAGATGCTCGCCTGCCGTGTTGGTGATGACGGTGGCATTCACCGCGTCGCGCGCGACCAGGGCCGGCAGAGTGTCGACGACCGGCTGAATGGCGGCGGGGTCCGCCGTGAACTCGAACGTGCCGTCCTCGGTGGTGCTGAGGGTGATCCAGGATGCCAGCACGGCACGGTCCACCGGCACGGTGCGCTCTTCGCCGATGTAGAAGCCGGCGGAGTCGAGCATCGCGTTCAGCACGTCGGCGCTGGACTGGGCGGAGTCGGTGGTCGTGTTCGCCGGGATCGGCGCGAGCGCCGGGTCGTCGAGCACGACGGTGGCGGCACCGTCGTTGAACGCCTGCTGCAGCCCGGCCTCGACAGCGGCCGGATCCACACCCGAGCCGTCGACGGCGGGCGTGACGACGTACGTCTGCGTGCCGGCGTCGAAGGCGAGCGTGGCGTCGGTCGGAGCCGTGTACAGGCTGGGCGCGGCCTCGCGGAGGACCTCCGCGGTGAGTTGCGCGTCGATCGTGATGGGCGCCGAGATCGGGTCACCGAACCACTGCGTCACGTTCCACGCCGGCCGCGTCTCGAAGGCCGACTCGGCGATCGCGCGCACATCGAGTTCGGCGCCGAGGTCGGCGGAGCTGACCGCGTCACCGTCGCCGACGACGAGTTCGGTGTTCTGCAGACGTTCGGAGATCGCGTCGCTGGCGGCGCCGGGGGTGAGCAAGCCCACCGAGACCCCGGCCACCGTGGTGCCGGGTGCGATGAGCATGAGGGATGCGGCGCCGGCACCGAGCGCGGCGACCGCGACGGGGATGCCGATCCACAGCGCCAGACGGCGCTTCTTGCGGGGCGGTTCTGCGGACGCCCACTTCACCTCGGTAGTGCCGGCTTCGTCGCCCCCGGCGCCCAGCGCCAGGGTCGGGGCGTCGTCGGTTGCGACGGCGCCCGTTTCGTCGGCCTCTGGCCTGGTGACTACGTCCGTCACATTCCACCCCCCGGGTTGCGTGATCCGATACGTCCTCCCCATGGTAAGGGACGTTCGACACGCCGAGGCAACGGAAGCATCACGGTCCGAGACCCACGAACCTCGCCGACGTCGCCTCGATTCAGGTCACAGTTTTGTAAAGAGTCCTCCCAGATTACGCAACCGATCTTGTGGCGCGATAATTCGTAAGCTCTACTAACAAACATGGCCGGCATTGACGCCCCGCGCTCCGCATCCGCCGAGACTGCCGTGCGCGGATTCGGTGCCAGCCGTGTGCTGCGCGCAGGTGGCAAGGTGCTCCCCGAGCACGCCCGCGCACACAACCGGTCCCTCGTGCTGCAGACGCTGTTCCACGGCGGCGAGATGAGCCGTGCCGACCTCGCCCGCGAGACCGCGCTGACCCGCGTGACGATCTCCGACCTCGTCGCCGAGCTGATGGGCGACGGCCTCGTCGCCGAACGGGGCATGCGGGAAGCGTCGGGGCCGGGTAAGCCGGGGATGCTCGTCGATCTCGACCGGGAGGGCCACCGCATCGTCGGGATCGACCTGTCCGGGAGCGACCGCATTCTCGGGGCGGTGCTCACCCTCGGCGGCGAGATCGTCGTGCGGCGGGAGATCCCGATGCCGGCAGGCGCCGCCGTCCTTCCCGCGGTCCTCGCCTTCGCCCGCGGACTCGTCGCTGATTCGCACGCGCCGGTGCTCGGCGTCGGCATCGGAACCCCAGGCATCGTCAACGATGCGGGGGTGGTGCTGACGGCGCCGAGCCTCGGCTGGTCGGGGCTCGAACTGCAACGGATCGTCTCGACCGAGCTCGCCCTCCCGGCGCTGGTCGCCAACGACGCCAACGCCGCTGTGCTGGCTGAATACACGTTCGGCGGGTCAGGCGAAGACGTGCTGCTGGTGAAGGTCGACCGTGGCGTCGGCTCGGGGCTGCTCGCCGGCGGGCAGCCGATGCGCGGCGGCCGCTTCGCGGCAGGTGAGATCGGGCACGTCACGGTCGGCACCGACGGCGGACCGGTGTGTGCGTGCGGCAAGGTCGGATGCCTGGAGGCATGGCTGTCCGCTCCCGCGTTGATCGCGCGGCTCGCCGCCGCCGGCGTCGCAGACCGCGACGGCATCCTGCGCGACGCCGGCGAGCGCCTGGGCATCGCCCTGGCGCCGGTCGTCGGCGCGCTGGACCTGTCGGAGATCGTGCTCTCCGGCCCCACTGAACTTCTCGACGGCCCGCTCGCGGAGCAGGCCGCCGAGACGCTGCGCGCCCGCACACTCGCCGAGTTCCACGACGGGCTGCAGGTGCGGATGACGGCCCAAGGCGAGGACATCGTCCTGCGCGGAGCCGCCGTCATGGTCCTGTCGGGGCAACTGGGAGTCTCCTGACAATCGCCATCCTCGGGCCGTGAGGCTCACCCGAACCCAAGAGATCGAAGGAAAACCATGAAGAACAACACGATTGGAGCCGTCGCGCTCCTGGGCGCTGCGGCGCTCGTCCTCGCCGGGTGCTCGAACACCGGCGGCGGTGGCGGTGACGCCGATGCCGAGGGCGCCGAGATCCGGGTGTGGCTGGTCGGGGCGGATACGCCCGACGCCGCCCGCGACTACCTCGTGGAGACATTCGAGGAGGACAACCCCGGCTCCACGCTCGTCATCGAGGAGCAGAGCTGGGACGGTCTGGTCGACAAGCTCACGACGAGCCTGTCCAGCTCGGACAGCCCGGACCTCGTCGAATTCGGCAACACGCAGGCCCCGGCGTTCACCTCGGTGGGGGCACTGCTGGACATCTCCGACATCTACGAAGACCTCGGCGGCGATGATCTGCTGCCCGGCTTCGTCGAGGCAGGCAGCTACGAGGGCGCGCTCTACGCCGCACCGTTGTACTCCGGCGCGCGCGTCGTCTTCGCCGACCCCGCGTTCGTGTCCGAGGCGCCCGCCACGCTCGAGGAGTACGTCGCGACGGCGAAGGACCTCGCGTCGGCCAACGCCGGCGACAGCGGCATCTACTTCGCCGGTCAGGACTGGTACAACGCCCTGCCCTTCATCTGGGAGAACGGCGGCGAGATCGCCGTCCCCGACGGTGACCAGTGGGACGCCCAGCTGAGCAGCTCGGAATCGGTGGCAGGGCTCCTGCAGGTGCAGGACCTGATGACCACCGCGTCCACCGCGCCGAAGGACGGCGACAACGCCGAGCCGTGGACCCCGTATTGCGAGGGCACCGCGATCCAGTTCTCGGCGCCGAACTGGGCACTGGGACTGGCCAGCGCCTGCGAGACCCAGACCCCGCCGGCAGCCCCGTTCGTCTACGCCCTCCCCGGTGCCGACGGTGAGGCCGCCCAGGTGTTCGCGGGTGGGTCGAACATCGGCATCTCGGCCAAGTCGGCCAACCCGGAGCTGGCCAAGAGCGCGCTGGGGATCATCCTGAGCGACGAGTTCCAGACGATCTACGGCGAGAACGGCCTGATCCCGGCGAAGAAGTCGCTCGCCTCGACGCTCGGCGACACCCCGGAGGCGCAGGCGTTCACCGAGGCGGCGGGCAACGCCAAGCTGACCCCCGCTTCGCCGAACTGGGCGGAGGTGGAAGCCTCCCGCGTGCTCGAGGACTTCTTCGTCAAGATCGCGCAGGGCGGCGACGTGCCCTCGCTCGCCGAAGAGGTCGACGTCACCATCGAGGAGATCCTCAACGGCTGACCCGTCGGGGTACGGCCCGTACGCGCGGGCCGTACCCCGCACGCCCCGGTATCAGGAGCACCCATGCCCGTCATGAAAAGCGACCTCGACCCGTCGATCTCCGCGATCGACGACGGCGCCGCGGTCGACCCTCCGCCCCGCCGCGCCCGGCGCCCCGGCGGCTTTACGCCCTATGCGCTGCTGCTGCCGGCGCTGGTCGTCCTCGCCGTCATCACCGGTTGGCCGCTGCTGCAGCTGCTCATCATGAGCGTGCAGGAGTTCGGCCGAGCACAGGTGTTCGGTGCCCCGCCCGAGTTCGTCGGCTTGGCCAACTACCTCGCGGTACTCACCGACTCGGAGTTCTGGGAGGTGCTCAGCCGCTCGCTGCTGTTCGCGGCGGTGTGCGTCGTGGTCACGATGGTGCTCGGCATCCTCGTCGCCCTGCTGCTGGCGCGCCTGGGAAAGGTGCTGCGCACCGTCGTGTCGGTGGGTCTGCTGCTGGCGTGGGCGATGCCGCCGCTGTCGGCGACGATCGTGTGGGGGTGGATCTTCGACACCCAGTACGGCGTGCTCAACCACGTGCTGGTGAACGGGTTCGGGCTGGAGCAGTTCACCGGGCATTCGTGGCTCATCGAGCCGCTCAGCTTCTTCTTCGTCGCGTCGGTCATCATCGTGTGGGGCGCGGTGCCCTTCGTCGCCTTCACCGTGTACGCCGGCCTCACGCAGGTGCCCGATGAAGTGCTCGAAGCGGCGCAGCTGGATGGGGCGGGGGCGACCCAGCGCTTCTTCCTCGTGGTGGTTCCGTTCATCCGACCGATCCTCGCGATCGTGACGATCCTGCAGGTCATCTGGGATCTGCGTGTGTTCACGCAGATCTACGCACTGCAGTCGATCGGCGGACTGGCCGAGCAGACCAACACCCTCGGCGTGTACATCTACCGGGTGTCGCTCGGGTCGGGCGACTTCGGCGCCGGCGGGGCCATCTCGGTGATCGTCGTACTGCTGCTGGTGGGGCTGTCGGCGTTCTACGTGCGTCGCAGCGTCAAGGAGGAGGCGCTGTGAGCGCCGCTGTGTCGTCCGCCCGCCGTCCGGGGCGCCGGCGCCGCCGTGTCGGCTCGTTGCTCACCGTCGCCGCTGCCGTGGTGGTGTTCCTCGCCTCGGTGTTCCCGGTGTATTGGATGGTCAACACGTCGTTCCAGCCCAACGGGCAGGTACGAGGCAGCGAGCTGCACTTCTGGCCCGACAACTTCACGCTCGACAACTACGTCGGAGTCGTGTCGGGCTCGGCGCGCGCACCCTTCCTCCCCGCGCTGGGCAACTCGCTCATGGTGGCGCTGCTGACGGTCGTCATCGCGCTGGTGTTCGCCTTCCTCGCCGCCCTCGCCGTCACCCGGTTCCGCTTCCGCAGCCGGGCGCCGTTCATCATCACGATCCTCGTCATCCAGATGATCCCCGCCGAGGCGATGATCATCTCGGTGTTCCGCCTCATCGACGGCTGGCAGCTGCTCAACAGCGTCATCGGGCTCACGCTCGTGTACATCGCCACCGTGCTGCCGTTCACGATCTGGACGCTGCGCGGCTTCGTCAACGGGGTACCGATCGAATTGGAGGAAGCCGGCATGATCGACGGGCTCAGCCGCTCGCAGGCGTTCTGGAAGATCACCTTCCCGCTGCTCGCGCCGGGGCTGGTCGCCACCGGCGTGTTCGGCTTCATCCAGGCGTGGAACGAGTTCGTGTTCGCCCTCGTGCTCAACCCCCGGCCCGAGGCGATGACCCTGCCGGTGTGGCTGCGCACCTTCCTCGACCCCAACGGCGGCATCAACTGGGCCGAGCTCATGGCCGGCTCCACCCTGGTGGCGATCCCGGTCGTGGTGTTCTTCCTCATCGTGCAGAACCGCATGACCGGCGGCATGGTCGCCGGGGCGGTCAAGGGCTGATGCTGCGCATCGGGCTCGATGTCGGCGGCACCAAGACCCTCGCCGTCGCGGTGGCCGCCGACGACAGCATCGTCGCGCAAGCGCGGCTGCGCACCGGCCGGGGTCCGGATGCCGTGGTGTCGGGCATCGTGGAGGCGGTGCGGCAGGTGCGCGAGGCCGCGGGCGCCGGCCCGGTGCGTTCGGTGGGTGTGGGGATCCCCGGCCAGGTCGATCGCGGCAGGGTCACCCATGCGCTGAACCTCGGTATCGACGACCTCGATCTGGTCGCGGCCCTCGCGCCGCGGCTGGGGGCGCCGCCGGCGGTCGAGAACGATGTGAGGGCCGCCGCGCTGGGCGCGTACACCCTGCGGGGGCGCGCGGGGTCCCTCGCGTACCTGAACCTCGGGACCGGGGTGGCGGCAGGGATCGTCTCGGACGGCCGCGTGTGGCGTGGCGCCCGCGGGGCGGCGGGCGAGGTCGGCCACATCTCGATCGATCCCGCCGGGCCGACGTGCCGGTGCGGCCAACGAGGCTGCATCGAGGCGTTCGCCGGTGGCGCGTCGCTCGCCCGCCGGTGGCGGCGGCCGGGAGACGTTCCGGTGCAGGACCTGTTCGATACGGCGGATGCCGGCGACCCGGATGCGTCGGCGATCCGCACCGGCATCGTCTGCGCAGTGGCATCCGCGGCGCAGGTGCTCATCCTCACCGCCGACGTCGACGTCGTCGTGCTGGGCGGCGGCCTGACCGGACTGGGCGAGCGGCTGGCGGCCCCGGTGCGGGCGGAACTGAACTCACGGGCCGGCGCGTCGGATTTCCTGCGCTCGCTGCGGTTGGATGGGAGAGTCACGCTGCTGCCCGTCGGCTCACCCGCCGCAGCTCTGGGAGCGGCACTGGTAGGCGCGGCATCCGCGCCCGAGGAGGTATTTGGCCATGGCTGAGATCGTGATCGTCCCGACACCGGCGGATGCCGGCGCGCTCGTCGCGGCGGAGATCCTCTCCCTCGTGCGGCGCACGCCCGACGCCGTGCTGGGACTTGCCACCGGGTCCACCCCGCTGCCGGTCTACGAGGCGCTGCGTGCGCGGCGCGACGAGGTCGACCTGTCGCGCGTGCGCGGCTTCGCGTTGGACGAGTACGTGGGCATCGACCCGGCGCACCCGGAGAGCTATCGCAACGTCATCTTCCGCGAGGTCGTCGAGCCGCTCGGGCTGGACCCGGCGCGGGTGCGCGTGCCCGACGGGTCGCTCGCGGGCATCGAGCACGCCGGTGAGGACTACGAGCGGGCCATCGCGGCGGCAGGCGGGGTCGACCTGCAGATCCTCGGGATCGGCACCGACGGGCACATCGGGTTCAACGAGCCGGGCTCCTCCTTCGCCTCCCGCACGCGGGTCAAGACGCTCACCGAGCAGACCATCGCCGACAACGCGCGCTTCTTCGACTCGCCCGGCCAGGTGCCGATGCACTGCATCACGCAGGGTCTCGGCACGATCCTCGCCGCCCGGCACCTGGTGCTCCTCGCGTTCGGCGAGGGCAAGGCGCCGGCCGTCGCCGGGGCCGTGGAGGGACCGGTGAGCGCGTCGCTGCCGGGGTCGGCGATCCAGCTGCACCCGCACACGACGGTCGTCGTCGACGAGGCGGCGGCGTCGCAGCTGCAGCGCGCCGACTACTACCGCTACGCCTGGGCGCACAAGCCCGCCTGGCAGGGACTGTAAGCGCGACTGATCGCCTCAGGCGGTGAAGACCTTGCCGGGGTTCAGAATGCCGAGCGGATCGAACACCCGCGCGATGTCGCGCTGCAGTCGCCACTGATCCTCGCCCAGTTCGTCGGCCAGCCACCTGCGCTTGAGCACGCCGATGCCGTGCTCGCCGGTGAGCGTTCCGCCCAGGCGCAGCGCCGCGCGGAACAGCGCGTCGGCGGCGTCCCAGATGTGCGGCGGCACCTCGGGCCCGGTGAAGACGAAGTTCGGGTGCAGGTTGCCGTCGCCGGCGTGCGCCACGGTCGGGATCGTCACGCCGAACTCGCGCTCGATGCGGGCGATCTCGTCGAACATCGCCGGCAGCGCGCTGCGCGGCACCGCGACGTCCTCGATGAGGGTCGTGCCGAGGGTCTCCATCGCCGGATGCATGGCGCGGCGCACCGCGAGCAGCCGCTCGCCCTCCGCCTCGTCGGCGGCGACCACGACCGCGCCGCCGGCGGCGGTGAGCACCCGGGCGATCGCGTCGGCCTCGACATGGGCGGCGGGGCCGTCGGTCTGGATCGTCAGCTGCGTGGCGCCGGCTGTCGGGGGTGCCAGCTGCAGCAGCCGGTGCGCGGCGGCCAGACACGTGGCATCCATCAGCTCCATGATCGCCGGCTGGATGCCGCTCGCGGTGACGGCGGCCGAGGCGACCGCCGCGGCGCGGACGTCGGGGAAGGTCGCCGCGATCGTGCGCGTGGCGCCGGGTACGAGCCGGCGGAGCTTGAGGGTGGCGCCGACGACGACGCCGAGGGTGCCCTCCGAGCCGATCATGAGGGAGGTCAGGTCCAGCCCCGTCACGCCCTTGACGCTGCGGTGACCGAAGCGCATCAGGCGCCCGTCGGCGAGCACGACGTCCACGGCCAGCACTGCGTCGCGGACGACACCGTACTTGGCGCACAGCAGCCCGCCCGCACCGGTGGCGATGTTGCCGCCGACGGTCGAGATCTCCCGGCTGGCGGGGTCGGGCGCCCACCACAGGCCCTGGGCGGCGAGGGCGGCGTTGAGCTGGGCGTTGAGGATGCCGGGTTCGACGACGGCGAGCAGGTCGTCGGGGCGCACCTCGAGGATGCGGTCCATGCCCCGCACCGACAGCGCGATCTCGCCGGGTCCGGCGTTGGCGCCGCCGGCCAGGCCCGTGCCGGCGCCGCGGGTCACGACGGGAGTGCGGGTCTCGGTCGCGATGCGCAGTGTCGTCTGTACGTCGGCGACCGAGGCCGCGCGCACGACCGCCAGCGGCGGACCGGCCGACGCGTGCCCCGACTTGTCGGCGCGGGCCGCCTGGAGCGCGGCGGGCGTGGTGTCGACGCGGCCGGGGAGCGCCGCGTGCAGCAGCGCGACCGGGTCCGATGCCGCGGCGGGCGTCGCGGGCCGCGCCGAGTCGGTCATGCGAAGCGGCGGCGACCGGAGATGACCCCGACGGTCACGGCGACGACGGCGAAGCCCAGACCCACCCACGCGTTGCCCAGCGCCCACCAGGCGATCGTCGCGGCGGCGTAGACGAGAAGTTCGACCAGGGCGCGGACGAACGGGTGCACCGCGAGCACCGCGCGCGGCGACACGAACAGTGCCCACAGCAGGATCGCGACGACCGGCGAGCCGATCCCGACCACGAGGTTCCACGGCCAGTCCCAGGCCACGAATCCCCAGAATGCCAGCGTGCCGAAGGCGAACAGGCCGCACACGACCGAGAGCACATCCACGGCGTCCAGGCCGGGCCGGGTGCCGGCTTGCGGCTGCGGCTCGGCGGGTGTCTCTGGGCGCACGGAGGGCAGATCGGACATGCGCTCAGTCTACGTGGGGCCTGGCGTGTGACCGCGGGCGCGGGGCGCGGCATCCGCTCCGCGCGCGGCCCGGTGTCCAGCGTAGGAGATGTGGCGGAGGGAGGACGGATGCCGCGGGTTCGGTCCTACGCTCGTCCCTTTTCCTACGCTCGTGACCCCGCGGCCGGCACGGGCTCGCCGTCCACCCACACCTCGCGCACGCGCAGGTCGGGGTCCAACAGCACCGCGTCGGCCGTCGCCCCGACGGCGAGCGACCCGGCTGCGGCGCGCACGGCGCGGGCGGGTACCGTCGTCAGTGCCGCCACCGCCTCCGGCAGGGGCACGCCGCACTCCGCGGTGACCAGGCGCAGCGCGGCATCCTGCATCAGCGTGGAGCCGGCGATCGAGCCACCGTCGTCCAGGCGCGCCACGCCGCCGGCCACCGTGACGGCGAGCCCGCCGAGGCTATAGGGGCCGTCGGCGGCCCCGGCCGCAGCCATCGCGTCGGTGATCAGCGCGACGCGCCCCGGCGCCCCGGCGAAGACGAGCCGCATGACGTCGGGGTGCACGTGCGTGCCGTCGGCGATGAGCTCCACCGTCACGCGGTCGTCACCCATCGCGGCCACGACGGGTCCGGGGGAGCGGTGGTGGATGCCGCGCATGCCGTTGAACGCATGCGTCAGGATCGTCGCGCCCGCATCGAACGCCCGCTGCGCAGCAGCAGCGTCGGCGTCGGTGTGCCCGATCGCGACGACCACGCCCGCCGCGACGAACCGCGCGATCGCCTCGGCCGCCCCCGGCAGCTCCGGCGCCAGGGTCACCTGCCGCAGCGTGCCATCCGCGGCAGTCAGCAGCCGGTCGACGGATGCCGCGTCCGGCGCCCGCAGCAGACCCGCCGTGTGCGCACCCTTGTGTCCGGCGGCCAGGAACGGCCCCTCCAGGTGGGAACCGAGGATCGTGGCATCCGTCCGGGCGAGCGCGGCGACCATGCCCACTCGCGCGACCAGGTCGTCGATCGACGCGGTCACCAGCGACAGCACGGCGCGGGTGGTGCCGTGTGCGCGGTGCACGGCACGGGCCGCCGCGATCTCTGCCGGGCCGTCGTCGAACGCGCCGCCAGCGCCGCCGTGCCCGTGGATGTCGACGAACCCGGGGGTCAGCCACGCACCGCCGCCGTCGCGGACGTCGCGGGGCGCGAGGTCCTGCCATCCGTCGCCGTGGCCGGCTGCCACCACGTGGCCGGCGTCGAACGCGACCCACGCGGCGCCGGCGACGGTGCCGGCATCCACCAGCCGGACGTCTCGGATGACGCGGGCGACGCTCATGCGCCTGTCCAGTCGATCTCCGGGGAGCGGTCGAACCCGATGCCGGCGGCCTGCCACGCCGGCCCTCGGGCAGCCAGGCGGGTGCGGAACGACGCCCAGGTGCGGTCGGGGTGGGTGCCGGTCGCGGGCGACCACGCGGCCTCGGCCGCGGCGGCGATGCGGGGGAAGGCCAGCGCCTCGATGTCGGCGAGGGTGCGCACCGTCTCGGTCCACAGCGGCGCCTCGACGCCCAGGATGTCGGCTTCCCCCACGCCGTCGATCACGTCGGCCGGCTCCCAGCGGTAGGACCGCTCCACGCTGGTGGCCCCGTTCGCCCACGTCAGCCCGAGCGGGCCGTCGGGGTCGCGCTTCATGTCGAGGTAGACCGCGTCGGCGGGCGACAGGATGAGCTGGGAGCCGCCGCGCGCGAAGGCTGCGGCGTTGTCCGCATCGGCGCCGGAGACGAACCCCCAATACTGCCCGATCGTCGACGGTGCGATCTCGGGTGCGGCGCCGGCCTCGTGCCAGGCCAGCGGCGTCTTGCCGAGGTTGGCGACCAGCTCGGTGACCCGCGCGATGAACACCGCGAAGTCGTCGGGGTCGGTACCCAGGCACTCGTCGCCGCCGATGTGCAGGTAGGGGCCGGGGGTGATCGCGGCGAGCTCACCGAGCACGTCGGCGAGGAAGTCGTAGGTGGCCTCGTCGTCGGTCTTCAGCGACGAGAATCCCACCGCGAAGCCGGTGTACGGCTCGCCCGCCGCCGGCAGGTCGCCGCCGTACTGCGCCACGTTCTCGCGCACCGTGTCGGTGATGACGGGTGCTTCGGTGATCTCCGGGTAGGCCAGGCCGATGGCGTGCGTGTGACTGGGGACGTCGATCTCGGGGACGACGGTCATGTGACGCGACGCGGCGTGCGCGACGATCGCCGCGTAATCCTGCTGTGTGTAGAAGCCGCCCGCCCCGCCGCCCACCGCGGTGCCCGCCGCCTTGGCGGTCAACTCGGGACGCGAGCGGATCTCGAGGCGCCAGCCCTGGTCGTCGGTGAGGTGCAGGTGCAGGTGGTTGAGCTTCAGCTCCGCCGCCCGATCGATGTAGGTGCAGACCGTCTCGACGGGGAAGAAGTGCCGCGCGACGTCGAGCATGACGCCGCGGTAGGCGAACCGCGGTGCGTCGGCGATCTCGACCGCCGGGATCACCCAGCCGCCCTCCTCGTCGCCCGCCAGCAGCTGCGCGAGGGTCTGCGCGCCGTAGAACAGTCCGGCCGCTCCCGAGGAGACGACGGCGACGGATGTCGCATCCACCGTGATCGCGTACGACTCCGCGCCGCCCGGTCGCTGCGGCTCGAGCCGGAACTGCACCGTGTCCGCGCCGTCGGCCCTCGCAGCCGGCTCGGCCAGGCGGATGCCGGTGCGCACCGCGACGAGGTCGGCGAAGGCCGCCGCGGTGTCGAGGTCGCCGGCGAGCCTGGTCGCTTCGCCGAGGCGGAAGTCCGCACCGTCGCGTGCGGCAACAGCTGCGGGGAGCGGGACGAGGAAGAGGCCTGCGGTGGTGTCTGACACATGGCCATTCTGTCGTGGCATCCGGACGCCCTGCACCTCGACGGCAAACGTCGGCGCCCCCTCTCGCGGGCGCCGACCCCTCGTCCGCTATGATCGGGGTGTCGCGACTGGCGTTGAGGTGGGCAACCACCGGGGAGCGACTGATGAGGACATCGACCGCACGCCTGGGCCGGGTCTCGATAGTCCGCTCTGCGGGCGGTTCGACCCGAGTTCCATGAAGAAGTGCAGTCAGGAGATCGTCATGACCGATTCCGTATTCAACGCCCCCCTCTCCGAGGTGGATCCCGAGATCGCCCAGGTGCTCGAGCGCGAGCTCGAGCGTCAGCGCGGATACCTCGAGATGATCGCATCCGAGAACTTCGTGCCGGTGTCCGTGTTGCAGTCGCAGGGCTCGGTGCTGACCAACAAGTACGCCGAGGGCTACCCCGGGCGCCGCTACTACGGCGGCTGCGAAGAGGTCGACGTCGCCGAGGAGCTCGCCATCGAGCGGGCCAAGGCGCTGTTCGGCGCCCAGTTCGCCAACGTGCAGCCGCACTCGGGCGCCTCCGCCAACGCCGCGGTGCTGCACGCCATCGCGCGCCCCGGCGACACCCTGCTCGGCCTGGCGCTGGATCAGGGCGGCCACCTCACGCACGGCATGAAGATCAACTTCTCCGGCCGGCTGTACAACATCGTCGCGTACGGCGTGGACCCCGAGACCTCGATCATCGACATGGCCGAGGTGCGCCGCCTCGCGATCGAGCACAAGCCCAAGGTGATCATCGCCGGCTGGTCCGCATACCCGCGCCAGCTGGACTTCGCCGCGTTCCGTGCGATCGCCGACGAGGTCGGTGCCCTGCTGTGGGTCGACATGGCCCACTTCGCCGGTCTCGTCGCGGCGGGTCTGCACCCCAACCCGGTGCCGCACGCCCACGTGGTGTCCTCCACGGTGCACAAGACGATCGGCGGCCCCCGCTCCGGCTTCATCCTCAGCAACGACCCCGACATCGCCAAGAAGATCAACACCGCCGTCTTCCCCGGCCAGCAGGGCGGGCCACTCATGCACGTCATCGCCGCCAAGGCCACCGCGTTCAAGCTCGCCGCGACCCCCGAGTTCGCCGAGCGTCAGGAGCGGGTCCTGCGGGGCGCGGCGATCCTCGCCGAGCGCCTGACGCAGCAGGACGTGAAGGATGCCGGCATCGCGGTGCGCTCCGGCGGCACCGACGTGCACCTGGTGCTGGTGGACCTGCGCGAGGCGGCGATCGACGGCAAGCAGGCCGAAGACCTCCTGCACGAGATCCACATCACCGTCAACCGCAACGCGGTGCCCAACGACCCCCGACCGCCGATGGTCACGTCGGGCCTGCGCATCGGCACGCCGGCGCTGGCGACCCGCGGATTCGGCGACGCCGAGTTCACCGAGGTGGCCGACATCATCGCGCTGGCGCTGCTTCCCGGCGCCGATGTCGAGGCGCTGCGCACCCGCGTGGCGGCCCTCACCGCCGCGTTCCCCCTCTACCCCGGCCTGCAGCAGTGACCGCGGTCCGCCTCGACGGCGTCGCCACGGCGGCGGCGATCAAGGACGAACTGCGCGCCCGCGTCGCGGCGTTGGCCGAGCAGGGCATCGTCCCCGGCATCGCGACGGTGCTGGTGGGTGCCGACCCTGCATCCCAGCTGTACGTCGGCATGAAGCACAAGCAATCCGAAGCCATCGGGATGAACTCGATCCAGCGGGAACTGCCCGCCGACGCCACGCAGCAGCAGGTGGAGGCGGTCATCGACGAGCTCAACGCCGACCCCGACTGCCACGGCTACATCGTGCAGCTGCCGCTGCCGCGCCACCTCGACACCGACGCGATCCTCGAGCGCATCGACCCGGCCAAGGATGCCGACGGGCTGCATCCGACCAACCTCGGCCGGCTCGTGCTCAACGTCAACACTCCGATCACCTCGCCGCTGCCGTGTACGCCGCGCGGCGTGATCGAACTGCTGACCCGCAACGGCTACGACCTTGCCGGCAAGCACGTCGTCGTCGTGGGCCGCGGCGTGACCATCGGGCGCTCGATCGGGCTGCTGTTGACCCGCCGCGAGTACAACGCGACGGTCACCCTCACCCACACCGGCACCGTCGATCTCGGGCGGCACCTGCGCGAGGCCGACGTGATCGTCGCGGCGGCCGGCGTCAAGCACATCGTGCGCGCCGAGGACGTGCGTCCCGGTGCGGCGGTGCTCGACGTGGGCGTGACCCGCGAGGTCGACCCGGAGACCGGCAAGAACCGCGTCTACGGGGACGTGCACCCTGATGTCGCCGAAGTGGCCGGTTTCCTGTCGCCGAACCCCGGCGGGGTGGGGCCGATGACCGTGGCACTGCTGATGACCAACGTGGTCGAAGCGGCCGAACGCGTCGCCGCCGGCGCGTAATTCAGGAAGAAGCGCCGGATGCGGGGCCCAACCGCGGCATCCGGCGTTCTTCCTGAATTGTGAACCGTGGAGCGGGCTCAGCCCTTGCCGAGGTCGTCGAACATGCGGCGCTGCTCCTCGGTGAGGCCGTCGCCTGCCTCTGCCCGGTCGGCCGCCGACGAAGGGGAGCCGGCGGCGGATGCCGCGGAGCGGCCGCGCCCGCCGAGCGCCCGGTCGTACAGCCCGCCGGCGCCGGCTTCGATCCTGTCGTCCACGAGGTCGTAGACGATCCACGCCAGCAGCAGCGCCACCGGCGGGAACAGCCAGCCGGTGAACACTCCCGACACGTGCACCGGCGATAGCACCACGACGAGCACCCACACGATCAGTTCGACGACGAACACGAGGCCGAACTGCACGAGCTTCTCGCCGACGCGGGTCCGCTGCCCTGCGGATTTGGCGGCCATGCCGCGGAACGCCTTCGCGATCGCGGGCTTGAGCCAAATGGTCCCCGCGGTGAGCACGATCGCCGCCCACAGCGCCGACCAGCCCACCTGCACCGACCGCAGCACCCAGCCGATGGCCACCAGCACGGCGACGTTGAACACATACAGCGAGACGAAGCGCACGACCCAGGTCTTCATGTCTCACACTGTGCCACGCCCCACACCCCGTGAGGCCACTGCTAGTGGCCGAGACCGTGGTTGTTTCCCACGGTCTCGGCCAACAGGTGTGGTCTCAGCGATCGAGCGCGGCGCTCAGCGCACCGTGATCGTCGTCTGCTCGGCGGGGATCGCCCGCAGCAGCGGGCTCGTGAGCGTCGCTACCGTGTCCCACTGGCCGCGCAGCACGCCGGTGAGTTTGTAGTCGAACGTCACGGTGCCCCCCGCCGTGGGCGGGGCGGTGGTGATGGCATACACCGCGCCCGCCTCGGGCGGGTCGACGGTTACCCCACTGGTGCCGTCGCGGTTCTCCGCCCCGGTCACCGTCGCCGCCGCGGCGTCGGGCACCGCTGCGTCGCCGTACGTGAACCACATCCCCTCGGTCGCGCCCAGTGCGATCCAGGTCTGGAACGTGTTCGTGGCATTGCGGCTGAACGTCGGCACGTCCTCCCACTCGACCACGAGGAAGTCGGTGGTGCCGTCGTTGAGCACGCCCACGCGCACGGCGCCCCCGGCCTCCGGGTTCAGGTCGGTCCACAACGGCGCGAGCACGTTGTTGGGCAGTTCCGGATCGGGGATGCCGGTGGACTCCCACGACACGTCCGTCGCCGCCGCGCCACCGACCACCAGGTACCCGTTGGAGACGATGCCGATGCGGTCGTACACCTCACCGCCGTACTGGAACGACGGCAGCGTGTAGTTCACGTACGCCTCGTCGCCGAGTCCGGCGATCGGAGCGACCCCGAAATCGGCGAGCGGAAGGTAGCCGCCGCCCGGGTGCGTCCCGGCATCCGGTGCGACCGACTCGATCGTCGGCGCGATGGCCGGGCTCAGCGTGCCGTCCCATTTGGCGCCCAGGAACTGCTTGCTGGCGGGGGCGGTGACGCCGCGGACGTTGAGGAACGGGTGCGCGGTGACGCGGATGGATGCCGGCACCTCGACGGGCAGGAAGTTGGTCGCCGTGACGGTGCAGGTCGTGGTCCCGCCGCGCCGGATGCTCTCCGGCTCGCAGGACTGATCGAGCGACACCTCGGCCTCGCGCACGTTGGCGGCGACCGGGATCACGGCATCCACACCGCCGCGGGTCGGGGTGAGGGTGATCTCGCCCTGCTGCCAGCCATCGGTGGCCTCGAGACCATCGATGATCACCGACAGCTTCTTGGTGCCGCCGGCGGGAACGGTGAACCACGTCGGGAAGACCGTCACCCGAAGCCCTCCGGTGGCCTCGGCGCTGACCCGGAAGGTCTGCGCCCGGTCGGTGACATTGGTCACCGTGCGCGAGGTCTGGACGGCACCGGGCATCGGATCGGCGTAGATGCTCGGGATGTTGAGGTCGATCCGGCCCTGCGGGTCGGCGGCGCTGTCCTCGAACCGTTGCGCCGTCTCGGCGATGGTGACGATCGGGGACACCGCGCGGTCGGCGCGGATGCTCCCTGCGCCGCGGTCGAACACGCCTGCCGGCGATCCATCGGCGTTGATGACGTCCTGCAGCGACGAGGTCATCAGCGCCGACTTGACCTGACCGGGCGTGAAGTCCGGCCGGGCGGCGATGACGAGCGCGGCCACACCGGCGGCGTGGGGCGACGACATCGACGTGCCTGCGATGGCCTGGAAGTACTCGCCGGCAGGACCGGAGTCGGTACCGCTGGGCTCGGGCGTGTGACCGGCGAGCACCTGGATGCCGGGGCCGGTGATGTCGGGCTTGAGGAACTCCCCGATGGGTCCGCGTGAACTGAAACTGGCCATCACGTCGCCCTGCGACGGCGTCGCCTGGCCCGCGCCCCACGACGCCGTGACGCCGGGTCGGGCGAGGAACGCCAGCACGTCGTCGTTGGGTCCTTCCAGGTGGATCACCGGCAGGAAGTGGTTGTCGGTGTTGGTCTCCATCGTGGTCGGGTTGTAGAGGATCATCCCGGCCGCGCCGCCGAGGGAGGCGAAGTACCCCTTCTCCACTCGCCCGTTGCCGCCTCGCTCGCAGACCACGACGGTGCCGGTGAGGCTCCCGGCGGGGAAGGGCTGTTCGCAGCGGATGCCGCCGGTGTAGCCGGGCACGGCATCGGCGCGCACCACGGGGGCGTCGGTGACCCCCTGCGTCACGGTCGCACCGATCTTGCTGAGCGTGCCGCCGTCGGCCGCGGCCAGTTCCAGCGTCGCGGTGAACGCGCGGTCCAGGGTGGACGCGGCGACCGTCGTGGTCCAGGGCCCGGCGTGGTTGGCCGTGGATGCCGCGGGGCCGGAGTTGCCGGCCGACGCGTGCACCGCGACACCCGCGGCGTAGGCGTCGAGGAAGGCGAGCTCGACGGGGTCGGTGTACACACTGGCCGAGCCGCTGATGGAGTAGTTGATCACGTCCACCCCGTCGAGCACGGTCTGCTGGACGGCGTCGACGAGGTCGGAGTTGTAGCCGCCGCCGGGGCCGAGGGCACGGTAGGCGATGATCGAGGCGCCCGGGGCCACGCCGCTGATGGGGCCGTGGTCGACACCAAGCACGGGAGAGCTGTCCACCGCACTGCCGGCGGCGGTGGTGGCGGTGTGAGTGCCGTGGCCGTCGGAGTCGCGTGCCGAGCAGGCATCCGCGGAGCAGAAGTCAATCGCGCCCGCGGGCTCTTCGGCGAGTTCCTGGTAGGCGTCGAGGAACGCGTAGGCGCCGATCAGCTTGTCGGTGCACGAGAACGCGTCGCCGATCGAGCCGTCACCGAACTGGCATTCCCACGGCCCGCCTGCGGGGAGGTCGATGCCGTTGTCGACGAGCATCGGGTGCTCGGGCCAGATGCCGGTGTCGATCACCCCGACGATGACGCCGGCGCCGGCCTGGTCGCGTCCGCCGAGGCTCGGCCAGACGGCATCCGCGCCGATGAACGTGGTGGCATCCGCGTCGATTCCGCCGTTGTCGTACGTGATCGGCCCGGGGGTCTCCACCGGCGCCGGGGTCTCCTCCGGTGCCGGGGTCTCCTCGGGTGCCGGGGTCTCCACCGGTGCCGGGGTCTCCACCGGTGCCGGCGTCTCCTCGGGCGCCGGCGTCTCGTCCGGTGCCGGCGTCTCCTCCGGTGCCGGGGTCTCCTCGGGGCTCGCGATCTGACGCAGCGCGTTGTTCTGCACCGCGGCGACCCCCTCGAGCGCGGCGATGTCCTTCGCGCGGTTGGCGGGGATCGTCACCGACAGGCCGCCGTACACCGTGACGTGACGTGAGAGCAGCGTGGCCGAGGGGACGGATGCCTGGATGGTGGCGAAGGCGGCATCCAGCTGCGCTTCGACGAAGCGGGTGTACTCGGCGGCGTCGGCGTTGGGCAGGTCTTTCCCGGTGACACCGGGGCTGGTCGCGGCGTATCCGTCGATGCCACCCGCATACGAGGCGACGGGGTCGACGTCGACCTTGACCATCACCGCGGCGCGGGCCACGTCGGTGCGGGCGAGCACGTCGGGGTCGCTCTCGGCGAGCTTTCCCGACGCCGATCGCGCGGTGGATTCGGCCGGCGCTTCCGGCGCGAGCGGAGAGGCGGTGAAATCGCCTGCCGTGGCGGCGCGGGCGGGCGGGGCAAGCGTGACGAGCAGGAGGGCGGTCACCCCCAGCGCGGCGAGAATCTGCATAATGCGCGGGAGCGACAGCGATCGAGTCATCCGGGAGCCCTCCGTCGATGAACCTGGGTGTTCGGTACGAAGAAGCTAAAGGTTCGCTGAGAGCGAGCGCAATGGAGTCCGCGCCAGCTCTCATCGAACTCTCATGTAGCGGCTAGTCTCCACGCCATGACCCTGGAACTCTGCGTGCTCCTGTGGGCGTCGCCGGGCAACGAGAAAGCGCTGTCGCGATACGAAGACACCGTTCGTCTAGCCCGGCGCGGGGCGCTTCTCCGCCGCTATCGGCCCTCCACAGCGAGGCGCCCGGCGAGCAGGACGTAGGTGGCCGCGAACGTGCGGCGCAGCCACGCCATTACCTTCGGTCGCGTGATGACCTGGCTTCGCCGTTGTTAAGGAGCTCGGCCATCCCGCATCGTGCGCGGATCAGTACGACGCGCGGCCAGCGCCGCGTTCATCCGCCCAGCGGGCCGCCAGCGCTTCCGAGCCGCGGGCGAGCAGCGACACGTCGGCGCCGACGAGGGCGAACGCGGCCCCGGCATCCAGATACGCCTGCGCCACGGTCGGGTCGAACGCGTTGACGCCGACCGGCTTGCCCGCCGCGCGCACGGCCTCGAACGCCCGCAGCGCCGCCGCGGTGACGTCGGGGTGGGTCTGTTGCCCCAGCAGCCCGAGCGAGGCCGCCAGGTCGGACGGGCCGACGAACACCCCGTCGATCCCGTCGACCGCGGCGATCTCGGCCGCCGCGTCGACGCCGGCGGCGGTCTCGATCTGCACGAACAGCGATACGTGGTCGGCGGCATCCTGCAGGTAAGCGTCGACGCGGTTCCAGCGCGCCGAGCGGGCCAGCGCCGACCCGACGCCGCGGCTGCCGCGAGGCGGGTAGTGCACCGCCTCGACCAACGCCCGTGCCTCGGCGGCGGAGGACACCATCGGCACCAGCAGGTTCTGCGCACCGATGTCGAGCACCTGCTTGATCGTCACGACGTCGCCGATCGGCACTCGCACCACCGGGGTGATGGGGTACGCGGCGACGGCCTGCAGCTGGGCGAGCACCGAATCCAGCGAGTGGGGGGAGTGCTCCATGTCGATCAGCAGCCAGTCGAGCCCCGAGCCGGCGCAGATCTCGGTGACCAGCGCCGAGCCCGAACACACCCACATCCCGCACAGCGGCCGGTCGGCGGCGGCGAGGTCGTCGCGGAAGGTCGGACTCAGACGAAGCGGCATGTGAGGGTTCCCATCGGTCCGTAGTCGCACAGCACGCTGTCGCCGCGCGAGACCCACATCGGGCGGGTGAACGACCCCGCCAGGATGATCTCACCGGCCTCCAGGTGCGCACCGTGCTGGTGGAGCTTGTTCGCGAGCCACGCCACGCCGGTGGCGGGGTGGCCGAGCACGCCGGCGGCGACGCCGGTCTCCTCGATCGTCTCGTTGCGGTACAGCAGCGCCGACACCCAGCGCAGGTCGATCTGGTCTGGCCTCATCGGGACGCCGCCGAGCACCATCCCGCCGTAGGAGGCGTTGTCGCTGATCGTGTCGACGATCGTGCGACCCTCCAGCTCGATGTGGGAGTTGAGCACCTCCAGCGCGGGCGTGACGTATTCGGTGGCCCGCAGCACGTCGAACACCGAGCAATGCGGCCCTTCCAATGGCGCTTTGAGCACGAAGGCGAGCTCCACCTCGATGCGCACGTTGGAGAAGTGGTCGAAGGGGATGCTCGATCCGCTGTCCCATACCGTGTCGTCGAACATCACGCCGTAGTCCGGCTCGGTGATGCCGGTGGCCTGCTGCATCGCCTTCGACGTCAGGCCGATCTTGCGGCCGACCAGACGCCGGCCCGAGGCCAGTTGCCGGTCACGCCAGATGCCCTGGATGGCATAGGAGTCCTCGACCGTCGCCTGTGGGTAGCGGGCGCTGATCCGCGGCACCACGCCGTGTGTGCGGCCGGCATCGGCGAGCTCGGCGGCGATCGCATCGATGACCTCGGGGTCGAGCATCGTTGTCCTTCCGTTGTGGTCAGCGTAGGGGCGTCGGCGGGCTACAGCTGGTGGCCGAGCTTGTACTCGCCCTGCTTATTCTCCGGAAGCTGCTCGCCCGGCCGGGTGTAGGAGAACCCGTCGGCGCCGATCGTCACGGCCATCTCGCTGGTGTCGGTGCGCGCCACGACGGGCTGCGGGTTGCCGTCGAGGTCGAGCACGAGGGATGCCTCGGTGTACCAGGACGGCACGACGGGGTTGCCCCACCAGTCGCGGCGCTGGTTGTCGTGCACGTCCCACGTGATCACCGGGTTGTCGGGGTCGCCGGTGTAGTAGTCCTGCGTGTAGATCTCCACACGGTGCCCGTCGGGGTCGCGCAGGTACAGGTAGAACGCGTTCGACACGCCGTGGCGGCCGGGCCCGCGCTCGATGGCATCCGATCGGCGCAGCGCCCCGAGCTTGTCGCAGATCGCGAGGATGTTGTGCTTCTCATGCGTCGAGAACGCCACATGATGCATGCGGGGGCCATCGCCGCCGGTCATCGCGGTGTCGTGCACGGTGGGTTTGCGGCGCATCCACGCGGCGTAGACGGTGCCCTCGTCATCCTGGATGTCCTCCGTCACGCGGAACCCCAGGTCCTGCATGAACTTCACCGCACGCGGCACGTCCGGGGTCACCTGGTTGAAGTGATCCAGGCGCACCAGGGACCCGGGCGTATACAGGTCGTACCGCCAGGCGAGGCGCTCGACGTGCTCGACGTCGTGGAAGAACTCATAGGGGAAGCCCAGCGGGTCCTCCACGCGCACCGACTCGCCGATGCCCTTCGTCCACCCTTCGGCACGCCGCTCCACGCGGCATCCGAGTTCGCTGTAGAAGGCGACCGCCCGGTCGAGGTCTTCGGGGGTGCGCACGCGGTAGGAGAACGCCGCCACCGCCGCGACGGGACCCTGGCGCAGCACCAGGTTGTGGTGGATGAACTCCTCCATCGACCGGAGGTACACGGCGGTTTCGTCCTCCTCCGTCACGACGAGATCCAGCACGTCGACGTAGAACCGCCGGGAGGCGGCGAGGTCGGTCACCACGAGCTCCATGTACGCACAGCGCAGGATGTCGGGAGCAGGCGAGGAGGGCGTGGGCACCGGGTTGTCGCTGTGGATCGGCGCCTCCTGCGAGACGAAGAATCCGGATGAGGTGAGAGTGCGGTCGGTGGTCATGGCAGCGTCCTTGCTTCCGGGGTGGGTTCAGCGCTTGCCGAAGGTGGGGTTGTGCACCTCGCCGAGCGTGATGTGCACCGCCTGCTGGTCGGTGTAGAAGTCGATCGAGCGGTAGCCGCCCTCGTGGCCGAGGCCCGAGGCCTTCACCCCGCCGAAGGGGGTGCGCAGGTCCCGCACGTTGTTGGAGTTGAGCCACACCATGCCGGCCTCGATGGCCTGGGCGAAGTTGTGGGCCCGCTTGAGGTCATTGGTCCAGACATACGCGGCGAGGCCGTACTTGGTGTTGTTGGCCAGCGCGAGCGCCTCTGCCTCGGTGTCGAACGGGGTGATCGCCACGACCGGGCCGAAGATCTCCTCCTGGAAGATGCGGGCGTCGGGGGAGACATCGGCGAACACCGTGGGGGCGACGAAGTTGCCGAACTCGAACCCTTCCGGTCGCCCCCCGCCGGCGACCAGCCGCGCCTCGGTCTTGCCGATCTGCACATACCCCATGACCTTCTCGAAGTGCTCGGGATGTACCAGCGCCCCCACCTCGGTCGCGGGGTCGTGCGGGTAGCCGACCTTCACGCGCTTCGCCTGCGCGGCGTAGCGCTGGACGAACTCGTCATAGACGGCGCGTTCCACGAGGATGCGGCTGCCGGCGGTGCAGCGCTCGCCGTTGAGGGAGAAGACCCCGAAGATCGTGGCATCCACCGCCGCATCGAGGTCGGCGTCGGCGAAGACGATCGCCGGCGACTTGCCGCCCAGTTCCATCGACAGGCCCTTCAGATGTGGGGCGGCGTTGGCGAAGATGAGCTGCCCGGTGCGGCTCTCGCCGGTGAAGGAGATGAGCGGGACATCCGGATGCTTCACCAGCGCGTCGCCTGCGTCCTCACCCAGGCCGTTGACGAGGTTGAACACGCCCTGCGGCAGCCCCGCCTCCTCGAAGATCCCTGCCCACAGCGACGCCGACAGCGGCGTGAACTCGGCGGGCTTGAGCACCACGGTGTTGCCCGTGGCAAGGGCGGGACCGAGCTTCCACGACTCCAGCATGAACGGGGTGTTCCACGGTGTGATGAGACCGGCGACGCCGATCGGCTTGCGGTTGACGTAGTTGATCTGGCGGCCGGGCACTTTGTAGGTGTCGTCGGCCTGCGCGACGATCAGGTCGGCGAAGAAGCGGAAGTTCTCGGCGGCGCGGCGGGCCTGACCGAGCGCCTGCGTGATCGGCAGGCCGGAGTCGAACGATTCCAGCTCTGCCAGCCGCTCATCGCGCGACTCGACGAGATCCGCGATGCGGTGCAGGATGCGGGAGCGCTCGCGGGGGAGCATGCGCGGCCACGGCCCCTCGTCGAACGCGCGCTTGGCGGCCGCGACGGCAAGGTCGATGTCGGCCTTCTTCCCGGCGGCGGCCTGCACGTACGTCTCGTTCGAGACCGGCTCGAGCACATCGAACGTGTCGCCGTCGGCGGAGTCCACGAACGTGCCGTCGATGTAGTGCCGGATGCGGTCGGGGAGATCCGCCGGCACGTGGCGGCGGTCCAGGTCGACGCTGACGGTCATGGGTTTCTCCAAACGTGCGGAACGGTCAGAACGCCGGCAGGCCCAGGGCCTGGTCCGGGTGCTCGTGGATCATGTAGGCGTCCAGCGTGGCGGAGCGGTGGCGGCGGGCCGCCTTCTCGATCTCGCCCAGCGGCGCGCCCGTTTCTATGAGGACCAGGATGTTCTCGTGCTCCCGCACCGACTCCTGGGCGCGGCCCGGGACGAAGCTGAACGTCGAGTCGCGCAGGTGCCCCAGGCGCCCCCATTCCGCGCCTACGAGTTCAAGCATGCGGGGGTTCGCGCACTTCTCGAACAGCGTCGCGTGGAACTGCTGGTTCAACCCGGTGAACGCCCGGGGGTCGAAATCATCGAGCCGTTCGATCATCTGCTGATTGATCTCGCGGGCGCGCCGCACGTCGTCGGTGGTGAGCCGCCGCGCCGACAGTGCGGTCGCCGCCCCCTCGAGGATGCTGAGCGCCTGCATGCTGGAGCGGTACTGCGAATCGTCCACCATCGACACGTGCGCGCCGACGTTGCGCTCGAAGGTCACGAGCCCCTCCGCCTCGAGCTGGCGGATCGCCTCGCGCACCGGCACGACGCTCATGCCCAGCTCTGCCGCGATGGTCCCGAGCACCAGCCGGTAGCCGGGGGTGAAATCCTGGCTCGCGATGCGGGCCTTGACCCACTGGTAGGCCTGCTGCGACTTGCTGAGGCTGTGCACCGTGCTCACGAGTGGGTCCGTTCTGCGTCGTAGCGGGCGCGCCACTGCGCGTTCATCGGGAACACGTCCTGCACGGGGTGTCCCGCGGCGACCTGCGTCGCCACCCAGGCATCCTCGTCCTCCTGCGCCAGGGCCGCGTCGGCGACCTCGTCGGCGAGGTGGGGCGGCAGGACAATGACGCCGTCCGCATCGCCGACGATGATGTCACCCGGTTGCACCGTGGTACCGCCGCAGGCGACGGTGACATCGGTCTCCCACGGCACGTGGCGGCGGCCGAGGACGGCCGGGTGGGCCCCGCCGGAATAGACGGGGATGCCGACGGCGGCGACGGCATCGGCATCGCGCACGCCGCCGTCGGTGACGATGCCGGCGGCGCCGCGGGCGTGGGCTCGCAAGGCCAGGATGTCGCCGAGGGTGCCCGACCCCGTCTCGCCGCGGGCATCGATGACGATCACCTCGCCCTCGTCGACCGCGTCGAACGCTCGCTTCTGGGCGTTGTAGCCGCCGCCGTGGGCGGTGAAGAGATCTTCGCGATTGGGAACGAACCGCAGCGTCTTCGCGGTGCCGACGAGCTTGCGCTCGGGATGCAGCGGGCGCACGCCGTCGATCGTGACGTTGTCGAGCCCTCGCTTGCGCAGCTGCTGTGACAGCCCCGCGACGGGAACGCGCTCCAGCTTCGCGCGCAATTCCGGGTCCAGTCCCAGCGGAGCGAGCCCGGCTTCTTCGCGGGAGCCCCACGCCTCCTCGCGCTGGGTGTCATCGACCGCCGGCAGTGAGCCCAGCGACGGATCGAAGGGTGCGCCGGTGCCCGCCACGACGGTCGTCGTAAGCCGCCCCGACGTGGCACCGGTCTCGGGAGAGTCGACCTCGACCTCGACGACATCGCCCGGCGCGATCACCGAGGAGCCGGCGGGAGTGCCGGTGAGGATGACGTCGCCCGGTTCCAGGGTGAAGTGCTGGGACAGGTCGGCGACGAACTGGGCCAGCGGAAAGATGAGGTCCGCCGTCGTGGCATCCTGTCGCAGTTCGCCGTTGACCCAGGCGCGCACGCGCAAGCCGGTGGGGTCGACGGTGCGGGCATCCATCAGCCGGGGGCCGATGGGGGTGAACCCGTCGCCGCCCTTGGAGCGCACGTTGGAGCCCTTGTCGTTGGCGCGCAGGTCGTACACGCCCAGATCGTTCGCGGCGGTGACCCAGCCGACGTGCTCCCAGGCCTTGGTGAGGGGAACCCGGCGCGCGGCCGTGCCGATCACGACCGCGATCTCACCCTCGAACGCCAGCAGTTCGGTCCCTGCGGGGCGCTCGATCGTGCCGCCCGAGGCGGCGACCGAGCTCGACGGCTTCAGGAAGTAGGAGGGGGCGGCGGGGGTGCGGCCGCGCTGCGCGGCGCGTGAGCCGTAGGAAAGGTGCACCGCGATGATCTTGCCCGGGCGCTGCGGCAGAGCCGCGAACCGGGTGTCGCTGGCCGTCTCCGGGTGGGCGTCAGTGCTCATGAGCTCCCTCGCTCTTGCGTCGTATCCGAAATCGTATATGATCGTCGCCAACGGGGCAACCGGCTCGGCCGTGCGCCTCAGACAACGATGTCTACCCCACTGGGAGTCAACGATGAGCACACCCCAGCGACCCGTCCCCGCCGGCTTCACCCCGACGGGCACCATCGCCACCACCGCCGACCGGCGCCGAGTCGTCTTCGCGACCGTCGTCGGGACCACCGTCGAGTGGTACGACTTCTTCATCTACGCCACGGCCGTCGGGCTCGTCTTCGGCGAGCTGTTCTTCGCGCCGCTGGGCGCCAACAGCGCGATCATCGCCTTCGCGACGGTGGGCGTGAGCTTCCTCTTCCGGCCCCTCGGAGCGTTCCTCGCGGGCCACTTCGGCGACAAGTACGGCCGCAAGGTCGTGCTGATGTGGACGCTGATCCTGATGGGCATCGCCACCGCCCTGATCGGCGTGCTGCCGACTTACGAGGCGATCGGCATCGCCGCGCCGATCCTGCTCGTGCTGCTGCGCATCCTGCAGGGCATCTCCGCCGGCGGCGAGTGGGGCGGGGCGGTGCTCATGGCCGTCGAGCACGCCCCCAAGACGCGTCGCGGCATGTTCGGCGCCTCGCCGCAGATCGGTGTGCCGCTGGGGCTGCTCCTGGCCTCCGGCGTCATGGCGCTGATGGCGCAGATCGCGCCGGGGGACGCGTTCTTGGAGTGGGGCTGGCGGGTGCCGTTCCTGCTCAGCGTCGTGCTGATCATCATCGGCTGGTACGTGCGCCGTCGGGTCCAGGAGAGCCCGGTGTTCGCCGAGCTCGCCGAGCGCAAGGAGAAGGCGCGGATGCCGATCGTGCAGCTGTTCCGCAAGCACGCCCTGCTCGTGCTGATCGCAGCGCTCGTGTTCGCGGGGAACAACGCGATCGGCTACATGACCACCGGCGGCTACATCCAGGGTTACGCGACCAACCCCGAAGGGCCCCTCGCGCTCGAACGAGGTCCGGTGCTGTGGGCCGTCACCGGATCGGCTGTCACCTGGTTGCTGTCGACCCTCGTGGCAGGGTGGGCCTCGGACCGCATCGGCCGGCGCACGACCTACCTCATCGGCTGGGGCCTGCAGCTGATCGGTGTGTTCCTGCTGTTTCCGCTGGTGAACACCGGCGACATCTGGCTGCTCTTCCTGGGCCTGGCGATCCTGACCATCGGGCTGGGCTTCACATATGGACCGCAGGCGGCGCTGTACACCGAGCTGTTCCCGGCATCCATCCGCTTCTCCGGAGTGTCCATCTCGTACGCGATCGGTGCGATCCTCGGCGGCGCGTTCGCGCCCACCATCGCCACCGCGCTCGTGCAGGCGACAGGGTCGACCGTGTCCGTCACGTGGTACCTGGCGGGTATGACCCTGATCGGCTGCATCGCGACGCTGCTGCTGCGCGACCGCTCCGGCATTGCGCTGGGTCCCGACCACGAAGAAGAACAGTCCGTCAGCCCGATCTACGGGCTGTCGAAGGTCTGAACGGAAGCGACGACGATGCAGTTCCACCACCACGGCTACGTCTCCACCGACCCGCGCGTGCTCCCCGCCGCCGGCACCGGGATCGACCGGCCCGACGACCTGCCCGACGAGGTCGACGTGCTCATCGTCGGGTCCGGGCCGGCCGGCATGCTGCTGGCCGCGCAGCTCGCGCAGTACCCGAGCATCACGACTCGTCTCGTTGAGCGCAGGCCGGGGCGCCTGGCGATCGGCCAGGCCGACGGCATCCAGGCGCGCAGCGTCGAGACCTTCCAGGCATTCGGGTTCGCCGAGCGCATCACCGCCGAGGCGTACCGCATCACCGAGATGAACTTCTGGGCACCCGACCCGGGCGACCCCTCGCGGATCATCCGGACGGCCCGCGCCGATGACGACCCGCGCGGGATCAGCGAGTTCCCGCACCTCATCGTCAACCAGGCGCGCGTGCTGGACTACTTCGCCGAGGTCGCAGCGCACTCGCCCGGCCGCATCACGCCGGACTACGGGTACGAGTTCGTGACGCTGCAGCTGGGCGAGGGGGACTACCCCGTCACCGTGACGCTCGCGCGTGCGGGCGGGGCGGACAGCTCGGGCGGCGAGCAGCGCATCGTGCGGGCGAAGTACGTCGTCGGGTGCGACGGGGCGCGCAGCCGGGTGCGCGAGGCGATCGGCCGCAAGCACATCGGCGGGGTGTCCAAGCACGCCTGGGGAGTGATGGACGTGCTCGCCTTCACCGACTTCCCCGACATCCGCATCAAGTGCGCGATCCAGTCCGAGCACGGCACGATCCTGCACATCCCGCGCGAGGGCGGTCACCTCTTCCGCATGTACGTCGACCTCGGCGAGGTGCCAGAGGACGACAACGGCAAGGTGCGCACGACGCCGCTGGAGTCGATCATCGCCAAGGCAGGCGACATCCTCGGCCAGTACCGGCTCGACGTGAAGAACGTCGCCTGGTGGTCGGTGTACGAGGTCGGGCACCGGGTCACCGACAAGTTCGACGACGTCGAGCCCGGCGGCGATGCCCTGCCGCATGTGTTCATCTGCGGCGACGCCTGCCACACCCACAGCGCAAAAGCAGGGCAGGGCATGAACGTGTCGATGCAGGACGGGTTCAACCTCGGCTGGAAGCTCGGCTCGGTGCTCACCGGTCGTGCCCCCGCCACGCTGCTGGCGACGTACTCGGCCGAACGGCAGGAGATCGCGCAGAACCTCATCGACTTCGACCGGGAGTGGTCGAGCCTCATGGCCAAGAAGCCGGAGGAGTTCAGCAGCCCCGAGGAACTCGCCGAGTTCTACACCTCGACGGCGGAGTTCCCCGCCGGGTTCATGACGCAGTACCCGCCGTCGATGATCGTCGGCGAGGCGACGCACCAGGCGCTCGCGGCCGGATTCCCGATCGGCAAGCGGTTCACGTCCGCGCCGGTGGTGCGCATCGCCGACACCGTGCCCGCTCACCTCGGCCATCATGCGCGCGCCGACGGGCGCTGGCGCGTCTACGCCTTCGCCGACGGTGACACCACGGCGCTGCGGGAGTGGGCGGGGTGGCTGGAGGCGGCATCCGAGTCGCCGCTGCGTCGCTTCACCCCCGACGCCGCCGATCCCGACAGCGTGTTCGACGTGAAGGCGATCTACCAGCAGGACCACTCCGAGGTGGAGATGGCCGACATCCCGGCGGTGTTCCTGCCGCGGGTGGGGCCGTTCGGGCTCATCGACTACGAGAAGATCTACGCCGCCGACCCCCGCGACGACATCTTCGCCGCGCGCGGCATCGACCGCGGCGGCGCAGTGGTCGTGGTGCGGCCTGATCAGTACGTCGCACACGTGCTGCCGCTGTCGGCGCGGACCGAACTGGCGGACTTCTTCGCCCAGCACATGGTCCCCGTCGCCGCCGGCGCCGTGGTCTGACGCCCTCCCCGAAACAGGAAGACTCCCCGCAACAGGACGATCGGTGCTGATACGTCCTGTATTGGGGAGTTCTCCTGTGCTGGGGAGAGCGGTCAGGAGTTCACGCGGATGATCTCCTGCTGGTACGGCGCGATGACCGACGACGACACCCGCACGTCCAGTAGCAGGAATGGGCGATCGGATGCCGGCAGTGCCGACCACTGCGCCAGCGCGTCGAGGTCGGCGAGCTCGCGCACGACCACGCCCTCGGCACCCACCGCTCGGGCGAGGCCGGCGAAGTCGACCTCGGGGATGAGCATGGGTGCCGCCGCGACCCCCTGCAGCCCGTAGAGGTTGACCTCCGCGCCATACGCGCGGTCGTTCCAGACCACCGCCAGCCCGCGTCCGCCGGCGACGCGCACCGCCGACTCGAGGTCGGCCAGCGCCATGAGTCCGCCGCCGTCGCCGGTGGTGAGCACGATGGTCGACTCCGGCTTGGCCAGCGCCGCGCCGGGGACCGACGGGAAGCCCAGGCCGATGGACTGATAGGCGGTGCCGACCATCATCATGCGGTCAGGCGATGCCACCGGCCAGTACATGTTCGCCCAGCCGATGAAGTGCCCGCCGTCGGAGACGACGACGCGGTCCTGCGGCAGCAGCTCCCCGATGCGGGCGGCGACCGTGCGGGGGTCGAGTCGGCCATCGGATGCCACGCCGTCGCCGTCCTCACGCGCGCGCAGCGATGCCGCATCGACGCTCTCCCGCCACCCCGACGTTGCCGCCGCGCGCCGGGCGAGGGCGTCGACGAGCGCCCGCGCCGCGAGGGCGGCGTCGGCGCGGAGGAACCCGCCGACGTGAGGGTGCGTCGCCGCCGGTGCGGTGTCGACCTGCACCACCCGCGTCCCCGGCGCGAACAGGTCCCCGAAGCGCATCGTGAACTGATTGAGCGAGGCGCCGAAGACCACCGCGACGTCGGCCTCGCGGATGCGCGCCATCGCGCCCTCCGCGCCGAACCCGCCGGTGACCCCCAGGTCGTACTCCGGGCGGGGGAAGACGCCGCGGCCCAGTGCCGTGGTGGCCGTCAGTGCGCCGATGGCATCCGCCAGCTCACCCAGCGCGCTGCCGGCACCGGCGATCCAGGCGCCGCGGCCGGCCAGCAGCAGCGGGCGCTTCGCGGCGGCGAGCACGCCGGCGAGGTCGTCGACGGCGGCCTGCGCGAACGCGCTCGCCGGGGCGAGCGCTGCCGGCAACTGCGGCTCGGGCGCGGTCGGCACCGGCCCTGCCTCGAGCTTGGCGACGTCGTAGGGGATCGCCAACACCGTCGGGACGCGGTACGACAGGGCGTGTTCGATCGCGATGACCGTGGTCGCCGCGGCATCCGCCCGCCCCACCGTGTAGGTGCGGGCGCCGACCGCCGACGCCAGGGCGATCTGATCCACGTCCCAGGGCCGCGGCCCCGACGTCGGCTCGTCGCCGACGACGAGCACGAGCGGAACGTGTGCCTGCACCGCTTCGGCCAGCGCCGTGATCGTGTTGGTGAACCCGGCGCCGTAGGTGGTGGTCGCGGCGGCCAGGCCGCCGGACGCGCGGTGATAGGCGTCGGCAGCGACGACGGCGCCTGCTTCGTGGCGTACCGCGGTGAAGGTGGCGGGGGTGTCGCGCTCGATCGCGTCGAGGAACCAGGCGTTGCCGTTGCCCATCAGCCCGAACACGTGGTCGATGTGGCGGGCGAGTGCGACGGCGACGTGCGCGGAGACGGTGGGCATGAGGAGCTCCAGCAGACAGGCGGAAAGGATGCCGTGTGTGTCTCTTCCCCGGCGACCATGCCGGGGGCGGTGTGCCCCTTTTTCGAGCACCGGCGGCAGCGTCGCCGGACGCTCCGAGTATAAGCACGCTCCACCGGCGCCTGATCGTAGGCGGACAGCTTTTGTCCGCGGCATCCGCCATGATGACCGCATGAAACCCGCAGCCCTCCGCGCCGCGCGCCTGCGCGCGCACCGGCTGAACGCACCGGCGGCCTCGATCTCCGACGCGGCGTCGCACATGCTCGCCACGCAGGCGCAGGAGTTCTGGGGCGGCCGGTGGGCGCTCGCGGCGCGCACCCGCCGCGACCCGCGGCTGTCGGAGGTGGATGCCGCGTTCGACCGGGGCGAGATCGTCCGCAGCTGGACCATGCGCGGCACGGTGCACATCGTGCCCCCGCGCGACCTCGGGTGGGTGCAGGCGATCACCGCGGAGCGGCAACTGCGACAGTACGCCGTCGTCTACCGTGCGCTGGGGATCGAACCGTCCCACATCGCCCGCGCCGAGCGGGCGGCGCGGAGCGCGCTGTCCGGCGGCAACCGGGTGACCCGGCGCGAGTTCGCCGAGGTGCTCGCCGGCGCGGGGCTGGACACGACCCAGGCCCGCGCGCAGCATCTGCTGATCGCTCTCGCGATCCGCAGCGTGATCCTGCTCGGGCCGGTCGTGCCGCGGGAGGGCGCGCCGACGAACAACCAGTACGTCGTGCTGACCGAGGACTGGGTGACGGATGCCGCCACTCCCGCCGACCCGCTCGCCGAGCTGTACGTGCGCTACCTCGCCGCGCATGCCCCCGCCGGTCCCGCCGACTTCGCCTGGTGGACGGGGCTGCCGTTGGGTGTCGCCCGCGCAGCGGCGGAAGCCGCGGGTGATCGCGTCGTCGAAGTGGCCGAGGGGCGGTACGCCGTCGCGGGCGCCGAGCCCCGGCGCTCCGCCTCCGCACCGCGGGTGCTGGCACTGCCGCCGTACGAGGAGGTCTACCTCTCCTATGCCGACCGCACGTCGGTCGCCGCTGCGGAGTTCACCGCGACGATCGGTCCGAGCATCAACGGTATCGTCCGCCCGATCCTCGTCGCCGACGGTGAGGTGGTGGGGATGTGGTCGCACTCGGTCGCGGCGAACCGCCACGCATTGCCGCCCGTTCCGGAGTTGTTCGCGCAGCGCGAGGAACTCGCATCCGATGTCGACTCGGCGCTGGCCCGCTTCTCCCGGTTCATCACCGGCTGACCCGGCTCCGCTGCTCAGCCGTGCGCGTGGCGCTCGAGGAAGTCGTACACCTCGTTGTCGTCGACGCCGGGGAAGGCTCCGCGCGGCAGCGGGGAGAACATCTGCATGTGCACGCGGGCGCTCGGCCAGGCCTTGCCCTCCCAGCGCGCCGTCACGTCGGCCGGTGGGCGCCGGCAGCACGCCTCGTCGGGGCAGGTCGACGTCACCCGCTTGGCGCTCTCACGGCCGCGGAACCAGCGAGCGTCGTCGAAGGGCACCCCGACGGTGATGGAGAACTCCCCATCCGAGGTGGTGCCGGTCTGCGTCGAGCACCAGAACGTGCCGGCGGGGGTGTCGGTGTACTGGTAGTGCTCGGTGGTGCGGTTGTGCTCTTCGAACGCCGACCTGGCCAGGAACCGGCGGCAGACGATCTGCCCCTCCACCGCGCCGGTGACATCCATCGGCAGCGGCAGGCCGTCGTTCTCGTACACGCGGGAGATCGCACCGTTGCCGTCGACCCGCAAGAAGTGCAGCGGGATGTCGAGGTGGGTGGTGAGCAGGTTGGTCATGCGCATGCCGGCGGCCTCGTGGGTCACCCCGAACGCATCGCGGAAGTCCTCCACGGCGAGGTTGCGGTCGCGCTTGGCCTGCTGCAGGAACGCGACGGATGGCGCTTCTGGCATGAGGCAGCACGCGGCGTAGTAGTTGATCTCCAGTCGCTGCTGCAGGAAGTCGGCGTAGTCGGTGGGAGGGCGGTGCCCCAGCAGCCGGTGGGCCATCGCCTGCAGCGCCATCGACCGCAGGCCGTGGCCGCCGGGGATCGACGCAGGCGGCAGGTAGATGCGGCCGTTCTCAAGATCGGAGACCGAGCGGACCGAGTGGGGCAGGTCGCCGGCGAAGATCAGCTCGAAGCCGAGTTGGGAGGCCATGATGCTGACGGTGCGGTGCGTGAGGGCACCCGCGACATGACCCGCGGCCTTGAGCTGCTTCTCGGCGAGCGCCTCGATCTCGGGGAGGTGGTTGTGCTGCGTGCGCATCGCCAGGCGCAGTTCGGTGTTGGCCCGCCTCGCCTCCTCGGGGGTGGCGATGGCCTCGCGCTCCCGGCGCTGCAGCTCGCGGTGCAGCCCCAGGACCGACTCGATCGTCTCGTCCGGCATCCCCTTGGTGATCTTCACCGGCGGCACACCCAGGCGACGGAAGACGGTGCTCGCCTGCGCGCGCTCCAGTTCGATCTCCAGTGCCGCCCGCCGGTTGGGCGGCTCGGGGGAGAGCAGTTCGGCCACCTCCGTGCCGGTGGCGGTGGCGATCGCCTGCAGCAGCGAGAGCTTCGGCTCCCGCTTGCCGTTCTCGATGAGACTCAGCTGGCTGCCGGCGACGCCCACGAGCGCACCCAGCTCATCGAGCGTGAATCCCTGCGACTGACGGTGGTGCCGGATGCGGTGGCCGAGTGTCGTCAGTTCCAGCGAGGAGGCGGCCATTCCTTGATGCTAGCGAAAGAATTGCCCTTCTTGCATGGCAGAGGGGTGGAAAGTCGGGGTGGGAAGGGGTCATTCTGGTTATATCCCGCCTGAAGGAGACTCCATGGCCCTCGCCGACATCTTCACTCGCCCCGTCACCACGTCGCCCAAGCCGGGCCCGCGCGCGGTGGCATCCGGTGGTCGCCCGCAGCTGTCCGGGGAAGGTGCCGAAGCCCTGCTGACCTGGGTCGACGAGATCGCCGCGCTCACCCAGCCCGCCCGCATCCACTGGGTGGACGGGTCGCGCTCCGAGAACGACGCGCTGCTGCGCGGGATGGTCGACGAGGGCAAGCTCATCAAGCTCAACCCGGAGTGGCGACCGGGGTCGTACCTGGCCCGCTCCCACCCGAGCGACGTCGCCCGCACCGAGGGGCGAACCTTCATCGCGTCCGAGCGCGAAATCGACGCCGGGCCGACGAACAACTGGGTCGCCCCCGACGAGGTCCGCGGCACCATCACGCCGCTGTTCGCCGGTTCCATGCGGGGGCGCACGATGTACGTCGTGCCGTTCTCGATGGGCGCCGTGGGCGGACCGCTCTCGCAGATCGGCGTGCAGATCACCGACAGCGCCTACGCCGTGGCATCCATCGGCATCATGACGCGCGTCGGGCGGGCGGTGCTGAACCAGATCGACGCCGGCAAGCCGTGGGTGAAGACCGTGCACTCGGTGGGCGCGCCCCTGGCGCCGGGCGAGGCGGATGTGGCCTGGCCGTGCAACGACGAGAAGTACATCGTGCACTTCCCCGACACCCTCGAGGTGTGGTCGTTCGGCTCCGGCTACGGCGGCAACGCGATCCTGGCGAAGAAGTGCTTCGCGCTGCGCATCGCCTCGGTGATCGGGCGCGACGAGGGCTGGCTGGCCGAGCACATGCTGCTCATCCGTGTGATCGACCCCAAGGGCAAGGCGTTCCACATCGCCGCGGCCTTCCCGTCGGCATGCGGCAAGACCAACCTCGCGATGCTGCGCCCCACGATCCCCGGCTACCGCGTGGAGACCCTCGGTGACGACATCACCTGGATCCGCCCCGGCGAGGACGGTCGACTGTGGGCGATCAACCCCGAGGCCGGGTTCTTCGGCGTCGCGCCCGGCACGGGGGAGTCCACCAACGTCACCGCCGTGGAGACGCTGTGGGGCAACACGATCTTCACCAACGTGGCGCTGCGCCCCGACGGCGACGTGTGGTGGGAGGGGCTCACTGACGAGGCCCCCGCGCACCTGACCGACTGGGAGGGCAACCCGTGGACGCCTGATTCCGCCCGCCCCGCCGCCCATCCCAACTCCCGCTTCACCGTCTCGGCGAGCCAGTGCCCGCAGATCGCGCCCGACTGGGACGCCCCCGAGGGTGTCCCGCTGGACGCGATCCTGTTCGGCGGCCGTCGCGCCACGAACATCCCGCTCGTGGTCGAGGCCACCGACTGGGCGCACGGGGTGTTCATGGGGTCGAACATCTCCTCCGAGCGCACCGCGGCCGCGGAGGGGACTGTCGGCGAACTGCGCCGCGACCCGTTCGCGATGCTGCCGTTCTGCGGGTACAACATGGCCGACTACTTCGGGCACTGGCTGAGCGTGGGACAGAACCTGCGGTTCGACCGGGCGCCGCGGGTGTTCCAGGTCAACTGGTTCCGCAAGGGCAGCGACGGCCGGTTCCTCTGGCCCGGCTTCGGAGACAACGCCCGCGTCATCGACTGGATCATCCGCCGGGTGCAGGGCGAGGTACCCGCCGTGGACAGCCCGATCGGCCGGCTGCCGCGCATCGAGGACCTCGATCTCGATGGCATCGACGTGCCGCAGGCCGACCTCGACCAGCTGTTCTCGATCGATCCCGGTTCGTGGCTGCGCGAGACCCAGCTCACCGAGGAGTTCTACGACACCTTCGATGGGCGGGTGCCGGCGACGCTGTACGCCGAGCTCGCGGCGTTGCGCTACCGCCTGAAGCTCGCTCAGCCCAGCTGAGGCGGGTCGTCCCCGCTTTCGCGCGAGCAGCGGGTCAGACCAGCAGCTGGTGCTTCGCGAGGTCGCGGTACAGCGGCGTCGTCTCGACCAGCTCGGAGTGCGTACCCTGGCCGACGACCTCGCCGTGGTCGATCACCACGATGTGGTCGCTGTCGACCACCGTCGACAGCCGGTGCGCGATCACGACGAGCGTGCGGCCGGTCGCGACGGCGTCGAAGGCCTCGCGCATGCGCTGCTCGTTGATCCCGTCCAGCGACGAGGTCGACTCGTCCAGCAGCAGGATCGGGGGAGCCGCCAGCAGCGCCCGGGCGATCGCGAGCCGCTGACGCTCGCCGCCGGAGAGCATCACGCCCGCCTCGCCGACCGGGGCGTCCAGCCCCAGCGGGCTGCGCTCGAGCACATCGCCGAGGTTCACGTCCCGCAGCACGCGCTCGCATTCGGCGTCGGATGCCGCGGGCGAGGCCAGTCGCAGGTTCTCGGCGATCGTACCGGCGAGCGTGGGGGCATCCTGCTCCACGTAGCCGAGCTGGGCGCGCAGTTCGTCGCGGGGGAGCGTGCGGATGTCGCGCCCCTGCAGCAGGATCGCGCCGCCGGTGGGGTCGTAGAACCGCTCGATCAGCGCGAGCGTCGTGCTCTTGCCGGCGCCGGACGGTCCGACCAGAGCGACGCGGGCACCGGCGGGCACCGTGAAAGACACGCCCCGCAGCACGTCGTCGTCGCGGGTCGGCTCATCGGCCACCGCGACGGCGGCAGCGTCGACGTGCGCGTCGGCGAGCGTCTTCATCGCCTCCGTCTCGGCGGTGCGGCGGGCGGCGACGACGGCCTCGGGGTAGCGGAACCGCACGTCGCGGAACTCGATCGCGGGGACGACGCGCGCGGCATCCTCCGCCGCTGCGGGAGCGGTCACGGCCGCGGCGATCACGGCGTCGTCGGCCGATTCGGTCGGCAGATCCAGTACCTCCTGGATGCGCCCGAGGGCGCCCAACGCCTGGTTGACCGAGCTGATCGCGCCGAAGAACGACCCCAGCGGACCCACCAGGAAGAACAGGAACATGACGAAGGTCACGAGGTCCGCGATGGAGATCGCGCCGGATGCCACGCGGAACCCGCCCACCCCGAGCACGACCAGCAACGACACCTGCAGGGCGATACCGGCGACGGGGACCACCAGCGCCGACGCCTTCGCGACGTTGACGCCGGCGTCGTAGGCACCGTGCGCGGTCTCACCGATCGCCTGCTGCTCGCGGTCGGCGGCGCCGGCGGCGCGGATGGTGCGGATGGAACCGATGGCGCGCTCCACGCCGGAGGCCAGCTCGCCGACCTTCTCCTGCTGTGCCTGCGTCGCGGTGCGGATGCGGCCGCTGAGCAGGCCCACGACCGTCGCCGAGATCCCGATCACCACGAGGATCAGCAGCAGCAGGACCGGGTCGATGATCGCCATCGCCGCGATTGCGCCGACGAAGATGAGCACCCCGCCGAGCGAATCGGCCAGGCCCTGCGTGAGCACGGCGTACAGCAGGGTCGTGTCGGTGCCCACGCGCGAGACGAGGTCACCGGTGCGGCGGGCGTCGAACTCGCTCACCGGCAGGTGCAGCAGCCGGGCGATCAGGCGTTTGCGACTGGAGTAGACCACCGCGGTACCGGTGCGCTGCAGCAGGTAATGCTGCCAGCCGCCGATGAGCGAGGATGCCACGACCAGCCCGATCAGCAGCCAGACCAGCATCCCGAGCATCTCGCCGGCCTGCACGCGTTCGATGACCTGACCCACGACGAGCGGCTGCCCGAGGGTCGCGAGCGCCTCGAGCACGCTCAGGATGGCGACGACGACGAGCACGCCCTTGTGTTCCAGCAGGAACGGCAGCAGCTGCTTGAGGCTGGCGCGGGGGCCGTCCTGCGCGGCCTTGCGGCCGCGGCGGGCGCGGGAGGAGGTGGGAGAGGACATGGGTGATACCTCGTTCATGCGGGGGGTTACCTTCGACCGTACTTCTTGTGCACTGCCTGCCGGCTCACACCGAGGGCGGCGGCGATCGCCTGCCACGAGAAGCCCAGGTTGCGGGCACGGCGCACCTGCGTCTCCTCGGCGCGGGAGAGCTCCCGGCGCACTTCGGCGAGCCGGTGCAACTCGGCGATGGGTTCGCGCTCGCCGGGAGTGCCCACCAGCGGGCGGATCTCGTCTGCGCCCATGCGCGCCTCCTTCGTGACGCGTCAACCATAGTTGACGCTGCCAGGGAGTGTCAATGTGGGTTGACGCACCGGTGGTCGCGACCCCCCCGCGCCGGTGTCCGACGACGGCGCTACTGTGGGGCGGTGCCTGCACCGGTCATCTCCGCCCACAACCTCGTCAAGGCCTACAAGGTCAAGGCAAAGCCCGACTTCCTCGCGGTCGACGGGCTGTCGTTCGAGGTCGCACCGGGGGAGTCGTTCGGCCTTCTCGGTCCCAACGGCGCGGGCAAGTCGACGACGATGAAGATGATCGGCGCGGTCTCCACCCGCACCAGCGGCGACCTGCAGATCCTGGGCCTGGACCCCGACCGGTACGGTCCGGAGATCCGCTCGCGCCTGGGTGTCGTGCCGCAGCAGGACAACCTCGACGGCGAGTTGAACGCGCGCGAGAACCTCTACATCTACGGCCGGTACTTCGGGCTGCCGGGCAAGGTGTGCGCGCAGAAGGCCGACGAGCTGTTGGCGTTCGCGCAGCTGCAGGAGAAGGCCAGGAGCAAGGTCGACCAGCTCTCCGGCGGTATGAAGCGGCGCCTGACCATCGCCCGCGGGCTGATCAACGACCCGCGGACCCTGCTGCTGGACGAACCGACGACGGGCCTGGACCCGCAGGCGCGGCATGTGCTGTGGGACCGGCTGTTCCGGCTGAAGGAGCGCGGCACCACGCTCGTGCTCACCACCCACTACATGGACGAGGCCGAGCAGCTGTGCGACCGCCTCATCGTCGTGGACAACGGCCGCATCATGGCCGAGGGGACGCCATCCTCGCTCATCCGCGAGCACTCCTCGCGGGAGGTGCTCGAGGTGCGCTTCGGCTCGGCGCGCAACGAGCAGGTCGCCGCGGGGCTCCACGGCATCGGCGAGCGGGTCGAGGTGCTGCCCGACCGCATCCTGATCTACGCCCACGACGGCGAGGCGGCGCTGGAGCGGGTGAGCGCCCTCGGCCTGCAGCCGATCACGAGCCTGGTGCGTCGCTCGTCGCTGGAAGACGTGTTCCTGCGGCTGACGGGAAGGTCGCTGATCGAATGACGCACCCACGCGATGCCACCTCGCCGCAGCCCGGGGCGGCGTCACCGGCGCACCCGTCGCCGGACGAGCTGCGCGCCGAAGCGATGGCATGGGGGCGCAAGCCCCGCACCCGCGGCTCCTGGTACGTCACCGAGCACATGGTGCGGGCGATGCGCGCCTACGGCTGGACGATCGTCGTCGGCGCGCTGGGGCAGCCGATCATCTACCTGCTGGGCCTGGGCGTGGGCCTGGCCGCACTCATCCAGGCGCCCGTCGACGATGCCGGAGTGCAGGTGTCCTACCTGCTGTTCGTCGCCCCCGCGCTGCTGATGACCGCGGCCATCGCGGTGGCCTCGGAGGAGTTCACCTACCCGGTGATGGCGGGCTTCAAGTGGCGCCGCTATTTCTACGGGTTCAACGCCTCCCCGCTCTCGCCGGCGCAGATCGCCAACGGCGTCATCGTCGGCGCTTCGGCTCGCATGCTGGTCGGGGTCGCGGCGTACTACGGATTCATCTGGATCTTCTTCGCCGCGTTCGGCGGCGGCGTGCCCCACCCGGCGACCGCGTGGCTCTCGATCGTCCTCGGCGTGCTGGCGGGCGTGGCCTTCGGCATCCCGCTCATGGCGTATGCGGCATCCATCGAAGACGACAAGGGGCAGTTCGCCCTCGTGCAGCGGTTCATCTTCATGCCGATGTTTCTGTTCTCGGGCACCTTCTATCCGCTGTCGAACCTGCCCGACTGGCTGGAGTGGATCGGCTGGGTCTCCCCGCTGTGGCACGCCACCCAGGCAGGGCGCATCCTCACCTACGGCGCCCCCGAGCAGCTGCCGGCGGTGCTGGGGCATACCGCCTACCTGCTGGTGCTCGCCGCGATCGGCTACGCGCTGGCGCGCGGCATCTTCGAACGGCGGCTGGCGAAATGACGCTCACGACCGTCGACACCGCCACCGCACCCCACCGGCGCGGGGGAGTGCGGGCGCTGTGGGCGGGAAACCCGCAGGCCGTCGTGCAGCGCGGTCTCATCGCGGCGCGCTCGTCGAGCTGGATCGTGGTGCTCTCGGGATTCTTCGAGCCGGTGTTCTACCTCGCCTCGATGGGCATCGGGCTCGGCTCGCTCATCGGCGACGTGCAGACGAGCGCCGGGGTCTCGGTGTCGTACGCCGCTTTCATCGCACCGGCCCTCCTGGCGGTGTCGGCGATGAACGGCGCGATCTACGACTCCACCTGGAACGTGTTCTTCAAGCTCAACTACGGCAAGCTCTACGAGGGGATGCTGGCGACCTCGCTCGGGCCGCTGGATGTCGCCCTGGGCGAGATCCTCTACGCCCTGCTGCGGGGGCTGCTGTACGCCACCGGGTTCCTCATCATCATGCAGATCCTGGGGCTCAACCTCGCCCCCACGGCGATCCTCGCGATCCCGGCGGTGCTGCTGATCGCCTTCGGGTTCGCGAGCCTGGGGATGGCGATCACCAGCTACATGAAGACGTTCCAGCACATGGACTGGATCAACTTCGTGCTGCTGCCGATGTTCCTCTTCTCCTCCACGCTGTACCCGATCACGGTGTACCCCGAGGTGGTGCAGCGGATCGTCATGGCCTTTCCGCTCTGGCACGGCGTGGAGCTCATCCGCGGCTTCACCACCGGGGTGATGAGTCCCGACATGGGGTGGCACATCCTGTATTACGTCGTCATGATCGCCGTCGGCCTGGTGCTCACCACCAAGCGGCTGCGCGTGCTGTTCCTCGACTGAGCACGCCGGAAACGACGGATGCCGCGGGGCGTGAACCCCGCGGCATCCGACTCGTCCGGTTGTCGACTACAGCGAACCGGTGACGCCGAGACCGATGTTCGTCTCGTACTCGACGTCCTTCGTCTCCTTCGACAGCACCAGCGCGACGAGCGTCAGCACGCTCATCGCGGTGAGGTACACGCCGACGAGCCACGGCTGGCCATCGGCGGCCGCCCACAGCGCCACCGCGACGATGGGCGCCAGTGCCGCGCCCAGGATCGAGGACACGTTGTAGGAGATCGCCGAGCCGGTGTAGCGGACGTTCGTCGGGAAGAGCTCCGGCAGCACGGCGCCCATGGGGCCGAAGGTGGCTCCCATGAGCATGAACCCGAGGATGAGGAACGCCTGCGTGAGGGCGCCGGTGAACTTCGGGTCCGCGTACGGGGTGAGGAACACGTTGAACAGCAGACCGAACACGGCGATCGCGGCGGTCACCCAGATGAGCAGCTTGCGCCGGCCGATGGAGTCCGCCACCGGGCCCGACAGCAGGGTGAAGATGCCGAAGAAGACCACGCCGATGATCTGCATGATGACGAAGTCGGTGTACCCGAATCCGAGACCGGGAACGTAGGAGGCGGCGTCGAACGCCTGGCCGGCGGCCTCGGCGGCAGCGGCGGCGCCCTCGGCGGTCGCCTTGGTGCCGTAGGAGAGGGTGAAGCTCGTCATCAGGTAGAACAGCACATACGTCGCCAGCATGATGAACGTGCCGAGGATGAGCGGCCGCCAGTGCCGGCGGATGACCTCACCCAGCGGGAACTTGCGGATCGCGCCGGTCTTCTCCGCCTTGGCGAACGTCTCGGACTCGACGAGCTTCAGACGCACCCACAGACCCACGATCACCATGACCGCGGAGAACAGGAACGGCACCCGCCAGCCCCACTCGAGGAACGCGTCGGAGCGCTGGGAGGGGCCGTCGGGGTGCGGCAGGGTGAAGTTGATGACCAGGAAGATGCCGTTGGCGATGATGAATCCGATCGGCGCACCCAGCTGCGGGAACGTCCCGTACCAGGCGCGCTTGCCCTTCGGGGCGTTCTCGGTGGCCACGAGCGCCGCGCCGGACCATTCGCCGCCGAGGGCGAAGCCCTGCGCGAGCCGCAGGATCAGCAGGAGCAGCGCCGCCCACCATCCGATGTTCTGGTAGGTGGGGAGGAGCCCGATGATGAAGGTCGCGATGCCCATCGTGAGCAGCGACGCGACGAGAGTCGCCTTGCGGCCGAAGCGGTCGCCGAAGTGGCCGAAGATGACGGCACCGATGGGCCGGGCCACCATCGCGGCGCCGAAGACGGCGAACGACGACAGCAGGGCGGTGGTCTCATCGCCGGTCGGGAAGAACAGGGCGGGGAAGACCAGGACGGCGGCGGTGGCGTAGACGTAGAAGTCGTAGAACTCGATCGTCGTGCCGACCAGGCTCGCGGCGATGACGCGCGAGCGGGGGTTGGCGGGAGCGGGGGTGGTTGCCGCGGGTGCTGAGGACATGAAGTGGAAGCCTGTCAAAGAGTGGGAAGCGGTCCTTGTGGGACGTTCCGGTGGCAGGCGTCCGGAGCAGGGGTGGTGCGGCGGGCGTCGCAGCGCTGGTTCACCGGGGCGGCCGCCCAGGGCGGCCGCGCAGGCAACTATCCTATGCCGACGCCGGGCGCAGCGCCCGGCGTCAGCGCCCGGCGTCGGCGGCGGGATCAGCGCCAGATGACGGCGATCCCCGCGTTGAGGAGCGTCAGCACACCGACCGACCAGAACATGACCGTCGGCACGGAGCCGGTCTTGCGCTGGCGGCCCGTGCCGATGCCGAGCAAGGCGCCGATGATCAGCAGCACGACGAGCTTGGTGCCGATCTTGGCGTAGTTCAGGTCGTAGTCGATGCCCCACGGGGCGGCCAGAGCGAGCCCGGCGACCGCGGCGATCGTCATGCCGATCGTCATCAGCCGAGTGAAGCGGCGGCGACCGCCGAAGGCCTCCACGGCCCAGGCGCCGAAGAGGACCGCGAATCCGGTCAGGTGAACGAGGAGCACGACGTGGCGCAGGGTTTCCATGCGCTCAGTCTAGTCCGACCTTCAGTGGTGCTGATGGTGCGGCGGTACGGGTCAGCGGCGCAGGTCGCGCAGCACCAGGGCGGTGCGCAGCGCGGCATCCGCCGCCTCGGCGCCCTTGTCCTCCCGGGAGCCGGGCAGTCCCGCGCGATCCAGCCCCTGCTGCTCGTCCTCGAGGGTGAGCACCCCGAAACCCACCGGCTTGCCGGTGTCCAGTGCCACCCGGGTGAGCCCGTCGGTGGCTGCGGCGGAGATGTACTCGAAGTGGGGCGTGCCGCCGCGGATGATGACGCCGAGGGCGACCGCCGCGTCGGCGCCGGACTCCAGCGCCGCCTTGGCCACGACGGCCAGTTCGAACGCGCCGGGCACCCGCACCAGGGACCAGCTGGCGCCGGATGCGTCGAGCGTGCGCTGCGCGCCGGCGATGAGGCCGTCGGTGATCGCGTCGTGCCAGGTGCCGGCGACGACGACGACACGGATGCCGGCGGCGTCGATCGCTGCGGACTGCGGGGAGCCGGTGCCGCTCATGCGCTGGCCTCCTTCGTGCGTGCCAGCGCGCCGTCGAGGTCGGCGGAGGCGATCGTGTGGCCCATGCGCTCGGCCTTGGTGGTGAGGTACTGGTGGTTGTTGGGGCCGACCCCCACCAGAAGCGGCACCTGTTCGACGACGTTCAGGCCCAGGGTCTGCAGCTGGGCGACCTTGTCGGTGTTGTTGGTCAGCAGTCGGATCCGCTCCACGCCGAGGTCGGCGAGGATGCCGGCAGCGGCGGCGTAGTCGCGGGCATCGGCCGGCAGCCCCAGCGCGAGGTTCGCGTCGACGGTGTCCAGCCCGGTCTCCTGCAGAGAGTATGCGCGCAACTTGTTGATCAGGCCGATGCCGCGTCCTTCGTGGCCGCGCATGTAGACCACGACGCCGCCCTCCTGCTCGATCGCGTCCAGCGCGGCATCCAGCTGGGGGCCGCACTCGCACTTGAGCGAGCCGAGCGCCTCACCGGTGAGGCACTCCGAGTGCACGCGCACCAGCGGGGCGTCGGCGGTGAGGTCGCCGGAGACGATCGCGAGGTGGTCGGTGCCGGTGACCCGGTCCTTGTAGGCGAGGAAGCGGAACGTGCCGTGGGAGGTGGGAACGTGTGACTCCGCCCGCAGGCTCACGCGCCGCTTGTGGACGGTGGGGCTGCCGCCGTCGGGGAGCGGCTCGTGCTCGTCGAGGTAGGCGACCAGCTGCTCGATCGTGATGACGTGCAGTCCGTCGCGCTCGCCCAGCTCCATCAGGCCGGGCAGCCGCATCATCGAGCCGTCCTCGGCGACGATCTCGCAGATCGCCGCGACCGGCGCCAGTCCTGCCAGGCGCATGAGTTCGACGGATGCCTCGGTGTGACCGCCGCGCTCGCGCACGCCGCCGTCCACCGCGCGCAGCGGCAGGATGTGCCCGGGGCGGATGACACTGGCCGGGGTGGCGGTGGGGTCGGCCAGCACGTTGAGGGTGCGCGAGCGGTCGCTCGCGCTGATGCCCGTGGTCACCCGATCGGCGGCATCCACGCTGACGGTGTAGGCCGTGCCGCGAGCGTCCTCGTTGACCTCCACCATCGGGGGCAGGTCCAGCCGGTCGGCCCACTCGCCGGGCATCGGCGCGCAGATGAAGCCGCTGGAGTGGCGCACCGTCCAGGCGATCCATTCGGGGGTGGCCAGCTGTGCCGAGATGACGACGTCGCCCTCGTTCTCACGGTTCTCGTCGTCGGCGACGATGACGGGTCGGCCGGCACGCAGCGCCTCGAGGGCTTCGGGGATGGTGGCAAGGCTCATCGGGAGCCTCCTTCGTTTCGGACCGCCGCGGCGGTCGGGGGGAATGCGAGCAGGCGCTGCACGTGGCGCGCGAGGATGTCGGTTTCGAGGTTGACGCGGTCGCCGGGCGCGAGGGCGCCGAGGGTCGTGGCGGTGAGGGTCTCGGGAATGAGTGACACCTCGAACCACGGCTCGGTGGCGTCGGGCGCGCTCACGGCGCTGACGGTGAGCGAGACGCCGTCCACCGTCATGGACCCCTTGTCCACGACGAGGGGTGCAAGCTCGGGGGCCAGGCCGATGCGCAACACGCGCCACTGCTGGCCGGGGCGCACCTGAAGCACCTCGCCGGTGCCGTCGATGTGGCCCTGCACGATGTGTCCGCCCAGACGCCCGTGAGCGGCCATCGCCCGTTCGACGTTCACCCGCGTGCCGACGACGGCCCCGCCCAGTGTGGACATGTCCAGCGTCTGCTTCATGACGTCGGCGGTGAACGCGTCGCCGTCGCGGTCCACGACCGTCAGGCACACCCCGCCGATCGAGATCGAGTCGCCGTGCGCGGCATCCGACACCGCCAGCGGCGCGCGCACGGTCAGCCGCACGCCGTCGCCCGATGCCGCGATGGCGGCGATCTCGCCCTGTTCCTCCACGATTCCGGTGAACATCAACGGGTTCCTTCCTGTGGTTCATTCCGCACGGCGTGCGGGGTGGCGACGATCAGGAGGTCGTCGCCGAGTCGTTCGATGGATGCCACGTCGAGCCGGTGCTGCTGGGTGATGTCGGCCACACCGAGTTCGCCCAGGGCCAGCCTCGGTCCGCCGATGAGGGTCGGTGCGACGTAGACGAGGAGTTCGTCGGCCAGGCCCGCCCGCAGGAATGCGCTCGCGATCGTCGGGCCGCCCTCGATGAACACGCGGTGCACGCCGAGTCCGCGCAGCTCCGCCAGCAGCGAGCCGTCGGGGTCGCCCCACTCGTCGAAGAGGCGACTGCCGTCGCGGTGCAGCACGGGGCGAGGATGCTGCCGCACGCGGGCGTCGTCGGGGATCCAGCGCGCCCCCAGCACGACCGGCATCGGCTGGTGCTCGTACAGCGTGCCGTCGGGGCGGCGGGCGGTGAGGGCGGGGTCGTCGGCCAGCAGCGTGGCGGGGGCCCGCACCCGACCGGCCGCCCCCGCCCCCC
>NZ_JANJFD020000009.1:0-153066 GCF_024623575.2 Microbacterium sp. zg-YB36
GGGGTGGTTGCCGCTCTCCTCGGCTCGGGCGCGGCTCGGGGGGGGGGGCGCCCCCCCCCCCCCCCCGGCGGTGCACGTCTTCGCGTGCGGCCGGTCCGGTGATCCACTGGCTCGTGCCGTCGGCGGCGGCGGCGCGGCCGTCGAGGGACTGCGCCCACTTGACCGTCACGTGGGGCCTGCCCAGCCGCTGTACCGTGAGCCAGGAATCCAGCAGCGCCCGGCCCTCGTCGGAAAGCACGCCGGCTTCGACCTCGACGCCGGCCGCGGCCAGGCGCGCGGCGCCACCGGAGGATGCCTCGCCGGGGTCGGCGACGGCGTAGACGACGCGGGCGACGCCCGCGGCGATGAGGGCCGCGGCGCACGGCCCGGTGCGACCGGTGTGGTTGCAGGGCTCCAGCGTGACCACGGCGGTCGCGCCCCGGGCGGCGCCGGGGGCGAGTTTGCGCAGCGCATCCACCTCGGCGTGGTCTGTGCCGGCGCCGCGGTGCCAGCCTTCGGCCAGCACCGTCCCGTCGGGGGACAGCAGCACGGCGCCCACCTGCGGGTTCACCCCGCGGGGGCCGCGCACGGCCAGCGCCAGCGCACGGCGCATGGCGTCGCGTTCGCGGTCTGTCGCGGTCATCCGTCGTCCTCCGGTAAGAACTCCGGGGGTGGACTGCCGTCGACGACGCGCGTGGCGTCGTTCGTGCTGCCTCCCATCCGGACTAGCGACATCTGTCGCATCACCGTCGGTCCCGGAATTTCACCGGGTCAACCCTTGCCGTAAGGCGCGGGCTCGCGGACTGTCACCGCCGGTTCGGATTCTCACCGACCCCGGAGCACGTAATTGCTCTCGAGTCTAGTCAAACGCGGCATCCGGTGGATCATTCCCGTGCATATTTCTCGCTTGAGTCGTGTCTGCGGCCGGAGCATGACAGGGTGGAATCAGCGAACGCGAGGGAGAGCCGCACGGATGCCGACTGCCGACGAGAACCCCGGATTTGCGGCGCTCGCCGCCCGAGCACATGCGGATGTCCTCATCCTGGGCGGTGGCATCAACGGCCTCGCGGCGTTCCGGGACCTCGCGATGCAGGGCGTCGATGTCGCCCTGGTCGAGCGCGCCGACTATGTCAGCGGCGCCTCGGCGGCCTCCTCGCACATGATCCATGGCGGGGTGCGCTACCTCGAGAACGGGGAGTTCCGCCTGGTGCATGAGGCGGTCACCGAGCGCAACGCGCTGCTGAAGGATGCACCGCACTACGTGCGACCGCTGCAGACGACGATCCCGATCTTCTCCACCTTCTCGGGGCTCCTCTCGGCGCCGCTGCGTTTCCTGCGCCACGGCAAGGGCAAGCCGCGGGAGCGCGGGGCCGCGCTGATCAAGATCGGCCTGGTCATCTACGACTCGTTCTCGCGTGGCGGGGGGCAGGTTCCCCGGCACACCTTCTACGGTCGCAAGCGGTCACTTCGACAGCTGCCCGAGCTGAACCCGCGGGTGAAGTACACCGCCACGTACTGGGATGCCTCGGTGCACGACCCGGAACGACTCGCGATCGACGTGCTGCGCGACGGCATCAGCGCCGGCGGTGACCGTGCCCGCGCGGCCAATTACACCGCCGCGGTGGGAGCCGCCGGCGGCGGCATCGTGCTGCGCGACGAGGGGAGCGGGGCGGAGACGGTCTTCACGGCATCCGTCGTCGTCAACGCCACCGGCCCCTGGGTGGATCTCACGAACGCCGCGCTGGGGGACCGGGCACCGCGGATGGGCGGTACCAAGGGCTCGCACATCGTCGTCGACAGCCCCGAGTTGCTGGCGGCCACCGGCGGCCGGGAGCTTTTCTTCGAGAACGAGGACGGCCGCATCGTCCTGATCTACCCGTTGCAGGGTCGGGTGCTCATCGGCACCACCGACCTCGAGCACGACATGCGCGAACCTGCCGTGTGTACCGAGGCGGAGGTGGACTACTTCATCGATCTCGTGGCCCAGGTGCTCCCGAGCGTCCGCGTCGACCGCTCGCACATCGTCTACCGCTTCTCCGGCGTGCGACCGCTGCCCCGCCACGACGAAGTCGCGCCCGGATTCGTCTCCCGCGACTACCGCATCGACGCCACTCGCATCGACGGGACCCCGGCAGTGGTGCTCAGCCTCGTCGGCGGCAAGTGGACCACATTCCGCGCCTCCGCCGAGCGCCTCGCCGACACCGTGCTGACCCACCTCGGCGTCCCGCGGCGGCGCTCCACCAAGAGCGTTGCGATCGGGGGTGGCCAGGGGTTCCCGGCGACCCAGCGCGCCCGCGTGCAGTGGGTCGCCGACCACACCGGGGCGCTGCCGACCGCGCGGGTGGATAGGCTGCTCTCCCGCTACGGCACCGTCGCGACGGAGGTGATCGCCGCCATCGTCGGCGACCCGGGCGACGCACCGCTCACCTTGGCGCCGCAGTACAGTTCGGCGGAACTGCGCCATGTGGCCGCCACCGAGCACGTGCGTCACCTGGACGACGTGCTGATGCGCCGCACGAGCCTGGCGTTCATCGGCGCCGTCACACCGGACGCGGCGCGCGAAGTGGCCGAGGTCATCGCCCCGGTCCTCGGGTGGGACGATGCACGTGTGCGGCACGAGATCGACCGGGGACTGCGCGCCGTGCGCGCGGCAGAGCCGGCACCCGAGAACGAGGAGACGCCGTGGCCGACCACGTGATCGCGATCGACCAGGGAACGACGTCCACCCGGGCCATCGTGTTCGACTCGACGGGCAGCATCGTCACGACAGCGCAGCGCGAACACGCGCAGATCTTCCCGCGTGCCGGGTGGGTCGAGCACGACCCGATGGAGATCTGGACCAACACCGAGTGGGTGCTGTCTTCGACGATGTCGCGTGCCGGCCTGAGCGCCGGGGACATCGCCGCGATCGGCATCACGAATCAGCGCGAGACCGCGATGCTGTGGGATCGCCGCACCGGCCGCCCCGTCGCCAACGCGATCGTGTGGCAGGACACCCGCACACAGCCGCGCATCGACCAGCTGGCGGCGCAGTCGGACGCCGGCAGCCAGCGCTTCGCGGAGCAGACCGGGCTGCCGCTGGCGACCTATTTCTCGGCGTCGAAGATCGCCTGGATCCTCGACAACGTCCCCGGGGTGCGCGCCGCCGCGGAAGCCGGCGACGTGATGTTCGGCACCCCGGACACCTGGCTCATCTGGAACCTCACCGGCGGCAGCCGGGGCGGCATCCACGTCACCGACGTCACCAACGCCAGCCGCACCCTGCTGATGGACCTGCGCACGCTCGACTGGTCCGACGAACTGCTGGCGGTGTGGGACATCCCGCGTGGCATCCTCCCCGAGATCCGCTCGTCGTCCGAAGTGGTCGGCGAGGTCTCGGTGCCCGGGATCGCCCGTGGCGTGCGCATCGCCGGCATCCTCGGCGACCAGCAGGCGGCGACCTTCGGGCAGGCCGCGTTCGACGCGGGGGAGTCGAAGAACACCTACGGCACCGGCAACTTCCTGCTGGTGAACACCGGCACCGAGCTGGTCCGATCGCAGCACGGCCTCATCACCACCGTCGCCTACCGGTGCGGGGAGGAACCCGCGCGGTACGCGCTGGAGGGCTCCATCGCGGTGACGGGGTCGCTCGTGCAGTGGCTGCGCGACAACCTCGGCCTCATCCAGCGGTCCAAGGACATCGAGGCGCTCGCGGCATCCGTCGACGACAACGGCGGGGCGTATTTCGTGCCCGCCTTCTCGGGGCTGTTCGCCCCGTATTGGCGGCCCGACGCGCGCGGCGCCCTGGTCGGAATGACCCGCTACGTCACGCGAGGGCACATCGCCCGGGCCGCGCTGGAATCCACCGCGTTCCAGACCCGTGACATCGTCGAGGCCGTCGCCGCCGACACCGGGGTCGCCCCGGACGAGTTGCGGGTGGACGGCGGCATGACCCGCAACGACTTGCTGATGCAGTTCCAGGCCGACATCCTGGGCATCCCGGTGGTGCGTCCGCGGGTCGTGGAGACCACCGCGCTGGGTGCGGCGTACGCGGCAGGGCTCGCCACCGGCGTGTGGACGGGGCGCGACCGGCTGCGGGAGCACTGGCGCGAAGACGTGCGCTTCGAGCCGCGGATGGAGCCCGACGAGCGCGAGCGCCGCTATCGGCTCTGGCGCAAAGCGGTGACGAAGTCGTTCGACTGGGTCGACGACGACGCGCGCATCCTCATGGACACCGTGTAGCGGCGCTACTTCAGCAGTCGGGAGAGCCGGCGATCGGCGAGGATCTTGCCGCCGGTCTGGCAGGTGGGGCAGTACTCCAGCGAGTTGTCGGCGAAGAACACCGACCGCACCTCGTCGCCGCACACCGGGCAGGCTTCGCCCCGCCGGCCGTGCACCTGCATGCCGCGGCGTTTGGCGTCCTTCAGATCGGCGGGGGGCTTGCCGGATGCCGTCGCGACGGCATCCGCGATCGTCTCCCGCAGCGCAGTGTAGAGCCGGTCGATCTCGGCGTCGTCGAGGCCTGCGGCCAGGGCGTACGGCGAGATGTGAGCGGCGTGCAGGATCTCGTCGGAGTAGGCGTTGCCCACGCCCGCGATGATCGACTGGTCGCGCAGCACGCCCTTGATCTGGGTGCGCCGGCCGGCGAGCAGGGCGGCGAACGCGTCGCGGTCGAAACCGCGGCCGAGCGGGTCGGGCCCCAGCCGGGCGATGCCGGGAACATCGTCGGGGGTGCGGACGACGTACACCGCGAGGGACTTCTTGGTGCCGGCCTCGGTGAGGTCGAAACCGGAGCCGTCATCGAAGGCGACGCGCAGCGCGATCGGGGTGCGGCCGGGCTTGATGACGGTCGCCGGCAGCGCGTCGTACCAGCGCAACCAGCCGGCCTTGGCCAGGTGGAACACCAGGTGCAGCGGGTCGCCGGCCTCGGTGCGGGCGGTGAGGTCGACGAACTTGCCGTGGCGGCGGGCGTCGAGGATCTGAGCGCCCTTGAGCGCCTCCACCGGCGGGTCGTACGTCTTCAGGGCAGCGATGTTCGCGACCGTCGCACGGGTGATGTGCAGCGCCGCGGCGCGCGCATCGAGGAAGTCGACGAGTCCCTGTACCTCGGGCATCTCCGGCATACCGGCATCCTGGCACGAACCGGCGACCTCGGGGTCAGGTCAGACCGAGAGGATCGGCCAATCCGCGGGGGAGCGGTCGTCGGTGGGCAGCAGACCGGCGACCCAGCCGTCGTCCCGCCCGCGCGGGTTCACCAGCTTCTGGCGCATCGTGCCCTCGTAGCGGAAGCCGAGGGTGCGCGCCGTGCGGGCCGAGGGGATGTTGCCGACAATCGCCTGCCACTCGATGCGCTTGAGATCCAGCGGTTCCGCGGCGAACGCGAAGTCGATCACGGCGCGGGCTGCCTCAGTCAGGTAGCCGTTCGCGCGTGCGTGCGCGGCCAGCCAGAACCCGATCTCGGCGTCGCCGCCGACGTGCAGGTGCTGCAGGCCGATCATCCCGATCCACGCGCCGTCGAGTCGGATGGCCCAGGTCAGCTCGGTCTCGGCAGCCCACCACTGCGCGGCCTTGGCGATGAAGTCGTCGGCGTGCGCGCGCTCGTACGGGAAGGGCAGCGTCGTCCACCGCGGGACCTCAGGGTCCTGCGCGGCGGCCGTGATCGCGTCGGCATCCGCCTCCGTCGGGATCGACAGCTCGAGCCGAGCCGTGCGGAGGGTCACAGTTTGCATCCCTCGAGCCTAACCGCGCCCCGTCCCTACCCCCGCCCCACCCCCGCCGTGCACAACGTCGGCAATTCACCCCGTCCCCGCCTCGAGCATGCCGTTCCGGAGAGTCTCAGGGCCGGTTTAGCGACGTTGTGCACGCGCCGGGCGGGAGACCCCAGCATCCCGGCGCCTCCTCCCCAGCCAGGGACACGCGGGGATTGTCCCCGATCCGGCAGTTCGGCACGCCCATCGTCGCCCGGACCGGTCCACCATCGGGACGATGTACAACCACCGTCTTGCAGCCGCAGAGTCCCCACCCGCCCCACCGTCAGATGTGGCTGTCACCATCCGATACGCGGAACTGCGCGCGCAGGGCGCCACGCGCCGCCGGATCGAAGCCGCCGTCGCCGCCGGCGACTTGATCCGCGTGCGTCGCGGGGTCTACGTCGGCGCGCTCTGCCCACCCGCCGCCCTGGCCGCTGCGCGCCACGGCGGACGGGTCGACTGCCTCACGCTGTTGGCGAGTCTGCGAATCTTCGTCCTGGCGAACCGGGTCCTCCACGTGCAGATGGACTACGGATCCACGCGTGTCCCCGCGCGTAGCGATCGTGTCGTGCGGCACTGGCGCTCCACCGTCGCGCACCCGGCCGCGCTCATGGCCCCGATGATCGAGGCGCTGGCTCAGGCGTGCCGGTGCCAATCGCCGAGGGCGGCCATCGCCACACTCGACAGTGCCTGGCACTTGGGGTTCGTGGACGAAGCGGGGATCGCTGAGGTCTTCCGACTTCTGCCGCATCGGTTCGCCGTCCTGCGTGCGCTGGTGGACCGACGTTCCGAGTCGGGCCCGGAGACGTTCATGCGCCTGCTGCTGCGTGCACAGGGTTGGCATGTGGATGTGCAGGTCCAGATCCGCGGGGTGGGGCGGGTGGACCTCGTCGTCAACGGGTGGCTCATCATCGAGTGCGACAGCGAAGCATTCCACGGCGACTGGGAGACGGGAAAGCGGGATCGTCGACGCGATCTGCAGGCAGCGCGACAGGGCTATGTCACGCTGCGCCCCATCGCTGAGGACATCCTGTTCCGAACCGACGAGGTGCTCGCGGCCATCCGCGACGCCGTTGCCCACCATGACCAGCGCGTGCACAACGTCGCCAATCCGCTGCGCCGCGGCGGCAACGGCATCCGCTGAGGCTCACTACCGCGCCGATTGGCGACGTTGTGCACGCTCGCGGCGGCGCCAGGCGCCGGGCGCGCGGGGTCAGACGCGGCGGAGCAGGCCCATCTTGTCGTACACGTCGCCGAGGGTGCGGTCGGCGACCTCGTCAGCACGCGCGGCGTTGGCGGCGAGAACGCGGTCCAGCTCGGCCGGGTCGTCCAGCAGCTCCAGGGCGCGCTCGCGCACCGGCGCGAACTCGGCGACCACGGCCTCGGCGAGACCCTTCTTGAAGTCGCCGTACCCGCGTCCCGCGTACTCGTCCTCGATCGAGGGGATCTGGCGACCGGTCACGGCGGCGTAGATGACCAGCAGGTTCGACACTCCCGGCTTGCTTTCGCGGTCGAAGCGCACCGAGCCCTCACTGTCGGTGACGGCGCGCATGACCTTCTTCACGGTGACCGCCGGGTCATCCAGCAGCCACAGCACACCGGCATCGGACTCCGCCGACTTCGACATCTTGGCGGTCGGGTTCTGCAGATCGAAGATGCGCGCGGTGTCCTTCTGGATGACCGGCATCGGCACCTGGAACGTCTGGCCGTAGCGCGAATTGAACCGCTCCGCGAGATCGCGCGTCAGCTCGACGTGCTGCTTCTGGTCGTCGCCGACCGGCACGATGTTGGTCTGGTACAGCAGGATGTCCGCGGCCATCAGCACCGGGTAGGTGAACAGGCCGACCGAGGTCGCATCGGCGCCGTAGCGCTGCGACTTGTCTTTGAACTGCGTCATGCGACCGGCCTCGCCGAACCCGGTGATCGTGGACAGGATCCACGCCAGCTCGGTGTGCGCCCGCACGTGCGACTGCACGTACAGCGTCGATCGCGACGGCTCGATGCCGGCGGCGATGTACTGCGCCGCGGTGCGACGGGTCTTCTCGCGCAGCTCCGCGGGGTCGTTCGGCTGGGTCAGCGCGTGCAGGTCCACGACGGAGAAGAACGCCTCGTACGACTCCTGCAGGTCGCGCCACTGCATGAGCGCCCCGATGTAGTTGCCGATCTGGAGGGAGTCGGCGGAGGGCTGCATTCCGGAGTAGAGACGGGGTCTGGTCACCCGTCCAGTCTATTGAGCGGATGCCGCGGCCCCCGCCGCGCCCGGATCAGGCTCCGACCGTGTAGTCCGCGATGACCGGCGCGTGGTCGCTCCAGCGCGTGTCCCACGACGGTGCCCGCACCACCCGGTAGTCCACGACCCGCTTGCCCAGGGCGGGGGAGGCGAGGTGGTAGTCGATGCGCCAGCCGGTGTCGGTGTCGAAAGCCTTGCCGCGGTTGGACCACCACGTGTAGGGCCCGTCGACGTCGCCGTGGAACGTGCGCCCCACGTCGACCCAGCCGAGCCCCGTGCCGGTGGAGCCGTCGACGCACGTCACGGCCTGACCCGCCCCTGCGGTGAACCGGTCGAAGTACGCCCGCTCGCGGGGGAGGAACCCGGCCTTCTTGACGTTGCCCTTCCAGTTGCGGATGTCCAGCTCGCGGTGCCCGACGTTGAGGTCCCCGGTGATGACAGCGAGCGATCCATCGGATGCCAGCTGCGGCATACGAGCCTCCATCGCGTCGAGGAAGGCGTACTTGGCCACCTGCTTGTCGGTGTCGACCGCGCCGGTGAAGACGTACGCGCTGACCACGGTGATCTGCTCGCCGTCGACGTCGATCTCCGCCTCGACCCAGCGTCCCTGGGAATCCAGCGTGTCGTCGCCGAGGGCGGTGCGCCACACCTCCAGCGGGGAGCGGGCGGCGATGGCCACGCCCGCGCGGCCCTTGGCGAGCGCCTCATCGTTCACAACATGCCAGCCGGGCAGGGCAGCGGCGAGATCGGATGCCTCGGCACGCACTTCCTGCAGCGTGAGGATGTCGACGCCGGCCGATTCGAGCCAGGGTTGCATGCCCTTTCGGGCGGCGGCACGGATGCCGTTGACGTTGACGGAGGCGATGCGGAGCGTTCGGGGCACGACGAAAAGCCTAACCAGCGCCGCCGACGCCGAACGCGCGACCGACCCCCGGCGTCAGCCCAGCCGCCGCCCGCCCGCGCGCGCCGCAGTAAGCCCCGCCTGCGCGTCGTCCAGCGCCTGCTCCGCCTCGCGCACCTCCCGCTCGGCGCGCCAGGCGCGCCACACCTGCCACCACCGCGCCCGTTCGCGTTCGGCCAGGGCCGCGCGCAGTCGCTGCTCCGCCCCCACCACGAGGGCGTGGGCCTCGGCGACGCGGCGTTCGTGCTCCGAGGCGGGGCCCAGCGGAATGTCGCGATCGGCGGCGACGACGGCGATCCACGACGCCGCCACCAGGATCACGATCGCAATCAGACGGAACCACACCAGGAACGCGATGAACACCGAGAACGTCGCCAGCAGTGGGTTGGACGGGGTGTACACCAGCAGCAGCCCGGCGCTGATCTGCAACACGCCGATGGCCGCCCCGCCCAGCAGGGCGCCGGGCCAGATTGTCGGCCACGGAGCGGCCGCACCGGCGAGGAAGCGGAACAGCAGCGCCAGCGCGGTGGAGTTGATCGCGAACGCGACGAGGATCGACAGCACCCGCCCCAGCACGTACAGCCACTCCGACGAGTCGGCCCAGCCGAGCAGGTGGAACAGCAGGTCGACGGCGCCGGATGCCACCGCGCCCAGCCCCGCGCCCAGCAGCAGTGCGATGCCGAACAGCACCGCCGCGACGAAGTCACGCGCCTTCAGCAGCACGTACCCGCGGCCGTCGAAGGGGAGCCCGAAGATATCGCGCACGGCCCGGCGGGTGAAGGTCACGAACCCGATCGCCGTCCACACCGCGACCAGGAATGCCGCTGCGCCGGTGACGGCCAGCGCGCCGGTGCTGGACTGGGCGACGTCGGTGACCTCCTTCGGTGAGATCGGGCCGGTGTCGGAGATGAGGTCGGGGATGTAGGAGTTGACGACCGAGATGACGGCCTGGACAGCCTCGGTGCTGCCGCCGAGCCAGACCCCGGCGATCGCGAACGCGACGTACACCACCGCGAACATCGCGAACAGCGACTGGTAGCTGATGCTCGCCGCCAGCAGGAATCCGTTGCTGCGCAGGAAGTGCCGCCACACCCGCACCGGGAACCACGCCATCGTGCGCCGGGTCAGCGCCGTGGCGTGCTCGATCGGCTCGTCGAAGCGTTGCCGCAGCGATGACTGCGTGCTCTCCCAGCGTGCGCGCCAGTTCTCGTCCGGCTCGCGCGCGGCGCCCGGAGGCGGATCGGGACGGTCGACGCTCACGCGTCAACAGTAGCGAGGGGGATGCCGCGACTGGCGGCATCCCCCGTCACACTGTCACTCGGGTGCTACTTGCGCAGGATCGCCTGCTTGACCTCGGCGATGGCCTTGGTGACCTCGATGCCACGAGGGCACGCCTCGGTGCAGTTGAAGGTGGTGCGGCAGCGCCACACGCCTTCCTTGTCGTTGAGGATGTCCAGACGCGCGTCGCCGGCGTCGTCGCGGGAGTCGAAGATGAACCGGTGCGCGTTGACGATCGCGGCGGGGCCGAAGTACTGCCCGTCGGTCCAGAACACCGGGCACGACGAGGTGCACGCGGCACACAGGATGCACTTGGTGGTGTCGTCGAAGATCTCCCGCTTGGCGATCGACTGGATGCGCTCTTTGCCCGGCTCCGGCTTGGAACCGGCGATCAGGAACGGCTGCACCTCGCGGTAGGAGGCGAAGAACGGCTCCATGTCGACGACGAGGTCCTTCTCCAGCGGCAGGCCCTTGATGGCCTCCACGTAGATGGGCTTCGAGATGTCGAGGTCCTTGATGAGGGTCTTGCACGCGAGCCGGTTGCGGCCGTTGATGCGCATCGCGTCGGACCCGCAGATGCCGTGCGCGCAGGAGCGGCGGAAGGTCAGTGACCCGTCGACCTCCCACTTGATCTTGTGGAGGGCATCGAGCACACGGTCGGTGGAGTACAGCTCCACGTCGTAGTCGACCCAGCGCGGCTCGGCATCCTGTTCGGGATCGAAGCGCCGGATGATGAACGTGACGAGGAACGACTGGATGCCGGTGTCGTTGCTCGGCGCGGCGGCGAGAGCCTCGGCCGGGGCGATCGCAGTGGCCATGCCTAGTACTTCCTCTCCATCGGCTGGTACCGGGTGATGACGACGGGCTTCCAGTCCAGCCGGATGTGGTCCTCGGGGTGCGAGGACTGCGCGTCACCCGACAGGTAGGCCATCGTGTGCTTCATGTAGTTCTCATCGTCGCGCTTGGGGTAGTCGTCGCGCATGTGGCCGCCGCGGCTCTCCTTGCGGTTGCGGGCGGTGACGACGACGACCTCGGCCAGGTCCAGCAGGAAGCCGAGCTCGACCGCCTCGAGCAGGTCGGTGTTGAACCGCTTGCCCTTGTCGTCGACGTGGACGTTGCGGTAGCGCTCGCGCAGGTCCGCGATGACGTCCATCACTTCGGAGAGCGACTCGTCGGTGCGGAAGACCTGGGCCTTGCGGTCCATCTCGTCCTGCAGCGTCTTGCGCAGCACCGCGATGCGCTCGGTGCCGGGGTTGTGGCGCAGCGTCTCGAGCATGTCCCGCACATCCTTTGCGGGGTCCTCCGGCAGCGGCACGAAGTCGGCGGTCTGCACGTACTCGACGGCGTTGCGGCCGGCGCGCTTGCCGAACACGTTGATGTCCAGCAGCGAGTTGGTGCCGAGGCGGTTCGAGCCGTGCACCGACACGCACGCGCATTCGCCGGCGGCGTACAGTCCCGGCACGACGGTGGTGTTGTCGCTGAGGACCTCGGCGTTGACGTTGGTGGGGATGCCGCCCATCGCGTAGTGCGCGGTGGGCATGACCGGCACCGGCTCCACCACCGGGTCCACGCCCAGGTAGGTGCGGGCGAACTCGGTGATGTCGGGGAGCTTGGTCTCCAGCACCTCGGCGCCCAGGTGCGTGCAGTCGAGGAAGACGTAGTCCTTGTCGGGTCCGCCGCCGCGACCCTCGGCCACTTCCTGCACCATGCAGCGGCTGACGATGTCGCGCGGGGCGAGGTCCTTGATCGTGGGCGCGTAGCGCTCCATGAACCGCTCGCCGGAGGCGTTGCGCAGGATCGCGCCTTCGCCTCGGGCGCCTTCGGTGAGCAGGATGCCGAGACCGGCCAGGCCGGTGGGGTGGAACTGGAAGAACTCCATGTCCTCCAGCGGCAGCCCCTTGCGCCAGATGACGCCGACGCCGTCACCGGTGAGGGTGTGGGCGTTGGAGGTGGTCTTGAAGATCTTGCCGAAGCCACCCGTGGCGAAGATGACCGCCTTGGACTGGAACACGTGCAGGTCACCGGTGGCCAGCTCGTACGCCACGACGCCGGCGACCTGGGTGGAGCCGTCCTCGGCGGTGACCGTGACGAGGTCCAGCACGTAGAACTCGTTGAAGAAGTTGATGCCGAGTCGGACGCAGTTCTGGAACAGTGTCTGCAGGATCATGTGGCCGGTGCGGTCGGCGGCGTAGCAGGCGCGACGCACCGGGGTCTTGCCGTGATCGGCGGTGTGGCCGCCGAAACGCCGCTGGTCGATCTTGCCCTCAGGGGTGCGGTTGAACGGCAGCCCCATGTTCTCGAGGTCGATGACGGCGTCGATCGCTTCGCGGGCGAGGATCTCCGCGGCATCCTGATCGACGAGGTAGTCGCCGCCCTTGACGGTGTCGAACGTGTGCCACTCCCACGAGTCCTCTTCGACGTTGGCCAGCGCCGCCGCCATCCCGCCCTGCGCCGCACCGGTGTGCGACCGGGTGGGGTACAGCTTCGTGATCACGGCGGTCCGCGCGCCGGGTCCGGCTTCGATCGCCGCCCGCATGCCGGCGCCACCGGCGCCGACGATCACGATGTCGAACTGGTGGTAGTGGACGCCGTCCTTGACGACGGTGCCTGTGGTGTCGGTACTCACGTGTCAGATGCCTTCGTTCTCTGCGCCGTCGCGCGACGTCACTACGCCGCGCACTTTTCGATCAGCCACTCGGTCGTGCTGTTCTCGATCCCGAGGCAGGGATCGAAGGTGAACACGACCAGTGTGCCGAGGACGATCATCAACCCGGCCGACAGCCACAGCGCCCACACCAGCACGCGGCGCGCGGTGGCGCCGGCGACGTAGTCGTTGACGATCGTGCGCATGCCGTTGGCGCCGTGGATGAAGGCCAGCCACAGCATCAGCACGTCCCACCACTGCCAGAACGGCGAGGCGAACTTGCCGGCGACGAACGCGAAGTCGATGCCGTGGATGCCGTCGCCCAGCATGAGGTTGACGAAGAGGTGACCGAAGATCAGGACGACCAGCAGCACGCCGGAGGCGCGCATGTAGATCCAGCCCCACTTCTCCAGGTTCGCGCCGCGCTTGCGGGGCGTGGTGTGGGGAGTGCGGGGGGCGGCGAGGGTGTCGGCGGTCATCAGTGGCCCCCTCCCATCTCGGAGAAGACGTTCATGAGGTGGCGCGGTGTGAAGCCGAGCATCGTCACGGCCCACAGGCCAATGACCCCCCACCACAGCTGTCGCTGGTAGCGGGCGCCCTTGGCCCAGAAGTCCACGAGGATGATGCGCAGCCCGTTGTAGGCGTGGTAGGCGATCGCGGCGACCAGCACCACCTCACCGAGCCCCATGATCGGGTTCTTGTAGGTGCTCATCACCGCGTCGTAGGCCTCGGGGGCCACGCGGATGAGTGCCGTGTCGAGCACGTGCACCAGCAGGAAGAAAAAGATCGCAACGCCGGTGATGCGATGCAGAACCCACGACCACATACCCTCGTTGCCGCGGTACAGCGTGCCGCGCGGGGTCTTGGAAGTGGTTTCGGTCGCCGAGGGCGTGACGCGTGCAGCGGCTGCCACTATCGTCCTCCATGGTCGAATCGTCAGGCGGACCGCACACACGAGGGGCGGCATCCGCAGTGCGTCACAGGGGCGCAGCCTCCATCCTATTCCGGCGAATCGGAGGTGGGCGACACGAGCACCCGTCGACCCGTCGGCGGGGGCGTCGGGGGAGGGCTGTCGCGAGTGGATAGCCTGGGGGCATGGACGATACCCTCCCGGATTTCTACGCCGTCATCCCCGCGGGGGGCATTGGCAGCCGTCTGTGGCCGCTGTCGCGGGCCGATGCGCCGAAGTTCCTGCACGACCTGACCGGATCCGGTCAGACCCTGCTGCGCGACACCTGGGACCGACTGGAGACGCTCGCCGGCGCGGATCGGATCGCCGTGGTCACCGGCCGCGCGCACCGGTCTGCGGTGGAGGAGCAGCTGCCGGCCATCCCCGACCGCAACGTCATCCTCGAGTCGGAGCCGCGTGAATCCGCCGCCGCGATCGGTCTGGCCGCCGCGATCCTGGTGCGCCGCGAACCGGACGTGATCATCGGGTCGTTCGCGGCCGACCACGTCATCCGCGGCACCCGCACGTTCGAGTTCGCGGTGCAGCAGGCCGTCGCCGTGGCGCGAGCCGGGTACATCTGCACGATCGGCATCCAGCCGTCGGAGCCGTCGGTGGGCTTCGGCTACATGAAGAAGGACGGCGAGCTGATCGTCGACGGCGCCCCGGAGGCGGCCCTGGTCGAGCGGTTCGTGGAGAAGCCCGATCTCGAAACCGCGAAGGAGTACTTCGCCGACCGGTCGTATCTGTGGAACGCGGGCATGTTCATCTCGCGCGCCGACGTGCTGCTGGCCGAGATCGCCGAGAACGCCCCCGAGCTGCACGCCGGGCTCATCGAACTGGCCGAGGCGTGGGACGACCGCGATCGCCGCGGGCCGGTCGTTGACCGCGTGTGGCCGGGTCTGCCGAAGATCGCCATCGACTACGTGGTGGCCGAGCCTGCGGCCGAGAAGGGCCGTCTGGCCGTGATCCCGGGCCACTTCGACTGGGACGACGTGGGCGATTTCGCGAGCCTGGCCAAGCTCAACTCGCACGGCCGCAAGAACGATCTGGCGATCCTCGGCGAGAATGCACGAGTGCTGTCGGATGCCGCCAGCGGCATCGTGGTGAGTCAGACCAAGCGGGTCATCAGCCTCATCGGCGTGAAGGACATCGTCGTCGTCGACACCGAGGATGCGCTCCTGGTGACCACGAGCGAGCACGCCCAGCGGGTGAAGGGCGTCGTGGACGCGCTGAAGCTCAACGGGCGCGGCGACGTGTTGTGACCTGCTGCGTGACGGGTTGATTGCGTCTTTGTAACCATTCCCGCGTGGGGACCCTGGGAGCGTGCACAGCCGTCGTCATCATCGGTAACGTCGGTCTTATATCGCGAAATTCGCGAGGTCATCAACGTGGAGGCTGCATTGCCCATCTCGACCACCAAGAAGGTCCTCGGCGTCACCGGGGCAGCGGCGCTGCTCGTGGCACTCGCCGGCTGCGGTTCGGCACCCGAGGAAGACACAGCCGGCAGCGCGGCCCCCGAACCCGCTGACGACTTCCTGCCCTGCCTGATCTCGGACGAAGGCGGCTGGAACGACCGCTCGTTCAACCAGGCGGCCAAGGAGGGCATGGACCGCGCGCTCGAAGAGCTCGACATCGAGGGCATCGAAATGGAGTCGACGACTCCGAACGACTACGCCCCGAACCTGGAGACGCTCGTCTCGGAGGGTTGCACGTTCATCGTCTCCGTCGGCTTCAACCTGTCGCCGGCGACGGTGGAGTCGGCTCTGGCAAACCCTGAGATCGACTACGCGATCATCGACGACTGGGCCGACAATGACTTCGACGGCGCCACCGACGCGCCGAACATCAAGCCCCTCGTGTTCGACACCGCCGGCGCGGCCTTCCTCGGTGGCTACGCGGCCGCCGCCTGGTCCGACCAGAGCGGTGTGAACAAGGTCGGCACCTTCGGCGGCATGCAGATCCCGTCCGTCGCCGTGTTCATGGACGGCTTCCAGCTCGGCGTTGAGAAGTTCAACGAGGACAAGGGCGCCGCCGTCGAGGTCTTCGGTTGGGATTCCGCCTCTCAGGAGGGGCTGTTCACCGGTGGCTTCACCGCGAACGACACCGCCAAGCAGACCGCGCAGAGCGTGCTCGACCAGGGTGTGGACGTCATCCTCCCCGTGGGCGGTCCCATCTACCAGAGCGCCGCGGCGGCCATCGCCGACAGCGGTGCCGAGGTGGTCATGCTCGGTGTCGACAAGGACCTCGCGGTCGCCGACGACACCGTCACCGACATCACGCTGGTGTCGATCATGAAGGCGATCGACGTCGCCGTCTACGAAGCGACGCTCGAGGCCGCTGCCGGTGACTTCGATGTCGCCCCGTACGTCGGCACGCTGGAGAACGAGGGCGTCAAGCTCTCGGAGTTCCACGACTTCGAGTCGCAGCTTCCGGAGGGCCTGGCCGACGAGCTGGCCGCACTGCAGGAGCAGATCATCGCCGGTGACATCGTGGTGGAGTCCCCGAACTCCCCGTGATCTGAAGGCAGTCACGCTCGGGGCGGGGCACGGTTCACCGGTGCCCGCCCCCAGCCCGTGCCCACACCTAGCCCCCGCGCGGCCCACCAGCGCCGGGGTGCTGGATTAGGGTGCAGTTATGAAGCTCGAGCTCCGCGGGATCACAAAACGATTCGGCAGCCTCACTGCAAACAACAACATCGACCTCACGGTCGAGGCAGGGGAGATTCACGCTCTCCTGGGGGAGAACGGCGCCGGCAAATCGACGCTGATGAACGTCCTCTACGGGCTGTATCAGGCCGATGAAGGCGAGATCGTTCTCGACGGTGCCGTGCAGCACTTCCGTGGCCCGGGGGATGCGATGGCCGCAGGCATCGGCATGGTGCACCAGCACTTCATGCTGATCCCGGTCTTCACGGTGGCAGAAAACGTCATGCTCGGTCACGAGTCGACGAAGGGGCTCGGCGTGCTGGACCTGGCCGCAGCCCGCACTCACGTGCGGGCCGTCGCCGACCGGTTCGGCTTCGACATCGACCCGGATGCCATCGTCGGCGAACTGCCGGTGGGGGTGCAGCAGCGCGTGGAGATCATCAAGGCGCTGTCCCGCGACGCGCAGGTGCTCGTCTTCGACGAGCCCACCGCGGTGCTGACGCCGCAGGAGACCGACGAGCTGATGGCCATCATGCGCCAGCTGCGCGATGAAGGCACGTCCATCGTCTTCATCACCCACAAGCTGCGCGAAGTGCGCGAAGTGGCCGACCGGATCACCGTCATCCGCCTGGGCGCCGTGGTCGGCGAAGCATCGCCCACAGCCACCAACGCCGAGCTCGCCTCTCTCATGGTGGGGCGCGCGGTCGAACTCACCGTGCAGAAGCAGTCGCCTCGCGTCGGTGCGGGCGGGCTCGAGGTGCGTGACCTGCGCGTGCTCACTCCCGCCGGGGCCATCGTCGTCGACAGCGTCAACTTCGACGTGCGGCCCGGGGAGGTCGTGGCGATCGCCGGAGTCCAGGGCAACGGCCAGACCGAACTCGTCGAGGCGATCGTGGGCCTGGCCGCACGGGTGGAGGGCTCCATTCGCCTGGGCGGTACCGAACTGGTCGGCAAGAGCGTCCGCGGCATCCTCGACGAAGGCGTCGGTTTCGTCCCCGAGGACCGCACCGAGGACGGCCTGGTCGGCGGGTTCTCCGTCGCCGAGAACCTCATCCTGGACCGTTCCAGCGACCGGCAGTTCGTGCGGATGGGCACCATCATGCGGCAGACCCTCGATGCGTTCGCCCGTGAGCGCATCGAAGAGTACGACATCCGCACGCGCGGTCCCGAGTCGGTGGCGGCCACCCTCTCCGGCGGTAACCAGCAGAAGGTCGTCATCGCGCGCGAACTCAGCCGCGAGCTGCGGCTGCTCGTGGCCGCCCAGCCGACCCGTGGCGTCGATGTCGGCTCCATCGAGTTCATCCACAAGCGGATCATCGAGACACGGGATGCCGGCGTGCCGGTGGTCGTCGTCTCGACCGAGCTCGACGAGGTCACCGCCCTCGCCGATCGCATCGCGGTCATGTATCGCGGATCGATCGTCGGGGTCGTCCCCGGCAACACCCCACGTGACATCCTCGGCCTCATGATGGCCGGAGCCAGCGACCCGGAGGTAGCAGCATGACCGGCACGACGCCCGGTGCCGACGATGCCAGGACGGGGCTGCCGCCCGAGCAGCTCCCTCCCGTCAAGGGACCGCTCACCGGTGAGCCGGCCGTTCCACCGCCCCCGCGCGCCAACGTCCTCGTCAAGGAACTGATGCGCGGCAGCGCGGTGACCACGATCCTCGCGATTGTGCTCGCGATGGTCGTGGGCGGCATCCTCATCGCCCTGACCGACGACGACGTGCAGGAATCAGCCGTTTACTTCTTCGCGCGCCCCGGCGACACGTTCGCGGCCATCTGGAGCTCGGTGTACGGCGGGTACGAGGCGCTGTTCCGCGGTGCGGTGTTCAACCCGCGCGGCGCGGATTTCGCGGCGCAGATCCGCCCGCTAACCAACTCCCTCGGATTCGCCGCCCCGCTGATCGCCGCCGGTCTCGGCGTCGCGCTGGCGTTCCGCGTCGGCCTGTTCAACATCGGTGCCCGCGGCCAGATGCTCGTCGGCGCGATCTTCGCGGCGTTCTTCGCCTTCAACCTCGACATGCCGATGTGGGCGCACCTGCCGTTGACGCTGCTGGCCGGCATCATCGGCGGAGCGATCTGGGGCGGCATCGTCGGCATCCTGAAGGCACGCACCGGCGCGCACGAGGTGATCCTGACGATCATGCTCAACTACGTGGCGTACTACCTGCTGCTGTGGATGATCCGCACCCCGGGTCTGCTGCAGAAGCCGGGCACCAACCAGCCGGTCACGGCCGCGACGCCCGAGACCGCACAGTTCCCCGAACTGTTCGGCCCCTCGTTCCCGCTGCTGGACTGGGGCTTCATCGTCGTGATCCTCGCGACGGTAGCGGTGTGGTGGGTCGTGGAGTTCTCCAGCCTCGGCATGCGCATGCGCGCCGTCGGGGAAAACCCCTTCGCCGCCCGTGCGGCGGGCATCAGCGTGAAGCGCATCTACGTCTACGCGATGCTCTTCGCCGGGGGCCTGGCGGGCCTGGCGGCCATGAATCAGATCCAGGGGTCGGTCACCACCGGCTTCACCGGCACGATCGACGCCGGCATCGGCTTCGATGCCATCACGGTGGCGCTGCTCGGCCGCAGCCGCGCGTGGGGAACGTTCGCCGCCGGCATCCTGTTCGGCGCACTCAAGGCCGGGTCGTTCTCGATGCAGGCGCAGGGGATCCCCGTGGATATCGTGCTGGTCGTCCAGGCGCTGATCGTGCTGTTCATCGCGGCGCCGCCGCTGCTGCGCACGATCTTCTTCCTGCCCAAGACCGATGCGGAGAGGGCGGCGAAGGCGCGAGCCAAAGCCGCCAAGAAGGCGGTGACGGCATGAGCGCGCTCGCCCCCTCGGCACCCGCTGCTCCCATCCAGCTCGGCACGGTCAAGGAGCGGCACCTGAAGGTGCCGATCGTGCTGGCCGGGGTGACGGTGCTGCTGGCCCTGCTGTTCTTCTTCGCGCCCCGCGACGGCATCAGCACCTTCCGCCTCGGCGACGCCGCCTCGGCGATCGTGCTGCCGACCGTGGAGCTTCCCACCGCGACCACGAGTTGGCTCCTCCTGGTTTTGCTCGTGCTGATCACGGCATGGGCGGCATGGGATGCCTGGTCATACCGTCGCCCCCCGCTGTGGCTCGTGATCGTCTTCAGCGTGCTCGGGGTGTTCGCTTTCCTCGTGTGGGCGGCAGCGGGCGGCCTCGTACCGGTCACCGGACTGCTGTTCGGCGCGATCTCACTGTCGGTGCCGCTCGTATTCGGCGCGTTGGGTGGCGTCATCGGCGAACGCGTGGGCGTGGTCAACGTCGCCATCGAGGGTCAGCTGCTGCTGGGTGCCTTCTCCGCGGCCCTGTTGTCCTCCATCACCGGGAACCCCTTCATCGGGCTGATCGGCGCGATGATCGGCGGCGTGCTGGTGGCGTTCGTGCTGGCGGCATTCGCGATCAAGTACCTCGTCGACCAGGTCATCGTCGGCGTCGTGCTGAACGTGCTTGTCACCGGACTGACCGGCTTCCTGTACGGGGCGCTGCTGGTGCCCAACGAGGAGCAGCTGAACCGCCCCGTCCGCTTCACTCGGCTGGAGATCCCGCTGCTCAGCGACATCCCCCTCATCGGCCCGGTGCTGTTCAACCAGACGTTCCTGGTGTACCTGATGTACATCACCGTCGCCGTCGTCGCGTGGGCGCTGTACCGCACCCGGTGGGGGCTGCGCCTGCGCGCGGTCGGCGAGCACCCGCAGGCTGCGGACACCGTCGGCATCAAGGTGAACATGTCCCGGTTCTGGAACGTGTCGCTGGCCGGCGCGATCGCGGGTATCGGCGGGGCGTACTTCACACTGGTCTCGGTGCCGCAGTTCACCAAGGAGATGACCGCCGGACTCGGCTTCATCGCCCTGGCCGCCGTGATCTTGGGTCGGTGGGATCCGCTGCGCGCGGCTCTGGCGGCGCTGCTGTTCGGATTCGCCACGAACCTGCAGAACCTGCTGACGGTGCTGCAGACGCCGATCCCCAGTGAATTCATGCTGATGCTGCCGTACCTGGTCACCATCATCGCCGTCGCCGGATTCGTGGGCCAGATACGCGGCCCCGCGGCAGCCGGCAAGCCGTATATCAAGGGTTGACAATGACAGACATCGATTGGGATCAGCTCCGCGCCGTCGCGACGGAGGCCATGCAGCGGGCGTATGCCCCCTACTCCCGTTACCGGGTGGGTGCCGCCGCGCTCGTGACCGACGGGCGCATCGTGGCCGGCTGCAACGTGGAGAACGCCTCGTACGGGGTTGGACTGTGCGCGGAGTGTGCGCTGGTCGGCGACCTGCAGATGTCCGGAGGCGGGCAGCTGGTCGCCTTCGTGTGCGTCAACAACGACGGCCAGACGATCATGCCGTGCGGCCGCTGCCGCCAACTGCTCAACGAATTCGCCCTGCCGGGCATGCTGCTGGAGACCGTCTCCGGCATCCGCACGATCGATGAGGTGCTGCCCGACGCGTTCGGTCCCCGCGACCTCGAGGAGGCCGCCCGATGAGCACCGACAACATGGAGCCCTTCGACGCCGTAGACGTCATCCGCGCCAAACGCGACGGCGGCGTCGTCCCCGACGAGGCCCTCCGGTGGATGGTCGACGCGTATACGCGCGGCTACGTCGCCGACGCGCAGATGGCCTCGTTCGCCATGGCGGTGCTGCTCAACGGCATGGAACGCCGTGAGATCCGCGTCCTCACCGACGCGATGATCGCCTCGGGCGAGCGGATGAGCTTCGCGAAGCTGGGCAAGCCCACCGTCGACAAGCACTCCACCGGGGGTGTCGGCGACAAGATCACGCTGCCGCTCGCGCCGCTGGTGGCATCCTTCGGCGTTGCCGTGCCCCAGCTGTCCGGTCGCGGCCTCGGGCACACCGGCGGGACGCTGGACAAGCTCGAGTCGATCCCCGGCTGGCGCGCCGCGCTGACCAACGAGGAGCTGTTCGCGCAGCTGCGCGACATCGGCGCCGTCATCTGCGCGGCCGGGTCGGGACTTGCCCCGGCCGACAAGAAGCTCTATGCCCTGCGCGATGTCACCGGCACCGTCGAGGCGATCCCGCTCATCGCCTCGAGCATCATGTCCAAGAAGATCGCGGAGGGCACCGATGCGCTCGTGCTCGACGTGAAGTTCGGCGCCGGCGCGTTCATGCGCGACGTCGACAAGGCCCGGGAGCTGGCGCGCACGATGGTCGCGCTCGGCACCGACTCGGGGGTGGCCACCACGGCGCTGCTGACCGACATGAACACCCCACTTGGCCTGGCGATCGGCAACGCCAACGAGGTGCGCGAATCGGTCGAGGTGCTCGCCGGCGGCGGACCCGCCGACGTGGTCGAACTCACCATCGCCCTCGCGCGCGAGATGCTCGCACTGGCCGGTCACCCCGATGCCGACGTCGAAGCGGCGCTGCGCGACGGCCGTGCCATGGACACCTGGCGCGCCATGATCATCGCGCAGGACGGCGACCCGGATGCCGCATTGCCGGTTCCCCGCGAAACGCACACCGTCACGGCTCCCACTGCCGGAGTCCTCACCCGCCTGGACGCGCTGCCCTTCGGCATCGCCGCGTGGCGCCTTGGAGCCGGCCGCGCCCGCGCGCAGGACCCCGTGCTGCACGCCGCCGGCATCGATCTGCACGTCAAACCCGGCGATGCCGTCACCGAAGGTCAGCCGCTGTTCACCTTGCTCGCAGATGATGACAAGCGGTTCGGCCGCGCCCTCGATGCCCTCCACGATTCGTGGGAGATCGGCGACACGGCTCCGGCCACTACGCCGCTCGTGCTCGAGCGCATCACCGCCTGACCGACCGCACCAAACGAAGGAACCCCCATGGCCATCGATCAGTACGACGACGCCCGAGTGCAGGGAGTGTCCGTTCGCGAGCTGCCCAAGGTCTCGCTGCACGACCACCTCGACGGCGCGTTGCGCCCGGCGACCATCATCGAACTGGCCGACGCGGCCGGTGTCGACGTCCCCGAGACCGACCCCGAAGCCCTCGCCGACTGGTTCGAGGACCGCAGCGACTCCGGGTCGCTCGTGGAGTACCTGAAGACCTTCGACCTGACCACCGCGGTCATGCAGACCCGCGAGGGCCTGACCCGGGTGGCGCGGGAGTTCGTCGAGGACATCGCCGCCGACGGCGTCGTCTACGGCGAGGTGCGCTGGGCGCCCGAGCAGCACCTGCAGGGCGGGCTGTCGCTGGAAGAAGCGGTCGAAGCCGTACAGGAGGGCATCGAAGAGGGGGAGGACGCCGTCGAGGCCGCCGGTCGCGATATCCGCGTCGGCCAGCTGATCACCGCGATGCGCCACACCGACCGTTCGCTGCAGATCGCGGAGCTGGCGGTCGCATTCCGCAGCCGCGGCGCCGTCGGATTCGACATCGCCGGGCCCGAGGACGGCTTCCCGGCATCCCACCACCGCGTGGCGTTCGACTACCTCGCGTCGCAGTTCTTCCCCGTCACCGTGCACGCCGGCGAGGCGGCCGGGCTCGACTCGATCCGCTCCGCCCTCATCGACGGCCGCGCGCTGCGCCTCGGTCACGGCGTGCGCATCGCCGAGGACCTCGAGGTCGTCTCGCGCGAGGGCGAAGAGGTCTACGTGCAGATGGGCGACCTCGCCCGCTGGGTGCGCGACCGCGAGATCCCGCTGGAGCTGTCGCCGTCGTCGAACCTGCAGACCGGCGCCATTCAGGCGTGGGGCAAGGAGCTGGTCGACCACCCGTTCGACCTGCTCTACCAGCTCGGGTTCGCCGTCACGGTCAACGTGGACAACCGCACGCAGAGCCGCACGTCGCTCACCCGCGAGCTCGCGCTGCTGGCGGAGACGTTCGAGTACGACCTCGGCGACCTCGAAGCGTTCCAGCTGAACGCGGCGGCGGCGGCCTTCCTCTCGGTTGAGGAGCGCGAGGAGCTCATCGAGCTGATCGCGGAGGGCTTCGCCCGCTGACCCTGCCGCGTTGCCGGATCGTGATGGCAACATGCACCATAACGCTCCTGGAATGGCCATCATAGGAGCATGCGGCACCGTACATATCGCGCGGGGGTCCTCCCCCTCAGCGTGCTCCTGGTCTCTCTGCTCTCCCTGGCGGGGTGCGCCGGGACGACCTCCCCCGTAGGCAACGCATCCAGTGGCACGGGAAGTCCACACTCGGACCTGGAGAGTGCGCCCGCGAACCCTCAGGCGACCGTTTCCCCCACCCCGACCACCGAGCCCGGGGCGGTATCCGACAGTGGAGCGCCCCTCACCGACAGCGTTGCGCCGCAGCCCGTCGTGCCGCCCGCCAGGACATACGCTCACGGCGATGTCGTGGACAGCCGGTATACCCCGGGCGTCGACTGGTCGGTCTACCGTGATTACCAGACCTTGGACAACCGCGTCGTCGTCGTGGACCCGGCGCTGCCGGTGCCGGATGCTGTCCGATCCGACCTGCAGGTGCGGCTCGACGCGATGGGTCCCGATGACGGCCGTCCAGAGATGGTCGACGGCAATGGGATCACGCCGTCGAACGACCTTCGGTACCGGCTGGGCCACATCGGCAAGCAGCTGATCACAGTCAGACTGCGGGCCACGGCGACAGCGGGGGTCTTCACCTGGCACGCGGTCGCCGGTTTCGGCCTGACGACGGTGTCGGGGACCGACCGGAACGCGGTCCTCCGCGATGTCGAGACCTGGGTAGCCTCGCAGAAGGACCCGAATGCATGGGTCGTCGTCGCGGCCACCGGACCGGTGTCGGCGCCCACTGGCTGACGAGCCGCGAGGCGATGCCGCGACGAGTCAGCGGCGCGCCACGCCCGGGTGCGTCGCGAGATACGCGTCGAAGGCTTCGGCACTGGTTTTCGACGGAACGAACCCGAAGTCCTTCTTCAGCGCGTCGTTGGCGAGCACGGGCCGATACTGCAGGAACCCGACCTGCTCGGGCCCGTGCACGGTCAGCCGCAGGGCGCGGCCGACGCGCAGGGCCAGCGCCAGCGCCCACGCGGGGATCGTCAGCACGGGCTTGCCGAGGCGCGCGGCGATCTCGTGCACCGTGAGCCGCCCGTCGCCCGCGACGTTGTAGATGCCGGCGGGCCCGTCGGTCGCGGCCCGGGCCATGGCCGCGGCGATGTCGTCGACCCAGACGAAGACGAACGGCGATTCCGAACCGCGCACCGCGAGGACGCGGCGCCCGTCCCACAGGGCGGTGATCTGATTCGAGACGGTCGGTCCGAGAATCGTGCCGATGCGGAACACGACCTGCTGCAATTCGGGATGCTCCGCTCGGTATGACGCGAGCATCTCCTCGACGAGGCGCTTGTGCAGCGAGTAGGCGAATTCGTCGCTGCCGCGCACAGGGTCGCTCTCGCGCAGCCACTCGGGGCTGTCTGCGTGGTACCCGTACGCCGCGCCCGAAGACGAGACCACGAAGCGGCGCACCCCGGTCGCGACGCACGCCTCCAGGACGTGGCGCGAGCCGTCGACGTCGACGCGGTATTCCATCGCGTGGTCGCGGCCGGGACTCACGATCGCCGCGAGATGCACCACGACGTCGATGCCGTGACGTTCGAGGATCGGGGCCACGCCATCGGGCAGGGTGACATCGAGCGACTCGTACACGACGCCGGGAACGGGCTCCGCCGGTGAGCGGACGTCGCCGGCGACAACCAGCGCGACATCCGGCTTGGCCACCAGCGCCCGCGCGACGTGCGTGCCGAGGAATCCGCCGCCGCCCGTGACCAGCACCCGCGCGCCGCCGGCATCCGCCCCGCTCATGCCGTGCCCCCGGCACCGTCCGCCGCAACCGCATGCCGCGACGCGTCTCCCGTGGCCGACCCGGTGCGCCGCCGGGTGTGCCGTGCCCAGAGGGCGGCGACCAGCAGCCCCGCGATGATGTCCCAGATGCCCCACCAGCCCGCGACGATCGCCATGCCGCCCAGGCCCCCGAAGAAGGTGAACACCAGTCCCAGCCCGAGACCGGCGTTGCGGATGCCGACCTCGAACGTCATCGCCTTGCGCTCCCGGGTGCCCAGGCCCCCCACGACCGCGGTGCCGTAGCCGATCCCGAGGGCGACGGCGTCGTGGATCGTCACGACCACGACGATGACCCCGAGGAACGCCACGAAATACGCCCAGTTGCCCGCGAGCGCCGCGACGATGAATCCCACCAGCGCCAGCAGCGAGAACCACTTCACGAAGGGCTGCACCCGCGCGGCGACACGGGGAAGCTTCTCGCGCACCGCGAGGCCCACGACGAAGGGCACCCCGATGATCAGGAGGATCTCCAGCAGCATTTGCCAGCCGTTGAGCGACACCGCCGACAGCAGGTCGCGGGTGTCGGTCCGCAGCGACCCCCAGAACGCGATGCTGAAGGGCAGCGCCACGATGTAGAGCAGGTTGCCGACGGCGGTCATCGACACCGACAGGGCGACGTTGCCGCCGGAGCGGTGCGTGAGCACCTGCGAGATGTTGCCGGGCGGGCAGCACGCCACCAGGATCATGCCGAGCGCCATCGAGGCGCTCACCGGCAGCAGCAGCGTGAGCCCGAGCGTGACGGCGGGCAGCACGAGCAGCTGCGCGAGGATCGCGATGGCGAAGGGCTTCGGCTTGCGGGCCACCACGCGGAAGTCGTCGAGCGAGGTGTCCAGCGCGATGCCGAGCATGATGAGCGCCAGCACGACGTTGAGGATCATGAGCGTGCCTGGGGTGAAGTTGAGCACCACTTCGTCGGGATTCATGCCGACCCTGCCTTCCGCGACGAGCGCCCGCCGCCGCGACGCGCGCCGGGCTGGGTGGCCTGCAGTGATTCGACCGCCTCGCGCACGGCGCGGCGGTAGGCGTCCTTGTTGACGTAGTACGACATCCGCTCCAACCCCAGGTACCGGTAGCCGCCGGTGAGGTCGGGCCAGGGGTCCGCGGCCACCCGGCGGCGAAACTCCAGCTGTCGCTCGGCGGGTGCCGACAGATACGCCGCGATGAGCTCGGCCTGCTCGTACCGGCCCTGCCAGCCGATGCCGGACGCCTCGATCATCCCCATCACAAACAGGCCCCGGATCTGCGGCGGGAAGATGTTGAGGAACAGGTGGGGCGACCAGCCTGTCCAGTTCAGCTCCGCCCGGTCGACGAACGGGTAGTCCAGCGTGTAGCCGGTGGCCAGCAGCACGGTGTCGTACTCGCCCGTCGTGCCGTCGCGGAAGTGCACCGTGCTCCCATCGAAGCGCGCGACGTCGGGCCGGATCCGCAGGTCCCCCTGGCCCACGTGGTTCAGCAGCAGCGTGTTGACGATGGGGTGTGATTCGTAGATGCGGTAGTCGGCCTTCGGAAACCCGAACCGGGACGGGTCACCGGTGAACGCGCGCAGCACCCGGGTGTCGATGAACTGCTTGATTCGCGCCGGCAGCGGCCGCCCCTGGTTGAGGGTGTCGGCGGGCCGGCCGAACAGGTAGCGGGGGACGAAGTAGTACCCGCGGCGCACGCTCATGTCGACGGATGCCGCGTGGTGCACGGCATCCACGGCGATGTCGCAGCCGGAGTTGCCGGCGCCGATGATCAGCACGCGCTTGCCGGCGAGCGAGTTCGCGCGCTTGTAGGCGCTGGTGTGCAGCAGGTCGCCGTCGAACGTGCCGGGGAAGCGGGGGACGTTCGGCTCGGCGAGGGTGCCGTTGGCGAGGATCACCCCGGCATAGGTCTCGGTCGTTCTGCCGTGCGGCCCCGTCGCCGTCACCGTCCACGACCCGTCGCCCCGGCGCTCGATCCCGGTGACCCTGGTGTCGAACTGGAACCTCGCGGTCAGCCCGAACCGCTCGGCGTAGGCGCGGAAATACTGCAGCAGCGTGCGGTGCCCCGGGTAGTCGACATCGGTCGCCATCGGGAACTCGGCGAACTGCGTCGTCGTGCGCGAGGAGATGAGGTGCGCCGACTCGTACATCGTCGAGCGCGGATTGTCGATGTCCCAGAGCCCGCCGACGCCCGCGGCGGCTTCGTAGCCGACGAACTCCAGCCCCGCCCGTGACAGGGCACGGGCCGCGGCCAGGCCGGATGGACCCGCACCGATGACGGCATACTGCGCGTGCATGTTCTCCCCAGACGTCGTTGTCCAGGCTCGATGTTAGCGCTTGTTAACCGAGGCCCGCGTCGGCGTCCGGCGCGGGGCGCGAAAGAGGCGGGCGGGGGACCGATCCGACCCCCCGCCCGCCTCTGCCACAGTGCTCAGGCCAGCGCGCCCTGGCGTGTCTGCACGACGGCCAGGACGGCCGGGAACAGCGGGTGGTCGGACTCGAGCCCGGTGACGGATGCCGTGAACGTCGCGGCATCCTGTTCGCGCAGCAGCCGCTGCAGGTCGACCGACTGCGGGTCTTCGGCGTCGTCGAATTCCAGCGCCGCGCCCATGGCCGCCACCAGTCCCGCGACCGGCAGACCGCGTTCGGCTGCTTCGGCCGCGGGGCCGACGAAGCGCTCGTGACGCGAGAGCTTGCGCAGCGGCTGGCGTCCCACCCGCCACACCGTGTCGGGCAGGGCGGGGTTGGCGAAGCGGCGCAGGATCGTGGCGCGGTACTCGGCCATGTCCGCCGGGTCCAGCGCGTGCTTGGCCACCAGCAGCGCGGAGGTCTCCTCCAGCGCGGTCGCGACGTCGGCGGCGATGGTCGGATCCGACAGCGCCGCGGCGATGGTGTCGACCCCGGCGCGGGCACCGAAGTACGCCGTGGCGGCGTGGCCGGTGTTGACCGTGAAGAGCTTGCGCTCGATGTACGGCGCGAGGTCCTCGACGAAGTGGGCACCCGGGATCGAGGGCAGGTTGCCGCTGAACGGGGGAGCCTCGATCGCCCACTCGAAGAACGGCTCCACCGTGACGTCGACACCCTCGCCCGGCGCCTGGGCCGGCACGATGCGGTCGACGGCGGTGTTGGCGAAGATCGCGCTGCCGGCGATCGCATCCCACGCGCCCTCGGCCTGCGCGCGGATCTCGTCGCGCAGCAGGTCGGTGGCGTTGATGGCGTTCTCGCACGCCATGATCGTCAGCGGCGGCAGCGAGGGGTCACGCGTGGCGAGACCGGCGACGATGTGCGGGGCGACGAAACGCAGGATGGTGGGCCCGACGGCCGTGGTGACGATGTCGGCCGTGGCGATCTCGTCGATGACGGCCTGCGGGTCGGTCTGGCTGTTGATCGCGCGGAAGCCGGTGACGACCTTGTCGACACCGCCCTCGCCGACCTCGTGCACGGTGTACTCGTCGGCGGCGTTGATCGCATCGACAAGGGGAGCGGCAACGTCGGAGAAGACGAGTTCGTAGCCGCCTTCGTGCAGCAGCAGCCCGACGAACCCGCGCCCGATGTTGCCGGCGCCGAAGTGGACGGCCTTCATGATGCGTTGACCGCGGACAGCAGGGCGTACAGCTCTTCGGGGGTCTGGGCCTGCTTGAGCTTGGCCACCTCGTCGTCGTCGGAGAACAGCAGGGCGATCTGCGACAGGATCTCGAGGTGCTCGTCGCCCTTGCCGGCGATGCCCACCACGAACGTCACCGGGTTGCCGTCCCAGTCCACGCCGCCGTCATAGCGCACGAACGACAGCGCCGAGTCGAGGATGGTCGCCTTCGTCTCGTTCGTGCCGTGCGGGATCGCCAGCTCGTTGCCCATGTAGGTCGAGACCGTCTCCTCGCGCTGCTGCATCGCGTCGAAGTACGCGTTCGTGACGGCCCCGGCGGCCTGCAGGATGTCAGCGGCCTCCCTCATCGCGTCCTCACGGCTCACCGAGCCGGAGTGGATGCGGACCTGTCCCACGTTGAGGACGTCACGTGCCATGTCTTTCCCCTTTCATCGGACGGATGCCGCAGCATCCGCCGTTCACTGTTGCAGGTCGTGCGCAGCCCCGGCGGGGCTTGCGCACTGCGCCTCGGCCGGGGTAACGGCCGTGCGCCGAGAAAGGCCGCGGGGCCGGGGGCATCACGCCGCCCGGCCCCGCAGCGGTCGGTCAGGCCCCGTCGTGCTGCGCGCGCACCAGGTCCACGACCTCTTCGTACTTCGGAGAGTTCATGAAGTTGTCCACCGACACGTGAACCGCGTTCGGCGTCTTCTGCCGTGCCCGGTCGGTCAGCTGGTTCTGCGTGATGACCAGGTCGGCGCTGGAGTCGAGGTTCGCGATCGCCTTGTTGACGACCGTGACATCCTCGATGCCTGCCTTCTTGATCTTGTTGCGCAGGACGCTGGCGCCCATCGCCGAGGAACCCATGCCCGCGTCGCACGCGAACACGATGTTCTTGATCTCGCGCTCGGTCATGACGGCCGGCTCGATGCCGCCGCCGGCTTCGGTCGCCGCGCCGCCGCGCAGGCCGCTGAGCGCGTCGGACGACTTGCCCTTGGCCGCCTCGGTCTGCGTGATCGCCGCGCCGAACGCGTCGTCGGTCGCCGCCATCGCCGCGAGGTCCCGCTTGCGCGAGGCTCGCAGGATCACCGAGGCGATGAGGAACGTGACCGCGGCCGAGAGGATCACCGAGAGGATCACGGCGAAGTAGGAGCCGACCGCTGTCTGCGCCAGCACCGCGATGATGCTGCCCGGTGCTGCCGGGGCACGCAGCGCGCCGCCGAGGAGCATGTTGGTGGTGACACCGGTCATGCCGCCACCGATGAGGGCGACGATGAGGACCGGCTTCATGAGGGCGTACGGGAAGTACACCTCGTGGATGCCACCGACGAACTGGATGAGCGCAGCGCCCGGGGCCGAGGCGCGCGCGGCGCCGAGACCGAAGAACGCGAACGCCAGCAGCAGGCCCAGGCCGGGGCCGGGGTTGGCCTCGAGGAGGAACAGGATCGACGAGCCCTCATCGGCTGCCTGCTGGATGCCCAGCGGGGTGAGCACGCCGTGGTTGATGGCGTTGTTGAGGAACAGCACCTTGGCGGGCTCGATCAGGATGCTCGTCAGCGGCAGCAGGTTCAGCTCGACCAGCCACTCCACCGCGTTGCTGAGCGTGCTCATCAGGCCGTTCACGAGCCAGGCGATCGGGTAGAACCCGACGATGGCCATGACGAAGCCCCAGATGCCGGCGGAGAACATGTTGACGAGCATCTCGAAGCCCGCCTTGATCTTGCCCTCCCACAGGCTGTCGAGCCACTTCATCGTGTAGGCCGCCAGCGGCGCCATGATCATCGCGCCGATGAACATGTGCACCTGGCCGAGCTGGTCGGCGCCCTCCGGCAGGCCCGCGTTGAAGTTGGCGATGAGCAGGTCGGAACCGGCGATCGCACCCATCGTCGCGATGGCGGCGACGACACCGCCGCGCACGCCGTAGACGATGTTTCCACCGGTGTAGGCGATCAGCAGGGGGAGCAGGTAGTGGATGAACGGGCCGACGATCGTCTCAAGGTCGGCGTTGGGGGTGAACCCCGCCGCGATGAAGAACGCCGTGAAGATGCCCCAGGCGATGAGCGCCGGGATGTTGGGCATGATCATGCCGGAGAGGTAGGTGCCGAAGCGCTGAACCCCGACGCGCGCTTTGTTCCCCCCCTGCTTTGAGGTTGCTGACGTCGATGTCATGATTGTGTCTCCTTCTCTCGGGTTGCGGCCTGCTGGGCCGCGATACGGGCTCCCCCCGCGTCATCCGCGGTGAGGGCGGCTTCGGCGATGCGCTTGGCATCGTCGAGGGTGTACATGAGCAAACTGGCGCGCACATCGGCGATCGCCGTCGGCGCCATCGACAGCGTGGTGGCGCCGAGCCCGACGAGCACGACGGCCAGCAGCGGGTCTGCTGCCGCCTCGCCGCAGATGCCGACCGGTTTGCCGTTGGCGATGCCGGCGGCGCCCACCTCGCGGATGAGGCGCAGCACGGCGGGGTGCCACGGGTCCTGGAAGGCGGCGACCGAGCCCAGCAGCCGGTCGGCGGCGAGGGTGTACTGCGTCAGGTCGTTCGTGCCGATCGAGGCGAAGTCGGCGATGGCGAGCACCTTGTCGGCGAGCAGCGCTGAGGAGGGCACCTCGACCATGACTCCGGCGGTCTTGACGCCGTAGTCGCGGGCGATCTCGGTGAAGTACCGGGTCTCCTCGACGGTGGACACCATCGGCGCCATGACCCACAGGTCCGCCTCGGTGGCGTCATCCGCCTGCGCCAGCGCGGTCAGCTGCTCACGCAGGATGTCCTCGCTCGCGCGCAGGGCGCGCAGGCCCCGCAGGCCCAGTGCCGGGTTCTCCTCGTGGGCGTCGTTGAGGAACGCCAGCGGCTTGTCGGCGCCGGCGTCCAGCACTCGTACGACCACTTTCTGACCCGGGAACGCGGCCAGCAGCTTGGTATACGCCTCGCGCTGCTGCTCGACGGTGGGCGCCGAGGCGGAGCTGAGGAACAGGAACTCGGTACGGAAGAGTCCTACGCCCTCCGCGCCCAGTTCGACGGCCTCGGCGGCGCCCTCCGGCTTGCCGAGGTTGGCCAGCAGTGGCACGCGGGTGCCGTCGGCGAGGGCGCCCGGGGTGATCGGGGCGGTTGCCGCCGATGCCCGGGCGGCCGCGCGATTCTCGGCGCGGGACAGGTCCTCCTGGCTGGGGGAGGTGGTCACGACACCGGCAGCGGCGTCGACGATCACGGTCTCACCCTCGAGGAGGTCCTTCGCGCCGACGGCGCCCACGACGGCGACGATCGACTTCTCGCGCGCGAGGATCGCGGTGTGCGAGGTGGGTCCGCCTTCCGTGGTGACCAGCGCCAGCACCTTGTCCAGATCCAGCAGTGCCGTATCGGCGGGGGCGAGGTCCTTGGCGACCAGCACGAACGGGTGGCCGGGGTCGGGCACGCCGGGGGCCGGGACGCCGCGCAGGTGCGCGATGACGCGCTGTGCGACATCGTCGAGGTCGGCGGCACGCTCGCCGAGGTATCCGCCCATGGCCGTCAGCTGCTCGCGGAACCGTACGAACGCGTCGAACACGGCGAACTCCGCGGTCTTGCCCTGGGCGATCCGCCCGTCGACCTCGTCCAGCAGCGACGGGTCCTCGGCCATCATGGCCTGCGCTTCCAGCACATCCCGCGCCGCGCCGCCGGCCTTGGCGCCGCGCTGTTCGAGCTCACGGGCGACGGCGGTCACTGCCGCGCGGGCGCGCTCGCGCTCCTGTTCGGGCTCCTGCTCGCTGGCCGTATCGGCGGGCGCGGGCAGGGGCTCGGACATGCGCGCGACCGGTCCTTGGGCAACGCCCAGGCCGATTCCCACTCCGCGCAGTTCAGTCATCATGTCTCCTTCGTCGGTCATTCGGAGTCGAAGTCGGTCGCCAGCAGTTCGGCAAGGGCATCGAGTGCTGCTTCGGCGCCGTCGCCGTCGGCGGTCAGTGTCACGTAGTCGCCACGCTCGACGCCGAGCGCGATGACGCCGAGGATGCTCGCCGCATTCGTGGGCGTTCCGGCATCCTTGGAGATCGTGATGGGGATGCCGGCGTTCTTGGCCGCCTGCGCGAACAGTTTCGCGGGGCGGGCGTGGAGGCCGTGTGACGAGCCGACGCGGACCGTGCGGGTGAGCTGGGTCATGAGGCTTCCCTTTCCTTCAGAGCGGTCTGGACGAAGTCGAGAGTCCGCGTGCCGTCGCGGTCGCTGAAGATGTCGGCGGGAAGGAGCACCACCGCAGTTCCCCGCAACTGGGCCTCATACCGGATGCGATCCAGCGCATGAGTCAGGTGCGGGCCGACCAGCACGATGTCGGCACCGTCCAGGTCGATGGGAAGCGACTGTTCGGTGCCGGCGAAGGCGGCGTACGGAAGGCCCCGGTCGTGTGCTGCATGGCGCACGCGTTGCGCGACGAACGTGCTGGATGCACCAGCTCCGCACACGACGAGGATCCTCATCGACTTCCTCCCTGCTGTTTCTATTCTTCCGACATCACTGGGACCGGACAACCAGGGTTGCTTCCGCGGGGGCGGAAGCGATAAGCCGACCTTCAGCCACGCATGGTTGACTGGGCGCAACATTCGCGCCACCAGGGGATCATGTGACCAGAGCCAGGCAGGACCGCCTCCTGACGCTGCTCACCCGCGAAGGCGACTGGCTGACGGCCGCCACGATGGCCGACGCGCTGGGGGTGACCCCCCGCAGCGTCCGCAGCTACGTCACCGCGGTCAACGCGCGCGTGCCCGGCACCGCGATCGAATCCGGTCCGCAGGGCTACCGGGCGGGACCGGACGCCACGGCGGCGCTCCGCGCCGGAAACGAGGCGGCCACCCCCCGCGACCGCCTGCACACCCTCGTGCGGACGCTCCTGGACGAAGACGACGGCATCGACGTGTTCGAGACCGCCGAGCGCCTGTACGTCAGTCCCGCCACGATCGACGCGGACCTCGCGCGCGTACGAGGGCTGCTCGGCGGCACCGAGCTGACGCTGGAGCGCTCCGCCGCGCGAGCGCGCCTGCGCGGCACCGAAGCCGCCCAGCGGCGGCTGCTCAGCCGCCTCGCCCACGACGAGATGGAAGCCGGGTCGTTCGACCTCGAGGCGCTGCGCCGGACGCTGGGCACGCAGTCGGTCGGGGCGCAGGCGTTCGGGCCGTTCAAGACCGAGCTGGTGGCGGGGCTGGGAGAGCTCGGCTACTTCGTCAACGAGCTCGGCATCGCCGACGTCGTCATGCACATCGCCATCGCCGCCGACCGCGTCTCACGGGACCGCGCACTGGACGGCGGCGGCACCGACGACGACCCGGCGCGCGCCGAGATCAGTGCGCTGATCGACCGGCTGAGCGTCGCGCACCTGGGGGTCAGCCTCGGCGCGGGCGACCTCGCGCACCTCGCGACGCTCATCCTCACCCGCATCGTGGCCCCCGGTGAGGGGCCCGCCGATCGGGCGCGGGACCGACTCGACCCCGAGGTGGAGCGGGTCGTGCGCGAGATGGTGGAGTCGGCGGCATCCGAATTCCTCGTCGACATCGCCCACGAGGACTTCGTGCTGCGCCTGGCGCTGCACGTGCAGAACCTGATGCACCGTGCCCGTGAACAGGCCTGGTCGCGCAATCCCCTGACCCGCTCGCTCAAGTCGACCTACCCGATGATCTTCGAAGTCGCCGTGTTCATCGCCAGCGGTCTGGCCGACCGGCTCGGCATCCCGCTCATGGACGACGAGATCGCCTACATCGCGATGCACGTCGGCGGGCGCCTGGAGCGCAGCCGCCGCGCCGATCAGCTGCTGACGGCGACGATCGTGTGCCCCGGCTACTACGAGCTGCATGAACTGCTGCGCTCGAGCATCGACCGCTCACTCGGGCAGGCCGTGGAGGTCGTGGGTGTCGAGACGCGGGCGGACCCCGATTGGGCCGGCATCCAGACCGACCTCGTGCTCACCACGATCGACCCGCCCACGCCGAACGACCGCTTCGTGCGCATCCAGCCGTTCCTCACCGACGGCGACGTGGAGCGCGTGCAGGCCGCGGCGGGGCGGGTGCGTCGCGGTCGCAGGCTGGCGCGGCTGCGCGCGGAGCTGGAGCGCTACTTCTCACCGGCGGCGTTCATCCGCGGCCTGGACGGCGGTGACGAGGAAGCCGTCATCCGCAGGCTCGGCGGGCTGCTGGTGGCCGAAGGGGTCATCGACGAGGACTACGTGCAGCGCACGATCGAGCGGGAGCGGTTGTCGTCGACGGCGTTCACCGACGCGCTGGCGGTGCCACACGCCATCGGGATGACCGCGACGCGCACTGCCATCGCGATCGGCATCGCCGAACCCTCCATCGCGTGGGGGGAGGGGCGCGTACAGGTCGTCGCGTTCACGGCGTTCTCGGAGAGCGACCGCGCCGCGTTCCAGACCGTGTTCGAGCAGTTCGTCGAGGTGTTCAGCGAGCGGGAGAGCGTGCAGCGGATCGTCCGCCGCGGCACCGACTTCGCCGCGTTCCTGGACGAGCTGGTCGCCGTCATCGACGGCTGACCCCCACCCCGTCTCTTCTCCCGGGTTTGGGGCGCGTATCGGTCCCCGAACCCCGCATTCGGTGGGTTTGGGGCGCGTATCGGTCCCCGAACCCCGGTTCCAGTGGGTTTGGGGCGCGTATCGGAAGGGGATCACCGCGGGGGATGGATGCCGAACGCCGCGAGCCGCTCGCCGAGCGCGGGTGCTGTGTGCAGGTGCGGCCAGCCCCATCGCCCGTGGCGGCGTTGCGTCGTGCCGCGGATCCAGTCCTCCCGTTGCTTCTCGGCATCGAAGACGTCCGCGCGGGAGCGGCCGTCCAGCATCCGGCCGTCGAAGTACTTGATCGAGCCGTCGAATTCTCCGAAGGCATCGGCGTCATCGAGCCCGAAGTCGAGGAAGAAGTAACCCCCCGATGGCGCGGGGACAGCCACCTGCAGCCGGATCCGGCGGAACCCGACTTGGACGAGCCGAATGCGGCTGATCGTCTCGCCGGGCAGATGCGCCCGCCCGTCGGCGAAGTCCAGCACGCGGTCCGCGCGGCTGATGCCGTGAGCGCTCACGCGCACGATCCGGCGCACGGTTTCACGGAATTCCTGCGCGCCCACGAGGTCGTACATGCCATCGCGAGGGGCGAACAGCGTGTGCAGGGCCGCATCGGCCGACGTGACCGCCTGCTCGAAGGTGCCGGTGCGGGCCATGTCAGCCACCGAGCGCGCCAGGCTGGTGCACAGCAAGCCGTCGATCTCGATCACATCGCCGGTCACCTCGCCGCGGTGACGCACGACTCCGTGCGCGGGGCCGGGCCGACCGGCGTCCGCGATGACGTGCACGCGATCGTCGCGCGCCCGATACAGCGGCTGGCGCTGCAGCGCCAACGCCGTCTCGTAGGCGAACACGGGTCGCGTCGCGGACACCGCTGCCAGCGCGTGGGCTCGGGCCACGATGCGCCCCTCGGCACGAGCGTCGCGCCAGTCGTTGGCGTTGACGTAGATCCCGCGTCGCAGGCGCACGAGTTCACCACCCGCCGCGGCCGCCGCGATCTGACGCCCCGCCCTGCCTTGAGCGCGCAGCTGTTCGAGGGTCAGGAGTCGGACCGGCTCGGCCATGCTCCGAGCATCGGGGTACCGGCGCCGGCAGTGGGGCGCGAATAGGCGCATCTGGGGATGACACGCCGCCCCGCCTCACCTGTGGAGGGTGCCCCGTCGGACGGGCCCGGTGTCCGCGCCGCGCGTCCACCCCACCGCGTTTGGGGCGCGTATCGGTCCCCGAACCCGGCATTCGGGGGGTTTGGGGCGCGTATCGGTCCCCGAACCCGGGATTCGGAGGGTTTGGGGCGCGTATCGGTCCCCGAATCCCGCGACGCGCGCGACGAACGCGACCCCCCGGCTCAGCCGCGCCGCAACCGCTCTTGCAGCCCGAGCCGGACCGCCGGCCACTCGTGCGGGAGGATCGAGAACACGACGGTGTCGCGCAGGGTGCCGTCCGGTCCCAGCCGGTGGTTGCGCAGCACGCCGTCCTGTTTCGCGCCCAGCCGTGCGATCGCCGTGCGCGACTGCTGGTTGTGCCAGTGGGTGCGCAGCTCCACCGCGATCGCGTCGCACTCCTCGAACGCGTGACCCAGCAGCAGCAGCTTCGCCGCGGTGTTCACCTCGGTGCGCTGGGCCGACAGGCCCAGCCAGGTGTAGCCGATCTCGACGTGCCGGTTCGGCTGGTCGATGGCGCAGAACGTCGTCATCCCCACCGCGACGCCGTCGCGCAGCACCGCCCAGGGGTTCATCGTCCCGGCATCGCGCATCGCCAGCCGCCGCGCGATCTCGGCCGGCACGTCCCCCGGCGCGGGCACCGAGGTGTACCAGACGTGGTCCATCCCGACGGATGCCGCGGCGAGGTCGAACGCGTGCTTGACGTCCAGCGGCTCCAGGCGGACGTGGGCGTTTTCCAGGGTGACGGGGTCGGTCAGCAGCACAGCACGAGGCTATCGGGCGCAACAGTAGGACATGAACGGCGGCGGCCGCGCCGTGCCGGTTTCCCGCGCCCATAGGCTGTGCGATGCCCACCATCATCGGCGTTCACCACCATCGAGGGAAGACAGCGCTCACATGACCAGACGATCGACCGCCGCCGCGGCACTCCTTCTCACCGGAGCGTTCGCTCTCGCCGCCTGCGCGCCTGCCGGCGGCGACGCCCCCGAGTCCGGCGGGTCCGAGGCGACCGGCGAGTTCAGCTACATCATCGCCGGCGACCCCACCTCGCTGAACCCGATCAACGTCAGCGACCGCTGGGGGCTGACGGTGACGAACCTGGTCTACTCGCCGCTTGCGCGCGTCGAAGCCGACGGTTCCGTGCGCAACGAGCTCGCCGAATCGATCGAGCCCGCCGCAGACGGCCTGTCGGTCACAGTGACCCTCAAGGAGGGACTCACCTGGTCCGACGGCGAGCCGCTCACCGCCGACGACGTCGTCTTCACCTACACGCAGAAGGCGATCCGCGAAAACGGCAACGCCGACCTGCTGTGGATCGGCGACGCCCCGATCACCGCCGCGGCCGCGGATGAGCGCACCGTCGTGTTCACGCTGCCGTCGGTCAGCGCCGCCGCGCTGAGCAACATCGCCACCGAGACCTACATCATCCCCGAGCACGTCTACGGCGACGTGACGGACTTCTCCGGCGCGGAGCTGGACCCCGTCGCCGTCGGGTCAGGGCCCTACGTCCTCACCGAGTACGAGCGTGGCCAGTACTTGACCTTCGAGGCCAACCCGGAGTTCTACGGCGAGGCGCCGAACATCGAGGACGTCACGTTGCGGATCGTGGCCAACGCCGACACCGTCAACACGGCGCTGCAGACCGGCGAGGCCGACGCCTCCTTCGCGACGCCCGAACAGATCGACCAGCTGGAGGCATCCGGCCTGGACATCTACCCGTACGCCGAGGGCCGGGTCGCCTACCTGGGACTCAACCTGGCGACCCCGGAGTTGACCGACCAGCGGGTGCGGCAGGCGATCTTCTCTGCGCTGGACCGCGAGGAGATCAACACCGCCACCTGGCTGAGCGACGAGTACTACGACAGCGCCTACACGTTCCTTCCGCCGGGCAACCCGTTCGCAACGGACGACGTGGAGACGTACGACACCGACGTGGACGCCGCTAAGGCGCTGCTGGCCGAGGCGGGAGCAGAGGACCTCACCCTCACGATCGCCTACGCCGCGGCGGACCCGGCGCAGACGACGCAGGCCACCCTCATCCAGCAGCAGCTGCAGGATGCCGGCATCACGGTGGAGCTGGCAGGGGTGGAGCCGGCCGCGGTGTACACCGAGATCGAGAAGGGCGCCGAGTCCGCCTACCACGCGTTCCTCGGCGGCTACATCATGGGCCAGGACCCCGACGCGTACAGCCTGCTCTTCCGCTCCGGCGCCTCGGCGAACTACTTCCACTACGCCAGCCCCACCGCCGACGCGCTGTTCGACGAAGGCGCGGCACAGCTCGATCCCGATGCGCGCGCCGAGGTCTACGCCCGCCTGCAGGCTCAGATCGCGGAGGATGCCGTCATCTACCCGCTCGCCGACAACCTGAAGATCCTGGCGGTCAACAGCCGCATCGGCGGCGTCGAGGACGCCACCCCGGTGCCGATCTACACGCTGGAGAACTTCGGGCTGCTCACCGAGCGCTGATCCACCCATGTCGCGGGCGCGCCGCAGGGCGCGCCCGTGACATCGTTGGGTGGGTGCGCGGGTGCGCTCGCGGGAAGGAATGACGGATGCTGGCCTACGTCGGGCGTCGACTGGCGCAGGTCGTGCCGATGCTGCTCCTGCTGTCGTTCGTCGTGTTCGCACTGCTGCACCTGGCCCCCTACGACGTCGTCGACGCGGTGACCACGCCGCAGATGTCGGCGGAGACGGTCGCGCTGATCCGCGAGCGGTACGGCCTGGACCAGCCCTTCCTCGTGCAGTACGGGCTGTGGCTGTCCAACGTGCTGCAGGGGGACCTCGGCTACTCGCTGGTGAGCCGTCACGCGATCGCCGACGACCTCGCCGCGCGCATCCCCGCCACGGTCCTGCTGGTGGCACCGGCCTACATCGCCGCGCTCCTCCTGGCGATGGTGCTGGGTCTGGTGGCGGCCGCCCGGCGCGGCACCTGGACCGACCGCGCCATCGACGCGCTGTGCGGCATCGGCATCGCCACCCCCTCGTTCTGGTTCGCGCTGCTGGTGATCTACGTCTTCGGATATCACTTGCGCTGGTTCCCGATCATCGGCATGCATTCGGTGGGCAAGCAGGGCGACCCGGTCGACTTCCTACTGCACTTCGTCATGCCGTTCCTGGTGCTCACGGTCGCATTCTTCCCTGACATCGCCCGTTACGTGCGCTCGGCGGCCATCTCGCAACTGGATCAGGACTACGTCCTCGTGCAGCGCGCCTTCGGCGCCACCCGCGGCGAGGTCTTCGCCCGCCACGTCAGCCGCAACGTGCTGCTGCCGATCATCACGCAGCTGGGGCTGGCCCTGCCGCTGCTGGTCACCGGCGCCATCGTCACGGAATCCATCTTCGGGTGGCCGGGCGTCGGGCCGTACTTCCTCACCGCCACCCGCAGCCTCGATTACCCCGTCATCCTCGCGGTGCTGCTGCTGTCGGCGACCCTCGTCATCATCGGCAACCTCATCGCCGACATCCTCTACGTCCTCGCCGACCCCCGCATCCGGATCGGAGCCGCCCGATGACCGCCCTCGAGGTCGCGATCACGCAGGCCCGGCGCCGCAGCTTCGCCTCCGTCACCACCTGGCTGGCCGTCGCCTTCCTCGCGGCGGCGGCCCTCATCGCGGTGCTCACCCCGCTGCTCCCGCTGGATCCGACGACGACCGACCTGGCCGCACGGTGGCAGCCGCCTGGGCCGGCGCATCTGCTGGGAACGGACGAACTGGGACGCGACTACCTGGCGCGCGTGGTCTACGGTGGGCGCGTCTCGCTCACCGTCGGCGTCCTCGCGATGGTCGCCGCCACCATCATCGGCGTGGTCGTCGGAGTGCTGTCCGGCTACGTCGGCGGACGGCTCGACGACGCGCTCATGCGTTTCGTCGACTTCCTCTCGTCCATCCCCTGGATGGTGCTGGTGATCGTCGCGAGCGTCTTCCTCAAACCGGGGCTGTGGACGATCATCATCGTGATCGGTGCCTTCTCCTGGATGGCCACCGCGCGCCTGGTCCGCGCCGAGACGCTGTCGCTGCGGGAGCGGGTGTACGTCGGCTACGCGGGCTATATCGGGGAGCGGATGCCGCGCATCATCGCGCGCCACATCCTGCCGGACGCGGCGCCCACCATCATCGTCGCGGCCACCGCGAGCATCTCGGTGGCGATCCTCACCGAGTCGTCGCTGAGCTTTCTGGGGCTGGGCATCCAGCCGCCGATGGCCTCGTGGGGGAGCCTGCTGGAAACTGCGCAGGGGAGCCTGCAGACCGCACCCCACCTCGCCCTCATCCCGGGGCTGCTCATCACCGCGACGGTGCTGTCGTTCAACGCCCTCGGCAATGCCCTGCGCGAGCTGGTCGTGGAGCGGGCGTCATGACCCCGCCGCCGCTGCTGAGTATCCGCGGTCTCACCGTCGACATCGGGAGCCCAGGCGCCAAGACCGCCCCGGTGCGCGTGCTGCACGACATCGACCTCGACGTGCCCCGCGGCGGGATCGTGGGGATCGTGGGGGAATCAGGCTCGGGCAAGACGATGCTGCTGCGCGCCCTCATGGACATCCTCCCGGAGCGCACCAGCCGCACCTGGTCGATCTCCTTCGACGGCCGCGACGTCACGGCGGGGTTCGGCAGGCCGCGCCTGCCGGTGGCGATGGTCTTCCAAGACCCGATGACCTCGTTCGACCCGCTCACCCGCATCGGCGCACACCTGGTCGAGGTGGCCCGCCGCTCCCAGGGCGTCGGCCGCCGTGAGGGTCGTGCGCGCGCGCTGGACGCGCTCGCCGCGGTGCGACTGCCCCGCCCGGAGCGCGTGTTCGATCAGTATCCGCACGAACTTTCCGGCGGCATGCGGCAGCGCGCGATGGTGGCGATGGCGCTGCTGGCGGACCCGCAGCTGCTCGTCGCCGACGAGCCGACGACGGCACTGGATGCCACCATCCAGATCGAACTGCTGGCGCTGCTGCGCCGGCTGCAGGCCGAGCGCGACCTCACCGTGCTGATCGTCACGCACGACCTGGGGGTCGTGGCGGCGCTGTGCGACGACGTCGTGGTGATGAAGGACGGCCGGATCGTGGAGCGCGCCCCCGCCGTCGACCTGTTCGCCCGTCCCGGCCACGCCTATACGCGGGCGCTGCTGGCCGATGCGCCCGGCGGCCGGGTGTCGAGGGACGAGGTGGCGGATGCCTGACGTGCTCCTGCGCGCCGAAGCGCTCACGAAGACCTTCCAGGTGCGCAACGCCTGGGGCAGGCGCCTGGCCGACGTGCGCGCCCTGGACGGCGTCGATCTGGAGATCCGTCGCGGCGAGACCCTCGCTGTGGTGGGCGAATCCGGCAGCGGCAAGTCGACGCTCGGCCGCTGCCTGCTGCAGATGCAGCAGCCCTCCAGCGGCACGATCCGCTACGAGGACACCGACCTGACCGCCCTCTCCCGCCGGCAGCGGCTGCCGTTCCACCGCTTCATGCAGGTGGTCTTCCAGGATCCCTTCACATCGCTCAATCCGCACCGCACCGCGCTGCAGAACGTCGCGGAGCCGATCCGCGTGCTCACCCCCGACCGCGATGCGGACGCGGCGGCACGCGAGGCGCTCGAGGAGGTCGGCATCACCGGCGACGACGTGCACAAGCGTCCCCGCGCCTTCAGCGGCGGGCAGCGGCAGCGCATCGGGATCGCCCGGGCCATCGGCGTGCGGCCGAAATTCATCGTGTGCGACGAACCCGTCTCCGCTCTGGATGTGTCCATCCAGGCGCAGGTGACGGCACTGCTCGCGCGTCTGCAGCGCGATCACGACCTGACCTACCTGTTCATCTCGCACGACCTCGGCGTCGTGCGCGAGATCGCCACCCGTACCGCCGTCATGCGCGCCGGGCGGATCCTGGAGATCGGGCCGACGGCATCCGTCTTCGACTCTCCCCAACACCCCTACACCCGCACGCTGCTGGATGCCGCTCTCGTGGCCGATCCCGCCGTCGCCCGCCGCCGCCTCGCCCGGGTGGCTGCCGACGGCCACGAGGCCGATCCCGAGTCCGAGGGCGCCCTGGTCGAGCAGACGAGCGGGCACTTCGTCCGCCGCTGAGGCTCAGCCCTCCCGCAGCGCCTTCTCGTGCATCGCCGCGTCGGCTGCCGCCGCGGCGGCGGCAGGATCGCTCACGCGCGACGCCTCCCGCGCGGCGTGCACCGCGCGACGGCCGACGGGCAGCCACACCGCTGCTCCCACCACGACGAAGGTGAGGATGCCGGTGGCGATCAGCAGCACCTCGATCGCGATGATGTCGGCCAGCGGCCCGAGCACCGCCATGCCCAGCGGCATCGCCACGGCCATGACGATCCCCACGAACCCGAACACGCGTCCCTGACGCTCCGGCTCGACCGTCTCCTGCAGCAGGGTGAACGCCGGCGTGGAGAAGAACGGCACGGCGAGCCCGACCAGGAACATGAAACCGAAGAAGATCCAGACGGTGGGGGACAGGCCCATGCCCAGCGTCAGCAGGCCGAAGACCAGCGACGAGGCGATGATCATGCCGATGCGGCTGCGCCGCGCGAACAACGACGCCACCACGATGCCGCCCAGCATCATCCCCACGCTGAAGGCGACCTCCAGCACCGCGAGGTTGACGATGTTCTGCTGCTCACCGGCGTCGAACGAGCGCACCAGCATGAGCGGGGTGAGGTTGGAGGGGGCGACGGTCAGCAGGAACACGATCGCGAACAGTGCCAGCAGCCAGCGCAGGAATGCGTGGCCGGTCACATAGCGCACCCCCTCGACGAGGTCGGCGAAGTAGCCCGTCGTCGTGTCGGTGCGCTGCACCGTCGTGACCGGAACGAGCGCGAGCAGCGCGATGCCGATCACCGCGGTGACCACGTCGATGAAGAAGATCGGGATGAGCGCCGCCGCCGACCCGCCCCAGACCGTCGCCGCCCATGCGAACAGCGCGCCGGCGGCCGCCGGGGCCAGCAGCGCCATGGCGGACTGGATCGAGCCGTTGATGCCGTTGACGCGCATCAGGTTGCGCATCGGGGTGATCTGCGGGATCAGCGCCGACACCGCCGGGGTCTGGATGCCGGCACCGGCGGAGCGGATCGCGAGGGTCAGGAAGATGAGCCACACCCCGTCATACCCGGTCATCATGACCAGCGCGAGGGTCAGGGTCGTGAGGGCGATGCCGGCATCCGCGGCGATGATGAGGTACTTGCGGTTGTGGCGATCCGCCCACACCCCGCCGAAGATCGACACGATCGCCTGCGGGAGAAAGCCGAACACCGCGGCGAGGGCCATGATGTCGCCGCGCTGGTAGGTCAGCGTCAGGTACCAGAACACCGTGTACTGCACGAGCATCGACCCGAACAGGCTCGCCGTCTGTCCGCTGAGGAACAGGATCACGTGGCGCAGCCAGTGCGGCGGATCGGATGCCGCGGCCGTCACCGCGGCATCCGTCTCGGCCGTCGTCTCGGCCGTCGTTTCGTCGTCGTCGCGCATCGTCCTACCCTCTGATCACCGCATTCGTCGCGGCCCGGAGATTAGCACGCCCCTCGGACGCTCAGGGTGCCGCGACGAGCTCCCGCGCCCCGGCCTCGAGCGCGGTCAGCCGCGCGCGCGCGTCGGCGGCGGACTCGCCCCGCACGTCGAGGTACGCCTTGAGCTTGGGTTCGGTGCCGCTCGGGCGCACGATCACACGCGAGCCGTCGACCAGCCACAGGCGCAGCACGTCGGCGGGCGGCAGGTCGTCGATGCCGCCCTGCAGGTCGTCGATGCGCTCCACCGCGACAGCGCCGACCGTGAGCGGCGGTTCCGCGCGCAGCCGCGCCATGATGCGGCCGATGACGGCGACATCCTGCACCCGCAGCGACACCTGCGCGCTGGTGAAGAAGCCGAACTCCGCCTGGAACTCGGTCAGCAGCTGCGCGGCCGTCGCCCCGCGCCGCCGGGCCTCGGCGACGAGGCCGAGCATGGCCACGGCCGCCGAGATGCCGTCCTTGTCGCGGACCGTCTCGGGATTGACGAGGTAGCCCAGCGCCTCCTCGAACCCGTAGACGATGCCGGGGGCGCGGGAGATCCACTTGAAACCGGTCAGGGTGGCGTGCGAGCTCAGCCCGTACCGCTCGGCGACCACCGCGAGCCCCGGTGACGAGACCAGCGAGCAGGCGAGCGACGCCTCCCGGCCGGCGCGGGCGTCCGCCGCCAGCCGTGCCGCGCGCCAGCCGAGCAGCAGGCCGACCTCGTTGCCGGTCAGCGCGCGCCAGCCGCCGGCGACGTCGGCGTCGGGCACGGCGACGGCCAGGCGGTCGGCGTCCGGGTCGTTGGCGAGGATGAACTCCGCACCGACCTCGCGCGCGGTCTGGAACGCCAGGTCCATCGCACCGGGCTCTTCCGGGTTGGGGAAGGCGACCGTGGGGAAGGTGCCATCGGGCTCGATCTGCGCCGTCACCACGGCGGGGGCGGGGTAGCCCGCGCGCTGCAGGATGCGCGAGAGCGTCTCCCAACCCACGCCGTGCATCGCGGTGTACACCCAGGTCATGTCCGGGGTGCCGTCCGGGGCGGGCGAGACGGCGGCCGTCGCGGCGATGTACGCCTCGACGACAGCCTCCGAGGCGGTCTCGTAGCCCGGCGACCGGGGCAGGGAGCCGAGGTCACCGGCATCGGCCACCCGCTGGATGTGCGCGGCGATCTCGGCATCCGCCGGTGGCACGATCTGCGCGCCGTCGTCGGCGCCGCCGAGATACACCTTGTAGCCGTTGTCATCGGGCGGGTTGTGGCTGGCGGTGACCATGACCCCGGCATCCGCGCCGAGATGGCGCACCGCGAAGGCCAGCACCGGGGTGGGCAGCAGCCGCGGCAGCAGGATGGCGCGCAGCCCGGCACCGGCGAACACCTCGGCGCTGTCGCGGGCGAACACGTCGGAGTTGCGCCTGCCGTCGTAGCCGATCACGACGGTGGGCGGACCGTCGGGGCCGGGCTTTTCCAGCAGGTAGGCGGCAAGGCCGGCGGCGGCCTGCATGACCAGCATCCGGTTCATGCGGTTGCTGCCGGCGCCCAGGCGCCCGCGCAGCCCGGCGGTGCCGAAAGCGAGCCGGGTGGCGAAGCGGTCGGTGAGGTCGGCGGCTGCCGCGGCGTCGCCGGCGTCGGCGGCGGCGAGCAGCTGCTCGAGCTCGGCGCGGGTGACCGGGTCGGGGTCCTGGGCGAGCCAGGTGCGGGCGGCCGCGGTCGCGTCGATCACAGCGACCCGATCACACGGGCCAGCAGCGACGAGATGACCGGCTCGGCGGTCTTCCCCGCCTCGAGAACCTCGGTGTGGCTGAGCGGGGTGGTCTGGATGCCGGCGGCCATGTTGGTGATGAGTGAGAAGCCGAGGATCTCCATGCCCGCCTGGCGGGCGGCGATGGCCTCGAGCGCGGTGGACATGCCGACGATGTCGCCGCCGATGGTGGCGGCCATGCGCACCTCGGCGGGGGTCTCGTACTGCGGGCCGCGGAACTGGCAGTACACGCCCTCGTCCAGCGACGGGTCGATCTGCCGGGCGAGGCCGCGCAGCCGCTCGGAGTACAGGTCGGTCAGGTCGATGAACGTGGCGCCTTCGAGCGGCGACGCACCGGTGAGGTTGATGTGGTCGCTGATGAGCACCGGCTGACCGGGCTTCCAGGTGGGGCGGATGCCGCCGGCGCCGTTGGTCAGCACCATGATGCGGGCGCCGGTCGCGGCGGCGGTGCGCACGCTGTGCACCACGCGGCGCACGCCGTGGCCCTCGTAGAAGTGCGTGCGGGCGCCGATGACCAGCACGTTCTTGCCCTGCTCGGTGCGGACGCTGCGCAGCGTCCCGACGTGTCCCTCCAGGGCGGGCTTACTGAACCCGGTCACTTCCGTCGCCGGGAACACGGCGGTGGTCTCGCCGATCAGCTCCGCGGCCTTGCCCCAGCCGCTGCCGAGGGTGAGGGCGATGTCGTGACGCGGCACTCCCGTGATGCGGGCGATGTCGGCGGCGGCTTCGGCGGCCACGCCGAACGGGTCGGCAGCGGGGTCGTCGAGGGGATGGGAGGTCGTGTGGGACATGTCCCTACTTTAGGAACTCGGATGCCTCCCGGCCAGCAACGCGGCACCGACTCCCGAGCGCGCCCTGAGAGAATGGGGGAATGTCCTTGAGTTTCGAGCGCACTCAGTCCGTTGCCATCCTCGGCGGAGGCCCCGGCGGCTATGAAGCAGCGCTCGCCGGAGTGCAGCTCGGCGCCGAAGTCACCCTCATCGAACGCGCCGGCGTGGGCGGGGCAGCGGTGATGACCGACGTCGTGCCGTCCAAGAGCCTCATCGCGACGGCCGACGCCGCCGTCGCCATCTCGCAGGCCGGTGACCTGGGCGTGCAGCTGTTCGCCCGGGGCGGCGACGGCAAGCCGCTCAAGCCCGAGATCGCCATCAACCTCGCCGCCGTGAACAAGCGGCTGCTCGCCCTTGCCCGGCAGCAGTCCGATGACATGCGGGCGACGCTGGTGGAAGCCGGAGTGCGCATCGTCTCCGGCCATGGACGCCTGGAGGGCCACCACGCCGTCATCGTGTCCACCGGACCCGACGGCACGGACTTCGACCGCATCGAGGCGGACACCCTCGTGGTCTCCGTCGGTGCGTCGCCGCGGGAGCTGCCCAGCGCCAAGCCCGACGGCAAGCGCATCCTCACCTGGACGCAGCTGTACGACATGCCCTCCCTCCCCGAGCACCTCATCGTGGTCGGGTCTGGGGTCACCGGTGCGGAGTTCGCCGGGGCCTACATGAACCTCGGCGCGAAGGTGACCCTCGTCTCCAGCCGTGACCACGTGCTGCCCGGTGAGGACCCGGATGCCGCGGCGGTGCTGGAGCGGGTGTTCAAACGAGGCGGCATGCAGGTGCTGAACAAGGCCCGCGCGCAGAAGGTGGAGCGCTCCGGCGACGGCGTCGTGGTCACCCTCGCCGACGGTCGCACGGTGGAAGGCAGCCACTGCCTCATGGCGGTCGGCTCGGTCCCCAACACCTCCGGCGTGGGCCTGGAGGAGGCGGGGGTTCAGCTGACGGACTCCGGTCACATCCGCGTGAACCGCGTCGCCCGCACGTCGGTGCCCAACATCTACGCCGCCGGCGACTGCACGAGCTTCATGCCGCTGGCCTCGGTCGCCTCGATGCAGGGACGCATGGCGGTGTTCCACGCTCTCGGTGACGTCGTGATCCCGCTGGAGCGCCGCCGCATCACGGCGAACATCTTCACCGCCCCCGAGATCGCGACCGTCGGCTGGCAGCAGGCCGACATCGAGGCCGGGCGTATCAACGGCGTCGTGCACACGCTGCCGCTGGCGGCGAACCCGCGCGCGAAGATGATGGGCGTGCGCGACGGGTTCGTCAAGCTCATCGCGCGTCAGGGCAGCGGCGAAGTGCTCGGCGGCGTCATCGTGGCCCCGCGCGCCTCGGAGCTGATCTACCCCATCGCGATCGCCGCCGAGCGGCGGCTGACCGTCGACCAGGTCTCGCGCGTCTTCGCGGTGTACCCGTCACTGTCGGGCTCGATCACCGATGCCGCCCGCGCGATGCACATCGTCGACCGCACGACCGACGTCGAGGCGTAGTCCGCCGGGCGCGTTCGGTCGTCGCATCCGTCCCCGCGGGGGCGCGTTGCGGGGCCGTTCGTGACGACCGAGCGCGGCGCGGCATCCTTCGGTCGACGCATCCGTCCCGGCGGGGGCGCGTTGCGGGGCCGTTCGCGACGACCGAGCGCGTGGTCCGGATGCCGCGGGGCGAGGGCCCGGGTCAGGTGATGGTCAGCAGCAGGTGACCGGCCGAGACGGTGTTGCCCGGCTGAGCGTCGATGCCGCCGATGACGCCGTCCTTGTGCGCCTGGATGGGCTGCTCCATCTTCATCGCCTCGAGCACGACCACGAGGTCGCCCTTGACGACCTGCTGGCCGTCGATCACGGCGACCTTCACGATCGTCGCCTGCATCGGCGAGGTCACCGCGTCACCCGATGCGCCGGCCATGACCGTCGGCGCGTGCGTGCGGCGCGACGGCGGCACGGCCACCGGCCGGCCCACCTTCGTCGCCGCGACGATACGGTCGGGCAGGCTCACTTCCAGGCGCCGCCCGGCCACCTCCACCACGACGGTGTGGCGGCTCTCGTCGGGCTCGGGGACGTGTGCTTCGCCGTCCCACGGCGGGATGTCGTTGTCGAACTCGGTCTCGATCCACCGCGTGTGCACGCCGAACCGGCCGTCCTCGGCGGTGAAGGCGGGGTCCCGCACGACGCGACGGTGAAACGGCAGCACGGTGGGCATGCCGGCGACCTCGAACTCGTCCAGCGCCCGGCGTGCCCGCTCCAGCGCCTCGGCGCGGTCGCGGCCGGTGACGATGATCTTGCCCAGCAGCGAGTCGAACGCGCCCGAGACGGCGTCGCCGGCGGTGACGCCGGAGTCGAGCCGGATGCCGGGTCCGCCGAACGTCTTGAACACGTGGATGCGTCCCGGCTGGGGGAGGAACCCGCGACCGGGATCCTCGCCGTTGATGCGGAACTCGATCGAGTGGCCGACCGGCTGCGGGTCCACGTCGTCGAGCAGGCCGCCCTCGGCGAGGCGGAACTGCTCGCGTACCAGGTCGATACCGGTGACTTCCTCCGACACCGGGTGCTCGACCTGCAGGCGGGTGTTGACCTCGAGGAAGGAGATGGTCCCGTCCGCGCCGATGAGGAACTCGCACGTCCCCGCCCCGACGTAGCCGACGTCCTTGAGGATCGCCTTGGACGAGGTGTACAGCACCTCGTTCTGCTCCGGGGTGAGGAAAGGCGCCGGCGCCTCCTCGACGAGTTTCTGGTGACGGCGCTGCAGCGAGCAGTCACGGGTGGATACGACGATCACGGTGCCGGCGGCATCGGCCAGGCACTGCGTCTCGACGTGACGCGGCTTGTCGAGGTACTTCTCCACGAAGCACTCGCCCCGGCCGAACGCCGTGATCGCCTCGCGGGTGGCCGATTCGAACTGTTCGGCGATCTCGTCGTACTCCCGGGCGACCTTCAGGCCCCGGCCGCCGCCGCCGTACGCGGCCTTGATGGCGATGGGCAGCCCGTGCTCCTGGGCGAACGCGATGACCTCGTCGGCGCTGGAGACCGGGCCGGGGGTGCCGGGGGCCAGTGGCGCGCCCACCTTGTCCGCGACGTGGCGCGCGGTGACCTTGTCGCCCAGCGCCTCGATGGCCTCGGGCGACGGCCCGATCCAGACCAGCCCCGCGGCGATCACGGCGCGGGCGAACTCGGCGTTCTCGGCGAGGAAGCCGTAGCCGGGGTGCACCGCGTCGGCGCCGCTGCGACGGGCGACGGAGAGGATCTTGTCGATCGAGAGGTAGGTCTCGGCGCTGGTGGTGCCTTCCAGCGCGTAGGCCTCGTCGGCGAGGCGGGCGTGGAGGCAGTCGCGGTCCTGGTCGGCGTACACGGCCACCGACGCTTTGCCGCTGTCGCGCGCCGCGCGGATGATGCGAACGGCGATCTCGCCGCGGTTTGCGATGAGAACCTTGGCGATTGCGGGCATGGGTGTCAGCCTATCGAGGCTGCGAGCGGCTTCTTTGGATCTCCCGCACAAGAAACTCCGGCGATCGTCTGTAGATGTCTACGAGCGGTTCCACAGCGAGGGCCAGCTGACGCCCAGCTCCCGCGCCAGACGGCGCACCGTCGGCAGCGACATTCCGACCACCGTGGACGGATCCCCGTGGACGCTGTCGATGAACGGGCCGCCGAGGCTGTCGATGGTGAACGCCCCCGCCACGTGCAGCGGTTCGCCGGTGGCGACGTACGCGGCGATCTCGTCGTCGGTGATGTCGGCGGCGAAGGTCACGGCGGCCTCCGCCACCGCGTGAGCCTCGCGCGGCGGCTCTCCCTGCTCCACCCGCACGACGCTGTGGCCGGAGTGCAGGATGCCGGTGCGCCCCCGCATCGACTGCCACCGGGCCGTGGCAGCCTCGGGGGTGTAGGGCTTCCCGAGAATCTCACCGTCGATCTCGAACATCGAGTCGCCCCCGATCACGAGGCCGTCGAATCCGACCGAGGCGACCCGCTCGGCGATGTCGGCGGCCTTGCGGCGCGCCAGCAGCAGCACGTGCTCCGCGGCATCCAGTGTGCGCGCCTCAGCCTGCTGCACGGCGGCGATGACGGCGTCCTCATCGACGTCGGGGGAGGCCGTCTCCGGCTCGATGCCGGCTTGCCGCAGCAGCATCAGACGGGCGGGGGAGGTGGATGCCAGGCACACGCGCATCGCCTAAGCGTAAGGGTGCGCACAGCCGGGTGTGCGAGCATCAAAGGATGGCTATACCCTTGGGCTCTTCAGACGCCCTCATCGATCTCGACGTCACCGATGTCGCCCACGGCGGCGTGTTCGTCGGCCGTCACGAGGGGCGCGTCGTCTTCGTCCCCGACGCTTTGCCCGGAGAGCGGGTGCGCGTGCGGCTGACCGACGTCGGCAAGGCCTCGTTCTGGCGCGGTGAAGTCCTCGAGGTCCTCGACGCATCGCCGCACCGGCGCCGGCACGTCTGGCGGCAGGCTGATGTCGACGTCGCCCCCGAGCAGCGCCCCGGCGGCGCCGACTTCGGTCACATCGAGCTCTCCCACCAGCGCGCCCTCAAGCTGCACGTCCTCACCGACGCCCTGCAGCGGTTCGGCGGCATCACGATGCCGGTGACGGTCGCACCGGTGGGCGCTGACGGCGTGGACCGCTCCGCCGCGCCGACCGATGACGACGGCACCGGGTGGCGCACCCGGCTGAGCCTGCACGTGGATGCCGAGGGACGCGTCGGCCCGTATGCCGCCCGCAGTCACCGCGTCGTCACAGTGGAGGATCACCCCCTCGCCGCACCAGACATCGAGCGGGTGGCCCTCGAGCTGCCCAGCGGCGAGCCGGGCAGGATCGACCTCGTGCTCCCGGCCGACGGCCGCGTGCGGATCCTGCCGCGTCCGGAGCACCACCACCGTGCCGGCGGACGTCGCCTGCGCGGTGGCAGCGCCGCGAAGCACCCCGCGGCGAAGAACTCCAACCCGATGCGCGAGGTCGTCACCGAGCGGGTCGGGGAGCGGGAGTTCCGCGTCGACGCCGGCGGGTTCTGGCAGGTGCACCGGTTCGCCGCGAACGCGCTGACCCAGCTGGTCACCGAGCACCTCGGTCAGGCGTATCCCGATGGCCTGGACCCCGAGGCGCTGCACCTGGACCTGTACGGCGGCGTCGGTCTGTTCGCCGCCGCGCTGGGCGACATCGGCGGGCCTCGCACCCGCGTGATCAGCGTCGAGTCCGACTCGCGCGCCACTGAGCACGCCGGCGAGAACCTCGCCGAGTGGGCCGGTGCCCGCGCCGAGACCGGTCGCGTGGACCGCTGGCTCGCGCACTGGGGCAAGGACGCATCGGCCAAGGACCTGGCCCGCCTGGCACAGGGCGCGGTCGTCCTCGATCCGCCCCGCTCGGGAGCAGGCGGCGAGGTCGTCTCGGCCATCGCCGCACTCGCGCCGCAGACGATCGTCTACGTCGCCTGCGACCCGGTCGCGCTCGCCCGGGACCTGGCGACCTTCCGGGAAGCCGGCTACACGGCATCCCGCATCGACGGTCTGGACCTGTTCCCCCACTCGCACCACGTCGAGGCGGTCGCCACGCTCAACCGTGATCAGCCGCAGCGATAGCATGACCACCATGATCCGGGTGGCACTCATCGACGACCACGAGTCCGTGCGACTCGGGCTGGAAGCGGCGTGCCTACGCACCGAGACCAAGGACGTCGTCTTCTCCGGAAGCACCGTCACGGAGTACCTGGACTGGCGGATGTACAGCCGCGGCGCACCGGCCGACGTGGTCGTGCTGGATCTGACCCTCGGTGACGGGACCACGGTGACCGAGAATGTCTCGCGCCTGGTCAGCGACGGCTCCAGCGTGATCATCCACAGCGTCGCGGACCGGCCGGCGATCGTGCGCGAAGCGCTGTCGGCGGGGGCGGCAGGCGTGATCAGCAAAGCCAGCCGCATCGATGAGGTCGTCGACGCGATCCACACGGTCGCCAGCGGCCATCCGCTGGACAACGTCGAATGGGCAAGCGCGGTGGAAGGCGACCGCGCCTTCGCCGACGCGCAGCTGTCGGCGCGGGAACGCGATGTGCTGCGGCTGTACGCCGCGGGCCTGCCGTTGAAGGTCGTCGCCGACCGCCTCGGCGTGGCGTACTCGACGGCCAAGGAGAACATCACCCGGGTGCGCTACAAGTACGTCGAGGTGGGTCGTCCCGCCCCGACGAAGGTGGATCTCGCGCGCCGCGCGATGGAAGACGGACTGCTCACGAGACCCACCGAGACTCCCGGTGCCCACTGAGACCAGTCGCCGTGTGCTCGCCGAGGCGCACGGCACGTTCGGGCATACGGCGGACACCGCAGCCGGGATGGCCACCTTCACGCGCGCCCGCGTCGCCCGCTTCACCACCCTCGCGGTCGGGGCCGGCTGCATCATGCTCGGCGCCCACGCGCTGCTGACGGCCCTCGCGTCGACCGAGGAGCAGCCCGACTGGCACACCGCGCTGATGATCGTGGTGTTCGTTCCGCTGGCGGCCATGATCATCGCGTGTCTCATCGGGCGCGGCGTGCACCTGGCGGCGGGCGTGTTCGCCGTGGCGTACCCCCTCGCCCTCCTGGCGTGGCCGCTGGCCACCGCGGGCTCGCCGCCCTCCCCGGACAGCGGCCCGTGGATCTGGCTGCTGCTGAATGTGGCGACGGTGGCCGCTGTCCTGTCGTTCCCGCTGCCGCTGCAGGTGGCCTGGATCGTGCTGGTCCCCGTGCAGTACGGCGTGGTGCGGCTGGCTCAGGCCGGGTTCGCCGGGGAGTTCTGGGGCCCCGTCATCCTGGACGTCATCTACGCGATCATCCTCGGCGCGGTGCTGCTGACGCTGGACCGGGTGTACCGTGCCGTGGCGACCCGCGTCGACCAGGCCCGGGTCGAAGCCGTCGCGTCCTATGCCGCTGCCGCCGCCGCGGACGCCGCGGAGCGCGAACGCGTGGCCGTGGCCGCGCTCATGCACGACAGCGTGCTGGCCGCCCTGATCGCCGCCGAACGCGCTGACTCGCCGCGCGAACACGCCCTCGCCGTCGCGATGGCGCGGGAAGCCCTGACGCGACTGGCCAACGCCGAGCAGGACGTCGGGGAGGGCCCCGACGCCCCCGTGGGGATGCGCGAGCTCGTGGACGCCCTGGAACGGGGTTCGCGCGAAGTGGGCGTCGAATTGCACGTGGCTCGCTCGCTCGCCGACGAGAACCTCACCGTCCCCGGCCGCGTCGGACGCGCGCTGGTGCTGGCAGCGACCCAGGCGGTGGCCAACGCCGTCGAGCACGCCGCGGCGGCCGGCTTGGAAGTCACCCTCACCGACACCGCGCAGCCCGGTGGCATGGTCATCGTCGTGCACGACCACGGTCCCGGGTTCGACCTCGCCACCGTCCCCGACGACCGGCTGGGAATCCGCGCCTCCATCAACGCGCGGGTGGCGGCCGTGGGCGGCCAGGCACGTGTCGTCCCGACCGCGGACGGCACCAGCGTCACACTCGAGTGGAGCCCGTCGGCATGAGACTGAATCCACGCATCGTGCTGTCCTCGCTCGGGGTGGCGTTCACCGCCTACCTCGGGCTGGGGTGGCCCTGGTGGGAGGACGGCGTCTCGCAGCACTGGGCGACCACCGCCGGTGTCGTGGGGCTGTACCTGGCCACGTCGTGGCTGTGCATCTTCTGGGAGCCGCGCGCGGTCCCCGTCGCGGTTCCCGACGAAGGCGACGGCACCGGCGGTTCGTTCATGACCGGCGGTGCCAGCGGGCCGACCTTCCTGCCGGCATGGGCGGCCGCCCTGGCGCTGGCGACCGCGGTGATCGTGCCCACCGTGATGTGGGCGAGCGTGGATGCCGCAGCACGGCAGGAGCCCTACGCGACCTGGACCATCGGGGCCATCGGCGCGCTCATGGTGATCGTGGTGGTGCGCCGCAGGCCCATCTTCGCGTGCATCGGGATCGTGGCGCTCACCGTGCAGGGGGTGCTGTGGATCGGTCTGCTGCCCACGCTGTCGCTGGGGCTCGTCGGCTCGGTCATGTGGACGGCCATGGCGCAGCTGCTGATGTGGTCGACCGACCGCGCGTCCCGCGAAAGCGCGCAGCTGGCACGACTGCAGCGCGCGGCATCCGAATGGCTGGCTTCGCAGGCCGGACGTCAGCGCGAGCGGCGCATCCAGGTGCAGCGCGCTCTCGCGGTCGCCGGCCCGGTGCTGACCCGCACGATCGCCGCCGGCGGGGATCTGCCTCCCCACGAGCGTGAGATGGCCAGGCTGGCAGAAGGCCGGCTGCGCGACGAATTGCGAGGGCGCCGACTGCTCGACGACGACGTGCGCGCCGTCCTGGAGGCTGCCCGCCAGCGGGGCGCGAACGTGACCGTGCTCGACGAGGGCGGTCTGGACGGCGTCGGCGAGGCGGGGCTGCGCGTCGTGCGCGCGGAACTTGCGGACGTGCTGCGCAATGCGCGGTCCGAACGCATCTACATCCGCACCGCACCCCACGACACGATCGCCGTCACCGTCGTCGGGCGCAGTCGCACCGACGGCGAGGACACCGTGGATCTGTGGCAGGAGATCGCCCTGCCCGCCGCAGCCGAACGCTGAGAAGGTGGGCGAGGGGCGGCGAAGCCGCCCACCCCTCGCCGTGCGGAGTGGTTACCCGAAAACCTCTCCGCGGGTGGGTCGATTCCCGGGTTCGAAGAACGAAGCGGGTCGACCGACGCAGAATTGCGTTCAGCACACTCAGTATCCGCCGGCGCCGCCGCGGCTGTCTGTAGGTATTTTGGGGGACACGCCGGCGGGCAGTGGTCAGCGGTAGGAGTTTCCCCAGCCGGTTTCGCGATCCAGCGGCCGCCGCAGGCCGCGAGCGGCCAGCTCCCACCCGTGACGCACCGGCGCGTCCTCGACGACCGCAGCGGCCGCTTCACGTTCGTACGCCTCGGAGACGACGGCGACCACTGCAGCCAGCTCCAGGTCGCTGGGAGCGCCGCGCGACAGGTCGACGCGGATCCCCGCCGGTTCGATGGCCGGGGCGCTCATAGCGGGATGTTCCCGTGCTTCTTGGGCGGCAGGCTCGCACGTTTGCCGCGGAGCGACCGCAGCGCCTTCGCGATCGACACCCGGGTCTGGGCCGGCTCGATGATGCCGTCCAGCTCGCCGCGTTCGGCCGCGAGGAAGGGGGAGGCGACGTTGTAGGTGTATTCCGTGGCCAGGCGCGTGCGCACCGCGGCGACGTCTTCGCCTGCTTGCTCGGCACGCTTGATCTCGCCTCGGTAGAGGATGTTCACCGCGCCCTGACCGCCCATCACCGCGATCTCGGCGGTGGGCCAGGCCAGGTTCACGTCGGCGCCCAGCTGCTTGGAGCCCATCACGATGTATGCCCCGCCGTAGGCCTTGCGCAGGATCACGGTCACCAGCGGCACCGTCGCTTCGGCATACGCGTACAGCAGCTTCGCGCCGCGGCGGATGACGCCGGTCCACTCCTGATCGGTGCCGGGGAGGTACCCTGGCACGTCCACGAGGGTCACGATCGGGATCGAGAACGCGTCGCAGAACCGTACGAAGCGGCTCGCCTTCTCACCCGCCTCGATGTTCAGCGTCCCGGCCATCTGCGACGGCTGGTTGGCGATGATGCCGACGGTGCGCCCCTCCATCCGGCCGAAGCCGATGACGATGTTGGGGGCGAACAGCGGCTGCACCTCGAGGAAGTCGCCGCCGTCGACCAGGTGGGAGATGACCTGGTGGATGTCGTAGGGCTGGTTCGCGGAATCCGGGATGATCGTGTTCAGCGACCGGTCGGCATCCGTCGTCTCCCACTCGAACCCGTTCTCGTACACCGGGAGCTCGGCCATGTTGTTGTCGGGGAGGTAGCCGATGAGCGTCCGGGCGTAGTCGAGGGCGTCGTCCTCGTCTTCGGCGAGGTAGTGCGCCACGCCCGAGCGGGTGTTGTGGGTGTAGGCGCCGCCGAGCTCTTCCATTCCGACGTCTTCGCCGGTGACGGTCTTGATCACGTCGGGGCCGGTGACGAACATCTGGCTGGTCTTGTCGACCATGATGACGAAGTCGGTCAGGGCGGGGGAGTACACCGCACCACCGGCGGCCGGGCCCATGATGAGGGAGATCTGCGGGATGACTCCGGATGCCGCGGTGTTCAGGCGGAAGATCTCGCCGTACTTGCCCAGGGCCACGACGCCCTCCTGAATGCGCGCGCCGCCGGAATCGAGCATGCCGATGATGGGCATGCCGCCGCGGAGGGCGAACTGCATCACCTTGATGATCTTGTCGCCGGCCACCTCGCCCAGCGACCCGCCGAAGGTCGAGAAGTCCTGCGCGTACACCGCGACGGTGCGGCCGTGGATCGTGCCGGTGCCGGTGACGACGGAGTCGCCGTACGGCCGCGAGCGGTCCATGCCGAACGCCGTGGTGCGGTGGCGCACGTACTCATCGAGCTCGACGAAGGAGCCGGGGTCCACCAGCAGTTCGATGCGCTCCCGCGCGGTCAGCTTGCCCTTGGCGTGCTGCTTCTCGCGCGCGGCGGATTCCGCGTCGAGGACCGCCTCCTGGTAGCGATTGCGCAGGTCGGCGATTTTGCCGGCGGTCGTCGATAGGTCGGGTTGATCCGTCACTGTTCCACCCTAGCGACCACACCCCCGCGGGCCTTGGAGGGTGCGCACAAGGGGTTGCCTGATCCGCTGTGCGATCGGGCCTGCGCGTAGGGTGTCGCCATGACGCTCCCCACTGAAGGCTTCCCGCTGGCCGCGGCCGTCTCGCCGCGGTTGCAGATCGTCGAATCCACCGGCTCCACCAACGCCGACCTCGTCCGCGATGTCGAACGCGACCCCGCCGGGCACCCGCACCTGTCGGTGCTGCTCACCGACGACCAGCGCGCCGGGCGCGGCCGCCTGGACCGGTCCTGGACCACTCCGGCGGGCACCGCGCTGGCGGTGTCGGTGCTCGTGCGGGTGGCGGGGCTGCCGGCGCACGCCCGTGGCTGGATCCCCCTCATCGCCGGGGCGGCGATGACGCGCGCGGTGACCGGGGTGCTGCGCGGCCAGTCGCACGAGGTACGGCTGAAGTGGCCGAACGACGTGCTGCTGAACGGCGGCAAGGTGTGCGGCATCCTCGCCGAGGTGGTCCCCGGCGACCCGGCCGCGGTCGTCATCGGCGCCGGCGTGAACACCACGATGCAGCCGGTCGATCTGCCGGTGCCCACGGCGACGTCGTTCGCGGCGGTCGGGGTCACCGTCGACGTCGACGATCTGCTGGCGCGCTACCTGCGCGGACTCGACGAGCAGCTGCAGAAACTGCTGATCGCGGGCGGCGACGCTGCGGCATCCGGATTGCGTGCAGAGATCGAGCAGCTGTGCGAGACGATCGGCCACGACGTGTCGGTGGGCATGCCCGACGGTGGCGTGCTGGTGGGGAAAGCGGTGCGCCTGGACGGCGACGGACGCCTTGTGGTCGAGGTCGCAGGGGTGGAGACGGTGGTCTCGGCCGGGGACGTCGTGCACGTGCGCTGACCGGCGCTTCGGGCGCGCCGGAGCGCCGAGGTCGTCGGGGGCGGTCACAATGGTCCTGTGACCCAGCCGATCAGCTTCGCCGGACGCCCGCTCACGCCGGCGCCCGGTGCGCCGACCCCTGAACTGAAGGTGGCGCGGCTGCGAGGGCACGCCCGCCGCCTGTTCTGGTCCGCGCTCGTGCTCATCGCCGTCGCCGGTGCAGTGGGCTACTTCTACGGCAACGTGCCCGCGCCGTTCGAAGAGTGGATGCTGCCGACGGCCGCCGCCGCGCTCGTGCTGCTGCTGGTGGTGCTGCCGTTCCTGGTCTGGTTCTCCCGCACGTACACGATCACCACCAGGCGGGTCATCGCCCGATCGGGACTGCTCACGACCCACCGCAACGAACTGGCCCACGCCCGCGGCTACACGATCCGCGAGCGCCGCGGTCCGCTGCAGCGGCTGTGGGGGGCGGGCACGCTCATCCTGTCCAACGGGGTGGATGCGCCGCTGGTGATGAAGAACGTGCCGGCGGTGTCGCTGGTGCACGAAGTTCTCGCCGACCAGGTCGAGGTGAGCCAGATCCTCGCGCACCGCGACTCGCACGCCATCCCTACCGTCACCCAGGCACCCGGTCCGCCGCCGCCGCTCCCCGGCCGCTGAGCCGACCTCGCGCGCTCGAGCGATGCGCGAAGATGAAGGGGACGGAAGGAGCTTGCATGACGCTGCGAGTCGGAGTGGTAGGCGGGGGCCAGTTGGCCCGCATGATGATCGCGCCGGCGGTCGAACTCGGCATCGAATTGCGCGTCCTCGCCGAACAGCCGGAGATGGCAGCCGCGCTGGCGGCCACGGCGGTGGGCGACTACCGCGACGCCGACACGGTGCTGGCCTTCGCCCGCGACGTGGACGTGGTCACGTTCGACCACGAGCACGTGCCACAGCCGGTGCTCCATGCGCTCGTCGACGCCGGGGTCGCAGTGCACCCCGGACCCGACGCCCTGCTGTACGCGCAGGACAAGCTGCTCATGCGCGCGCGCCTGGACGAGCTCGGGATGCCGCAGCCGGACTGGGCCGCCGTCACCGACACGGCACAGCTGCAGCAGTTCCTCGACGATCACGGCGGCCGGGCGGTCGTCAAGACGCCGCGCGGCGGCTACGACGGCAAGGGCGTGCGGGTCGTGTCTGCCGCGACCGAGGCGGAGGACTGGTTCACCGCGCTGGCGGAAGATGCGCGCGGTGGGGCGCTGCTGGTCGAGGAACTGGTCGATTTCACGCGGGAGCTGGCCCAGCAGGTGGCACGCAGCCCCTCCGGCGCGATGCGGTCCTACCCGGTCGTGGAGACCGTGCAGCGCGACGGCGTGTGCGCCGAAGTCATCGCGCCGGCCCCTCATGCCGCTGACCGGCTGTCCGAGGTGGCACGAGGAATCGGCGAGGCGATCGCCGCGGGGCTGGGAGTGACCGGCATCCTGGCGGTCGAGCTGTTCGAGACCAGCGACGAGCGGGTGCTCGTCAACGAACTCGCGATGCGCCCGCACAACAGCGGCCACTGGAGCCAGGACGGTGCCGTGACGAGCCAGTTCGAGCAGCACCTGCGCGCGGTGCTGGACCTGCCGCTGGGCGACCCGTCGCCGCGGGCGCCGTGGTCGGTCATGGTCAACATCCTCGGTGGGCCGGCCGCAGGCGGGCTCGATGAGCGCTTCGCCGCGGCGATGGCCGAGCATCCCGATGCGAAGATCCACACCTACGGCAAGGCCCCGCGCCCAGGCCGCAAGGTGGGTCACGTCACCGTCGTCGGCCCCGATCTCGACGAAACGGTCTACGAGGCCCGCGCCGCCGCCGCCCACTTCGACGCCTGACAGACGCTGAAACGACACCTGGTCGCCGACACGGTGGGAACTTCCCATCGTTTCGGCGACCAGCTGTGGTCTCACCGGTCGGGCGGGGACGGGTCGTGCGCGCCGTTGCGGGCAACTTGCAGGCGCGCGGCCTAGCCTTGACAGGTGACCCGGCCGCTGCATTCCTCCGAAGAACCCCTCGTCGGTGTCGTCATGGGCTCCGACTCCGACTGGCGCGTCATGAGCGATGCCTCCCAGGTGCTGAGCGAATTCGCCGTGCCGCACGAGGTCGAGGTCGTCTCGGCCCACCGCACGCCCGACAAGCTGATCCGGTACGGCCGTGAGGCGCGGGGGCGGGGCCTGAAGGTCATCATCGCCGGCGCCGGCGGCGCAGCCCACCTACCAGGCATGCTCGCCTCCGTCACCGGGCTCCCCGTCATCGGCGTACCCGTGCAGCTGGCCACCCTCGACGGCCTCGACTCGCTGCTGAGTATCGTGCAGATGCCCGCCGGCATCCCGGTGGCCACCGTCTCGATCAACGGCGCCCGCAACGCCGGACTCCTCGCCGCGCGCATCCTCGCGACCGGCGACAGCCGGCTCGCCGACCGGATCGATGGCTTCGCCCTGGACCTCGAACGTCAGGTCGAGGAGAAGAACCGGCGGCTGAAGGAGTCGCTGTGAGCGTGAGCAGCCCGCCGCGCGCCAGCGCCGGCAGGCCGACGTCGGCGCGGTCCGCACTCGTGCAGGACCGACCGATGCGGCATCCGGATGCCGCATCGCCCGACGTGATGACCCGCCGCGCCTGGTGGCTCGTGGTGCTCAACTTCCTGCTGCCGGGGTCGGCACAGGTGGTGGCGGGCAACCGCCGGCTGGGCCGCGTGGGACTTGCGGCCACCCTCGCGATGTGGGTCCTGCTCGTGCTCACCGTGCTTTCGGCCCTGCTGTGGCGCGCACCGATCGGCTGGATCGGCACCAACTGGTTCGCGCTCACCCTGGTCCAGCTCATCCTTTTCGCGTACGTGGTGCTGTGGGTGGTGCTGACCGTCGACACCCTGCGACTCGTGCGCCTGGTGCGCGTGCGAAAGGCGGCCAGGTTCGGTGTGGCGGCGCTCGCCGTCGCGCTGCTCGTGGTCGCCGGTGGGACCACGGCCTACGCCGCTGTCTCGGTGGGCACCGCGCGGGACACGCTCGGCAGTCTCTTCGGACAGAGCGGCCCCACCGTGCCGCCCTCAGACGGCCACTACAACATCCTCCTGCTCGGTGCCGACAGCGGCGACGGCCGCGACTCGATGCGGTTCGACAGCATCTCCGTCGTGTCGATCAACGCCGACACCGGCGCGGTCACGATCAGCGGCATCCCGCGCGACATCCAGAACCCGCCGTTCTCGGCAGGCCCGATGCAGGACCTGTATCCCGACGGCTTCGAGGGTCACAGCGACCCCACCTGCGGGTGGAGCGCCGGCATCAACCAGCTCATGAACGCCGTCGAGGTGTGCCGCGACGGCACCGGTCTCTACCCGGACGCCGAGGACAACGGCTCCTCGCCGGCCGTGGAGGCGACCAAGGATGCCGCAGAGGGCATCCTTGGCATCGAGATCCCGTACTACGTCTTCGTCGACATGCACGGCTTCGCCGACCTCATCGACGCGCTGGGCGGGGTGGATATCACGGTCGCCGAACGGCTGCCCAAGGGCGGCGGTCCCGCCTACGAGGGTCAGCCGGTCGATGACTGGGCGACCGGCTGGATCGAGGCGGGCGAGCAGCACATGGACGGCGACACCGCTCAGTGGTACGCCCGCTCCCGCTACACCACCAGCGACTGGGATCGCATGCAGCGCCAGCGGCAGCTGCAGCAGGCGATGCTCGCCCAGCTCGATCCGGTGACGGTGCTCACGCGCATCAATGAGATCCTGGGCGCCGGTCGGCACCTCATCGAGACCGACCTGCCGCAGTCGATGCTGCCCTACTTCGCCGAGCTGGCGCTGAAGGCGAAGGAGCAGCCGATGGCTTCGCTCGAGCTCACCCCCGAGGGGGTGGGTATCGACCCGGAGGAACCCGACTACGACTACATCCGCGAGATCATGCAGTCCACGCTCCACCCGCCGACACCCACCCCGGCTCCGGAGGGCTGAGCGATGACGACGACACTGCGAGTCGTGCTGGACGCCCTCGTCCAGCCGGCCGGCGACCTCGCCGAGGCGTCGCGCGAGCTCACGACAGCACTGGTGCGCACCGCGCCGTCCGGTTGCGAGGTCGCCGCTCTCGTGCCGGCGGCGCCGGACGAGGCGGTCGCCGAGCTGCGGGGTCAGCTCCCGGGCATCGCCCGCATCGACACCGCCCCCCTCGGGCGCCGCGAGCTCGCGGCATCCTGGCAGCTGGGCATCGCCACGGGAGCCGGCGGCGGCATGATCCACTCGCCGAGCCTCATGGCGCCGCTCGTGCGTCACGACCGCGCGTATGACCACGACCAGACCGTCGTGACGGTGTGGGACCTCACCCCGTGGGAGGCGCCGGACGAGCTGCCTCGCGGCAGTGTGATGTGGCACAAGGCGATGCTCAAGCGTGCGGCCAAGCACGCCGATGCCGTGGTCGTGCCCACACACGCGCATGCCGAACGCCTGGCCGAGTTCGCCAAGCTCGGCGACCGGATCCGCGTGATCGCCGGCGCTGCCCCGGCCGGCTTCGCCGTGCCGACGGATGAGGTCGGGCGCCGCCGTGCGCTGGAGCTTCCCGCGCAGTACGTGCTGATCGACGGCGGGCGGCGCGATGGGCTCGACGCTGCGTTCGCCGCAGCCGCACGTGCCGGCGGCGACCTCGCCGTCGTGGTCACCGACGTGACCGAGGAGGGCGCCGCGGCGGTAGCTGACATCGCGAGCGCGGCGGGCCTGCCCGAAGCGCACCTTCACGTGCGAGGGCGGCTCGATGCCGCCGACCGCGCCGCAGTGCTGGGAGGCGCCGCGACCGTCCTGGCCTCTTCGACCCTCACGGTGTTCCCGTGGCTCGTCGTCGAGGCCCTCGCTGTCGGTGCCCCGGTCGTCGCGGCCGCCTGCGAGGTGCACCGTGAGGTGATCGTCGACGGGGGACTGCTCGTCGACGCGTCGGGCGACGCTCTCGCCGCGGGCCTGGCGCAGGCCCTCGGCTCGGATGCCGCGCGGGCGCGGCTGGCCGTGCTGGCAGGCGACCGCGGCCGGGCGTTCTCATGGCTCGGAGCTGCGGAGCGGGTCTGGCAGTTGCACGCCGAGTTGTAGCCCGTCTCGGCGATGATCGCCGCGCCTCAGGCGCTGCTATTCGCGTGTGAACGAAACGTAACCGCGCTGGTCCGACCGAGCCACCCCGTGCTGGAACTGCTGCGTGCAGCCGTTCGCATCGCACGTCTGTGCTGCGGCGGGCCACCCCAGCCAGGTGATCTCGCCGCCGTAGGTGTACCACATTGACAGGATCGCGCCGTACTGCGTGAAGACAGGCTGTCCGCTCGAGTTCTGCGTGAGGATCCCGGCGCCGTAGTGCTGGATCCACCCTCCGCCGTTGGCGTCGGAGTAACGGATGCTGTTCAGTGCCGGACCGAAAGTGGCGAGTCCGCCGCCGTTGCGCCACGACGAGGCGATGGAGCCGAACACCCCGTAGGTGCCCCACGCGGGAGACTCGGTGATCACTCCGCCGTCGAACTCCTGAGCGCAGTCTCCGGACGCCGTGCATGAACGTTCCGTGCGCGGCCAGCCGTACGGCCCCGCCTCGGAACCGCTCGATGACCACAAGCGCTGTCCCGCGCCGTACGGGATCGCGCGGACCCCCGAGGTGCCCTGGGCGAGTATCCCCGCTGCGAAGTTCTGGACCCAGCCCCCGCCTCCGGCGCTCACCGTACGCATGTCGTTGAATGCGGGTCCCATGGACGACAGGCCGCCGCGTCGCAGCCAGTCCGCGGCGATGGAGCCGCTCAGGATATGGGCACCCCACGTCGGGTCAACCGTCACGACGCCGCCCGCGAATGTCTGTGCGCATCGGTCCGCGACGCAGGAGTAGTCGGTCGTCGGCCAGCCGACCCAGCCGCTGGCACCGCCGGTGCTCATCCACTCGTCCAGCAACGCGCCGTACGGCGTGAGGTGGAAGCCGCTGGCGCTCTGAGCAAGCACGCCGCGTTCGAAGTGCTGTATCCAGGCAACGCCGTCGGGACGCTCGAGATAGGCCATGTCGTTCAGTGCAGCGCCGAGCGAGCCGTCTGTCGCGCCGGAAGCCCGCCAATGATCGTTGACTCCGCCCCAGATCGCGTGGGCGCCGTACGCGGCAGTCGAGGAGATCGACCCCGCGACGAAGGACTGCGCACAGCGGGACCCGCTGGAACAGGCGATCGGGGCGTTGGGGAAGCCGAGGCCGCCCGTGGCACCGCCCTGTCTGTTGTACTCCGTCAGCGTCGCCCCGTTCGCGATGAACACCGTTCCGCCCCAGAAGCTGCCGTAGAGCGTGCCTCGCTCGAAGCGCTGGTACCACCCTTCGCCGTTGTTCTCGACGTAGACCGCGTACGACACGGGCGCGCCCATGCTGCCGCCGGCGCCGCCCTGCGTGTTCCAGTAGTCCGCGAATCCGGGGTGCACGGTGAAGCTGCGGGGGTCGCCGAACCAGTCCGTGAAGAGGCGCCAGAAGTTGCGGTTGCCGTACGCCGAGCAGCCGTCGCCGGTGCCGTAGAGGTTGCGCAGTGCGGCGTCGTTGGGCGTATACGGCGTGTAGATGTACAGCGCTGCGGTCGCCTGGTTGTGGATGTACACCGGCTTCGTGCCACAGGACACCGTGGGCGAGTAGAGGATGTTGTTGGTGCGGCCGGCGCGGTAGCCCCACGAATTGGGTGTGGCGCGGTAAATCTGGAACTGGCGAGCGGCGTAGTACACCTGGTAGAAGAAGCCGGCGGTATTCGGGTCGCACGGTGCGGTGTCGGGACAGCCCTGGCCGGTCGCGGCCTGATAGCTCCACGCCGACGGCCGGGTGGCCGTGATCAGACTCTGCTCCTTCTCAAGCAACACCAGCAGCACGCGCTGGTTGATGCCGCACGAACGGGCGACGTTGTCGATGATCTGAGCCGCGGTCTCGCGAGGATTGCCGACATACCCCCTGCAGTGGGAGTCGGCCGCGACAGTGGGGGTGGACTGGGCGTAGGACTTCAGGCACGTGTATCCGTCGGCGCACGTGCGCACTTTCCCGTTCAGGAACGTCTGGACGTCGGTCGCGGTCATCCCGTTCGAGTCGTAGAAGACCTGATCATCGATGATGTGCCCAGCGTCCCAGTCCGACGCATCGGCCGCAGCCGCCGGCTCGCTCGGGAGCGGGACGAGGAGGCCGATCGTTGCGATGAAGGCGACCAGCAGCGACATGATCCTGATGTGCCGCCGCGGGGCGGGATGCTCTCTGACGCTCACGGGACGCTCACTTCGCTGTCGGCACGACCGTAAGAGGTCGGGGAGGTGTAGGTGAGCGTCAGGTCCCAAGTCCCCGGCGACAACACGCTCGCCGGAATGGTCATGACGCCGCAGAAGTTGGTCTGAGGCCCGCTGGTGGCGTCGATCGCCGCCGTGTGAGACGTGTCGTCGCGTCGTACCTCGAGCGTGCACGTCCCGCCTGCCTCCGGCGCGGCGCCGACGATACCGGTCGCTTCGATGGCGCCGTCGATGACGTCCACAGTCGTGAGGACAACGTCAACGGGCGCGAGCCCGGCCGGAGCAGTGGGGGAAGCTGTGACCGGCGGCGGAGCCGCGGTCTCACCGGGCTGCGCGGGTGCCGCCGACGTCGGTGAGGCGGACTGCGCCGGCGGGATGGGAGTGCTGCTCCCGGTCGCACCGGGTGCGGGTTCAGCGGCGCACCCCACGAAGCCGGCACACAGCACGACAGCGACCGCCGACAGGGAGTATCGGCGAACCCGATGCCGCGCGGCAGTATTCATCCCACCAGGCTATACAGCGCGCACCCCCGTGCGGTGGACCGGCGCACGGTGTCTTGCGGCGCGCAAGGAGATGGCGGCCCGGCTCAGGGGCGCATCGGCCGCACGTCGGCAAGCCGAGGGTGCAGGCGGTCCTTGTCCGACAGTTCCGCGCGGTCGAGCGGGACCGGCCAGGGCACGGCAACCGTCTCGTCCGCCAGGTTGAGGAAGGTGTAGTCGGCGTCGGGACGCCAATGCGCGTTCACCAGGTAGCTGTAGGCGGTGTCGTCCTCGATCGTCTGGAAGGCGTTGCCGACACCGCGCGGAACGAAGATCCCTCGGGACGCGTCGATGACGCTCGTGAAGAGGCGACCGAAGCTGGGCCCCTCCCGCAGATCCACCCATGCGCCGAAGACGGAGCCGGTGGCCACCGAGATGTACTTGTCCCATGGCTCGGCGTGGATGCCTCGCGTGGTGCCGGCGGCGCGATTGAACGAGATGTTGTTCTGCACCGGCTGGAAGTCGGGCAGCCCGACCGAACGCATCTTCTCCTGCTGCCAGTTCTCCTTGAACCAGCCCCGGTTGTCGCCATGGACGGGAAGGTCGAAGAGGATCAGCCCCGGAATGGAGGTTTCCTGGGCGGCAAGGGATTTCCCGTATTCCATCGTCACTGCCCCGTTGTCCGGTATTTCGCTTCGGTTGCTTCCTTCTCGGGGCGCCACCAGTCCTCGTTGTCCCGATACCAGCGGATCGTGTCGGCAAGCCCGGCTTCGAAGTCCGTGTATGTGGGAGACCATCCCAGTTCGGTGCGGAGCTTCGTCGAGTCGATCGCGTACCGCTTGTCGTGGCCGGGACGGTCGGTGACCAGGTCGTATGCGTCCGAGGGCAGGCCCATCTCGCGGAGAATCACCTCGACCACTTGGCGGTTGGAGCGTTCGCCGTCTGCGCCGATCAAGTAGGTCTGCCCGATCTCGCCGGACTCGAGGATCGTCAGGACGGCGGACGAGTGGTCGTCAGCGTGGATCCAGTCGCGCACGTTCCGCCCGTCTCCGTAGAGTCTCGGCCGGACACCGTCGATCACATTCGTGATCTGCCGCGGGATGAACTTCTCGATGTGCTGACGCGGACCGTAGTTGTTCGAGCAGTTGCTGATGGTCGCGCGCACACCGAACGAGCGCACCCAGGCGTTCACAAGAAGGTCCGAGCCGGCCTTCGTTGAGGAGTAAGGGCTCGAGGGGTTGTACTTCGTGTCTTCCGTGAACCGCGTCGGCTCATCGAGCTCGAGATCCCCGTACACCTCATCGGTCGAGATGTGGTGGTAGCGGATGCCCGTCCGGCGGGCTGCTTCGAGCAACGTGAACGTGCCGACGAGGTTGGTGTGGATGAACGGCGAGGGATCGGACAGGGAGTTGTCGTTGTGCGATTCCGCTGCGAAGTGCACGACGGCATCGTGCGTGTCGAACAGTGAGTCGACGAGTGCGCGGTCCGCGATGTCGCCCCGAACGAGACGCATGCGATCCTCTGGCAACCCCGCGAGGGACGCCGCGTTGGCCGCATAGGTCATGCTGTCGAGCACGGTGACGTTGTCGTCGGTGTTGCTGAGGACGTGGTGCACGAAGTTGGAGCCGATGAAACCGGCGCCACCCGTAACGAGAAGGTTCCGCATTGCTCCAGATTAGTGGGCACGCCGCCGAGAGACCGCTGTGCCTCGCCCCGGCGATTGGCGAGCGCGCCTCCGATCGGCGAGACTGGACAGCATGCGCGGGATCATACTGGCCGGAGGAACCGGCTCACGGCTCCACCCCATCACCCTCGGGGTGTCGAAGCAACTGGTACCGGTTTACGACAAGCCGATGATCTACTACCCACTGTCGACGCTGATCCTCGCGGGAATTCGCGACATCCTCGTGGTGACGACGCCGCACGATGCGGATCAGTTCGAACGCCTCCTCGGGGACGGCACCCGCTTCGGTGTCTCGATCACCTACGCGCAGCAGCCCTCCCCGGACGGCCTGGCGCAGGCTTTCGTCCTGGGGGAGCAGCACATCGGCTCCGAGTCGGTCGCGCTCGTGCTCGGGGACAACATCTTCTACGGTCAGGGGCTGGGCACCCGTCTTCGCCAGTTCGCATCGCCTGACGGTGGCGTGATCTTCGGGTATTGGGTCGACGACCCCACGGCCTACGGTGTTGTGGAGTTCGGAGAGGACATGCGCGTCGCCTCGATCGAGGAGAAGCCGGCCCATCCCAAGAGCAGTTATGCCGTGCCGGGGCTTTACTTCTACGACAACGACGTCGTGGAGATCGCCAAGACGCTCAAGCCGTCGCCGCGGGGCGAGCTCGAGATCACCGACGTCAACCGCCGATACCTGGAAGAAGGACGGCTGCGCGTCGAACTGCTGCCGCGCGGAACCGCCTGGCTCGACACCGGCACGTTCGACTCCCTCAGCGAGGCGACCGAGTTCGTGCGCACCGTGCAGAAGCGCCAAGGGCTCTCCCTGGGGTGCCCCGAGGAGGTCGCATGGCGACTCGGGTTCCTCAGTGACGATGAACTGCGCGAAAGGGCGGCCCCGCTCGTGAAGAGCGGTTACGGCGCCTACCTCCTCAACCTCTTGGACGCACGATGAGACGGCGCGCTGCAGAAGACGAGACAAGGAACACGGTGCCCACGTTCGACATCGGACCGCGCGAAGGCGCACCCGCCACTCGCTTCCCCGACGGCGGGAAGCGGGTGATCTTCTACCTCTTCTTCGATCACGAGGGGGTGGTGGACGACTACGTCCCGTACAAGCTCGAGAGGCTGCGGCCCTTCGCCGAGCACATCTTCGTCATCGTGAACGGCTCCGTGAATGCTGAAGGCAAGGCGAAGCTCGACGCGGTCGCCGACACCGTCTGGGAACGGGAGAACACCGGCTTCGACGTCGGCGGGTACAAGGCCGCGCTCGCCGAATTCGGTGAGGAACGGCTCGCCGAGTACGACGAGCTCATCCTCATGAACTACACCTGGTACGGGCCCGTGCGCCCGTTCGAGCCGGTCTTCGAGCGGATGGACGCTGAGGACGTCGACTTCTGGGGGCTCACCACCCACGGGTCGATCAAGCCGAATCCGTTCACTCATCACGGTGAGCTCAAGGCGCACATCCAGTCGCACTGGATCGCGGTCCGGAAGTCGATGTTCCAGAGCCAGGACTGGCGCGACTACTGGGCGAACATGCCCGCGATGACCACCTACCTCGACTCCGTCCTGAAGCACGAATCCGTCTTCACCGACCACTTCGCCACACGCGGCTGGTACTGGGACACCGCCTTCTCGCACGAGGCGTACAGCGATGCCCACCCGACCTTCCAGTTCGCCGGGCAGCTGCTGGACGAAGGATGCCCGCTGCTGAAGCGGCGCCCCTTCTTCCACACTCCCGTCTTCCAGGACCGCCACTCGATCGTCCCGCGCTGGTTCCTGGACAAAGCGGAGTCCTATGGGTACTCGCGCGACCTCATCCTGCCGAACCTGGCTCGCACCAGCGAACCGCGCGCGCTGTACACCAACGCGGCCCTGCTGGAGGTCCTGCCGGACGGCCACTCGGATTACGACGAAGGCAAGCCGCAGCGCATCGTGGCGATCGTGCACATCTTCTACGTCGACATGACGGAGGAGCTGCTCGGATTCCTCTCCAACCTTCCCAGCGGGTTCGACTTGATCGTCACCACGACCGACGAGGGGCGTGCGCGCGAGATCCGCACCATCATCGACCGGCGCGCGGACCCCAAGGTCCAGAAGTACGAGGTGCGGGTGCTGCCCTCCAACCGCGGGAGGGATCTGTCGGCGTTCTTCATCGGTGCGAAGGACGTGCTGCGTAGCGACGACTACGACCTCGTCGTCAAGATCCACTCGAAGAAGACGGTCCAGAACCTCGTCAACAACGGGTATTACTTCAAGCGGCAGCAGCTGGAGAACCTGCTGGGAACCTCGGCGTTCGCTTCGAACGTCGTCGCGCTGTTCCAGAAGGAGAGCAAGCTCGGCGTCGTCTTCCCGCCTCTCGTTCACGTGGGGCTCGCGACGATGGGGCGTGGCTGGTACGGCAACAAGCCCGGCGCCAAGGCCCTCGCCAAGAAGCTGGGTATCAATGTGCCGCTCGACGACACCGCGCCGGTCGCTCCCTATGGGGCGATGTTCATCGCGCGGCCCGAGGCCCTGCGCAAGATGACCGACGTCGATTGGCGCTACAGCATGTACTCGCCGCCCTCGGATCACACCGACGGCTCACTCGCTCACGTGCAGGAGCGTCTCATTGCCTATGCTGCGGGCTCACACGGTTACTACGTGAAGTCGACGCTCACGCCCGAACACGCAGCGATCAGCTATACGTCACTCGAATACAAGCTCAACGTCGTGGGGCCTTATGTGCCCCCGTATGCGGTGGATCAGGCGCACCTGCTTCCGATCATGGGTGAGTGGGGGCTGGGCGGGGGTCTGGGTCTGCTGAAGATCTTCTTCACCGTCTACCACCCGCGTGTGGGACGTTTCGTGCTCGGGCTGTATCGTCCGGCGCGGACGGTGTACCGGGCGCTGCGCAAGCTCGTGCGCCGGGACCGGGGTGCAGTGGCGGATGCGTAGCCTCGCAGACTCCTTCAACCCGCGGAGTAACAGCATCGGGTTCCTGCGATGGCTGATGGCCTTCATGGTCATCTTCAGCCATGCCGGCCCTCTCGCGGGATTCTACGGGGGTCGTGATCTGGGGACTCAGTGGAGCGAAGAGCAGTCCCTCGGTGGCGTCGCGGTCGCCGGGTTCTTCTTCCTCTCGGGCTTCCTCATCACACGCAGCAAGATGGGCAGATCGTCGACGCCGCGCTTCTTCTGGCGGCGCATCATGCGCATCTATCCGGCGTGGTTCCTCATCCTGCTGGTGACGGCGTTCGTGCTGGCTCCGATCGCCTGGATCCGTGAGCAGGGGAGCATCGACGGGTTCTGGACGGCGACGGTGGACTCGCCGTTGACCTACTTCTCCAACAACATGTGGCTCCCGCTCGTCCAGCACGGCATTGCAGGCATGGGCACGTCGATCCCGTTCTTCACCGATCACGGCGGATTCGAATGGAACGGCTCCGCATGGACATTGGCCTTTGAGTTCGGGGCCTACATCCTGGTGGGTGTCCTGGGCGTGGTGGGTGCGCTCGCGCACCGCATGATCGGTGGCCTGATCGCGTTCTTCATCATCGCCCTGGCCATGATGCAGTGGTTCCGAATCGGGGATCTCGCCGCGTTCACCCCCGCGCTGGGCGACTTCAGGGTACTGCTCCTGCTCGCGCCGTTCGCCTTCGGCATCCTCTTCGCGCTGTACGGCGACCGGATCCCGATCGACGACAGGCTCGCGATCGCATGCGCGCTCATCGCGGCTTTCACCTACGCCAAGGGTGGCTGGCTGGTGTTCGGCCAGTACGCTTTCTGCTACGTGCTGATCTGGTTCGCCATCCGCGTCCAGAAGCTCAAGAACTGGGACAAGCACGGTGACTTCTCCTACGGGATCTACATCGTCGCCTGGCCGCTCATGCAGTTCGTCGCTTACTTCGGGCTCCAGGACCACGGGTGGTTCATCTACCACCTCGTGATCGTCGCGGGATGCCATGCATATGCGTACTTGTCCTGGCATCTCGTGGAGCGGCCCGCACTCCAACTGAAGGACTGGACGCCGCGATGGCTCCTGCGCTTCCTGGACGTGAGTCGACCTCAACGCCAGCGGCTCACCGGGTGGATCAATCGCCCCGAGCCGGTCTCCGGCAAGGAGCCGATGGTGGCGGGGGGCGTTCGATGACAGGCGCGGGTCCCGATGTCGTCCACGGAGCTCAGGTCCCCTCGCCCAAGTGGTGGCGCCCGTTCCGCAACGTACCCCTCATCAGCCTGGGGATCCTCTCTCTGCTCGCCGCGCTCGTGGGCTGGGTCACGCAGTATCGAATCGACCAGGCCGAGGCGGCACCGGCACCCACCGCGGCGACGCAACCCACTCCCTCGACCGGTGCCGTCGACGACGTGTGCCGACCGCCCGTCGAAGGCACCGGAGAGGAGCCCTGGATCGATTCGGACGGGCAAGCCGAAGCGCGTTGGGAGCAGCACGCGGCCGATCTGTCCGGCCCCGTGGTGCTCGGCCGAGACGGATGGGCGTTCTACAACGACCAGATCGAGGAGAACTTCTCACAATCGATCGGCAGGCGGTACCTGTCGGCAGCCGAAGCCGGTGCATGGCACGACTACTTCGAATCGGTCTCGACCGCCCTGGCGGATCGTGGGATCTCGTTGACCATTCAGGTGACCCCCTCCGCGGGCAGCGTGTATCCGCAGCAGCTGCCGGAGTGGACCGACGGCATCGTCGGGTCCACGCCGCTGGATCAGTTCCTCGCGTCGTCCCCCGATCTGCCGATCGTGGATTTCCGACAGGATCTGCGCGAGGCGAGCCAGGGCAACGCCGTGTACTCGCCCGTCAACAGCCACTGGACCGACTGGGGCGGCTACATCGGCTGGCAGACCTTCGCTGACTGCAACGCCGTTCTCCACCCCGAGGACGATCCCATCCAGGTGCCGCCCGTGGAGGGGGTCCAGATCGTCGGCGAGTTCAACGAATACGCGCCCTACGGCGTCCCTGGGCTGGGCCAGGACTGGACCGCCCCCGTGTTCGCGGAACAGCTGCCGGAGGTGGAGATCACCGACAACACCGGCGAGGTCACGATCGCACCCGGTGGTTCCGCGCTCGACCTCAACCGCTTGCCTGCGTCGACGCTCAACTCGCAGGCGCCTTCGTCGCAGAGGGCTCTGATCCTCCGCGACTCCATGGGAAACGCGCTCTCGCCGTTCTGGCAGCAACAGTACGCGCAGACCTGGCAGGTGCAGCATCGGTTCGACAACTGGTCGACCCCGCCGAATTTCAACGACCTCGTCGAGCAGTATCAGCCGGACGTGGTCATCGTTCAGCTGGCGGAGCGTCATCTGGTCAACGCCCCGGCGGTGCCCAGCGGCTACTGAGCAGCGTCACCGCTCATGATCTGTCGGATGACCGTGGCATCTCCCCAGACGGCGGGCGAGTCGTAGGGGCGGTCGGGGAAAGCGCCGTACTCCAGCGAGATGGGCAAAGCGTTCTCCGTGATGAACTCCTCGACCTTGTCTGCGAGGGATACCGGGACGCCGCTGGAGCAATTGACCACACCGGTGACGTCCGAGTGCGTGACAGCGGCGATCTGTCGGCCGAGTTCCTCCACCCGGATGAAGTCGTACTTGCTTCGGCCGGTTGTGAACGGAAGCGTTGACCGGCCTGCGTCGACGGCCTCGAGCAGACGAGCGAAGATCGATCTGTTGCGCCGGTCGTCACCGTAGATGTAGTAGCACCGCAGCCATGCGAGCGAGGTGCCGGTGTCCGCCAATGCAAGGGGAAGGGACCGTCGCAGCGCATCCTTGGCGATTCCGTACTGCGACAACGGGTCGGTGGGGGTGGCGGCATCGATCGGTCCCTCCCAGTACCCGACCTCGTGCATCGTCCCCAGCGCTGCGATCCTCGGCACGCCGGCCTGCGCCGCTCCCGTCAAGAACCGGAAGTGCGCCGACAGCTGACCCATGTGGGCGGAGGAGTTGTGGGCGAAGCCGTCCTTCCACGCGAGGTGGACCAGGGCGTCGGGATTCCCGAAGACACCCAGATCCAGATCTTCCGCCAGGACGTCGGCATGCACGACCGTCGCGTCGGGATGAAGCGGGGCGGTCGAACCTGGGCGCAGCACCGCTACGACGTCGTCGCCGCGAGCCACGTGCGCGGCCACCACGTGCGGTCCGATGTATCCGCCTGCTCCTGTGACGACGACTCTCATGCTGTGCTCTCCATCGGTTTGGGGCCACTGCGCGACGAGACCGCGCGGTGAACCATTCCTTGTGCTGCCCAACAGAAGTCCAGGCGCCGCTCAAGCCTACCCACGGCAGGTCACACACATCCGGCCCGGCTATAGTCGAGGGGGCCATCGAAAGACGCGTTGAGTGGGGCAGTGGACAGTACACAGAGATTTACTCGCCTGAGCGAGGAACCGTTCGCGACCATTGAATCGCGCGGACTGCGCACGGATCGGCGCGGGGGGAAGCTGGCCGAGATCTTCGCTCATCGCGAGTTGCTCGGCCTTCTCGTCCGGCGAGACCTGCAGGCCCGCTACCGCGACAGCTTCCTGGGATTCCTGTGGACGCTGATCAAGCCGATCATCCAGTTCATGATGTACTTCGTCGTGCTGGGACAGTTCCTGCGTGCTGCCGAGGGTATCCCCGACTTCGCGGTCTACCTGTTCGCCGGTCTCGTCCTGTACACGTTCTTCTCCGACATGGTGTTCGGGTCGACGACCTCGATCCTGGCCAACTCCGGCCTCGTGAAGAAGATCTACCTGCCTCGCGAGGTGTTCCCCCTGGCGAGCGTGGGAGCCGCGAGCTTCATGTTCGCCGTTCAGGTGGTCGTGCTCCTGGTGGCGGCGATCGGATTCCAGGCCCTGCCCCAACCCGTCGAGATGCTCTGGTTCTTCCCGTCGGTGCTCCTCGTGCTGGTGTATGGTCTCGCGATCGGACTGCTGCTCTCCGCTCTGAACGTCTACCTGCGGGACGTCCAGTACCTCACGGAGGTCGTGATGATGCTCGCCATGTGGGGGTCGCCGATCGTCTACTCCTGGAGCATGGTGAAGAACGTCTTCGCGCAGTTCAACCTGCCCGACTGGTTGCTCGAGGTCTACATCAACAACCCCATCACACTCGGGGTGCTGGGGTTCCATCGCGCGTTCTGGGGCGCGGGCACGGCCGCCGACTATCCGGAAGGCCTGGGGATGCGGATGCTCATCGCCGGCGTGTTGGGACTGATCCTGCTGGTCATCTCGCACCGGGTGTTCACCCGGCTGCAGGGCAATTTCGCACAGGAGCTGTGACCGTGGAACAAGCAGTGAGCGCTCCCGAAGTCGTGCGCGTCGACGGAGTCTCCAAGCGATTCATCGTTCGCAAGGACAACACGCTCAAGGAGCGCGTCATCCACCTGGGCGCCATGGGACGCAAGCACCGGAAGGTCTACACCGCCGTAGACGACGTATCCATCAGTATCACCGCCGGAACCACCGTCGGGCTGCTCGGGCCCAACGGATCGGGTAAGAGCACCCTGCTGAAGCTCATCGGCGGCATCGTGTCCCCGTCGACCGGTACGGTGCAGACGCGAGGGCGCATGGCGGCGCTGCTGGAGTTGGGTGCCGGATTCCACCCGGATCTGAGCGGGCGGGAGAACGTGTTCCTCAACGCCTCGATCCTGGGCATGACGCGCGCCGAGACCGAGCGGCAGTTCGATTCGATCGTTGAATTCAGCGGCATCGGCGACTTCATCGACACCCAGGTGAAGTTCTACAGTTCCGGCATGTTCGTCCGGCTGGCGTTCGCGGTCGCGATCCACACCGACCCTGACGTTCTGCTGGTGGATGAGGTGCTGGCTGTCGGAGACGAGGCATTCCAGCGCAAGTGCATGGACAAGGTCGTGCAGTTCCAGGCGGAGGGGCGCACGATCATCATCGTCAGCCACTCGGCGGGGCAGATCGCCGAACTCTGCGACCGGGCGATCGTGCTCGATGAGGGGCGCGTCATCTTCGATGGCGCGGCCGACGAGGGCATCTCGGTCCTGCGGGAGGCGCTGGAGGGGCGCCGCACCGGGACAGCCGTACGCGAGGAGGTGGAGCCGTCGGTGGAGGTGGCCTCGATCCGTGCGCTCGACCCGCACGACGGAACACCACTGAAGTCCCTCACGCCAGGCGATCCACTCGAATTCGAGGTCGCGCTGACGGTGCGCTCTCCCGTCACGGTATGGGAGACGGGGTTCAGCATCGACACCCCGCAGGGCCAAGTCGTCCTCTCGACGAACAACGTGCGACTGGCGCGGGAACTCCCGCCGCTGTCGCCCGGCGAGCGACTCGTCCGTTACCGCATCTCCGACACGCATCTGGGTTCGGGACAGTACTACCTCAACGCCTACGTGCTGGATGGTGACGGCCACAATCACGCTCTCGGCCAGGGCGCTTTCTTCGCGGTGTCCAAGGTCGATGAGAACCTCGGGACGGTGTGGGCAGACGTCTCGATCGTGGAGGTCGAGTGACCGGTCGCAAGTCGCCCGAGGGTGATGTCACGACGAGACCCGTCTCTCGAGGCGTCGAGTACGGGCTCCTGATCGCCCTGGTCGTCGCCGGTGCCATCATCACGTGGTTCCGCGTGCCCGATGGCCACCACGACCGCGTCTGGGCTGAGGACTCGAACATCTTCCTGGGGGAGGCCCTCGACCAGGGGCCGTGGGCCGTACTGCTGCAGGGATACGCGGGCTACCAGCACTTCGTCCCGCGCCTGGTCATCGCGCTGATGATGCCGGCGTTGGATCTGCAGTACTACGCGGTGACGGTCTTCGCGATCTGCGCCGTGCTCACCGGTCTGGTCGCAGGCGCCGTCTTCTGGCTGTCGCGCGACCTCGTGCCCTGGATCCCGGCGCGGGTGACGGTCGCCTTGATCACGGTGATCATCCCGCTCGCCACGCAGGAGACCGTCGGGAACCTCGCCGACCTGCACACGTACGCCATGTGGCTCGCCCCCTGGCTGCTGCTGTATCGCCCGCGCACCTGGTGGTCCTCCGCAGGGTGGGCGGTCATCTTGTGGGCCACGGTGATGACGGAGATACAGGCCGTGTTCTTCGTCTTCCTGATCTTCTTCCGCCTGCGTCGCCGAGATCGGCGCTCGTGGCCGCTTGTGGCGGCCTTCGTGGTGGCCTCCGCTGCGCAACTGCTCACCGCAGTCACCGGCGAGCGTCAGACCAGCAACGGGCCGTTGAGCATTCCGTCCACCGTCATCGGGTGGATGATCAACACGGTGATGCCGCTCATCACCGCCGACCCGGTCCTCATCCGAGCGTGGGTCCTCGAATCCGGCGTCTTGGTCGCCGTTGCGATCCTCGTGCCGATCGTCGTGGCTGCTGTCGTTGCACTCGTGTGGGGAAGCGGCGAGCAGCGGCTCCTCGTGGTGTCGCTGCTGTTGGGGTCTGCTGCCATCTACACGGGCAGCGCGTGGGCGAACAGCGACGTATGGTTCATGTATGCCGAGGAAGGCCTCGACACCATCGGCGCCCTCGTCGTCAACATCCGCTACGGCGTCGCGTCCGGCATGATGCTCGTCGCGGTCATCCCCATCGCCGCCGCAGTCGTGCTGAGACGCTGGGGCGGTGCGCTCTGGTCGAAGGTGGCTGCGTGGGCCGCCTGTGTGGTCGTCGTCGCCGCGCTCGGCTACGGCAGCACCATGACGATCTCGCTGCGTGATTGGGTGGGCGCGTGGTCTCCTGCCGTCGCGCAGGCTGTGGAGGAATGCTCGACATCGGCGCCGTCCGATGTCGTGACCCTGCCTGTGGCACCGGACCGGTCGGTGGACCTCGTGTGCGAGGACGTCCTCGCACACACCGGCCGGTGACCGTCAGCGGCGGAACACGCGTGCCAGACCCCACTGGGTGACACGGGTCATGGCTTCGAGGACGATGGGCCCACTCATCTTGGATTCGCCGATCTCCCGTTCCCGGAACTCGATCGGAATCTCCACGAGCGTGTAGCCGGCGGCGAACACGCGCCGGGTCAGGTCGATCTGGAAGCAGTATCCTCGCGATTCCACTTCGTCCAGGCCGATCAGGTCGAGGATGTCGGCACGGTAGACGCGGTAGCCGGCGGTGACGTCGCGCACAGGCAGCCCGAGCATGGTCCGGGCGTACCAGCTCCCACCGCGGCTGATCACCCGGCGCGCCCACGGCCAGTCCACGACGGATCCGCCCGCGACCCAGCGCGAGCCGATCGAGCCCGCGACGGTGCCCGAGGAGTCGGTGTCGACCGCTGCGATCAACGCAGGCAGGCGCTCAGGCGGATGGGAGCCGTCGGCATCCAGCTCGACCAGCAGGGCGTAGCCACGCTGACGTCCCCAGGCGAATCCCGCCAGGTAGGCCGCACCTAGGCCGTTCTTCTCGGTGCGGTGCATCACGTGCACTCGACCGTCGGTGCGGCTCAGCTCGTCGGCGACGGCGCCGGTCCCGTCCGGGCTGCCGTCGTCGACGACCAGGATGTGTACGTCGGGCGCGGCTGCCAGCGTGCGACCGATGATGGATTGCAGGTTCTCACGCTCGTTGTACGTGGGGATGATCACGAGCGTGCGGGTGCTGTCAGCGGCTACCACGGTGGTTTCAGGCCTAACGTCGGGGGAACTGTACGGGGTTGGATCGGCGAGACGCACTGCGTCCTATGCGTCTGAGACATCCGCATATTCGGTCGTCGCGGCGTCCACTTTGTGAAGCCGTCGGCGCAGCGCGTACGCCGCCCCCGCTGCGAGCCCGGCTGTGAGGAGGTCCCCGGCGGTGAACATCGCACGCGAGACGAGCGAGATGGCGGAGGCCTCGCCGACAGCCATGACCAACCCGAGCAGGCCGATCAGCACGGCTTCGCGCACGCCGACGCCGGAAGGCAGCAGGAACGCGAACAGACCGGCGGTGAACCCGAGGCTCAGAGCGGCGGCCATGAGAAGCAAATCCGCGAGCGGCACCGTCCCGTCGGTGAGAAGCCACAGGTGCACGCCGTAGGTCAGGTACGATCCGAGCGACCAGGCGAGTGCGCCCAGGGTCGTGCGCAGCCGTACCCGGTGCCCCAGCGGCGGTCGGCGGAAGATCTTCAGCATCAAGTTCGCCAGAGCAGTCATGACCCACGGGTGCAAGCAGGCCAGACCGACCGGGAGCAGCAGGAAGAGCCAGAGCAACTCCGGGTGGCCCTGCGCGATCTGAGGCAGGGCGATGGTGCCGAGGATGAGCGATGCGACGACGCCGATACCGGCCGCGTACAGGGAGGTCACGAGCACTCGTGCGCGGGCGACGCCATACTGTCGACCTATCTCCATCTGCAACAGATAGGCCCAGGCGGAGCCTGGCACGTACTTGCCGAGCTGGCCGACGAGCATGATCTGCGCGCTGCGGACGAACGGGACCTCGTGGCCGAGCCCATGCAGGAGCGTCGTCCAGGCGAGGACATTCATCGCCATGCCGATCAGCAGAACCAGCGCAGATGCAGCGACCCACCACGGATTCATCCGCTCGAGGGCGGGCAGGACGGAGTCCCACATGGTGGAGAAGTACCAGATGGTGAAGCCGACGACCGCGAGGATCAGGAGGTAGCGGACGACATGCATGGTCCGCGCAAACCGCGACGAGGGCTTGGCCTCCTGCGGCGACGAGGGCTCGGCCTCCCGCGGCGGCGAGGCTAACTCTTCAGACCCGATATCGCCCGCACCCTCGGGTCCATTTGCACTCATCCGCTCCATGTTACCGGGCCCGGCTGGGAGGTCCCGTGGCCGACGGTCAGCGCGGCATCCAGGAGCGCGGCGGCCCGGGCGTCGAAGGAATCCCGCGCGCGGATCCCGTCGGATATCTCCCGAAGCCGCTCGTCCGCGGGGAAGAGCGAGTCGAGGTCGCCGCGGAGGATCTCGATGAGCTCATCGGTGTCGCGGTAGGTCACCACCGCGCCCGAGAACTCCTCCTCGATCCCCGCCACATGATCGCTGATCACTCGTCCCCCCGCGGCGACAACGTCGTATGGCCTGTTCGAGATGAACCCCGCGGCTTGCATCGCCGGCCAGTGGTCGTTGAGGACGACACGCGCCGTTTCGTAGCGCGCGGGAAGCAGGGCGTTGTCGATGGCGGTGTCGGCGATCGCCGATGCGGGGATGAAGCCGCGCCAGTCGGGACCGTAGACGTGCACCGGGATACCTGCACGGATCGGGCCCACCACCGAGGGACGTGCGATTCCACGGGCGGTCCCCACGAACACGATGTCGTCAGTGCGGGCCAGCCCGTGCGGACGGAACCGTTCGGCGTCGGTGCACTGGAGCAGGGGGTCGACCGGCATGCGCCATCGGGCGCTCGCCTGCGACGCCCACGAGCGCGACGCCGCGAAGACGTGATCGAAGCGGGTGATCTCCTCCGCGGTGATCTCGTCGGGGTGGCTGATGATCCACAGCAAGGAGATGCCGTGCACGGAGGGGAGGATGCGATGCGGGCCGCGCAGGACCAGGGTGACGTCGTCGAGGTAGGTCGACCGCCGGTGGCGCGCTTCGAAGGCGTCGATGACGACCTCTTGCCCCAGCCGCCGCAACGCGTCCGCCACACCTCTGGCGAAGTGCGTGTCGCCCCAGGCTTCGCCACGCGGGCCGGCGGGTGCTGCGGTGCGAATCGCCCACCGCAAGCGCGGCACCGTCCGCCCGTCAGGGCGGCGGGCGGGCGGGCGGGGGACAGTGACGAGGGAGTTGCCGCCGGCCGCCATGGCGAACCCCGCGCGGGCGAGCGCTTCGGCGACGCCGTCCTCCTGCCCCGCGGGTGACTCCGAAGACACAGGCGGGCCATCGGTGCTGTCGGGGACGGGGGTGTGCGCGGCGGCTGTCACACCGGTGAGCACTCCCGTGGGGACGCCTGCCGCGCGCGCGTGTGACGCCACCGCGGCCATGACGCCGTCGGGACGGGTGAGCGAACGCAACGCGTTTTCGACGACGCCCGCCGGACCGGCACCGGTGTCGCCCAACGGGGCGCGGAGGGGGATGAGGCCACTGTCGTCCGCTGCCCTGATCGCGTCTTCGCGGGGGTGCCCAGCGAAGAGCCGGACGTAGCCGCCGTCGTGGCGGACGGTGCCGAGCCCGACGACGGTCCCGTCGGAATTGAGCCACAACGGCGCGACGACTGCGGTCGCACCGTGTCGCAGGAGTGAGAGGAGTCCGGCCGCGCTCATCTGGACGCCGGGGGCCCGCCACGCGACCACGCGGATCCGATCGGGCAGGGCGGCCGCCAAGCGACGGAGGGCGTCGTGCAACGGGGACGGCGCGGACAGGGAGACCTCCGAGTTCGGGGCCCACAACGTCATCAGCGCGGTCTGGAGGCGGATGCCGGCGGATTCGGCGGTGACGGCCACCCGCACCTGCGCCACCCGCGGTGCGACCGCGGCAATGGCGGCGATGGCGAGGTCGTAGTCGACGTCGCTGTCATCGACGACGGCCAGCAGTGCCTCGTGGGTCGCCTCGCTCTCAGAGACGGTGCCACCGATGGTGGTGTCCGCCGGCGCGACCGCAGACAAGGAGATGGCGCGCACGTGGTCCCACGCCACCTCGGCGGTCGACCCGCCGTGGCCCAGGCGGATCGTGGCCCCCTGTTCACGTCGGCGCCAGAGATAGCCGAGGATGCCCGCGGGGTCGTCCTGGGCGTCGGGATTCTCGGCCAGCCGCGCTCGGGCATCCCAGTTGGGGCTGACATCGATTCTCGTCTTGTCGGCGACGAGGTACGCGTAAAGCGCCGGCACGCGCTCGGAATCCGGGAGTTGGCGACTTGCGGTCGCCTCGCAGAAGAGGGGATTGAGCACGAGCCCCTGTCGGAAACCGCCGCGGACATAGCGGCGCACGGCGGCCGCGGCAGAGGTCGGCCGGCCCAGCTGCGCCGTCACGAGTTCGACGTCGACGATCTCGGCCCGCCGGATCACCCGCGCCCACCACAGTCGGTCAGCGACGGCAAGCACGTTTCCCAACAGCGGGATGCGCCGGGCCCCGCGCCAGAGTGTGCGCAGATGGCCGATCACTTGCACGAGTATAGACAGATGCGGATGGTATCGTCGTCCGTTGATCTCAGGAGGCCGAGCGGTGACCGAGCCCAGCACGCGACCGCGCGTGGGAGTAGTTCTCAGAACCAAGAATCGGCCGTATTTCCTGCGTCGGGCGATCCGGGACATCCTCGCGCAGGAATACGACGATTGGCAGACGGTCATCGTCAACGACGGGGGCGACGAGCGCGACGTGCAGGCAGCGTTGGCGACGGTGGCGGATACGCATCGGCACCGATTCACCGTGCTCGATGCCCGCCCGGCGCTCGGCCGATCGGGGGCCGCCAACGCGGGGATCCGGGCGGTGGATTGCGAGTATGTCGTCCTGCACGACGACGACGATCTCTGGGACCCGCGATTCCTTCGCAGCACTGTCGAGTGGTTGGAGCAGCATCCGGAGGATGCCGGCGTCATGGTGCGCACGGAGATCATCTACGAGCGAGCGGAGGGGGACGGGTTCGTCGAGAGCGGGCGGGCGCCCTACTGGCCCGGGATGACGGACATCTCCTATTCGGATCTGCTTCAGGTCAACCGTGCTGTGCCGATCTCCTTCCTCTACCGCGCCGCCCTTCATTCCGCCGTCGGGCCGTACCGTGAAGACCTCCACGCCGTCGAGGACTGGGAGTTCTACCTGCGGGTGACGCTCGGGGCTCACGTCGCCTTCCTCGACGGCCCGCCGCTCGCGTTCTGGATGCAGCGAGTGGGAGTGGGAGGCGATCTCGGGAACAGCATGTTCGCCCTCGCGACGGAGCACGACCGCTACGACCGCCTCGTCCGTGATGAAGCGCTTCGTTCCTTCGTGCGTGAGTGGGGCCCCGGGTTGCCGCTCTACCTCGCCCGCTACATCCAGGACGAGGTCGGACGTCAACTCGATGAGCGAGCGGGGCTGGGCGTCCGACTCTGGCGTCGCGCTCGTGCCCTCCGTCATCGCGGGCGGACCCGATGATGGCCGTTGACCGTCTGCTGCAGCGCGTGGTCTTCCCGCAGCAGAACGCCCCCGCGCCGCTCCCGCTGTACGTGGCGACGGATGACCTCTCGCATCTCCTCCCGTGGAGTCGCACCACATTCTCGGTGGCGGCACGATCGCGGCAGTCGTTCGCCGCGTATTTCTCCGCATTCCCGGCGGCGTGGTGGCGTGAGTCGACGGTCGTGGACCGGGTGCGACTCCAGCTCAATGTGAGCGGGACGGCGCGGGTCAGCGTCGTCGCCTCGGACAGGTCGGGAGCATCTGCCGTGGTCGCGGAACGCGAGATCCACGGACAGGCATCCTTCGACATCGACCTCCCCGAGGACGTCGGCTGGGTGTGGTTCGACGTGACGGCCGGAGCCACCGGCGTGGTCGTTGAGGACGCCGCATGGCACGCGGTCGTCGACGCCCCGCGGCCGGTGTCGGCGGCCGTGTGCATCACCACGATCAATCGGCACGACGACTGCCTGGCGCTTCTCGACGCGCTCGCCGAGGATCCTGTCGTCTGGGGGCGTCTGGGCCGGGTCATCGTGGTGGACCAGGGCAGCCTGCCCCTCCGCGAGGCACCTGGGTTCGCCGAGGTCCGCTCGGCGCTCGGCGACCGGCTCATCGTGGTCGAGCAGCGCAACCTCGGCGGCAGCGGTGGCTTCAGCCGGGGAATGCTGACCGCGGTCGGGTCCGGGGCGACCCACGCGCTGCTTCTCGACGACGACGTGCGGTTGGAGAGTGACAGCGTCGTGCGCGCCTGCGCCTTCTCCGCCTACGCTCGCGAGGAGGTCGTCGTCGGTGGCCAGATGCTCAATCTGCGTGAACCGAGTCGGCTGCACACGATGGGTGAGCTCGTCGACAGGACCGCCTTCTGGTGGCGTCCTGTGGACCCCGACCTGGCGGACGTCGATCTCGAGCGATTGCCGCTGGCCGATTCGGCAGCGCTGCACGCGCCGCGGCGCGTGGATTTCAACGGGTGGTGGTTCTGCATGATCCCGCTCCCGTTGGTTCAGCGTGCCGGCGCGGCGATGCCGATGTTCATCAAGTGGGATGATGCCGAGTTCGGGCTGCGGGCCGCGGCTGCCGGTGTGGACACGGTCACGGTGCCGGGGATCGCGCTGTGGCACATGCCGTGGACAGGTAAGGATGACGGGCTGGACTGGCAGGCGTATTTCCAGCTCCGCAATCGGTTGATCACGGCGCTGCTGCATTCGACGAACCGACGACCCGGTCGTCTGCTGGCCGGGACGCTCGCTCAGGACGTCAACCACGTCCTGTGCCTGCAGTACGGTTCCTCGGCGCTGCGGATCAAGGCCATGAGGGATGCGCTTCGTGGACCGGAGTACCTTCGCGACCCGGCGAACTTCCTTCCGGCCGACGGCATCGCGATCTTGACGGCCGAGCATCAGATCCCGGTCGAGGAAGCTCTCCTTCCGGGTGTGGACGATTCCCGTCCGGCGCACGTCGGCCCCCCTCGCGGTCCCGTCGGATCCCTCGCGAGGCTCGTGCGGGTTGCGGCGCATCAGGTCAGGCGGCCGCGGTCGCAGGACGAGGTCCAGATGATCCTCGATCGCCGCGACGGCCGCTGGTGGCGAGTCGGTCTGCTCGATGCCGTTGCGGTGCGCAGCGCCACGGGCGAGGGCGCTTTCGTCGGCCGTCGCGATCGTCAGCACGCGGTCTCGCTGCTGCTCGGTTCGGTCGTCGCGCATGCCAGGCTCTGGTGGGCGTGGCCGCGCCTTGCCGCCCGCTATCGGGCGGCAGCGGCAGATCTCGCGTCGCTGCGCACGTGGGAGACGGCGTTCTCCGTCGACCCTGGTGAGTCCTCGTCCGGCAGGTAGTACCGGCGGTCGCCGCTAGACTGCCACGGGGCAGGACTGGCGCCGATCTCTTCATCGCGCTCAGAAAGGAACGTATGGATCTCCTCGTCGTCGGCTCCGGATTCTTCGGACTCACGATCGCCGAACGGGCAGCTGCGGCCGGCCGCAAGGTCACCGTCATCGATCGCCGCCACCACATCGGCGGCAACGCGTTCAGCGAGGATGAGGCGACGACGGGCATCGAAGTGCATCGGTACGGCGCGCATCTGTTCCACACCTCGAACGCGACGGTCTGGGAGTACGTGAACCAGTTCACGGACTTCACGAACTACCAGCATCGGGTGTACACCAACCACAAGGGCGTGGTGTACCCGCTGCCGATCAACCTCGGCACGATCAATCAGTTCTTCCAAGCCGCATATTCCCCCGACCAGGCACGTGACCTCATTCAGGAACTGGCGGGGGAGTTCGACCCGAAGCACGCCGCGAACCTCGAGGAGCGCGCGATCGGCCTCATCGGCCGTCCGCTGTACGAGGCGTTCATCCGTGACTACACCGCGAAGCAGTGGCAGACCGACCCCAAGGACCTGCCCTCGGAGGTGATCAGCCGCCTGCCGGTGCGATACAACTACGACAACCGCTACTTCAGCGACACCTGGGAGGGCCTGCCCGTCGACGGCTACACGAGGTGGCTGGAACGCATGGCCGATCACTCCAACATCGACGTGCGGGTGGGGGTCGATTTCTTCGACAGCGACCAGCCCATCAACAAGAAGGCCACGGTCGGGCAGCTTCCCATCGTGTACACCGGCCCGGTCGACCGGTACTTCGACAGCGTGGCGGGGGAGCTCTCCTGGCGCACGCTCGACTTCGAGGAGGAGGTGCTGGAGGTCGGCGACTTCCAGGGCACCCCCGTGATGAACTATGCCGATGCCGAGGTGCCCTACACCCGCATCCACGAGTTCAAGCACTTCCACCCCGAGCGCGCCGACCGCTACCCCACGGACAAGACGGTCATCATGCGTGAGTACTCCCGCTTCGCCATGCCCGAGGACGAGCCCTACTACCCGGTGAACACTGCGGCAGACCGCGCAAAGCTGCTGGCCTACCGCGACCTGGCCAAGGGCGAGCAGGACGTGCACTTCGGGGGACGGCTCGGGACCTACCAGTACCTCGACATGCACATGGCCATCGGTTCGGCGCTGTCGATGTGGAACAACGACCTGGCCTGACGTGACGGACCTCGGATGGCTCGCCGCCGGCGTACCCCTGCTGGCGGCGGTCGCGGTACTGCTCGTGCCGGGCCTGGTCACGCTCGCGCCGCTGCGCATGGGACCGATGGCCCGCGGGGCGCTGGCCGGTCCGCTGTCGCTCGTCGCGATCGGCATCGCCGGCATCGTCTGCGGCGCCGCTGACCTGGCGTTCGCGCCTTGGCAGCCGCTGCTGGTGGCCGCTCTCGGGTGTCTCGTCGCGTGGGGGGCCCGCCGAAGCGGCATCCGCCTGCCGCTTCGGCCGGGCAAGGCATGGCCCCTCGTGGTGACGTGGCTGCTGTCGGCTGGGGTCATCGCTGCCGTCGCCTTCGCAGCTGTGCCCCGACCCGACGCGGTGAGCCAGACCTACGACAACGTCTTCCACCTGTCGGCGATCGCGTCGATCCTCGAAACCGGGGACGCGTCTTCGCTGTCCCTGCGGACGATGATCGAGACGGATCGAACCTGGTCCTTCTACCCTGCAGGCTGGCATTCGCTCGTCGTCCTGGTCGTGCAACTCAGCGGCGCTGCCGTACCGGTCGCGGTCAACGCGGCGTGGATCGCCGCGGCCGCAGTGCTGTGGCTGCCGGGCGTTGCCTGGCTGGCGCAGGTGGTGCTGCCCCGGTACGCCGCTTCGACGGTGGGGCTGGTTGCGCTTCCCCTGGGGGCGGCGTTCGGTGCGATGCCCTACGCCCTGCTGACCTGGGGCACCCTGTACCCGACGTTCCTGGCCACGGCTGTGCTGCCCGCGGCCGTCGCCGTGCCGGTTCTCGCCTGGCGGGCATGGCACGGATGCCGCCCCGCCCTGCGCCCGCGCATCCTCGCCTGGGGGACCGCCGCCACGGCACTGACGGTTGCCGCCGTGGCCTTCGCGCAACCTCGTGTGCTCGCCACCTGGGCGCTGCTGCTTGCGGTTCCCGTCGTGGGCGTCGTGGGCGCGTGGTTCGTGCGCGGCTGGCGGACCGGGGGCGTCGCTCGCGGCCGCGTGCTGTGGGTGGGGGTGTCAGGCGCGCTGGCGGTCGTCGCCGCGGCAGCGGTGGGCTTGTGGTACCTGGTGACCAGGCTCGAGCTGTTCGAGCGGCCCCTCGACGACCGGCTGGGCGGGCCGCAGGCGCAGGCCGTGCAGTCCGTCGGTGACGGCATCTGGCAGGTTCTCGCGCAGGCGTGGTTGACCGGGGTGGGAACGATTCCCACGCTGCCCGCCCTGCTGCTGGCGGCATCCGTCCTGGTCGGCGCGGTCGTCGCCTGGCGTCACCGCCGCCTCCGCTGGCTCGTTCTGGCCTATCTGCTGGTGGCTGCGCTGTTCATCCTCGCGGCCGGATCCGACGACGTGGTCACCAAGCTCGCGACGGCACTGTGGTACAAGGACAAGTACCGTCTCAGTTCCGCCCTGCCCGTGATCGGCGTGGTGCTGGCCTCGCTCGGCGTGATCGCGACGTCACGGTGGATCGCCCGGCGGCGCGCCCGGGTGGCTCGGTCTGTGCCGGTCGCGCTCACCTGGCTGGTCGCCGCGTCGTCCGCGCTCGCGATCGGCTGTAGCGGAGTGACCGCGTCGGTGGCACATGTCTTCCGCATGCCTGACGCCGCGACGTCCGGCGAGGTCGTCTCGCGCGATCAGATCGCGTTCTTCGCCGGCCTGAGCGACACCGTGCCCGCGGGCCAGCGCACGCTGGGCGACCCCTGGGACGGGTCTGCCTGGACACAGGTGTTCGGGGGGCCGGAACCGGTGTTCCCGCATGTCAACGGCCAGTGGGATGCCGACCGGCAGGCGCTGGCGTGGCGGTTGACCGACATCGAAACCGATCCCGAGGTGTGTGCCGCGCTCGACCGGCTCGGCGTCCGGTACGTCACGTATGCGCCGCGGGCTTTCGGCGGCGGCGACCCGGCAGGCAACCACTTCCCGGGCCCGCACGCGGCCGTCGAGGCGGGGTTGTTCACGCTCGTGGACACCGACGGCGAGACGAGCCTGTACCGGATCGACCAGTGCGGCCCGCTCGCTGCGGCCCCGACAACCTAGGATCGACATTGTGACATCTGCCACAGTGGGCGCGCCCGGGTCCCCACGGCGCTACGTGCATTCGCTCTGGCTGCTGTCGGCGCGGGACCTGAAGGTGCGCTACGCGACCAGTGCGCTGGGGTACCTCTGGTCGGTGCTGGACCCGCTCGTGATGGCCGCGATCTACTGGTTCGTCTTCACTCAGGTGTTCGGGCGTGGCGTGGGTGCCGAACCCTACATCGTCTTCCTCATCACCGCGCTGTTGCCCTGGGTGTGGTTCAACTCGGCGGTGTCGGATTTCACCCGCGCCTTCAACAAGGATGCGCGCCTCGTGCGGTCCACCGCCATCCCGCGCTCGATCTGGGTCAACCGCATCGTGCTGAGCAAGGGGGTCGAGTTCCTCTGCTCACTGCCCGTCCTGGCGGTGTTCGCGGTCTTCTCCGGAGCCCAGGTCGGCTGGGGGATCCTCTGGTTCCCGCTGGCTGTCCTGCTGCAGACGATGCTGCTGGTGGGCCTGGGCCTGCTGGTCGCGCCGCTGTGCGTGCTGTGGACGGACCTGGAGCGGACGACGCGGCTCATCCTGCGGGCGCTGTTCTACGCGTCACCGGTGATCTACGGAGTGGCGGATCTGCCCGGCGCGTTTCGCGAGCTCGCCGCTTTCAACCCGCTGGCTGGGATCTTCACCCTGTACCGCGTCGGATTCTTCCCCGATCAGTGGGACACGCTGTCGGTGGTGATGGCGGCCGTGATGAGCGTGGTGTTCCTGCTTCTCGGGCTCGTGGTGTTCCGCCGGCTCGAGAACGCCGTGCTGAAGGAGTTGTGATGGCATCGGAGTTCGCGATCGAGGCGACCGACCTCGGCGTCCGATTCCGGCGGGGTCGCCGGGGCCGTCGCAGCATCAAGGACCTTTTCGGGGGAGCTGCACGGCGCACGCGTCCCGATGAGTTCTGGGCGCTGCGCGCCGTGTCGTTCACGGTGCGCCCCGGCGAGGCGATCGGCGTGGTGGGACGCAACGGTCAGGGAAAGTCCACGCTGCTCAAACTCGTCGCTGGCGTCCTGCTGCCCGATGAGGGCCAGGTGCGGGTGAACGGCGGCGTCGCCCCTCTCATCGAGATCACCGGCGGGTTCGTCGGCGACCTCACGGTGCGGGAGAACGTGCGGCTCACGGCGGGGCTGCACGGGATGCCGCGGGCCGAGGTCGCCCGCCGGTTCGACAGCATCATCGACTTCGCCGAACTACGAGACTCGATCGACACCCCCTACAAGCATCTGTCCAGCGGCATGAAGGTGCGTCTGGCCTTCGCGGTGGTCTCGCAACTGGAGGAACCCATCCTGCTGGTGGACGAGGTGCTCGCCGTCGGCGACAAGGCCTTCCGCGAGAAGTGTTACCGCCGCATCGACGAACTGCTCTCCGAGGGGCGCACGATGTTCTTCGTCAGCCACAACGAGCGGGACCTCCGCCGGTTCTGCACACGAGGGTTGTACCTCGACAAGGGGTCGCTCGTGCTGGACGCGCCCCTGGGTGAGGTCCTGGACCGGTATAACGCGGACTACAACGCCGGCTGATCGCCGCCGGCTCGGATTACCTCAGCAGCTTCCGCGTGACCATCTCATCAAGGGATTGCTGATAAGCCGCGCTCTCTACGGGTTCCCTCATCGCCCAGTCGGCAAACGCGCGCACGCCGTCGAGGAAGGGTACCGACGCGGCGAAGCCGAGGGTCTCGCGTAGGCGCCGGGTGTCGGCGACGTTGTGTCGGATGTCACCCAGCCGATAGCGGCCGGATATCCGCGTAGGCACTGTCGTCCCGTAGGCGGTGAAGAGGGCGTCGACGACTTCCAGTACGGTGGTGGCGGTCCCGGACCCGACGTTGAACACACCGCCCGCCGCCTCGGGACGCGTAGCCGCGAGGAACGTGGCTTCGACGACGTCGTCTATGTACACGAAGTCGCGCGACTCGAGCCCATCCTCAAAGATGTTCACCTCCGTCCCCTGACGAATCAGGGTGGAGAAGATCGAGAGGATGCCGGTGTACGGGTTCCTCAGCGATTGTCCCGGCCCGTACACATTCTGATAGCGCAGCGACACCGGCTCGATCCCCACGGTGGGACACACGGTCATCACGAGGGATTCCTGCATCTGCTTGGTGATGCCGTACACGCTGGACGGGTGGAGCTTGGCATCCTCATCCGTCGCGATCGTCTCGAGTGGACCCTCATCGGGCATCCGGACGTCGAAGTGGCCGGCCGCCAGATCCGCCTCGTTCCGGTGCGGTGGGTACACGACCCGACCGTCCTCGGTGCGGTACGCACCTTCGCCATAGATGGCGCGGGAAGATGCGACGACAACCCGCCGCACGTCGTGTGTGCTGTTGGCCAGGAGGTCGAGCAGCTTCGCCGTGCCGCCGATGTTGGTCTGCGTGTAGCGATCGATCTCGTACATGGACTGACCGGTCCCGGTCTCGGCCGCGAGGTGCACGACGACCGACGCGCCCTCGAGCGCCCGGCGGAGGTCGTCGGTCGACGTCACGGTGCCTGGGATCACTTCGGCCACGCCGTCCAAAGCGCGCAGCAGCGGCGAGGTCGTGGCAGGATCATCGCCGTGCACCTGCGGGATCAGGGCATCCAGAACGGTGACCGTGTCGCCCCCCGCGCGGAATCGGCGGGCGAGATGCGAGCCGATGAAGCCCGCACCGCCTGTGATCAGAACGTGCTGGACCATGCGCTCCTCTCGCACTCGCGAACACCTCGCTCGGGAGAGCCAGGCATTCCGTCAGGCATCAGTGTGACGGGACGATCCTACGGGTGGCGGCGCCCCGCAGGGTCTGGACCACTACAACGCGGGCTGATCCGCGGTGGCCACCAGCGGCGGCATCGGCTTCCACGACGCGTCCCGGGCGATCTTGTGCCCATCGCGGATGCCGCGGAACAGGTGGGAGGTGCCGCGGACGGTGCGCTCCACGAGCAGCAGCCGGATGACCTCCTTGACGAAGGTGAGCGCCGTGCCGGCACCGAACAGCACCGGTTTGTACACCCCGAGCGCGCGGTAATACCGCTTGATGTACCCGCGGTTGCGCATGATGTAGTACCGGTAGGCGTTGCTGGAAGCGTTCATGTGGCGAATGCCCATGTCCCACTGCTTGATCTCGCGGGTGCGGCGGAGCACGAACTCGTCGACGATGACCGAGGTGGTGTGACGCGAGGCGAGCCAGCCGTACATCTGGTCGTCCCAGTAGATGAAGAACCGGGGGTCGGGCAGTCCGATCTGCGCGACGATGTCGCGGTGGATGAACATCCCCTCGAAGCAGCCGGAGTTCATCTCCTTGTAACCGGATTCGTCGAAGCCGGCGGGCGCGAACGGGATCGGGATCGCGAGCGGCTCGGCGATGCGGTACTGCCAGTAGAACTCGCTGCCGTCGTAGTCGTAGCGGCGGCCCTGGATCGACTTGAAGCGCGGTGCCCACGCACCCATCCGGGCAAGGCCGTCCGGGAGGACCTCGACATCGTCGTCCATGAGCCAGATCCAGGCGGACCCGAGCTCGTAGGCGATGCGCATTCCCTCGCTGAAGCCGCCGGAGCCTCCGGTGTTGGTCTCCAGGCGGCGGTAGACGATCTCGGTGCCGATGCGGTCGCGGAAGGACTCCACGACCTCGGTGGTGTCGTCGGTCGACGCGTTGTCGACGATCACGACATGCCCTGGTTTCGGGTCCATCGCCACAATGCTCTCCAGCAGCCGGGTCAGCAGCGCGGAGCGGTTGAAGGTGACCACGGCGATCGTCGCCGATGCGGGGTTGAAGGGCGCGGTGGCGGGGGAGTCAGCGGGAAGCGGCATAGCCCGTCGATCTTACCCCGGCCGCCTGTCCGATCCCCACGGCAGGTCGCCGACGGGCGGCAGATCGGTGCCCTGTGTGGCCTCGTCGATGCGCTCGCGCCATGACCGGGATTGTCCGGCGCGCAGTGCGCACAGCACGAGCATGAGCCACCCGTATCCGGCGAGGGTGAAGCTCTCGAAGACCGAATCGACCAGCAGCGCGACGAGGATCAGCGGCGTCCAGGCGTAGACGATGGAGCGGCGTTCGCTCGCGACCAGCCAGGAGCGCACGAAGGCCAGCCCCACGAAGATCGCGAAGAGGATCAGCCCGACCCATCCCACCTGAAGCAGCACGTCGAAGTAGGCGTTCAGCGCCGAGCGGTGGGTCTCCCGCAGGATGTAGTTGAGGGTGCCGAACGGGAACTCCTCGCTCCAGCTGCCGCTCCACCCCCACCCCTGGATCGGACGGGCGCGCACGAACACCACGATCTGCGCCCACAGGTCCGCGCGGGTGGAGAAGTCCCGTGCCGCACCGATCCAGCCGATGATCGTATGCCGTGCGGTGTAGGCGATCCCGATGCCCAGCACCAGCCCGCCGCCGAGGATCCACTGCAGTGTGCGGCGTCGCACCGGCGAGGTGCGGCGCACCAGGGCCAGTGCGGCGGTGGCGGCGGCCACGGCGACGGCCAGCACGAGCACGGTGGGGGAGTCCGACAGTGCGGCCAGGGTGCCGGCGAGCACCGCCGAATACAGCGACACGCCGGGCCGCACCGACATCGTGCGGTACTCGATGAGGAATGTGATGAGGGCGAGCACCGCGATGAACCCGAGCGCGTTGCGGGTGCCGAAGATGCCCTGGATGGGACCGAGCAGGGCGATGTTGCCCTGCACGCCCAGGAAGCGCAGCGGCATGTCGAGCAGGATGCCGGAGAGAACCTCGACCGCGAGCGACACCGTGAGCAGCACGCGCATGACGTCGCCGAGGGCGCGCGCGGTCTGCAGCGTGTCGCGGACATGCCCGATCACGACGGCGAGGAACGCCAGCCCCACCATCCCCGCCCAGCCGGCCAGGGTGGCGGTGGCATCCTGGCTCCACGTGACGCTCACCAGCAGCCACAGCAGGAAGACGACGAGCGTCGAGGGGACCAGCCGCAGCGCCGAGATCTCCCGTCGACGCGCGGTGAGCATGGCCGCCCCCACGACGCACAGCCCCAGGACGACGGTGACGTATGTCGTGCGGCTGGTCAGCCGCTCGATCGCGAACCCGGCGAACACCGCGCCCAGCGCCGCGTAGGTGAAGGCGCTGGCCATGGCCGCCGACGACAGGATCGCGGTGAACCCCCGGTCGCGGGCCTCGTGCGGCGCGGTCATGCCGCCCGCTCGGGGCGCTCGCCGCGCTCCAGCGCCAGCGTCTGCTCGGCGGGACCGACGCCCACCAGCGGTGCCTGCTTGATCTTGAAGGCGAACATCACCACCGCAAGCCACCCCCACAGCAGCAGCGGGCCCGATTCGGCCAGCCCCTGCACGAGCAGTATCGCCCCGGTCAGTGCCGGCAGCAGTGTCAGCGGCGAATAGGGACGATCGGCGCGCAGGTCCCACCGCGGCCGGTCGACGGCGAAGAACCATGACCGCCAGACGAACGCGAGATAGGTCATCGCCATCAGTACCACGCCGATGATCCCCAGCTGCAGGAAGACGTCGATCCACATGTTGTGCGCCTGCATGACGGTCTGGCCGTGGTCTACGATCCAGCGGTCGAACGCCGGATCCCACGGCATCCAGGGGCTCGCGAAGCCCCACCCGGCCACCGGGCGCTCGCTGGCCTTCTCGATCACGGTGCCCCAGATCCGCTCCCGCCCGGTCAGATCCGCCGAGCGCCCGAGCATCCCGAAGATCCGGTCCCGCAGCAGCCACGCCGCCGTCAGACCGCCGACGGCCACGACGGCGTACCCGATGTAGTAGCGGGTGCGTTCACCGGGGCGTCGTGCGGTGCGCATCAGCAGGATCGTGACGAGCACGACGACGACCATGCCGGCGGCGAGGAACGCCGTCGCCGACCCGGCGCGGACGAACAGGAACAGCGCCGCGACCATCCAGGCCACCAGGAGCGGGCGGTGCGGTGCGCGCGCGGCGAACCGGATCGCGAAGACGATGAGCGCCAGCAGCGCGGCATACGCCAGCAGGTTCGCGTTGCCGAAGATGCCCTGGATGCGTCCGTCGTCGAGGAGGTTGTTGCGCGACCAGTACACGATCGGGTCCGGCGCCTTCTCGGCCGGCACCACGAAGCGGGGCAGGATCGGTCCGCCGATGGCGACGGTCACCCACACCTCGAACGCGATCGACAGCGCGACGACCCACTTGCACGCCGACGCGATCGCGCGCACCAGTTCGTGCCACGTGAGCACGGCCGCCACGAAGAAACCCTGCAGGGTCGTGATGAGCAGCAGAAGCAGCGTGACCGCGGTGGTGGCCGGCCACGCGGTCCACAGCAGCGACGCCGTCGCGAACGCGACGTACGCCAGCGCGAACCAGGGCAGCCGCCGCCACTGCACCGGGGGCTTGAGCACGATCCACAGGACCGCCGAGACGACGCCGGAACCGATCGCGATCACGGTCGTCGGGATCTCGCCCACGGCGAGCACCCAGGCGGTGCCGGCCATCGTGGTGAAAAGCACGAAGATGCACCACGCCCGCAACAGCAGCACCCCGGTCCGCTCGCGCACCGGGGCCGCCGGCGGCGCGGAAACCGGGTGCTTAGTGTGGACGGCCATGGTGAGATCAGGCTACCGCCCGACTTCGCATGCACGCCCTGCCGCGCTCTAGGCTGGCAGCGTGCTGGTACCGCTCTCCAACAGCCCGCGCGATTACGCGTGGGGCTCGTCCACACTGCTGGCTGACCTCACCGGACGCATCCCGTCAGGTGACCCCGAGGCGGAGATCTGGTTCGGCGATCACCCCGGGTGCCCGAGCATCGTCGAAGACGGCTCCGGCCGCACGCTCGATGTGTGGCTGCGGGAACAGGATGCCGCGCCGCTGCCGTACCTGGTCAAGCTCCTCGCCGCCGGGTCCTCGCTGTCGATCCAGGCCCACCCCTCGAAAGCCGAAGCGGTCCTGGGCTTCGCGCGGGAGGAGGCGGCAGGCATCCCGCGCGATGCCCCCGAGCGCCTCTACCGCGACGACAACCACAAGCCCGAGATCATCGTCGCCGTCAGCGACACGTTCCGCGCTCTGGTGGGCCTGCGGCCGCTGGCGCAGACGCGCCGGCTGGTCGCCGCGCTCGGCCCGTCCGCGGGCCCTGCCGCGTTGACGGTACGCCTCGAGGGCGCCGACGAGGCCGCCGTGCTGCGGGCGACGCTGGCGTGGCTGCTCTCCGGCGACGCGCAGGCCGACGTCGACGACATCATCGTCGCCGTGCGCGGCGCGGTGGATGCCGAGTTCGCGGCCGAGCTGACCACGCTCCGCCGCATCGCCGACGATTTCCCGGGGGACCCGGGCGTCGTGGTGGCGCTGCTGATGAACCACGTCGAGCTGCGGCAGGGGGAGGGGCTGTTCGCGCCGGCAGGAGCACTGCACGCCTACCAGGACGGCCTCGGCCTGGAGCTGATGGCGGCGAGTGACAACGTGCTCCGCGGCGGACTCACCCCGAAGCACATCGATGTCGCCGAACTGCTGCGGATCGTGGACACCACGCCCGGGCCCGCACCCATCGTCGTGCCGCGTGACGGCATGTTCGACGTCGGCATCCCGGACTTCGCCCTCACCCGCCTGCTGGTGGACCGCGAGACGCGAGTCCGCCTCACCGGACCGGCGATCGTGGTCGCCGTGCGCGGCGCCGTCGAGGTCGCGGGGGAGCAGTCGGGCACGGTCGGCTCGCTGGGCCCGGGCGCCGCGGCGTACGCGGGCGCCGAGGAGCGGGAGCTGGCGTTCACCGGCTCCGGAGAAGTGTTCATCGCGCAGCCCGGGCGCCGCTGACGTCACCACGCCGCCCTTTCGACCGCGCGACACGCCGCAAAACACGCGGTGAACGTTGAAGTCGCGGTTGAGGGTTTACGATCTGCGACTTGACCGCGAGGAATCACACCGGTGTAATTAGGCATACGCACACACCGTGCAGACATTCAGTAAGGCGGGAGACGAGATGACTGGATCGCAGTATCGCTCGGGCGTTCCCGACAACTGGTTCGTCGATCCGGTTCAACTCGGAGTTCCCGGTGTGCGTCGTCACGTCGAGGACGACGACGGTCAACTGGCTTGGCAGACCGACGCATTGTGCTCGCAGACCGATCCGGAAGCGTTCTTCCCGGAGAAGGGCGGCTCGACCCGCGACGCCAAGCGCATCTGCACCTCGTGCGACGTGCGCAGCGAATGCCTCGAGTATGCGCTCAACAACGATGAGCGTTTCGGGATCTGGGGCGGGCTCAGCGAGCGCGAGCGCCGCAAGCTCAAGCGTCAGGCGTCCTGAACCGGATTCGGCCGACCCGCGCGCATGAGCGCGGGTTGCCGCCGACGCGCCCATAGGCTGTCCCCGCCATGCCCGCCCGAGTCCACGCCATCCTCGTCGTGCGCCCCGACGGCCGCACGCCCGCCGCGTTTCATCTGCGACGCACGCTTGCGGCACTCGAAGCGCAGACCCGCCCCCTCGACGCCCTGACGATCGTGCTGTGCGGGGAAGACGACAATCTCCGCCAGCTCGCCGCCGACTCCCGTGCCGAGGGCGTGATCTCCGCACCCCGGACGACGGGGTACGCCGAGGCCACGGCGCTGGCGACCCACCGGCTGCAGGGCGACGTGGTGTGGCTGCTGGCACAGGACACCGCCCCCGAACCCGACGCGCTGGCACGGCTCGCCGGCGCACTGGAGCTGGCACCCTCGGTCGCCTTCGCCGCCCCGAAGCTGGTGCGTTGGGATGATCGCGGCGAGATCGTCTCGCTCGGGGTGTCGATGACCACCCTCGGGCGCACCGTGGGGCTCGCCGACGGCGAACTGGACCAGGGCCAGCACGACGCCGGGCAGGACGTGCTGGCCGCGGACGTGCGCGGCGTGCTGGTGCGGGCCGAGGTGTGGCGCCACCTGCGGGGGCTCGACCGGGGACTGTCCGGCGCAGACGAGGGCCTGGACCTCGGCGTGCGCGCGCGGCTGGCCGGCGCCAGGGTCACCCTCGTCCCCGCCGCCCGTGTCGCCGTCGCCGGCGATGGCGTGGCGGGACTGCCCGACACGTACGGCTCGCGGCGGCGGATGCGGCGCGTCTTCGCCACCCGCACCGCGCAGCTGCATCGGCGGCTCGTGTACGCCCCGGCGGCCATGCTTGCGCTGCAATGGCTCGCCATCCTGCCGATCGCGCTGTGGCGCACCATCGTTCACCTCGTTGCGAAGCGTCCGGGCCAGATCTGGCCGGAGTGGGCCGCTGCCGCGACCGCCATGGTGCGCATCCGCGCCATCGCCCGGGCGCGTGCCGGCATCCGCCGCACCCGCACCGTCTCCTGGCAGTCGCTCGCGCCGCTGCGTGTGGGCCGGGCGGATCTGCGCACCAACCTCGCCCTCACCGACGAGTCCGACCGGCTCGCGGACGTGCGCCGCTCCGAGCTGCGCTTCTTCAGCGGCGGCGGTGCCTGGGCGGTGCTGGCTGCCCTCGTGGTGTCGGTCGTCGCATTCCCGGCACTCCTGGCCTGGCCCGCCCTGGGCGGCGGCGCCCTGGCACCCCTTCGCGACACGGTGGCGCAGCTGTGGGCGGATGCCTCCTACGGACAGCGGCAGCTGGGGCTCGATGCGGTCGGCGCGGCGGACCCCTTCGCCACGATCGTGGCCGTCATCGGCAGCTTCTCGCCCGCCGCGCCGTCGCAGGCGATGGTCGTGCTGTGGGTGCTGGCCCTGCCGATGGCAGTGCTGGGCGGCTGGTTCGCCGCCACCCGCGTGACCGACCGTTCGCTGCTGCGCATCACCGGCGCCGTCGCGTGGGCGCTGGCGCCGACATTCCTCGCTGCGCTCGTGCAGCCCCGGCCCGCCGCGATGATCGCGCACCTGCTGCTGCCGTGGCTGTTCTTCGCCGGCTCCGTCGCCCACCGCTCCTGGGCCGCCGCCGGGGTGGCATCCCTCGTGCTGGCCGCTGTCGCGGCGTGCGCGCCGTCGATCGTGCCGGCGCTGCTGGCGCTGTGGCTGGTCGCTCTCGTGATCGCCGGGGTGCGTGGCGGCAGCCGCAGCGTCGGGCGCATCGCGTGGTTGGTGGTGCCCACGGCAGCGATCGCCGCTCCGCTGGTGTGGCAGCAACTGGCATCCGGCAACCCCTGGGGTCTGCTCGCGGACCCCGGCGTGACCTGGGACGGACCGGTGGCGACGGCGGATGCCGCCGGCAGAGCGCTGCTGGCCGCCGGCTTCCCCACTCCCGATCCGGGCGGCTGGGGGCAGCTGCTCGGCGGCGCTCCCACCTGGTGGGTGCCGCTGCTGTTGGCGCTGCCGGCCCTGCTGGCCCTCCTGGCCCCGCTGACGGTGCGTTGGGCCGCCGGTGTGGTGCTGCTGTCGGTCGCCGCCCTCGGCCTCGCCACCGCCTTCGCCGCCGTGGCCATCACGGTGGCCGTCACCGCCGCGACCCCCGTCCCGATCTGGCCCGGCGCCGGCCTGAGCCTCGCGTGGATCGGGGTGATCGGGGCGGCTCTGATCACCCTCGACGTCGTCCCGACGGTCCCCGTCGCCCGGGCTCTGGCCGCGACCGCCGTGATGGTCGTGCTCGCGGTGAGCGCCGTGCCGGCGCTGACGGCACAGTCGCGGCAGGCCAGTGCACTGACCGACGGCCCCACCAGCACGTTGCCGGCCTACGTCGCCGCCGAGGGGCGCGGATCGGTGGCGCTGGGCACCATCGTGCTCACCCCGCTGGACGACGGCTCGATCGCCGCCGAGGTCGTGTGGGGCGCCAGTGAGACGCTCGGTGGTCAGAGCACTGCGAGGGCGACGCGGCTGGAGGCCACCCCGGCCGACCGGGAGACGGCCGACCTGGTGGCAGACCTCGTGACGGATGCCGCCGACGATCCGGTCGGGCCGCTCGCGGACCGCGGCATCGCATTCGTGCTGCTCGCTCCCACGCCGGAGCCCGCCACCGAGGCCGCGCAGGCTTTGCGCCGCACCGCGGCGATCGCCCTCGACCAGCGCGACCGGCTCGAATCGGTGGGCGAGGAGACCGCGCGCGGATCGCTCTGGCTCGTCTCCGGCGAGATCTCCGCCCGCGCCGGCGAGACGCCCGCCGTCGCTGCGACCGCCCGCGGCATCGCGATCGGCCAGCTCGTGGTGCTGACCATTGCGCTGCTGCTGGCCATCCCGACGGCACAGACCCGACGTGACGCGCGGCGCGCACCGCGCATCGTGGGTCTTCGCGCTGAGGAGGGACGATGACCACGAGATCCCGCTGGGCCACCACCAGTGCCCGACTGGTCGGCGGCACCGTCGCCGCCGTCACGCTGGTAGCCGGCACCGTCACCGCGGTCGCCCTCACGTGGCCGACCCACCACCACGCACCCGTCTCGGTCGTCGCGACCCCCGCGCCATCCGAATCCGTCGCCTCCTGCCCCGGCGGGCTGCTGGCCATCGGCCGCGATGCGAGCGTCGCCGCCGGGATCACTCTCGCCGCCGAGGCCGCGGTGACCTCCGGTACCGGGACCGGTCAGGCGGCGGCATCCGACCTCGCGCTCGTGGTGCCGGGGGTGGACGGCCTGGCACCGGCGGCGTTCATCGCGCCGCCCGCCCGCGACGCCCGCACCGACCTCGCCGCCGCGTCTTCGGCGGCCGTCGCGGCCGATGACCTCGCCGGCTTCGCTGCAGCGTCGTGCGTGCCGCCGCTGCTTGAATCCTGGATCGTCGGCGGGGCCACCACGACGGGGTCCTCCGGGCTGCTACTGCTGGCCAACCCCGGCGACGTGCCGGCGGAGGTGCAGGTCACCGTGTACGGCGCTACGGGCGCGCTGAACCCGCCGGCGGGAACCCTCGTGGTCGCGCCGGGCAGCCAGCGCGTCGTACCCCTGGCCGCCCTGGCGCGCGGCGAGCAGAGCCCGATCCTGCACATCACCTCGTCCGGCGCGCCGGTGCAGGCTGCCCTGCAGGCGAGCATCACCCGCACCCTCGCGCCCGGCGGCGTCGACCAGGTGGGCGCGATCATCGCTCCCGAGACCGAGCAGATCCTCCCCGGCGTGGCGGTCACCGCCGCACCAGGGGTCGAGGGCGCGTCCGATCCGGCCACGATCGTGCGGCTGCTGGCACCCGGCACCACGACCACCGCGACGGTGACCGTGCGCAGCGGCTCTCAGGCGGTCGAGACCCGCGAGGTGCCGCTGGAGGCCGGACTTCCGCTGGAACTGGACCTGGGCCGGCTCCCGATCGGCACCTACAGCGTGCACGTACAAGCCGACGCCGCGATCGTGGCCGGCCTGTGGACGGCGACCGGCTTCGCCCAGGGCGACGACTTCGCCTGGCATGCCGCCGCCCCGCGCATCGACGCCGCATCGCTCGTGGCGATCGCCGCAGGACCGTCGCCCACGCTGGCCATCGCCAACCCCGGGGACGAGGACGTGACCGTGACGCTGACCCCGGATGCCGGTGGCGGCACCGCCGAGGAGCTCACGGTGCCGGCACAGGGGACCGTCCGCGTCTCGGTCACCGCCGACGCACTGTACCGGCTCGAAGCCAGCGGCCCGGTGCACGCCGCCGTCGGCTACAGCGGACCCGGCGCGCTGGCGTCCTACGCGGTGTGGCCCGCCGACGCCGCCGCCGCCCCTCTCGTCGTCCACCCCTGACCGGGCCGGGCGCGGCGGGGCGGCCTAGGATGGGCATATGATCCGGCGTCGTACCCGCAGCGCCACGGCCGCACGTCCCCGGCCGTCGCGCCACGGCCGGCACGGTCGCGAGGGCCGCAGCCCCGTGGTGCGTCCGCCGCTGCCGCCGCTGGACACCCGGGCGGAGCGATTCGACCTCGCCGTGGGCACCGCAGCGGAGTTCCTGCGCAGCGCGTGGGAGGACCTGCGGGACGTGCGCTTCGAGGTGGGCGAGATGCCCGAGGCCACCGATGCCGACGGCATCCCGCGGTGGACCGTGCTGCCCGACCAGAAGCGGATCATCCTGTACCGCCTGCCGATCGAGCGGCTCAGCCGCCCCCACCGGGAAGACGAGCTGCACCGGCGGATGATCATCGAAAGCTGCGTGTTCCGTGCCGCCGCAGAGTACCTCGACAAGGATCCCTGGGATCTGGGCCCGGAGCGGTTCCGCTTCTTCTGAGCGGTCACCGCGCGGCATCCGCCCGCACGGCCTCGGCGCGGATAGCGTGGTGCCGATGCGCGAGAGACTGTGTTCCAAGGTCGGGTGCGCCCGCGAGGCCGTGACGACGCTCACGTTCGACTACGGGGACCAGATGGCCGCCCTCGGACCCCTGGGCGGTGGCAACGATCCGCACGCCCACGACCTGTGTGCGATCCACACCGATCGGCTGTCGGTGCCCAAGGGCTGGGTCGTCGTGCGCCACGAGACGCTGCGCGTCTGACACCTCGCCGCTGCCACTGAGCAGTGCGACAATGTCGGGATGCCGACCCAGACTCCCGCCATCGCCCACGCCGTCGCCGATCTGTCGCTCGCCGAGGCTGGTCGCCATCAACTGCGTCTGGCCGAGAACGAGATGCCGGGATTGATGTCGCTGCGCGAGGAGTTCGGCCCCTCGCAGCCGCTCGCCGGTGCGCGCATCGCCGGGTCGCTGCACATGACGGTGCAGACCGCGGTGCTCATCGAGACGCTCGTGGCGCTCGGCGCGCAGGTGCGCTGGGCCAGCTGCAACATCTTCTCCACTCAGGACGAGGCCGCCGCGGCCGTCGTGGTCGGGCCCGACGGCACCGTCGATCAGCCGCGCGGCGTGCCGGTGTTCGCGTGGAAGGGCGAGACGCTCCAGGAGTACTGGGACCTGGCCGACCGCATCTTCGACTGGAGCGACGAGGGCTTCGACGGCCCGAACCTCATCCTCGACGACGGCGGGGATGCGACCATGCTCGTCCACAAGGGCGTCGAGTTCGAAAAGGCCGGCGGCGTGCCGGATGCCGCGCCCGACGACCCCGCGGAGTACCGCGTCGTCCTGGATCTGCTGCGGCGCAGCCTCGCCCGCGACCCCGAGCGCTTCACCCGCATCGCCGCCGAGCTGATCGGGGTCACCGAGGAGACCACGACCGGCGTGCACCGGCTGTACGAGCTCGCGGCAGCCGGTGACCTGCTCTTCCCCGCCATCAACGTCAACGACTCGGTGACGAAGTCGAAGTTCGACAACAAGTACGGCATCCGTCATTCGCTCCCCGACGGCATCAACCGCGCCACCGACGTGCTGATGGGCGGCAAGGTCGCATTCGTGTGCGGCTACGGCGACGTGGGCAAGGGCGCCGCCGAGGCGCTGCGCGGCCAGGGTGCACGCGTCATCGTGAGCGAAGTGGACCCCATCTGCGCGCTGCAGGCCGCGATGGACGGCTACCAGGTCGCGCGGCTGGCCGATGTCGCAGGCCAGGTCGACATCCTCATCACGGGCACCGGCAACAAGGACGTCGTCACCGTGGACGACCTGCTGGCGCTGAAGCACCTCGCGATCGTCGGCAACGTCGGACACTTCGACAATGAGATCGACATGGCGGGGCTGGAGTCGTTGCCGGGCGCCGAGCGGGTGGAGATCAAGCCGCAGGTGCACGAGTGGCGCCTGCCGACCGGGCGCAGCGTGCTCGTGCTCAGCGAGGGCCGGCTGCTGAACCTCGGCAACGCCACCGGTCACCCGTCGTTCGTGATGAGCGCATCGTTCACCAACCAGGTGCTCGCGCAGATCGAGCTGTTCACCAAGCGGGATGAGTACCCGACCGCGGTGTACACGCTGCCCAAGCACCTCGATGAGAAGGTCGCCCGGCTGCACCTGGATGCGCTCGGCGTGCAGCTGACGACGCTCACTCCCGCACAGGCGGCCTACATCGGCGTCCCCGTCGAGGGCCCCTACAAGCTGGACCAGTACAGGTACTGAGCTTCCCTAGCGCTCCGGGAACCCGCGCGGCGCCACGCCGACGCCGGCGGTGAGCGCCGCGGTGCGCTCGTCCTCGCCCTGCAGGGCGCGCAGCTCCCGCTCACGGCGCACCGCGACCACGCCGAGCAGGAGTGTCTCCGGATCCACCGGCGGCACGGGGGAGACGAACTCGCGCGCCTCGTCGGCCAGGCGCATCGCGGTGCGGATCCGGGCGGCGGGGTCGAGGTCGCCGGCCTGGCGCACGAACTGCGCGATGCGCCGCGCGAGGCGGTCGGGCAGCCGCCCGACATCGGCGATCGTGGCCCAGCCGGTCAGCGCCGCCGGGACCCCCGGGGGTGCGGGGGGCAGCTTCGGGGTGCGGGTGCGTTCGCTGTAGGTGCCGGCGAGCAGATCGCCCAGGCGCTCGGATCGGGGCGTGAACGCGCCGACGATGCCGGCGACCGCGCCGGCGGTGAACCACAGCTCGAACACCCCCACGAGCGCCCGGATGAGCGCCTGCCGGAACCCCGACGCCCCGCCGTCGACGCGCACGATGCGGGCGCCGATGGCGAGTTTGCCCAGGCTCCGGCCGCGCGTGGCGGTCTCCACCACGGTGGGGATGACGACCATCACCATCACCATCACCACGATCGTGAACACCCCGGTCAGCTCGCCACCCAGGACATTCTCCCGGGTTGCCCAGGAGACCACGAGCGCCAGCAGCACGAACAGCAGGACGCCGGCGACCATGTCGATGAGCACGCCCACCGCCCGCAGGAAGTAGCCGATGGGCTGTACGTCCAGGGCCACGGCCTCACCGGTGAGGATCTCGTCCTGGCGGATCTCCACGGCGGGACCGGGCGTCGGCATGGCTACAGTGAATCACATGGATGCCGACGCCCTCACCGCCGCCCGGCGGGAGGAATGGGCCCGGTTGGACGAGCTGGGCCGTCGCCGCCGGCTCGACGGCAGACAAGCCGACGAACTGGTCACCCGCTACCGCGCGGCATCCGCAGACCTGGCGGAGCTGAAGACCTCCGCCGGCCGCACCCGTGAGGGCGACTACCTGTCGACGCTGCTCTCCCGCGCCCGGCTGCGCCTGACCGGCACACAGGACAACGTGCTGCGGCAGATCCCGCGCTTCTTCGTGCTGCAGCTGCCGGCGGCCCTGTACCGGCTGCGCTACACGACCCTCGTCATCGCCGCCCTGTTCGTCGTGGTCGCCGCCCTCGTGGCGACCTGGGTCGCCGGCGACCCGGTGGCCCTGGCTGCGATGGGCAGCGCCGCGCAGCTGGAGCACTACGCCGAGAACGAGTTCACCCAGTACTACAGCGAGAACCCCGCCGCGGTGTTCGCCGGCACGGTGTGGACCAACAACGCCTGGATCGCCGCGCAGTGCGTCATGTTCGGCATCACCGGGCTGTGGCCGGTGATGGTGCTGATGCAGAACGCGATCGGGGTGGGGACGGCCGCGGCGGTGCTGTTCGCGCACGGCCGCGGTGACGTGTTCCTGCTCTACATCGCCCCGCACGGCCTGCTGGAGCTGACGAGCATCTTCGTCGCGGGAGCCGCGGGCCTGCACATCTTCTGGGCGTGGGTCGCCCCCGGCGCCCGGGGGAGAGGCGAAGCCCTCGCCGCGGCCGGCCGGTCGCTGGCCACCGTCGCGATCGGGCTGGTGTTCGCCCTGGCGCTGTCGGGACTGATCGAGGGGTTCGTCACGGCGCAGCCCTGGCCGTGGGCGCTGAAGATCGGCATCGGGGCCGCCGCGCTGGCCGCGTTCCTGGCCTACATGCTCCTCCTCGGCCGGCGGGCGCAGCGCCGGGGGGAGACGGGCGATCTCACCGAGTACGAGAGCGGCACGCCCCGGCTGGTCGCCGGCTGAGCGTGCGGCGTTGTTTTGGCTCAGTCAAAACAACGCTATGCTCGAGGAATGACGCAGCAGCAGAGCACCCCGGATGCCGCTGCAGCGATCCGCGCCGCCGGGCTGCGCGTCACCGAGTCCCGTCGGGCGGTCTATGAGGCGCTCGCCGGACACCCGCACGCCAGCGCCGACGACATCCACGCCCAGGTCGCCCCGGTCATCCCCCGCGCCAACCGGCAATCGGTCTACAACGCCCTCGGCGATTTCGCCGACGCCGGCCTGGTCCGCCGCATCGAGCCGGCCGGCCAGCCCATGCTCTTCGAGCTGCGCGTGGCCGACAACCACCATCACCTCGTCTGCACCTCGTGCGGCCGCGTCGCCGACGTCGAATGCGCCGTCGGTCACGCACCGTGCCTGCAGCCCTCCGAGACCCACGGCTTCGCCGTCACCACCGCCGAAGTGACGTACTGGGGTGTGTGCGCCGAGTGCGCCGCCGCCTGACTTCCCCCGATCTTTCCCTGCCCCCTTTCTGTAACCCGAACCCTGCATTGGATGGACCCCACATGACCGACGACACGATCCCCGCGATCGGTGAAGACGCGACCGACATCGACCAGTCCGTCACCGTCACCGACACCGACGAGGCGTTTGCCGAGCAGGCCGGCGGCTGCCCCGTCGTGCACAGCCAGCCGCACCCCACGACGGGCTCCGCCAACAACGTGTGGTGGCCCAACCAGCTGAACCTGCGCATCCTGAAGAAGAACCCCGCCGTCGGCAACCCGCTCGGCGATGATTTCGACTACGCGGCGGCCTTCGCCTCGCTGGACCTGGCCGCGGTCAAGGCGGACATCGCAGCGACCCTCACCACGTCGCAGGCCTGGTGGCCTGCGGACTTCGGCAACTACGGCCCGCTCATCATCCGCATGGCGTGGCACAGTGCCGGCACCTACCGCGCCACCGACGGGCGCGGCGGCGGCGGGGCAGGTCAGCAGCGCTTCGCGCCGCTGAACAGCTGGCCCGACAACGTCAACCTCGACAAGGCCCGGCGGCTGCTGTGGCCGGTGAAGAAGAAGTACGGCCAGTCGCTGTCGTGGGCCGACCTGATGATCCTCGCCGGCAACGTGGCGCTGGAGTCCATGGGCTTTGCCACGTTCGGCTTCGGCGGCGGACGTGCCGACGTCTGGGAGCCCGACGACGACGTGTACTGGGGTCCCGAGACCACCTGGCTCGGCGACCAGCGCTACAGCGGCGACCGTGACCTGGAGAAGCCGCTCGCGGCCGTGCAGATGGGTCTCATCTACGTCAACCCCGAGGGCCCGGCCGGCAACCCCGACCCGCTCGGCTCCGCGCGCGACATCCGTGACACCTTCGGCCGCATGGGCATGAACGATGAGGAGACCGTCGCCCTCATCGCGGGTGGTCACACCTTCGGCAAGACCCACGGCGCTGCTCCCGACTCGAACCTCGAGGGCAACCCCGAGGCGGCGGGCCTGGAGATGCAGGGCATGGGCTGGAAGAACAACCACGCCTCCGGCAAGGGCGATGACACCATCACCTCCGGCCTCGAGGTGACGTGGACCTACCACCCCACCCGCTGGGACAACGAGTTCTTCCACATCCTGTACGCCTACGAGTGGGAGCTGATGACGAGCCCCGCAGGCGCGCACCAGTGGCGGCCGAAGCACGGCGCCGGCGCCGACATGGTGCCGATGGCCCACGATGCGACCAAGCGTCGCGAGCCTCGCATGCTCACCAGCGACCTCGCGCTGCGCGTTGATCCGGAGTACGACAAGATCTCGCGTCGGTTCGCCGAGGACCCGGTGGCATTCGGCGACGCGTTCGCCCGTGCCTGGTTCAAGCTGACCCACCGCGACATGGGCCCCATCGACCGGTACCTCGGCCCCGAGGTCCCCACCGAGCAGCTCCTGTGGCAGGACCCGGTCCCGGCCGTGGACCACGTGCTCATCGACGCCGCCGATGTGGCCGCGCTCAAGCAGCAGATCCTCGCCACCGGCCTGACCACCGCGCAGCTGGTGTCCACGGCGTGGGCGGCGGCATCGTCGTTCCGCGGCAGCGACTTCCGCGGCGGCACCAACGGCGCCCGCATCCGCCTGGCACCGCAGAAGGACTGGCAGGTCAACAACCCGCCGCAGCTGAAGCTCGTGCTCGACAAGCTCGACGCAGTCCAGGCCGCGTTCAACGACGGCCGCACCGACGGCAAGAAGGTGTCGCTGGCCGACCTCATCGTGCTCGCCGGCAACGCGGCGGTCGAGAAGGCGGCGCACGCTGCCGGTGTCGACGCCGAGGTGGTCTTCCACCCGGGCCGCACCGACGCGACGCAGGAGCAGACGGATGCCGACTCGTTCGGCTACCTCGAGCCTGCGGCCGACGGATTCCGCAACTACTACGGACGCAACGCGGTGCTTCCTCAGGAACACCACCTCATCGACAAGGCGAACCTGCTCACGGTCAGCGCCCCCGAGATGACGGTGCTCGTCGGTGGCCTGCGGGTGCTCGGGGCCAACTGGGACGGCTCGGAGTACGGCGTGTTCACGACGCGTCCCGGCGTGCTGACGAACGACTTCTTCGTGAATCTGCTCGACCTCGGCACCACCTGGACGCCGCTGGACCCGGGCTCCCAGGCGTTCGAGGGTATGAAGGACGGCTCCGGCGAGCGTGTCGGTCGCGGCACCCGCGTCGACCTGCTGTTCGGCTCGAACTCCGAGCTGCGGGCGCTGGCGGAGGTCTACGCCAGCGACGATGCGAACGAGAAGTTCGTGCGCGACTTCGTCGCCGCGTGGGGCAAGGTCTCGGAGCTGGACCGCTTCGACCTGCGCTGAGCCACATACGAAGAACGGCCCGTCCCCTCAGGGGGGCGGGCCGTTGGTCGTGTCAGGTTCAGCCGAACTCGCGCCCTTCGAACAGCGCGCGATTGGCGAATCCGGCGATCAGCGCCCCGACGATCGGGAACACGATGAACACCCACAGCTGCAGCAGCGCATCGCCGCCGCCGTAGATCGCCGTCGCGATGGAGCGGGCGGGGTTGACCGACGTGTTGTCGATCGGGATGGATGCCAGGTGGATGAGGGTCAGCGTCAACCCGATCACCAGGCCCGCGAACTTCGTGCCGCGGGTGGGGTGGGTCACCCCGAGGATGACGAAGAGGAAGATCGCGGTGAACAGGATCTCCGCCACGATCGCCGCACCCAGCCCGAATCCGCCGGGGGACTGCTCTCCGAAGCCGTTGCTGGCGAAACCGCCGTCCTGCGCCGAGCGCAGCCAGCCGTCGGGCCCGAACAGGCCGATCAGCACGATCAGGGTGGTGCCGATCGCGCCGCCGATGATCTGCGCGACGATGTAGCCGATGCTGTCCTTCCAGGGGAAGCGGCCGGCGGCGGCCAGGCCCAGCGTCACGGCGGGGTTGAAGTGACCTCCGGAGATCGGCCCCCACGCGTATGCACCGGCCACGATGGTCAGCCCGAACGCGAGGGCGACGCCGACGAATCCGATCCCCAGCGACGACCCGTTCGGGCCGACGCCGAAATCGGAGGCGAACAGTGCGGCGCTGATCGAACCGAACACCAGCAGGAACGTCCCCATCGCCTCGGCCGACAGCCGCAGGGCCATCGACGGGCCGGAGGCGGCGGGGGTGTGGTCGAGGGGAGTGGGGGCGACGGGCTGTTCTGGACGAGGATCGTTGCTCATGGTGACAGCTCCTTTCGCCGCTCACAGTAGCCCCACGTGTGGCGCGCCGGAAGCGGCCCAGCGGTGCGGCCGAGGCCGGCTCAGAGCCGGCCGGCCGCCTTGAGGGCCAGGTAGCGGTCCGCGATCCGCGGTGGCAGATCGTCGGCCGAGGCCGTCAGCGCGTCGCCCCCGGCGCGGACGACGGCGGCGGCGACCCGTGCGGAATCGCGCGCGGTGCGCTCGACGGATGCCGCGTGGTAGACGTCGTCGGCGGTGCGCCGCCGCCCTGCTGCCGGCGCCGCGTCGTCGGGCGGTGTGTCGGTGGCGGTGCCGACGAGAACATGGGCGTGTCGGGTCACCGCTCCCAGCGACCCCAGGAACCCACGGGAGGCCTCGGGGGCGTCCTGCGCGGTCAGCAGCACGACCAGGGACGGCCGGGAGGTCACCGCGCGCACCTGTGCGAACGCGGCATCCCAGTCGGTGTCGATCAGCTGGGCCTGCACCGGCGCCATCGCATCCACCATCGCGGGCAGCAGCGCCACACCGTCCACACCGGTCACGCGGGCGCGCAGCGCCCGGTCGAACATCACCAGGTGCACGTGGTCGCCCGCGCGGCTCGCCAGCGCGGCCAGCAGCAGCGCGGCCTCCATGCCGGCATCCAACCGCACCCCGTCGCCGACGCGGGCCGCGGCCGTGCGGCCGGTGTCGACGACGATCACCACGTGCCGATCGCGCTCGGGCCGCCAGGTGCGCAGCATGGTGGTGCCTGCCCGGGCGGTGGCGCGCCAGTCGATCGCGCGCACGTCGTCGCCGCGGACGTACTCGCGCAGGCTGTCGAACTCGGTGCCCTGCCCCCGCACCTGCACGCTCGTGTTGCCGTCCAGTTCGCGCAGCCGCGCCAGGCGAGAGGGGAGGTGGCGGCGAGAGGTGAAGGCGGGGAGCACCCGGACCGCGCCGGGGGCCTCGAGGCGGGCCTGCCGGCCGGCGAACCCCAGCGTGCCGGCGGAGCGGACCACGACGAATTCGCTGCGCAGCTCGCCGCGTCGGCGCGGCTGCAGCGGCACCGCGATCACGCGACGCTCACCCGCCGGCACGTCCAGGTCGGCCCGCCGCTGCGGCGCACCGGCGGTGGGCTGCCACGCGTCGCGCAGCCGCCCGCGCAGGCGCCTGGTGCCGACGTTGTCGACGACCACCTGCGTGTCGATCCGCTCGCCCAGGCGGGTGCGCGCCGGGCCGCTGCGGGACACCCGCAGCGCCCGCGGGTCCGCGGCGATGGCGGCATCCACGGCGATCACGACGACGCACAGCAGCAGCCACCCTGCGACGACCGGCCAGGGCGGGATGCCCGCCGCGCCGAGCAGCACGACCGGCACGACGCCGAGGGCGACGAGCAGGGGGAGACGGCCGGTGACGTACATGGATCCTTCGGGGTTTCGATACGCGCCGCTACTCAACCTAGACACGCAGCCGCGTCAACGCCGCTGCGCGGCATTGATCCGGCTCGTGTCTATTTCGGAACCGGGGTCTGCTGCTGCACCGCGGTGAGGATCGCTTCGACGGAGACGCCTTCGATCTCGGCCTCGGGGCGCAGGCGCAGCCGGTGCCGCCACGCCGGCACCACCATCGCCTGCACGTGGTCGGGGGTGATCGCGGGGTAGCCGCCCAGCCACGCCCACACCTTCGCCGCGGCCAGCAGCGCGGTCGCCGCCCGGGGGCTCGCCCCCAGCTGCACCGACGGTGCCTGACGGGTCGCGCGGGCCAGATCCACGACGTACGCCAGCACGTCGTCGGCGACGGCGACGGATGCCGCGGCCTGCTGCGCCGCGCGGATGTCGGCCGGTCCGACGACGGCCTCCAGTCCTGCGGCGGCCAGATCGCCGGGAGTGAAACCTCCGGCGTGGCGGCGCAGCACCGCCAGCTCCGCGTCGCGGGAGGGCACGTCGATGACGAGCTTGAGCAGGAACCGGTCCAGCTGGGCCTCGGGCAGCGAGTAGGTGCCTTCATGTTCGACGGGGTTCTGCGTCGCGGCGACGAGGAACGGGTCCGGCAGCGGCCGGGTCACGCCGTCGGCGGAGACCTGGCGCTCTTCCATCGCCTCCAGGAGCGCGGCCTGCGTCTTGGGCGGGGTGCGGTTGATCTCGTCAGCGAGCAGCACGTTGGTGAACACCGGCCCCTGCCGGAATTCGAACTCCCCGGAGCGGGCGTCGTAGACCAGCGAACCAGAGACGTCGCCGGGCATGAGGTCGGGGGTGAACTGCACGCGCTTGGTGTCCAGGCCGATCGCGCGGCTGAATGAGCGCACCAGCAGCGTCTTGGCGACCCCCGGTACCCCCTCCAGCAGCACGTGGCCGCGGGCCAGCAGGGCGATGAGCAGACCGGTCACGGCGCCGTCCTGCCCGACGACCGCCTTGCCCACCTCCAGGCGCACGCGGTTCATCGCCTCGCGCAGCGCGGCGTCGTCGGCGGGGATGGTGGGGGACGGGGTTTCGACGTCGGTCACTGTGGGTTCCTCCCGGGTCGGACGGCGAGACGGACAGCCGTCTCGAGTTGCTGCAGGGCATCGGCGAGCGCCACGAGCTCGGCGTCGGTGGCGGGCAGGTCATCGAGCAGGATGCCGCGCACCCGCGCCCGGTCGGTGTGCAGGCGCGCCGCCGCGACGTCGGCGATCTCGTGCGCGGCAGCCGAGGGGCCCAGCCCCAGCGTGCGTGTGAGCCGATCCAGCGCACCGTGTCGCAGCTGGTCTGCGACGTGGACGGTGTCGCGGGAGCGCGCATACAGGCGCGCCCGCCCCTCGGTCGTCTCGGCCGCCCGCACGATGACGGGAAGATCCTCCGTCACCAGCGGGCCGAACCTGCGGCCGCGCCACACCATCGCGGCGACGGCGGACACGCCCAGCAGCGCGAGCGCCGGGGTGACCCAATCAGGGGTCAGCTCGCCCAGCGTGGGCATCGTGTCGGGCAGCACGCCGTCGCCCAGCGCCGGGAGGTACCAGACCACCCGGGGGAGCCGGCCCAGCAGGTTGGCCGCCAGCGCCGCGTTGCCGTTGTCGGCGAGGTGCGCGTTGGTGAACAGCTCGCGGGCGTCGAGGGCGGCAAGGCGCCCCTCATCCCGCCCATGGACGAGCAGGGCGTGGCCGTCACCGGAGGGGTAGCACGAGGTGATCCCGTCGGCGCCGGTGAACACCGCGCCGGGGACGATGGGGCCGGCCCGCTCCGCGTCGGGCAGACCGCATTCCGGGACGGTGAGGGTGTCGTCGCCGAAGCCAGCGGCCCGCGAGTCGGCGAACAGCACACGGACATCGCGGGTGTGCGGGTCCAGGAGCACGACGTCATCGGCCAGTTGCGCGACCCGCTCCAGCGTCGCATCATCCAGCGGAGCGGTGTCGGTGATCACGAGGGTGGCAGGTCCTGCCATGACCGCTCGTTCGGCCGCGTCCAGATCCCGCGCCACCTCGACCGTGAGCCCCTGTGCCCGCATCACTTCGACCAGCGCACGGGTTCCGGTAGGTCCGGCGGAGGCCGGGTCCAGGACATCGCGCGGGTTCCAATCTGCGAGCGAGAGCAGCGCCGCAGAACCGACGCCGATGAGCACGAACGCGGCGGCGATGCCGACCCACCCCCCCGTGCGACGGCGGCGAGTCGCCGGATCGACCGGCGCCGGGGCGGTCATGGGGTGGCCACGACGAGGTCGGGGCGGTGCGGGGCGGTGGTGATCACGGCATCGTCGACGCTCGCCACGGTGCGGTACAGCTCGGCCGTTCCCGGCCGGCGGAGGTAGCGGACGTCGTCGAACGCCGCCGCGGCGCGCTCGAGATCGTCCGCCAGGGCGGGGAAGGCGGCCGCGGCGTCGCGGGCGAAGGCGTGGACGGTGGCGCCGGGGGCGCCGTCCACGATGGCGCGTTCGCCCAGGCCCCGGGCGAGGGCGCGGAAGCGCTCGGCCACCGCGGCATCCCACTCCTGTCGTGCCGCGAGCTGTTCGGCGGCGGTGCGCAGTTGGGCGGCGGTGCGCTGTTCGCGCTCCCCGAACAACTCGGTCGCGGCGCGAGAGCGGGCCGAGGTGCGCGGCATGCCCCACACCACGAGCGCCACGACCACCACCGCGACGATGAGCACCGTGACCAGTACCGCCATCCACGGACCCCACCCGTCGGGCAGGTCCGCGTTGAACAGGTCGAGGAAGAACTGCGCGACCTCGTGCGCGAAGCGGTCCAGCGGGGTCGGTTCGGCGATCGTGTAGGCGGGGTCGGCGAGTTCGCGTTCGGCCCATTCCCGCGCTTCGTCCCCGTCGGGGATCAGCGGTGCGGCGGCGGTCAGGGCTGGACCCATGGGGTCGCTCGCTCGGCCGGCGCTGCCGGCGCTGCCGGCGCGGGGGAGCCCGCAGGCGCCGCGGCGGCGTACGGCGGCCGCTGCGGATACCCCTGCGCCTGCGGGTACGGCGGCTGCTGCGGGTACCCCGGCTGGCCGCCGTAACCCGGCTGGCCGCCGTACCCCGGGTATCCGTACCCCGGGTGCCCGGTATGGGCCGGCGGGTGCGGTGCGAGGATCCGGCCGATGTGCAGGCTGTACGGATCGGCGAGGTCGCCTGCCCCTGCATCCCGACGCTCCACGTACGCGAGCAGGTCCTGGTCGAGGCCCTCCCGGCGCATGCGGCAGTCGACGTAGATGAGCGACGTCGCGGTGGACTGCACGATCAGCGCGACGGCCTGGATGAGCACGGTGATGATCTGCGTCAGGCCACCGCCGACGATGATCGTGACGATCGCGGTGGTATCGGGGTCGCCGGTCGGGGCGAACACCGTCGAGAGGGCGGTGGTGGCGAACGAGAACGGTATGGTCACCACCTGCGCGATCGTGCCGAACACGATGGAGATGATGACGACGATGCCCAGCGCCGGCCAGAACCGCCCGACGGTGAGACGCCACGAGCGAGCGACGGCGCGGGGAATCGTTGCCTGCTCCAGGATGATGACGGGGGCGACCAGCAGCAGCTTCACCGTCAACCACAGCGTGAGCGGGATCGCCGCCAGCACCAGCAGGACGGCCAGCGCGATCCCGCCGCCCGGGTTCGCCAACGCCAGCACGACGACCCCTGCCACGACGAGGCCGATGACGGTGAGGACGGCGAGGGTCAGCAGCAGGGTGTAGCCGATCAGGCGCCAGGCGACCGGCTTGACGCGGCGCCACAGCGCGCCGAGCGTCAACTTCTCTGCCACGACGGCGTGGGCCACTTCGCTCACCACGACGCCCTGTACCAGCACGCCCAAGGCGCCGAGGGCAAGGCTGATGAGGATCGCCGCGATCGAGCTGATCGCGATCGAACCCGCCAGCACCTCGTCGAACTCCGCGGTGCCCGGGCGCAGGGTGTCCAAGCGCAGGAACGTCGACAGCGTCACCGCGACGATCGCTCCGGAACCGACGAAGGTCGCGATCGACTGCACTGCGACGGCGAACCCGAGCAGGACCCGCGGGTTCTGCCGGAGCGCGGCGAAGGAGCGGCCGAGGATCACACCGAACGACAGCGGTCGCAGCGGAATGATGCCCGGGCGGGCGGCAGGTGTCCAGGCCGGATATGCGGTCATGACTCTCCCTGGGCGGCTGGGGTGGTCCCTATCGTGTCATACAGCGCGGATGCCGCGGCGCGGCGTGCCCGCCGGTGCGCCCCGCCCCCGGCGGCGTCGGTTACTCTGGGGCAAGCCCGCTCCCTCGCGCGCGGGCTGGGGAACCCGGAGGACGAGCACGCAAACATGACCTCACGCATCCTGGTGGTCGACGACGACACTGCGCTGGCCGAGATGATCGGCATCGTGCTGCGCACCGAAGGGTTCGACACCGTCTTCTGCGCCGACGGCGCCGCCGCGGTCGACGCGTGGCGCACGCACCGGCCCGATCTGGTCCTGCTCGACCTGATGCTTCCCGGCGTGGACGGCATCGAGATCTGCACGCGGATCCGCGCCGAATCCGGTGTGCCCATCATCATGCTCACCGCCCGCACCGACACCGCCGACGTCGTTCGGGGGCTGGAATCCGGTGCCGACGACTACATCGTCAAGCCGTTCAACCCGAAGGAACTGGTCGCCCGCATCCGCACGCGGCTGCGCCCGGCCGCGCAGCAGACGGGGGACACGCTGCGCATCGGCGACCTGAGCGTGGACGTCGCCGCGCACGAAGTGCGCCGCGCGGACGACGTGATCGGGCTGACGCCGCTGGAGTTCGAACTGCTCGTCGCGCTCGCTGCCAAGCCGCAGCACGTCTTCTCCCGCGAGATGCTGCTCGAGCAGGTGTGGGGCTACCACTACAAGGCCGATACCCGCCTGGTGAATGTGCACGTGCAGCGACTGCGCGCGAAGGTGGAACTCGACCCGGACAACCCGAAGATCGTCACGACGGTGCGCGGCGTCGGCTACCGCGCCGGCGCGGTGGTCTGAGGCAGCCTTTGTCCACTGCGAGCGCGTCGCGACGCGTGATGTCCCGCCTGCGCGACTGGCGCCGCTGGCCGGACGAGGTCAGGTACGCGTGGCGGCGGTCGCTGCGGTTCCGCACCGTCCTGCTCACGCTCGGGCTCACCGCGTTCGCGGTGCTCGCGGCGTTCGTCTTCATGGCGCTGGCGATCCAGAACGACCTGTTCCAGTCGCGGTTGGAGCAGGTGCTCGCCGACGCCGCCCGCACGGCGCAGACGGCGCAGGCGACCCTGGATTCGGCGGAGGTCGAAGGCGACGCGGTGGCCGTGGAGAACCTCATGGTCAACGTCAGCACCGTCGCCCGCCAAGCGGCCACGGAGATGACCGCGGCGTTGCGCAGCGACCCGACTGCGCCGCTCGCGCCGCAGGGATTCACCACCGGCGGCCTCACCGAGAACCTCCTCTCCGACGGGCTGCGCAGCTCGGTGCAGGAAGCGGGCGACCTGCAGTGGTGGCAGTCGGTCGCCCTCCCCGACGGCAACGGCGGCACCGTCCCGGGCATCATCGTGGGTCAGCAGCTGCAGGTGCCCGAAGCGGGCACGTACGAGCTGTACTTCGGCTACGACCTGGCCGACGCGGCGCAGACGCTCGGCTTCGTGCAGGCCACGCTGTGGATCGTGGGGGCTGCGCTGGTGCTGCTGATCGGCGCCATCTCGTGGGTCGTGCTGCGGTCGGTGACCAGCCCCATCGCGCAGGCCGCCGAGACCAGCGCCCGGCTCGCCAACGGTGAACTGGGCGTGCGGCTGCAGGTGCGTGGCGACGACGAACTGGCGACGCTCGCGCGCTCCTTCAACGCGATGGCCGACAGCATCGAGTCTCAGATCAAGGACCTCGCCGACCTCTCCCTCGTGCAGCAGCGGTTCGTCTCGGACGTCTCGCATGAACTGCGCACCCCGCTGACGACGATCCGGCTCGCCTCCGACATGCTCAACGATCAGCGCGCCGCGTTCGACCCCACCACCGCGCGGGCCGCCGAGCTGCTGCACGCGCAGGTGCAGCGGTTCGAAACGCTCCTGACAGACCTGCTGGAGATCAGCCGCTACGACGCCGGCTCGGTGCAACTGGAGAGCGAACCGACGAGTATGACCCAGCTCGCCGAAGACGTCATCGCCTCGATGCAGCAGCTGGCCGACCAGCACGGCACCGACGTGCGCCTCATCGCACCGGGCGGCTACTCCCCGGTGGACATGGACCCGCGGCGGGTGCGCCGCATCGTGCGCAACCTGCTCGGCAACGCGATCGAGCACGGCGAGGGCCGCCCCATCGTGGTGACCGTCGACAGCGATCAGCACGCGGTCGCCCTCGGGGTGCGCGACTACGGTCTCGGGATGACCGCCGCCGATGCCGAGCGGGTGTTCGACCGGTTCTGGCGCGCCGACCCGTCGCGCCGCCGCACCATCGGGGGCACGGGTCTGGGCCTGTCGATCGCACTCGGCGACGCCCGACTGCACGGCGGGAGCCTGGCGGTGTGGTCGGAGCTGGGCCGGGGGACGAACTTCGTTCTGACCATCCCGCGGCACGGCGCCCAGTTCGACGGGCACTCGCCGATCCCGGCGGACCCGGGCGATGACGGCGCCTTGGACTCGCTCGGTCTCACCCAGCCGATCGAGATCCCGCCGGCAGACTGGAGAGATCAGCGATGAGACGACCGTTCCGCTTCGTCGCCGTCGCAGTCGCGGCGGCATCCGCGATGATCCTGTCCGCCTGCGCGGGCCTGCCCACCAGCGGCCCCGTCAATCCCGGCATGGAGCGCGACCGCGATGCGCGGCCGCCGGACATCACCTTCGTCGCCGACCCGCCGCAGCCGGGTGCGACGCCCCGCGAGATCGTCGAGGGCTTCATCCGGGCAGGGTCGGGCACGCGCGGCGAGTGGGCCACCGCCCGCGAGTACCTCACCGAGGGCGCACGCGAGGTGTGGAACCCGTTTGCCGGGGTGACCATCGACGACTTCGCCGACCGCGAGTACGTCGAGGTCGCCGAAGACGAGATCATGCTCAACGTCACCGCCGAGGCGACGGTCGATCAGAGCGGTGCCTACCATGACGTCGGCGGGGAAGGGCAGGACCTGGCGTTCCGCCTGGCTCAGGAGGACGGACAGTGGCGCATCAGCGAGGCGCCGAACGGCATCGTGCTGGACGACGCCCGGTTCGAAGACGTCTTCCGCAGCTACCCGCTGGCTTATTTCGACCCCTCCTGGAACTACCTGGTGCCCGATGTGCGGTGGTTCACCACCACGAACCCCGCCACCAGTATCGCCAGCGCGCTGCTGGAGGGCGGGCCCAGCCCGTGGCTGGAGGGGGCCGTGGCCACCGCCGTGACCGGCGACGTCCTCCTCGCCGCCCGCACGGTCCCGGTGCAGGACGACGGCACCGCGCAGATCGAGTTGACCGCCGGGGCGCTGGATCTGGACCGCACGGCACTGGACCGACTGCAGACGCAGCTGGTCGAAAGTCTCGCCGGGGCCGGGGTCAGCCAGGTCCAGCTGACCGTGGACGGTCAGCCCCTGGCCGCGTCGGTCGTCGCGACCACGCCGACGCGGGTGCCGCAACAGCCGCTCGTGCTCGCCGACGAGGGCTTCGGCTTCCTCGCCGGGGACACGCTGGAACCGCTCGCACTGTCGGATGCGGTCGTGGATGCCGCACCCGTCGCCGTCCAGGTCGCGGCGGACCACGAAGCTGCCGCACTCCTACGCGGCACCGGGGCCGTCGCCCGCGTGGACACCGCAGCAGGCTGGGCGGATGTGGACACCCGCGCGGGTCTCATCGCCCCCACCATCGACACCGCTGGTTGGGTGTGGAGCGTTCCGCGCTCGGCGCCCGGCGCGCTGCAGGCGTTCGGTCCGGAGGGCGAGATCGTGCAGGTGGCCGGCGCGTGGCCCGATGCCACCGGCGTCACCGCGATGGCAGTGTCGCGGGACGGGACCCGGGTCGCCGCGCTCGTGCAAGGCAGCGGCGGTCCGGCGGTCTGGGTGGCCGGCATCATCCGTGAGGGTGCGGTGCCGGTGCGGCTGGGGGAGCCGCACGCACTGGCGAGCCTGGCCGGCACGGGCGTGGCCGTCGCCTGGCTCGATGCGACCCACCTGGGCATCGTCGTCGACGTCGCGGGCGATTCGCAGTTGGTCGAGCAGATCGTCGGCGGCGCCGGCACCGCGCTGACCGCGCCGGCCGGGGTCACCACGATCGCCCCGACCAACCAGGCCTCGGTCCCGCGGTTGCTGGACGCCCAGGGCAACCTCTACGTGCTGCGGGGCACGAACTGGGGCAAGTTCGTCACCGGTGTCCCCGGCATCCGGGTGCTGGCCACCGCGCAGGGCATGCCGCGCTGACGATTCCTCCCCAGCCGCGGGAGGCTCGACCGGATCCCCGGATCCGGTCTCGGCACCGACGCGTGCGACGCCCGGCGGCGCACACTGACGGCATGTCCGGTTCTGCTCATCCGGTGCGCGACGCGCTCGCCGAGGCGCTGTCGCTGGCGTTTCCCACGTGGTGCGCCGGCTGCGACCTGCCCGACGTCGCGCTCTGCCCGACGTGCCGTGCGGCGCTTGCTCCGGTGGCCCAGCGCCGCCGCCTGGACTCCCTCGACGTCTGCAGCGGCCTCGCCTTCGACGGCGTGACGGCGCGCGTCATCCGGGCGTTCAAGGAGGACGGGCGCACGTCGCTGGCGGCTTCCCTCGCCCCGGCGCTGACCGCGGCTCTGGCCGGCATCGGGCGTGGCGTGGTGGTGCCGGTGCCCGCGTCGGGCGGTGCGATGCGGCGACGCGGTTACCGGCCGGTGGAGCTGGTCGCCCGGCGTGCCTGTGTCCACCCCCAGCGGCTGCTGCGGGTCGTGCGGGCCACCGCAGACCAGCGGGGGCTGCACCGCGACCAACGAGCGCAGAACGTCGCGCTGAGCATGCGGGCGCACGACGTCGCGGGGCTGTCGGTCGTGCTGGTGGACGATGTCGTCACCACCGGCGCGACCCTGACCGAGGCGGCACGTGCACTGCGCGCGGCGGGGGCCGTGGTGGTGGGGGCGGCGACGGTCGCGGCGACGGCGAACCGCCGACATACGGCACCTTCGAAGTGACAGGGGCACCCGGGCGCAGTAGCGTTGAAGGGACAAGGCGACTGATGGTCCGCCCTTGACCGGGCGGACCGGACCAAGGAGGTCAAGGATGGATACCAGCATCGTCGGCGTGGGCGTGGGAATCACCGATCGATTCCGCACCGTTGTCGAAGAGAAGGCCCTCCGTGTAGAACACCTCGCTCCCCGAGCCCAGCGGCTCGATGTCAAGGTGACCCACCGGGCGTACCACAACGGTCGAGTCGAGGACGAGACCGTGGAATTGACGCTCACCGGTAAGGGTCCGCTCGTGCGGGCCGAGGCCACCGACGGTGACAAGTTCACCGCGTTGGATCTGGCGGTCGACAAGCTCGCTGAACAGTTGCGCCGGGCGAAGGAGAAGCGTCTGGACGCCCGCAACCACCCGCGGGGGGCGACGTTCAAGAAGGAGAACGGCGCACTCGAGGGAATCGACGTGCAGCCGGCGTCGCTGGACGTGCTGGAAGCCGTCGCGACCGGCACCATCCCCGTGCAGACGGGCACCACGGAGGAGCCGGAGTACACCCCGGTGGTCATCCGGACGAAGAACTTCGAAGCGGAGTGGATGACCGTCGAAGAGGCGGTCGACCGCATGGAGCTGGTCGGCCACGACTTCTTCCTCTTCATCGACGCCCGCTCCGACCAGCCCAGCGTCGTGTACCGGCGCAAGGGCTGGGACTACGGCGTGATCTCGCTCGCGGCCACGGCGCCGCCCGAGGCCAAGCTGGCGTCGTAGCCATCTCATGAACAAGCGGATGCCGCGTGGACCAATCCACGCGGCATCCGCTTTTCGTCGTGCTCGGGTCGTGCCAGGTCAGTCGAACATGCCGTCGAAAAGGCTGCCGATCACGAGGCCGCCCAGCAGACCGCCCATGATGTTGTTGCCACCGAGACCACCGCGACCGTAGCCGCCCTGCGGGCCGCCCCAGCCGGGATCCTGCGGGCGGGACGAGTCGATGTCGCGCTGGGCGTACTGCAGCGCCTCGGAGGCGAGCAGGCCGCAGCGGCGGGCGTCCGCGAGGGCCTTCTCCCGATCGTCCTCCGGGATGGTGGTGCCGGTGATGATGGGTGCGAGGTCGAGTCGCAGGCTCTCCGCCTCGGCCAGGCGGGTGCGAGCGTCGGCGCCGATCCAGCCGCGGTGACCGGCGATGACCGAGCGGGCCACCGCCAGCTGGCGGTCGGCGTCGTCGACGGCGTGGCGCACGTGTGCCTCGGCGGGAACGGGTCGGGCGGCGCGCTCGCGGGCCTTGGCGATCACGGTGTCCAGTGCGGCGTTCTTCTCACGCAGCACCGTCAGCTCGGCGAACGGGTCCGCCTTGCCGCCGGCGGGGGACAGGCTCGCCAGCGCGCGTTCCAGCTCGGCGACGGCGGTGGTCACCGCCGGCACCTGCGGCGCGTTGCGCGCGGCGACGATGTCTTCACGGGAGTCGGCCACGACCGCGGCGAGCGTCGACTGGGCGCGCAGGGCCTCGACCTCGAAGTCGTCGACGGCATCCAGCAGCGTCGCGGCGCGGCGCACCGCCTCGGTCGCCGTCTCCAGCGCCAGGTTGGCAGGTCCCCGCTCTCCGGCGTCGCGGCGCCGTTCGGCGACCTCGGCGCCGTGTGCGGCGAACTCCAGCAGGCCGGCGGCCTCGTCGGGGTTGCCGGCGATGCGCTGCAGAGCTTCGGGGGCGTACCGCCGGCTGACCCGTTCGACGACCGTGCGTGCCGCCGGGAGCCGATCGGTCAGGCGCTGGACCTCCGAGCGGACGCCGGCGAGGATCTCGGGTGCGCGCCGGGCGCGTTCGATGCGCTCCGCGAGGGCGCCGGTGCGGTCATCGAGCAGATCGTCGGCCCACTCGCACAGCTGCACGATCCGGGCGTTGCGGGTGCGCAGCTCCTCGAGCGTGTCGGGGATGTCGTCGTGGTTGAGCTGGTTGAGGTGGAACGCCTCGCCCAGGTGGTGCCGCACCGCGGTGAGCGCTTCGCGCAGCTCGGCGGTGGACTCCGCGCCCAGCTCGGCCTCCGCGAAGACCAGTTCGTCGGTGGTGACCCGGAGCCGTTCGTCGGTCGCGACCAGCGCCGCGCCGGCGCGGCGGGCAAGATCGGCGTCCTGCCCCTGCAGTTCCTGCTGTTCCCGCTTGCGTTTGCCCCAGAATCCGGCCATATCACGATCCTAGAGCCGTGGCCGCGGCGCAGTGGCCGGTTCGCTCAGGGCGAGAGGTCCGGATGCGTCTGCAGGCGACGTCAAGGTCACGGCCCGATAACATGGCGGTGTATGCCCGTGCGCCCGAGCGCGAGGGCGCAGGCACATCCGTGCCGACCCGACAGATGGAGATGCCCCGTGGCCAACCCTCTCGAGAAACTGCTCCGCGCCGGCGAGGGACGGGTGCTGCGGCGCCTGCAGCAGGTCGTCAAGGCAGTCGGCGCCCTCGAAGAGGACTACGCGCAGCTGACCGATGAGGAGCTGCGCGGCGAGACCGCGGAGCTGCGTGCCCGGTACGAAGCGGGCGAGACGCTGGACCACCTCATGCCCGAGGCGTTCGCCGCGGTGCGCGAGGCAGCCAAGCGCACCCTCGGCCAGCGCCCTTACGACGTGCAGGTGATGGGTGGGGCAGCGCTCCACCTCGGCAACATCGCCGAGATGAAGACCGGTGAGGGCAAGACCCTGACCGCCGCACTCCCGGTGTACCTCAACGCCATCGCAGGCAAGGGCGTGCACGTCATCACCGTCAACGACTACCTCGCCTCGTACCAGGCAGACCTGATGGGCCGCGTCTACCGCGCCCTCGGCATGACGTACGGCACGATCATCGCCGGGCAGAACCCCGAGGTGCGCCGCCAGCAGTACAACGCCGACATCACCTACGGCACCAACAACGAGTTCGGGTTCGACTACCTGCGCGACAACATGGCCTGGCGCAAGGACGACCTCGTCCAGCGGGGTCACTTCTACGCCATCGTCGACGAGGTGGACTCCATCCTCATCGACGAGGCGCGCACGCCGCTGATCATCTCCGGTCCGTCATCGGGCGAGGCCAACCGCTGGTTCGTCGAGTTCGCGAAGATCGCCAAGACCCTCGAGCCCGGCGTCGACTACGAAGTCGACGAGAAGAAGCGCACCATCGGCGTGCTCGAGCCCGGTATCGAAAAGGTCGAGGACTACCTCGGCATCGACAACCTGTACGAGTCGGCCAACACCCCGCTCATCTCCTTCCTGAACAACTCGATCAAGGCCCTCGCGCTGTTCAAGCGCGACTCCGACTACGTCGTGATGAACGACGAGGTCATGATCGTCGACGAGCACACCGGCCGCATCCTGGTCGGGCGGCGCTACAACGAAGGCATCCACCAGGCGATCGAGGCCAAGGAGGGCGTGCCGGTCAAGGCGGAGAACCAGACGCTGGCCACCGTCACGCTGCAGAACTACTTCCGCCTGTACGACAAGCTCGCCGGCATGACCGGTACCGCCGAGACCGAGGCGGCGGAGTTCATGTCGACCTACAAGCTCGGTGTGGTCCCGATCCCCACCAACAAGCCGATGATCCGCAAGGACCAGCCGGATCTGGTCTACAAGAACGAGCAGGCCAAATTCGCCCAGGTCGTCGAGGACATCGCCGAGCGCCACGCCGCCGGGCAACCGGTGCTCGTGGGTACCGTCAGCGTCGAGAAGAGCGAGTACCTCTCGCGACTGCTGGCGAAGAAGGGTGTCAAGCACGAGGTCCTCAACGCCAAGAACCACGCCCGTGAGGCCGAGATCGTCGCCCGCGCCGGGCGCCTGGGCGCCGTGACGGTGGCCACCAACATGGCCGGTCGCGGTACCGACATCATGCTCGGCGGCAACGCCGAGTTCCTCGCGGTGCAGGAGATGAAGGCCAAGGGGCTGGATCCCGTCGAGACCCCCGAAGAGTACGAGTCGGAGTGGGATGCCGTCTACGAGGCGGTGCGCGACACCGTCGCCGAAGAGGCCGTCAAGGTCGTCGAGGCCGGTGGCCTGTACGTGCTCGGCACCGAGCGGCACGAGTCCCGCCGCATCGACAACCAGCTGCGCGGCCGCTCCGGCCGTCAGGGCGACCCCGGTGAGAGCCGCTTCTACCTGTCGCTGACCGACGACCTGATGCGGCTGTTCCAGTCGGGCGCCGCCGAGGCGATCCTGGCGCGCACCAACTTCCCCGACGACGTCGCGATCGAATCGACCATGGTGTCCCGGGCCATCAAGAGCGCCCAGACCCAGGTCGAGGCGCGCAACGCCGAGATCCGCAAGAACGTCCTGAAGTACGACGACGTCCTCAACCGCCAGCGCGAGGCGATCTACGCCGACCGCCGGCACATGCTGGAGGGTGACGACCTCTCCGACCGGGTGGCGCACTTCATCGAAGACGCCATCGGGTCGGTCATCGACGACCACACCTCCTCGGGTCACACCGAGAGCTGGGACTTCGATGCGCTGTGGACCGAGCTCAAGACGCTCTACCCGGTGGGGGTCACCATCGACGAGGTCGTCTCCGAAGCGGGCAACAAGGGCCGCATCACCCCGGAGGTGCTCAAGCGCGAGATCCTCTCCGACGCGAAGATCGCCTACGCCCGCCGTGAGGAGACCCTCGGCTCTCCCGCCATGCGTGAGCTGGAACGGCGCGTCGTGCTGCAGGTGCTGGACCGCCGGTGGCGCGAACACCTCTACGAGATGGACTACCTCAAGGACGGCATCGGCCTGCGCGCCATGGCCCAGCGCGACCCGCTCATCGAGTACCAGCGCGAGGGGTACCAGATGTTCCAGGCGATGATGGGGCAGATCAAGGAGGAGTCGGTCGGATTCCTCTACAACCTCGAGGTCGAGGTGCGCCGCGCCGAGGGTCAGGAGGCGCAGGTCGAGGCGAAGGGGCTCGTCGCCCCCGAGCAGCAGGGCCTGGAGTACTCCGCCCCCAGCGACTCCGGCGACGTGGAGGTGCGCAACGCCCGCGGCCAGGTGCAGCAGGCGGCCACCGCCAAGGCACGGCAGGCCCGCACGGCTCCCGCCCCGGCGGCCACCGTGACCGAAGAGGCGCCCCGCGGCGCCTTCGGCCAGCGCACCGACTCCGCAGCCGAGGCCGGCCCGGCATCCGCTCCACAGAACCGCGCACAGCGCCGCGCCACCGGCAAGAAGAAGTAGCGGCAGGCACTGTCCCGCATCACCGGGACAGGAAGACTCACCGACACAGGACGAATCCGGCTGGAATCTCCTGTGTCGGTGAGTTCTCCTGCGCCGGGGAGTGGATGCCGCCGGGGGGCCGGGCCACGGATGGGTCATTGGCCGGTGGCACCGGCGATATCCTGAGCCGATGAGTCCGCTGCGCAATCTCGACCAGTCGAGCAAGCTGAAGAACGTCCTCTACGAGATCCGTGGCCAGGCGCTGGCCGAGGCCGACCGTCTCGAGGACGACGGACACACGATCCTCAAGCTCAACACCGGCAACCCGGCCATCTTCGGCTTCGAGGCGCCGTTCCAGATCGTGCGCGACATGATCGAGGCGGTCCCGCACGCCCACGGCTACAGCGACAGCCGCGGCATCATGTCGGCGCGCCGCGCCGTGGTGTCCCGGTACGAGGAGACGCCCGGGTTCCCGTCATTCGACCCCGACGACGTCTATCTCGGCAACGGCGTGTCCGAGCTGATCACGATGACGATGCAGGCGCTGCTGGACGAGGGCGACGAAGTGCTCATCCCGGCGCCGGACTATCCGCTGTGGACGGCGATGACGAGCCTGGCCGACGGCACGCCGGTGCACTACCGCTGCGACAACGCCAACGGCTGGCAGCCCGATCTCGAGGACATCCGCGCGAAGGTCACGCCCCGCACCAAGGCGATCGTCGTGATCAACCCCAACAACCCCACCGGCGCGGTCTACACCCGCGAGGTGCTGCAGGGGATCGTCGAGATCGCCCGCGAGAACTCGCTGCTGCTGCTGTCGGATGAGATCTACGACCGCATCCTCTTCGACGACGCGCTGCACATCCCGCTGGCGACCCTCGCCCCGGATCTGCTGTGCCTCACCTTCAACGGCCTGTCCAAGACGTACCGCGTCGCCGGATTCCGCTCCGGGTGGATGGTCATCACCGGCCCCAAGAAGCACGCCGCCGGCTTCCTGGAGGGTATTCAGCTGCTGGCATCCACACGCCTGTGCCCCAACGTGCCGGCCCAGTACGCCGTGCAGGCGGCGCTGTCCGGCGTGCAGTCGATCGAGGCGCTCATCGCCCCGACCGGGCGGCTGCACGAGCAGCGGGATGCCGCGTGGGAGGGCCTGGAGGCCATTCCCGGTGTCTCGTGCTTGAAGCCGCAGGGGGCGCTGTACGCATTCCCGCGGCTGGATCCCGAGGTGCACGACATCCGCGACGACGGCAAGCTCGTGTACGACTTCCTGGTCGCCGAGCACGTGCTGCTCGTGCCGGGGACGGGGTTCAACTGGCCCACTCCCGATCACCTGCGCATCGTGACGCTGCCCGAGGCCCGGGTGCTCAGCGAGGCGATCGAGCGCCTGGGCAACTTCCTGGCGTCGTACAAGCAGTAGCGCTCCCACGAGGCCCACTCGTATCGTCGGGTCATGTCCATCGAACTGAACCGGCCCGCCCTGCGCCACGCGCGCGCCCTCATCCGCGACGGCAAGGTCGTGCGTGACGACCGCGATGCCTGGTCCGAGGCCGCCCCCGGCGCGGACGAGGAGAACGCATTCATCGAACGGGCGGGGTGGACCGAGTACGCGCACTGGCACCTGGGCGTGGACCGCGACCAGAACCGCCACACCAAGCAGGCCTACACGTTCCCGTTCGGCGATTTCCGCCGTGTGCACCGCTCGGGGATCATCTCCGCCGAGAGCCGCGCCGGTCAGCACGATCACGCCGAGATCCGTGACGCGTTGAAGTCGCTCCTGGAGCTGATCGACGCCGACGCTCCGTAGCGGCTAGAGGAGCGCCAGCGACGTCGCCCGCCAGCGCCGGTCCATGCCCTCGAGGCGGATCGCGACGGCGCGGGTGCGTGCCGGTCCGGAGACCACCACGACCGCCTCGATGACCCCATCGGCGGGGGAGGACTGGATGATGGTGCCGATCACGTGCACCGGGCGGGTGGCGGCGACACCGCGGGCGCTGCGGGCGCGGGCGCGCAGGTTCGCCCGGGTGACCAGCGCATGGAACGGCTCCTCGGTGAACCAACGCGCGAGCTGGTCGACCTCCCGCACGCCGGCGAGCACTTCCAGCACCCCGCGGGTGAGGTTGCGCAGCAGCGGCTCGGGATCGGGCAGATCGCTGGTGGACGTGCGCTGCGGGGCGAGGAAGTCGTCCACGGCGACGGAGGAGGGGGCGGGACGCGGTGCCGGTGAGGGTGTCGGGACCATGCGTCGTCCAATCTCTCGACGAGGAACTGGCACGAGTGAACCACAGCGGGTCAACCCTCGGGGTGAGAATCCTCCAACCTGTGGACAGTGCTTCGGCGTCGCCCGGACGGGGCGCTACATTCGCGGGATGCGCTGGGATCGCCTGTTCGAGGACCTCGAGGACCAGCTCGCGTCCGAATGGGAGGCCGAACGGGCGGCGCTGGACACCGAGGCGGAGCGGCTGCGGGTGTCCCGCCTGCCGCTGCGGGAGCGGCTGCGGGCTCTGCTGGGCACGGATGCCGCGGTCTCGGTGGAACTCATCGACGGCACCGGCGGTGCCGGCAGGGTATCGGCGGTAGGCGCCGACTGGTTCGCGCTGACCCTCGCGACCCGCCGCGGCGGCGCGCTGCTGGTGCCGTTCACGGGGGCGGCGACGATCGGGATGCCGCACGCGGAACTGCTGCGAACCGCGCGCGCCGAGGCAGCCGCAGCGCGGCTGGCCGACCGCATGACGCTGGGATTCGTGTTGCGGGACCTGTCGCGCCGACGCATCCCGGTGACGGCGGGACTGGCCGGCGGGCGAATGCTGTCGGGCACGATCGACCGCGCCGGTGCCGACCACGTCGATCTGGCCCTGCACGACCATGACCAGCCGCGCCGGGCGGACGCCGTCAGCGGCCACCGGATGGTGCCGATGTCCTCGCTGCTGTGGGTGCGGCTGGAATCCGCCGCAGCCCTCGGGTGAGGGCTCAGTCGGGCCGGCGGACCGTGCCGCGGCCCCACAGCTCCGGGAAGCTCGCGGCGTTGGACTGCCGCCACAGCGCCATGCGCCGCGCCTCTTCGGCCTGGTCGTCGAGGTAGCCCGCCACGCTGTCCGGCTCGATCCGCCACTGCGCCGGTGAGCCCACCTTCATCCCCCGCAAGCGCCCGTCCAGCACCAGGGCGACCACCTCGTCGACCGACACGCCGAGCAGCTCGGCGACCTGCGCGGGCGCGAGCAGCGGCGCATCGGGGGGCGGGGTGGCCGGCATCCCCCCATTATCGGGGGCACCACCCCCACCGGGCCGACGCGCGCCGGGCTGTGGATAAACCTCCGCACGCCCGGCGCGGTTCGGTCACCATGGGTGCATGATCGCACCGGACTCCCCGCCCGCGCGCACGCGCGCGTTCTGGGCCGACATGCGGTTCGTGCTGGGCATCGTGCTCATCGTCGCCTCGGTCGCGGGCGTGTGGTTCGTGGTCACGGCGGCGCGCCAGACGGTGCCGGTGTTCGCCGCGGCCCGCACGATCGTGCCGGGGGAGGAGGTGGATGCCGGCTCGCTCCAGGTCGTCGACGTCGCCCTGGGTCAGGTGGGCGACGCGTACGCCGCGCCGGGGCTGCTGGAGCCGGGCACGATCGCGACGCGCACGATCACCAAGGGCGAACTGGTGCCGCTCAGCGCGGTCGGGGCTGCGTCGGCGAGTGACCTCACCTCGGTGGTGCTGCGCTCCGCGACCGACGTGCCCGCCGCAGTGACGTCCGGTGCAAGCGTGGAGATCTGGGCGGCGGCGGCCCTGGAGCACGGCCGGTTCGAGCAGCCGCGCATCCTGGTGCCCGACGCGACGGTGGCCACCGTCACCCGGGACGACTCGGTGATGGGCAGCGACAGCGCCGCGCTGGAGCTGATCATCCCGCGCGCCGATGTCGCGGCGACCCTCGCGGCGATCGCCGGAGGGGCCGCGCTGTCGGTCGTACCCGTCGCGGGCGGTACCCGGTGACCAGCGCCGTCGTCGCTGTCGACGCCGCCGCAGCCTCGGACATCGCGCTCGCGCTCGAGCGCGATGGGGTGCAGGCGGTGGCCGCAGTGGCCGCCGCAGCGCCCGCCCGCGCCGCTGCCGACGCGCTGCTGGGCGACGAGGGCCGCGACCTGCTGGCGGCGGTCACCGCCGCCGACCTGCTGCTGCTGGAGCTGCGCCGCGACACGATCGGTCCCGCGTTGGTGTCGCTGTGCGACCGCCACGGGGTGCGGATCGTCCCGCTGTGCGACACGCAGGGGGACGAGCGGCTGGCCGAGCTGTATGGGCTGCCGGCCCCGCTGGCGCTGGCCGACGGCCGCGGAATCTCCGCAGCGTTGGCATCGGGACCGCCGCAGCCGCAGACCCCGCCGACGCGTGCGGGCCGCGTGATCGCGGTGTGGGGACCTACCGGAGCGCCCGGCCGCAGCACCGTCGCGGTGGAACTGGCGGTGGAGCTCGCCCGCGACGGCAGGCGAGTGGGACTGGTGGATGCCGACACCCACGCGCCGTCGCTGGCGCTGGCGCTGGGCCTGGCAGACGAGGGCCCGGGGTTCGCCGCGGCGTGCCGGCAGGCCGACCACGACGCGCTGACCCCCGCCGAACTGAGCCGCATCAGCGTGCCGCTGGGCCGCGGCGTCGAAGTGCTCACCGGGCTCAATCGCCCGGGTCGCTGGCCGGAGCTGAGCGCGCAGCGCGTGACAGCGGCGCTGCAGGTGTGCCGCGCCTGGACGGACGAGACGATCGTCGATGTGGCCGCCTCGCTCGAGCGGGACGAGGAGATCGTCAGCGACCTCGCCGGCCCCCGGCGCAACGCCGCAGCCCTCGCGGCGGTGCGCGCGGCCGACCTCATCGTGGCCGTCGCATCGGCAGACCCGGTCGGAATGGCCCGTTTCGTCCGCGGTCACGCCGAACTGCGCGCCACGATCGGGGCGACCCCGGTGATCGTGGTGGTCAACCGCATGCGAGGGGGAGTGCTGGGGGTGGACCCCCGCGGGCAGGTGCGCGCCACACTGGACCGGTTCTGCGGCATCCGGGACGTGTGGTTCCTGCCGTACGACCTGAAGGCGACGGATGCCGCGATGCTCGCCGCCCGACCGGTACTGGAGGTGGCAGGGCGCAGCGCGCTGTCGGCTGCCGTGCGCAGGCTCGTGGGGGAGGCGGTCGCCCCCGTCGCGTCCGCGCCGCCCGCCGCCGCCCGCTCACGCCGGGCGCGACCCGGCCGCGGCAAGGGGGTCTTCGCGCGGACCGCCTGAACCACACCCGGTTAGGGTGAAAGGGTGTCCACGCTCAGCGATCTCGTCTATGCCCAGGGGCGGTCATCCGCCGAAGACGTGGAGTGGCTGCACCGCCTCGCCGGTGACGGCCAGCTGCTGGCGGACCTCGCCTTCGCGGACATCGTGGTGTGGGTGCCCACTTCCGACGACTCGTTCATCGCCGTCGCGCACACCCGTCCGAGCGGATCGGCCACCCTGTTCTATCGCGACATCGTGGGCGACCGGGTGCGGCCGCAGTGGCGCACCCAGGTGCGGGACGCCTTCACCGGCGCGCGCATCGTCGACTCGGCGTCGCCCGATTGGTTCGAGGAGACCCCGACGCGGGTGCGCGCCGTGCCGATCGTGCGCGAACGCGCCCACGGCGACGTTGCCCCGCACGTCATCGGCGTGCTCACCCGCCACACCAATCTGGGGGAGACGCGCACACCGTCGCGGCAGCAGATCACCTTCAACGACTGCGCCGACGACCTGTTCTCGATGGTGGCATCCGCCGACTTCCCCGATCTGAACGCCCCCACCTCTCCCCGTCGCGGCGCGCCGCGCGCCTCCGACGGCCTCATCCGCCTCGACCCCGACGGCATCACGACCTTCGCCAGCCCCAACGCGCTGTCGGCGTTCAACCGCCTCGGCTTCGAAGAGGAGCTGGAGGGGGAGTCGCTCGTGGAGGTGACCACCGGCATCCTCCCCGCCAACCGGCAGTTCGACGAGTCGCTGCCGGTCGTGGTGACCGGCCGTGCGCCGTGGCGGGCGGACGTGGAGGCGCGGGGGGTCACCGTGTCGCTGCGGACGATTCCGCTGCGCGACCATGACAAGCGCATCGGCGCGATCGTGCTGTGCCGCGATGTGACGGAGATCCGCCATCAGGAGCAGGAGCTCATCACGAAGGATGCCACGATCCGTGAGATCCACCACCGGGTGAAGAACAACCTGCAGACGGTCGCGTCGCTGCTGCGCATCCAGGCGCGCCGCACGCACTCCGACGAAGCCCGCGAGGCGCTGACGCAGGCGATGCGGCGCGTGTCGGCCATCGCGGTGGTGCACGACACGCTGTCGGAGGGACTGGCGCAGAACGTCGCCTTCGACGAGGTGTTCGCGCGGGTGCTCAAACTGGTCGCCGAAGTCGCCGCCGCACCCAACACCCGGGCTCGCACGCGCACCACCGGTCAGTTCGGCACGCTGCCGAGCGAATACGCGACGCCCCTGGCCCTGGCGCTGACGGAACTGGTCACCAACGCCGTCGAACACGGCCTGGCCGGCAAGGAGGGAGATGTGGAGATCGCCGCCGAGCGCAGCGACGAGCGGCTGCAGGTCATCGTCCGCGACACCGGCAGCGGCCTGCCCGAGGGTCAGGTGGGCCGGGGCCTGGGTACCCAGATCGTCCGCACGCTCATTCAGGGCGAGCTGGGCGGCACCATCGACTGGCACACCATCACCGGCAGCGGCACCGAGGTGACCATCGACATTCCGCTGCGCTACATCGAGCGCAGCGCCGGCTGAGCCCCGCACGCACGAACGACGCGGGCCCCCCCCGCGGGGGGGGGGGGGGGGTGTGGGGTGTGGGGGGGGCGGCGCCCCCGGGGTTCGCGCGGCGCCCCCCCCCCCGCCCCCACGCCCGCCCCCCCGGCGGGGGGGGGCCCCGCGTCGTTTGCGTGTGGGGCCGATGCGCCCCGCCGTGTCAGCTGGCGCGGCGGGCGCGAGCGGCGCGGCGCTTGAGCGCGCGCCGTTCGTCTTCGGACAATCCTCCCCACACGCCCGAGTCCTGGCCGGTCTCGAGGGCGTACTGCAAGCAGATCTCAGTGACGGTGCAACGAGCGCACACCGCCTTCGCTTTCTCGATCTGCTCCACTGCCGGGCCGGTGTTGCCCACAGGGAAGAACAGTTCGGGGTCGACAGTGAGGCAGGCGGATTTGTCGCGCCAATCCATATTGGGGTGCTCCTTGATGGGGGGAAACGTTCACGTGCGGTTCAGAGTGCGGATACGGGTTTCCGGTACTCTGGGGATGTGCGAGCCTCTTGCTCGCCCCACTTCGCTGTGGGAGCACACAACTTGTCAATGGTTTCACAGTGCGGCGAGTCCCGGCAAGGGTTTATTCCTGCGTGTTCGGCAGAACTGGCTGAGGATCTGCCCAATGCCCTGGAGGATTCGCACAAAGCCGCCCGAACTCGGAAGCTGATTTCAGGATGCCGACCACCCCCGCGCCCACTCCCATCGCACGACTCGGCGGCGCACTGCTCGCGCTCGAGGCGCTGGGGGTCGCCGCCCTCGTCGGCTGGCAGGTCGTCGCTCTGGCCGGCGGCGACACCGGATCGATGTCCAGTGCCATCGCGCTGATGGTGCTCACCGCCGTCACGGCGGTGGCCGTCGCGGCATTCTCGGTCGCGGTCTTCCGCGGTCAGTCGTGGGGGCGCTCGGGCGGCATCGTCGTGCAGCTGCTGCTGCTGGCGGTCGCACTCGGCGCCGTCACCGGCACCTTCGCCGACCCGACGGTCGCCCTGCTGCTGGCGGGTCCGGCACTGCTGACACTGGTGCTGCTCGTGCTCGGCGTGCGTGAGGCGGCGCCGCGCTCGGAAGACCGCGACGCCGCCTGAGCCGAGCTCAGCCGACCTTCAGGAGCGTGCGCAGCCGCGCCACGTGACCGGTGGCCTTGACGTTGCGCAGGGCATGCTCGATCACGCCGTCGGCGTCGATCACGAACGTGGAGCGGATGACGCCCTCGACGACCTTGCCGTAGTTCATCTTCTCGCCCCACGCGCCGTACGCCTCGTGGACGGCGTGGTCGGGGTCGCTCAGCAGGTCGAAGCTGAGCGCGTCCCGCTCGCGGAACGCGCGCAGCTTCGCGGGGTCGTCCCGGGAGACTCCGAGCACGGTGTAGTCGGCCGCCTGCAGCGCGGGGAAGCTGTCGCGGAAGTCGCAGGCCTGGGTCGTGCACCCGGGGGTCATCGCCGCGGGGTAGAAGTACACGATGACCCGCTGGCCGCGCAGCGATGACAGCGAGACCTGCCGGCCGTCCTGGTCGGTGAGGGTGAAATCGGGTGCGGCGGTGCCGGGCTGCGGGGAAGTCATCCCTCCAGCCTAAAGACGTCGACGCGGTGCCGGGCTCACTTATCGGCGAAGGTGGTGAGGAGTCGATGCAACGAATCCAGTCGTGCCGGGCCGTTGGGGCCGAGCTTGCCCTCCGCCACTGCTTCGGCGATGGCGCAATCGGGTGCGTCGGGGCGGTGCGTGCACCCGCGGGGGCATTCCGCGGCGACCGCGGCGAGGTCGGTGAACGCCGCCAGGATGTTCGCCGGGTCCACGTGCCCGAGGCCGAACGAGCGCACGCCCGGGGTGTCGATGACCCAGCCGTTGCCGTTCTCGCCGTGGTAGCGCAGTGTCACCGTGGAGCTGGAGGTGTGGCGGCCGCGGCCGGTCACCTGGTTCACGACGCCGGTGGCGCGGTGCGCGTCGGGGACCAGTTCGTTCACGAGCGTCGACTTGCCCACACCGGAATGGCCGACGAACACGGTCGAGTGGCCGGACAGGTGGCGGCCGATCTCGGCGGTCGGCATCGCGCCGCGGGCGCTGGTGAACACCTGCAGCCCTTCGACGCCGTCGAAGTGGGACAGGAACGCCGTGGGGTCGGCCAGATCGGTCTTGGTGACCACCAGCAGCGGGCGGATGCCGGCATCCAGCGCCGCGATGAGGTAACGGTCCACCAGACGCTCCCGGGGTTCCGGGTCGGCGGCGGCGACGACGATGAGCATCTGGTCGGCGTTGGCCACGACGATGCGCTCGACCTGGTCGGTGTCGTCGGCGGAGCGGCGCAGCAGCGAGGTGCGCTCCTGCAGGCCCACGATGCGCGACAGTGTCCCGTCGCCTCCCGACGTGTCGCCGACGACTCGGGCGAGGTCGCCGTTGACGATGGGCGTCTTGCGCAGCTCGCGGGCGCGCACTGCCAGCGCGGTGTGCTCGTCGGGGGTGTCCTCGTCCATCAGCACGGTGTAGCGACCGCGGTCCACTCCCAGCACCCGCGCGATGCGGGCGTCGGCGTGCGCGGGACGGCGCTTGGTGCGCGGCCGGTTCGCCTTCGGGTTCGGGCGCATGCGGATGTTCGCCTCATCGAACTCCGGGGCATCGTCGGGGCCGTCGGTGTCGTCGAGCCAGCTCACTGCGTGCCCCGCCCGTGGATCGTCACTGGGCGTCGCCCACGCCGGCGCGGCGCACCAGATAAGCCCACAGCTGCGGGAACTCCGGCATGGTCTTCGCGGTCGAGCCGATGTCGTCGACGACGACACCGGGCACCGCCAGCCCGATGAGGGCGCCGGCCGTGGCGATGCGATGGTCGTGGTGGGCTCGCCACATCCCCCCGGTGAGGGGGCGCGGCACGATGCGGATGCCGTCGGACAGCTCTTCGGCCTCACCGCCGAGGGCCCGCAGGTTGCCGATGAGGGCGGTGATGCGGTTGGTCTCGTGGCCGCGGATGTGGCCGATCCCGGTGAAGGTCGACGGGCCGTCGGCGAACGCGGCCAGCGCGAACAGGGTGGGGGTCAGCTCGCTCGCCGCCGACAGGTCCAGATCAACGCCGTGGATGCCGGTGGGCCCGGATGTGACGGTGAGGGCACCGCCGCGACGCTGGGTGCGTGCCCCCATCACCTGGAGGATCTCGGTCAGCAGGGCACCTGGCTGCGTCGAGTGGGCGGGCCAGCCCGCCACCGAAACGCGGCCGCCGGCGATCATCGCGGCCGCCAGGAAAGGTGCGGCATTGGACAGGTCCGGCTCGATCGCCACGTCCTTCGCGCGCACCGGGCCTGCAGGCACGATCCACTCGTTCGGCGTCGGCCGCTCCACGTGCACGCCGCGTCGGCCGAGCGCCTCGACGGTCATGTCGATGTGAGGAACGCTCGGCAGTCGGCTGCCGACGTGTCGCAGCGTCAGTCCCACGTCGAACCGGGGAGCGGCCAGCAGCAGCCCCGACACGAACTGGCTCGACCCGCTGGCGTCGATCTCCACCTCGCCGCCGCGGACGTGACCGTGGCCGCGGACGATGAACGGAAGCGACCAGGTGCCCTCGTCGTCGATGTCCGAACCCACGGCGCGGAGCGCCTTGATCATCTCGCCCATCGGGCGGTGCAGCGCCGTCTCATGGGCGGTCAGCGTGACTTCGCCCGAGGCGAGCCCCGCGATCGCGGCGACGAATCGCATGACGGTGCCGGCCTGACCGCAGTCGACCACGGCGTCGCCGGCGAGCGGCGACGCGGGGGTGACCACCAGGTCGGGTCCGAAGACGCCGGTGCCGGCGACCTCCTGCACGTCCACCCCGAGCATGCGCAGCGCCTCGATCATGCGCGCGGAGTCGTCGGAATGCAGCGGCGAAATGAGCCGTCCGGGTCCGTCGGCGATGGCGGCCAGGACGAGTTCCCGGTTCGTCAGCGACTTCGAACCGGGCACGGCCACCGCGACGTCAAGAGACCCCGCGACGGTGGGGGCGGGCCATCCGCCGTCGGGCGTGGCATGACTGGGGGAATACTCTGCGATGCTCATCGCGTTCTACCCTAACGAACCGCGCCTTCTGCGCGACTGAAGGAGACGAATGATCACGCTTGATGCTCCACTGCGGGGTGTGGACGGGGCGGACGTAGACTTGCGCGTGATGAGCGACCAGGTCGATTCCGCATCCGACGCACGCACCCAGTTCGAGGAGCAAGCGCTGCCGTTCATGGACCAGCTGTACGCAGCTGCCATGCGGATGACGCGCAATCCTGCCGACGCGGCCGATCTCGTTCAGGAGACCTTCGTGAAGGCGTTCGCCTCGTGGGCGTCGTTCACGCAGGGGACCAACCTCAAGGCGTGGTTGTACCGCATCCTCACGAACACCTACATCAACACCTACCGCAAGAAGCAGCGCGAGCCCTATCAGGGCACGATCGATGACCTCGAGGACTGGCAGCTGGGCGGTGCGGAGTCCACGACGGCCTCCAGCGCCCGGTCCGCGGAGGCGGAGGCCATCGACCGGATGCCGGCATCCGTCGTCAAGGATGCACTGCAATCCATCCCCGAGGATTTCCGCCTCGCGGTCTACTTCGCAGATGTCGAAGGGTTCGCGTATCAGGAGATCGCGGACATCATGAAAACCCCCATCGGCACCGTGATGAGCCGGCTGCACCGCGGCAGACGGCTGCTGCGCGAGCTGCTCGCCGACTATGCGAACGAACGCGGGATCGACACGACCGCGACAAGGAGTGCGAAATGACCGACTGCGGCTGCGAGAAGGCCCGCCGCGACCTCGAGGAGTATCTGCGCCACGAGGTGTGCAAGACGGAGCATTCGGATATCGCCGAGCACCTGGACCACTGCGCCGCGTGCCGGGACGAGGCCCTCGTGGCCACGACCCTCACCGAGGTCGTGGCGCGAGCGTGCAAGGAGACGGCACCGGAGGAGTTGCGCGACCAGGTGCTGGCCCGACTGCGAGCGGTGCAGGCGGCGCACTGAGCCGTCCTCGTACGTGAAGAGGGGTGGATGCCATGGCATCCACCCCTCTGTCGTTACGCGGTCCCCGATTACAGCGTCAGCGCGGCCTTCATGATCGCGGCCTGCTCCAGCGCGTGCACCTTGCTCGACCCGGTGGCCGTCGACGCGGCAGCGGCGCGCGACACGCGGGAGATGGTGCGTCCGTGCAGGTGCTTGACGATCTCCAGTGCGATGAAGGGCCAGGCCCCCTGGTTCTCCGGCTCATCCTGCACCCACACCAGTTCGGCGTTGGGGTAGCTGTCGACGACGGCGTTGAGCTCTTCCACGGGCGAGGGGTAGAACTGCTCGAGGCGCACCAGCGCGATCTCGTCGTTCGGGTTCTTGTCCAGCTCCGCGCGCAGATCCCAGTGGATCTTGCCGGCGTGCAGGAGCACCCGCTTCACCGCGCCCCGGTCGAGGGTGCGTGCGTCATCGAGCACGGGTTCGAACTTGCCGGTGAGGAAATCCTCGACCGGGCTGGTCGCACCGCGCAGGCGCAGCATCGACTTCGGCGTGAACACCACCAGCGGACGGCGGGGGCGGGCGTAGGCCTGGCGACGCAGCAGGTGGAAGTACGACGCCGGGGTCGACGGGCGGGCGACGGTCATGTTGTCCTGCGCGCACATCTGCAGGTAACGCTCGATGCGTGCCGACGAGTGGTCGGGACCCTGACCTTCGAAGCCGTGCGGCAGCAGCAGCACCACGCTGGACTGCTGGCCCCACTTCTGGTCCGCCGCCGACAGGTAGGTGTCGATGACGGTCTGGGCGCCGTCGGCGAAGTCGCCGAACTGCGCCTCCCACAGCACCAGCGCGTCGGGACGCTCCACCGAGTAGCCGTACTCGAAGGCCATCGCCGCGTACTCGCTCAGCAGCGAGTCATACGCCCAGAACCGGCCCTGGTTGTCGGACAGGTTCGTCAGGGGCAGCCACTCCTGGCCGTTCGCGCGGTCGTGGAACACCGAGTGGCGCTGCACGAACGTGCCGCGGCGGGCGTCCTGCCCGGCCAGGCGCACGTTGGTGCCCTCCAGCAGCAGCGAGCCGAATGCCAGCAGTTCGCCGAACGCCCAGTCGATGCTGCCGTTGCGGCTCATGTCGAGGCGCTTGTCCAGCAGCTGCTGGAGCTTGTTGTGCACGGTGAAACCGTCGGGCTTGTTGACGAAGGCGTCACCGATCAGGTGGACCACCTCGCGGGAGACTCCCGTCGTCTCCGGTTCGCCGGCGGCGGGCTCCACCGCGACGGCATCCGCATCGATGATGGGGTTGGACCCGGTCTCGGCGGCGTGCGTCTCGGCGAAGGCGATCTCCAGACGGGTCTGGAAGTCGCGCTTGGCCTGCTCGTACTCTTCCTCGGTGATGTCGCCGCGACCGACCAGCGCCTCGGTGTACAGGCGCCGGACCGACCGCTTCGCCTCGATGAGGTTCGTCATCAGCGGCTGCGTCATCGAGGGGTCATCGCCCTCGTTGTGCCCGCGGCGGCGGTAGCAGACCAGGTCGATCACGACGTCGCGGTGGAACTCTTCGCGGTAGCGGAAGGCCAGCTCAGCGACCCGGACGACAGCCTCGGGGTCATCGCCGTTGACGTGGAAGACCGGGGCCTGAATGGTCTTGGCGACGTCGGTGGCGTACACCGACGTGCGGGCGTCCTGGGGGAGGGTGGTGAAGCCCACCTGGTTGTTGACCACGATGTGCACGGTGCCGCCGGTGCGGTAGCCGCGCAGCTGCGACATCTGCAGCGTCTCGGCGACCACACCCTGACCGGCGAACGCGGCGTCGCCGTGCACCAGGATCGGCAGCCACGAGAAGGTGCCGATGGGCTTGCGGTCCTGCTTGGCGCGGACGATGCCCTCCAGCACGCCGTCGACCGTCTCCAGGTGCGACGGGTTGGCCGCCAGCACGACCGGCAGTTCCTTGCCGCCTTCGGCGACGAAGGTGCCCTCGGTGCCGAGGTGGTACTTCACGTCGCCCGAGCCGCTCTTGGAGCCGATCGCGACCGAACCCTCGAACTCGCGGAACACCTGGCCGTAGGTCTTGCCGGCGACGTTGCTCAGCACGTTGAGGCGACCGCGGTGGGCCATGCCGATCGCGGCGCCGTCGAGCCCTGCATCCGCGGCTCCCCGCAGCACCTGATCCAGCAGGGGGATGAGAGATTCGCCGCCTTCCAGGCTGAAGCGCTTCTGCCCGACGTACTTCGTCTGCAGGAACGTTTCGAACGCCTCTGCCTCGTTGAGCTTGCTGAGGACGCGGAGTTGTTCGTCGTGCGTCGGCTTCTGGTACTTCGCCTCGACGTTGTCCTGGAACCACTTGCGCTGGGTGGGGTCCTGGATGTGCATGTACTCGATGCCGAGCGTGCGGCAGTACGAGTCGCGCAGCACCCCGAGGATGTCGCGCAGCTTCATGACGCGCTTGCCGCCGAACCCGCCGGTGACGAACTCGCGGTCCAGGTCCCAGAAGGTCAGCCCGTGACTTTCGATCTCGAGGTCGGGGTGCGTGCGCTGCACGTACTCCAGCGGGTCGATGTCGGCCATGAGGTGACCGCGGACGCGGAACGAGTTGATGAGCTCCTGCACGCGCGCGGTCTTGTCGACGCGCTCGGCCAGGTCGACGTTGATGTCGTTTGCCCAGTGGATGGGGGCGTAGGGGATGCGCAGCGCCGCGAAGATGTCGGTGTAGAAGTCCCGGCGACCGGTGAGCATCTCATGGACGATCTTGAGGAATTCGCCCGAGCCGGCACCCTGGATGACGCGGTGGTCGTAGGTGCTGGTCAGCGTGATCGTCTTGCCGATGCCGAGGCCGACGAGGGTCTTCTCGCTCGAACCCTGGAACTCGGCGGGGTACTCCAGCGCGCCGGCGCCGACGATGCAGCCCTGGCCCTTCATGAGGCGGGGGACCGAGTGCACGGTGCCGATGCCGCCGGGGTTGGTCAGCGAGACCGTCGTGCCCTGGAAGTCCGCAGCGGTGAGCTTGTTGGCGCGGGCGCGGGAGACGAGGTCCTCGTACGCGACGAGGTACTCCCCGAACGTGAGCGTCTCGGCGCGCTTGATGCTCGGCACCATGAGGGCACGCGTGCCGTCGGGCTTGGGGATGTCGATCGCGATGCCGAAGTTGATGTGTGCCGGCGCGACGACGGCGGGCTTGCCGTCGATCTCGGCGTAGAACACGTTCTGGCTCGGGAAGGCCTTCAGCGCCTGGATGATCGCCCAGCCGATGACGTGCGTGAAGCTGACCTTGCCGCCGCGGGTGCGGGACATGTGGTTGTTGATCACGATGCGGTTGTCGATCAGCAGCTTGGCCGGGACCGTCCGCACGCTCGTGGCGGTGGGGACGGTCAGCGACTCGTCCATGTTCGCCGCGAGCGTCTTGGTCATGCCGCGCAGCGGCGTGATGACGTCTTCGCCTGCTTCGGTGGATTCCCGCGGCGCGCGGTCCTGCGCCTGCGCCGGGATCGGCTGCGGGGCCGCGGGCTTGGCGGTTGTGCGCGCCACCGGCTGCGTACCGATCACGGGGATCGGGGCGGTCACCGGGTGCGGCTCCGACGCTTGACCCGATCCGGATGGCGGTGGGGCTGCGGGGGTCGCCGCTGGTGCGGCATCCTCCGGGTGATAGGCCTCGAGAACAGGCCACCACGCCTTGTCCACGGAGTTCTTGTCGGCTTTGAACTGCTCGTAGAGCTCGTCAACGAGCCACGCGTTCGCTCCGAACTCGCCTTCGCTCGAGGTTCCGACGCCGGTCACCTGGCTGGACACGCTGGATCGCCTGCTTTCTTCGGTGAAAATTCGATCGCACGCGGCATCGTCATTGCCTGCGCACACACAGCTATCTAGCGTAACGCCTTTTACGCGGCAAGCTCGGGTTGCAACCTCAGCATTCCGTGATCCCGCTCTTATCCAACCCGGGGGAAGCGCGGCTACCGTGGAAGCATGCGATTCTCCGGTGAGCAGCCCACGGTGGATTTGACGTACTCCGATGTATTCCTGGTGCCGCGTCGTTCGGCGGTTCGCAGCCGGCTCGAGGTCGATCTTTCCCCGGGGGACGGCACCCCCGCGACCATTCCGGTGGTGTCGGCGAACATGAACTCGGTCACCGGGGCGCGGCTGGCCTCGGTGCTCGCGCGGCGCGGCGGGCTCGGCGTGTTGCCGCAGGACATGCCGCTGCAGGAACTGGATGCCGCGATCCGCTGGGTCAAGGATCAGCCGGTGCCGTGGGACACCCCGCTGGTGCTGCCGCCGGAGGCGACCGTCGCCGACGCGCTGCGGCTGCTGCCGGCCACCGAGGGCCACGGCATCGTCGTTGCTCCGACTCCGGGGACGGGACCGTCGGGACGCATCGCGCACGACGACGTGCTGGGAGTGGTGCCCGCCACCCGGCTGGGCACCGCGCTGCCGGACGCACGGCTGGGGGACCTCGTGCGCGGGCGCGCCGCCGCGATCGACGCCGATGACGTCGAGACGCCTCGCCATGCCTTCGACCTCATCGTGGCCGCCGAGGCCGACATCGTCTGCGTGCTGCACCACGGCATGCTCGTGGGCACGCTCTCGCGCCGCAGCGCGCTGCGCTCGGCGCTGTACCAGCCCGCCGTCGATGCGGACGGGCGTCTGATCGTCGCGGCGGCTGTGGGCATCAACGGGGACGTCGCCGCCAAGGCGCAGGCGCTGGCCGCGGCCGGGGTCGACGTGCTCGTGCTCGACACCGCCCACGGCCACCAGGAGGGGATGCTGCAGGCGCTGCACGCGGTATCGGCGCTGGATCTGGGAATCCCGATCGCCGCAGGCAACATCGTCACCGCCGACGGCGTCGCCGATCTCGTGGCGATGGGCGCGACGATCCTCAAGGTCGGGGTGGGGCCGGGCGCGATGTGCACGACGCGCATGATGACCGCCGTGGGCCGGCCGCAGTTCTCCGCCGTGCTGGAGACCGCCCAGGCCGCGGCCGAACAGGGCGCGCACGTGTGGGCCGACGGCGGAGTGCGCTATCCGAGGGACGTCGCGCTCGCGCTCGCCGCCGGTGCGGCATCCGTCATGATCGGCTCGTGGTTCGCCGGGACGATCGAAGCCCCCGGCGAGGTGCAGACCGACGCAGCGGGGCGCGCGTACAAGGAGTCGTGGGGGATGGCCTCCACCAAGGCCGTGCACGACCGGTTCGGGCGGCTGGACCCGTATGAACTGGCCCGCAAGGAGCTGTTCGCCGAGGGGATCTCGTCGTCGAAGATCTACCTGGATCCGCTGCGCCCGGGCATCGAGGACCTCCTCGACATGATCACCTCCGGGGTGCGCTCGTCGTTCACGTACGCGGGAGCGGCCACCGTGCCGGAGTTCCACGAGCGGGCCATGGTGGGCCTGCAGTCCGCCGCCGGCTACGAAGAGGGCAAGGCGCTCCCCGTCAGCTGGTGACCCGGGCGCGCGCGTCGCTTTGCCGGGGCGAGGGGATCTGCCCGGGTGAGGGCCGTGGGCGCGGGAGCATCCGCATTCCGGCAGATCACCGCATCTCGGGCGGTCGACGGACCGGGGGAGAGCGCACTGCGAAGGCGAAGAATGGATGCCGGGCTGTGAGAACACCCGGGACCGCGCCCCAGGGCGTGCCGTAGAATCTTGCGCACGATGGACGACCCTCCCAGTAGTAGACGATCGCCCCACCGACCTCCCTCCCGTTCGATCGGGGGTGATGCGTGATGGATTACGTCATGTTGGGCGTGGGGCTGCTTCTGACAGTGGGCACCGGCCTGTTCGTCGCCAGCGAATTCGCGCTCGTGAACCTCGACCGCGCGGACCTGGAGTCGCGGCAAGCTTCCGGCGAGTCGCGGTTGGCGCTGACGATCGCGGCGCTGCGCATCACCTCGACGCACCTGTCCAGCGCGCAGTTGGGCATCACGCTCACGACGCTGCTGACCGGTTACACGATGGAGCCGGCCATCTCGAACCTGCTGTCCCCGGTCTTTTCCGCGTGGGGCTGGTCCGAGGCGGTCTCCCGTCCCATCGCCGCCATCGTGGGGGTGTCGATCGCGACGCTGTTCTCCATGATCGTCGGCGAGCTCGTGCCGAAGAACTTCGCCCTGGCGATTCCGCGGCAGACCGCCAAGCTCGTGATGCCGTTCCAGGTGGGCTTCACCACGGTGTTCAAGCCGGCGATCTGGCTGCTCAACGGCAGCGCCAACGGCGTCCTCCGTGCCATGGGCGTCGAGCCGAAGGAGGAGCTGTCCGGGGCGCGCACCGCCGAGGAACTGTCGAGCCTGGTGCGCCGGTCGGCCCTCGCGGGTGTGCTCGAGCAGGACACCGCGTCGCTGCTGCACCGCTCGCTCACGTTCGCCCGGCTCACCGCCGCCGACGTCATGACCCCCCGCCCGAGCGTGCACGCCGTCGCCGCGTCGGATTCGGTGGAGGACGTCATCCAGCTCGCCCGCCGCACCGGGCACAGTCGCTTCCCGGTGTACGACGAATCGATGGATGACATCACCGGCGTCGTGCACCTCAAGGCAGCCGTCAGCGTGCCGCGCGACCGGCGCGGCGAGGTGCCTGCTGCGGCGATCGCCCAGGAGCCGCTGCGGGTGCCAGAAGCGGTGCACCTCGACGCCCTCATCTCGGAGCTGCGCGCTCGCGGCTATCAGATGGCCATCGTCGTCGACGAGTACGGCGGCACCGCCGGTGTCGTCACGCTCGAGGACCTGGTCGAGGAGATCGTCGGCGAGGTGCTCGACGAGCACGACCGCAGCCGGGCAGGCATCGTGCGGACGGCGGATGCCGTGACGTTCCCTGCGGAACTCCGCCCCGACGAGGTGCGCGACCGCACCGGCATCCGCGTCCCGGAGGGTGACGTCTACGACACCGTCGGCGGCTACATCATGAGCGTGCTCGAGCGCATCCCGGTGGCAGGCGACCAGGTCGACCTGGAAGAGGGCACCCTCACGGTGCAACGCATGGACGGGCGCCGGGTGGGGAGGGTGAAGTTCACTCCTCATCCGCTCACGGATGCCACGACTGAGGGGGCACGCGATGAGTGACTGGGCCGGAATCGCATGGCTCGTCGTGCTGCTGGTGTTCAACGCGTTCTTCGTCGGCGCCGAATTCGCCGTCATCTCCGCACGCCGCTCGCAGATCGAGCCGCTGGCGGAGAAGGGGTCACGCGCGGCGAAGACCGCGCTGTGGGCGATGGAGCACGCCACCCTCATGCTCGCGACCTGTCAGCTGGGCATCACGATCTGCTCGCTGCTGATCCTGAACGTCTCCGAGCCGGCGATCCACCACCTGCTGGCGGTGCCGCTGGGCCTGACCGGCTGGGGCGGAGGCGCCGTGGACGTCATCGCGTTCGTCATCACGCTGCTGCTGGTGTCGTATCTGCACGTCGTGTTCGGCGAAATGGTGCCGAAGAACCTGGCGTTCTCGCTGCCCGACCGTGCCGTGCTCATGCTCGCCACCCCGCTGGTGTGGGTGTCGAGGCTGTTCCACCCGATCATCGTCACGCTCAACTGGATCGCCAATCACGTGGTGCGGCTGTTCCGCGTCGAGCCGAAGGACGAGGCAGCCTCGACGTTCACGCTCGAGGAGGTCGTGACGATCGTGAACCAGTCGCGGATGGAGGGCGTCCTGGACGACACCTCCGGCGCCGTCGCGGCGGCGGTGGAATTCACCGACAAGAAGGCCAAGGACGTCGCCGTGCCGCTGTCGGCGCTGGTGACCCTGCCGGAGTCGACGACACCCGACGAGATCGAGCGGGCGGTCGCCAAACACGGCTTCTCGCGCTACGTGATCGTGGATGCCGATGGAGCGCCGCTGGGGTACGTGCACCTGAAGGACGTGCTGCGCGAGGCCGAGGGCCCGGACGGCGCGGTCGTGGTGAGCGAGCCGGTCAAGCCCAAGCGCATCCACCACATGGTCCCGGTGTCGGAGACCACCGATCTCGAGGACGCCCTCGCGATCATGCGCCGCTCCAGCCGTCACCTCGCCCAGGTGCGCGACGCGTCCGGCCAGACCACCGCGGTGCTGTTCCTCGAGGACATCCTGGAAGAGCTGGTCGGCGAGGTGCAGGACGCCACTCGGCGCCTGCGCTGACCCGCTGAACGAGAACGCGGACGGGGCCGTTACGGTCCCGTCCGCGTTTTTTCATCGCCGGCGCGCTCGCACGTACTGCGGTGGCCAGTAGCCGATGTCCTCGCCCAGCTCCGCGGCGGCACGCAGCGCGAAGTGCGGGTCGCGCAGCCATTCCCGGCCGGCCATGATCACATCCGCCTCACCCGCCGCGAGGATCGCCTCGGCGTGCGCGGCATCCGAGATCTCGCCGACCGCGCTCACCGGCACGGTAACGGCCTCGTGCACCCGGGCGGCGAAGGGCACCTGGTAGCCGGGACCGGCGACGATCTTCTGGTGGGCGACGAGCCCGCCGCTGGAGACGTCGATGAGCGAGATGCCGCGGCTCTCCACCCACTGGGCGACCGTGGTGGTGTCGGCGACGTCCCAGCCGCCGTCGGCCCAGTCGGTGGCCGAGAACCGTGCGATCACCGGCACGCCCGGTGCCGCCTCCCGCACCGCGTCGCAGACCCGCAGCAGCAGTCGGGCCCGGTTCTCCAGCGACCCGCCGTACGCGTCGTCACGCTGGTTCGACAGCGGGGAGAGGAACTCGTGCAGCAGGTAGCCGTGCGCGGCGTGCACCTCCAGCACCTCGAATCCGGCCGCCACGGCGCGCACTGCCGCCGCCGCGAACGCGTGGACGATGCGGTCGATGCCGGCGACGTCCAGCGCCTCCGGTGCCGCGAACCCCTCGAACGCGATCGGGGAGGGGGCGACCGTGGTCCAGCCGCCCTCGATCAGGGGCACGCTGCCGCGGCGCCCGGCGAACGGCGACCACGTGGAGGCCTTCCGGCCCGCATGCGCCAGCTGGATCGCGGGCACCGCGCCGCGGCTGCGGATGGCCGCGGCGATCGGGGCCCAGGCGTCGCGCTGGGTGTCGTTGTACAGCCCGGTGTCTTCGGGGGAGATGCGCCCCTCCGCCGTCACCGCGGTGGCCTCGGCGACGACCACGCCGGCGCCGCCCGATGCGAACTGGGCCAGATGCACGTGGTGCCACTCGCCCGGAACCCCCGCCACCGCCGAGTACTGGCACATCGGAGCGACCCAGAGCCGGTTGCGCGCGGTGACCGCGCCACCGGTGTCGCCACCGATCGTCAGAGGGGTGAAGAGCAGACTCATAGTGACTCCAGCACGGGTAGGGTGGCGCGCATGATTGCTGCAGGCGCGTGGACTCGGGACGACGTCGCCGAATCCCTGCGGATGCCGACCGACGCCGACTACAAGTATTCCCGTGGTGTGGTGGGCGTTCGAACCGGGTCTGATCTGTACCCGGGCGCGGCGGTGCTGAGCGTCGAAGCGGCGTGGCGCACCGGCATCGGCATGGTGCGCTACCTCGGCCCGGCCGGTGCGGCCGCAGCCGTGCTGCAGCGCCGGCCCGAGACGGTGACGGCACCCGGCGCGGTGCAGGCCTGGCTGATCGGCTCGGGGACGGATGCCGCGACGCGGACGGATGCCGAGACGGCAGCGCTGCGCGACGTGCTGGCCGGCGCTCAGCCCGTCGTCGTCGACGCCGGCGCGCTCGATCTCGCGCCCGCGGCGACCGCGCCGGTGATCGTCACCCCGCACGAGCGCGAGCATTCGCTGTTGCGCGGCCGGCTCGGACTCGATGCGGACGCGGACGACCGGGCCTACGCCGCAGCCGAAACCGCCGCGGCGCTGGGGGCCGTGGTGCTGCTCAAGGGCGCGGAGACGATCGTCGCCGGCCCCGATGGCGCCCTCGTGCGCGTGCGTGCCGGCACGCCGTGGCTGGCCACCGCCGGTACCGGCGATGTGCTCGGCGGGGTCATCGCCGCGCTGGTGGCCGGGGCCGCCACTGCCGACGACGTGGACCACGCGCTCCTGCTGCGCTGCGCGGCGTCGGCCGCGTGGTTGCACGGCCGGGCTGGTGCACTCGCCGCCCGCGACGTCGGCGGTGGGCCCATCACGGCGCTGGATGTCGCCGCGGTCCTGCCGCGCGTGGTCGGCGACGTGCTCGCCGGGCGCGGATGACCGCGGCTGCGCCAAGGATCACCCCGTCCGTAGGATGAGGAGCGTGTCGAGGCGGGTGGTGCTGTGGGTGGCCTTCGCCATCGTGCACGTCGCGATCGCGAGGCTCGGATTCGTCCTGCCCAACGAACCGATGGGCGACGTGTACCGGGTGTACCAGCCGTGGTCGGCCTGCGCGCTGTGGGGCGGGGTCGAGGGGTTCTGCCCCGCGGGCCGCGAGATCATGGGCATCACCGTGCCGTGGGTGTACCCGCAGCTGGCGCTCGTGCCGATGGTGCTGGCGTGGCTGTTCGCCTGGACCGGCAGCTACACCGTCGGCTGGGTCGTGATGGTCGTCCTCGCCAACGCCGGCGCGTTCGCCCTGCTGGTCGGCCGGGGTCGCTCCCGCGGGCGGAGCGGCGCAGCGTGGTTCTGGCTCGCGTCGATCGCGCTGCTCGGCCCGGTGGGACTGTACCGGCTCGACGGGTTCACCGCAGCCCTCGCCGTCGCAGGATGCCTGTGGTTGGCGGGCCGGCCGTTCGTGGCATCCGCGCTGCTGGCGATCGCGACCTGGATCAAGGTCTGGCCGGCGGCGCTGCTGGCGGCCGCGGTGATCACCGGGCGGCGCCGGGGACCGGTCGTGATCGGTGCGCTCGTCGTGTCGGCGGTGACGCTCATCGTCGTGGTGGCCGGCGGTGGGGGCGCCTACGCCTTCGGGTTCGTGCAGGGCCAGACCGACCGTGGACTGCAGATCGAGGCGCCGGTGAGCGCGTTCTATCTGTGGCGGGCGGTGCTGGGGCTGCCTGGTTCGCAGGTGTTCTACGACGGCGGGCTGCTGACGTTCCAGGTGACCGGTCCCCAGGTGGACGCGCTCATCGCGATCATGACCCCGCTGCTGGCGTTCGCGATGATCGCGGTCGTGGCCATCGGCGCCCGCAAGGCCTGGCTCGGGGCGCGGTACGCGGTGCTGTTCCCACCCCTTGCCCTGACGGTCGTGATGACCTTCATCGTCGTGAACAAGGTGGGCTCCCCGCAGTTCGCCAGCTGGATCGCCGCGCCGCTGGTGCTGGGTCTTGTGCTCGACCGTCGCCGGTGGCGGGGGCCGGCGTCGCTCGCGCTGGTCACCGTGCTGCTCACGCAGCTGGTGTACCCCCTGCTCTACGCCGGCGTGCTGACCACGGCGCCGTTGCCGATCGCCGTGCTGACCGTGCGCAATGCGCTGTACCTCGCGCTGCTGGTGTGGGCACTGGTGCGCCTGGTGCGCGTCCCGGTGCGTCCAGGCATCCCTCGCTCTGCACCATCCGCCCTCACCACCTCGATCTGACCTGCGGAGGTCCCCATGCTCATCGCCTTCTCCGTCGCACCCAGCGGCACCGGCCGCGCCGACGGCTCGGTGCACGACGCCGTTGCCGCTGCCGTCGCGGTCGTGCGCTCTTCGGGGCTGCCGCATCGCACGACCTCGATGTTCACCGAGGTGGAGGGGGAGTGGGACGAGGTCTTCGACGTCGTCAAACGCGCCACCGAGGCGGTGCTGCCCTTCGGCTCCCGGGTCTCGCTCGTGCTCAAAGCCGATATCCGCCCCGGTTACAGCGGCGAGCTGGACGGCAAGGTCGAGCGGCTCGAGCAGGCGCTGGATGCTGACCAGTGACGCCGTGACCCCGGGCGACCCGGAGCCGGACCTCCCAGTCGCCGCGACCGTCGTCCTGCTGCGCGACGGCGCCGCCGGGGTGGAGGTGCTGCTGCTGCAGCGCCCGGACCGCGGCTCGTTCGCGGGGGCGTGGGTCTTCCCCGGCGGCATGATCGAGGACGGCGATCATCCCGGCCCGGACACCGCGGACGAGGACGTCGCCCGCCGGGCCGGTGTGCGGGAGACCGCCGAAGAGGTGGGACTGGTGGTCGATCCGGACGTGCTGGTGCCGCTGGCGCTGTGGGTCCCTCCGGTGAACGTCGCCCTGCGGATCCGCACCTGGTTCTTCGTGGCCCGAGTGCCGAGCGGTCCGCTGCAGCCGGCGCCGGCGGAGGTCGTCCAGACGCAGTGGACGACTCCGGCCGACGCGCTTGCCGCCCACGGCCGCGGCGAGCTGCGGCTCTACCCGCCGACGTGGGTCACGCTGCACGGGCTGATCGGTCACGACGACGTGGACAGTGCGCTCGCCGCGGCGCGGCTGCGCGGCATCCACCGATTCGAAACGCGTGCTCGTGAGGATGCCGGGGTGATGCTGTGGCAGGAGGACGGCGAATACGAGCCCGATGCCGGCTCCGACGCGCGGCACCGGCTGGAGATCGCCGCGCTGCCCTGGCGCTACACCCGCTCGGCGTCCTGACTCACGTCGCGAGCAGGCGGCCCAGGTGCCCCCCGACGGCCCCCGTCTCGATGAGGAAACCGTCGTGGCCGTAGTCGCTGGAGAGCACCACCGCCTGGTCACCGTCGAGGGTCGTGGGGATGCCGCGGGCGATGCGGTGCTGGCCGTCGATCGGGAACAGCCGGTCGCTGTCGATGCCGAGCACGAGCGCCGTGGCCGTCACGCGTGACAGTGCGTCCTCGATGCCGCCGCGGTCGCGGCCCACGTCGTGGGAGTCCATCGCCTCCACCAGCACGAGGTAGCTGTTGGCGTCGAAGCGCCGCGTGAACTTGTTGCCGTGGAAGTCGAGGTAGGACTCCACGGCGAAGCGGCCGCCGTGGCCCAGCGGGCTCTTGCCCGACTGCCAGGAGCGCTGGAACCGCTGGTTGAGCTCGGTGGGGCTGCGGTAGTTCAGCAGCGCCATCCGCCGCGCCAGCGCCAGGCCGCGGTGCGGCCCGTCGCCGTCGCCGGAGTCGTAGTACTCCCCGCCCTGGAAGCGCGGGTCGATCTGGATCGCCTCCAGCTGCACCGAGTTCAGCGCGATCTGGTCGGCGGTGTTGGCCGGTGGAGCGGAGAGGATCGCGACGCGCTGCAGCCGGTCCGGCAGTGCGACGGCCCATTCCAGGGCGTGCATGCCGCCCATCGAGCCGCCGATGACGGCGGCCCACACGTCGATGCCGAGGGCGTCGGCCAGGCGGGCCTGTGCGGCGACCTGGTCGCGGATCGTGAGGTACGGGAAGCGCGAGGCCCACTCGTAGCCGTCGGGGGCGATGCTGGCAGGTCCGGTGGATCCCTGGCATCCACCCAGCATGTTCGGCGCCACGACGAACCAGCGGTCGGTGTCGATGGGCGCGCCGGGTCCGACGATGGCGTCCCACCAGCCGGCGGTGGGATGCCCCGGGGTTGCGGGTCCTCGGACGTGGCTGTCGCCGGTGAGGGCGTGGAGGATGAGCACCGCGTTGTCGCGGGCCGGGTTCAGCGCGCCCCACGTCTCGTACGCCAGTCGCAGCGCAGGCAGCTCCCGCCCGCTCTCGGTTCCGAACGCGCCGAACGCTGCGAACCGGCGCTCGCCGTCGGGGTCGCCGTCACGCCATGCGCCGGTGGCGGGCGGGCGGCCCAGCAGCAGGCGCGCGTCGGCCTCGGTCACCGGTGCTGAGGGCACGGTGTCTTCGGAGGTCTGCCAGTCCACCTCCCCATTGTCGTGGGTCGGGGCGGTCGCGGCGGTCGTGTTACGCGCCGCGATCGCGGTATCGTCCGACCATGAGCGCGATCGACTACCTCCTGGACTCCGACCCGGCCATCCGCTGGCAGGTTCTGCGAGATCTGACGGATGCCGCGCCCGAAGAGGTCGCCGCGGAGCGCGCGCGGGTGGCCACCGAGGGCTGGGGCGCCCGCCTGCTCGCCGAGCAGGCCGAGGACGGACTGTGGGACGGGGGCGTCTACCGTCCCGGGTGGGTGGACGAGAGTCGCCCGTTCTACGATGCCTGGACGGCCACGCACCCGTCGCTGGTGCTGTTGCGCGCGTTCGGGCCCGACCCGGCGGCACCCGAGGTCGTGCGCGCGGTCACGCGGGTGCGCGAGAACGTCCGCTGGGACCACGGCGGACAGCCGTATTTCGACGGCGAGGTGGAGCCGTGCACCAACGGCGGGGCGCTGGCCAATGCCGTCTACTTCGGGCAGGACGGCCGCATGATCGTCGAGACGCTGCTGTCGGGTCAGCTGGCCGACGGCGGATGGAACTGCTGGGACGAGGACGGCACGAGTCGCTCGTCGTTCCACTCCACGATCTGCGCGCTCGAGGGGCTGTGGATGTGGGAGCAGGCCGACGGGGGATCGGATGCCGTGGCCGCCGCCCGCGCGCGCGGCGAGGAGTACCTGCTGGAGCGGCGCCTGCTCCGCCGCGCCTCCACCGGTGAGCTCATCGACCCCCGCTTCACCATGCCGTCCTTCCCGAGCCGGTGGTACTACGACGTTCTGCGGGCTCTCGACTACTTCCGGCTGGCACGCCCGCAGCGTGACGACCGCTGCGCGGAAGCGATCGAGCTGCTGCGCGCGAAGATGCTCCCGTTCGGAATGTGGAAGCTCGAGCTGACCCACGAAGGTCCGACACTGTTCGATCTGGAGGCCGAGCGAGAGGGGTTCCCCAGCCGCTGGGTGACGCTGCGCGCGCTGCGGGTGCTGCGGTGGTGGGACGGCGCCTGAGTCGCGGACTACGCCGCGCCGAACGGGCGCACCTCGTAGGTCGCGCCGTGCTGGCCGGCCAGGGCCACCGGAGCACCGTCGACGGACTGCACGAAGCGCCGATCGGTGTCGAGCCCGGGCGTCACGAGGGCGTCGACGGGCGGTAGCGTCCCCGACGACTCGTTCGAGATCCACACGACACCGCCGTCGCGGGCGGCGCGCACCTCGTCCACCAACTCGACGAAGCGCCGCCTCTCGTCCTCGTCGAGGTACAGCAGCACGGCGCTGTGGAAGATCACCAGGGTGGCATCCGCCGGCGCCGAGGCTGCCACCTCGGGCAGCGTCTCGAGCAGATCCCCGCGGACGATGCCGGGCGGATCGGCCGCGGCGATCTCTGCCGCTGCGCGGAGCCGCGCGACGCGGCCGGCGTGGTCGGGGCCGGGCCACACCAGGGTCGCGAGCCAGTCGATCGCGTCGGGATCGGCGGCATCGATAGGCGCCAGATCGATGCCACGGCGCCAGACGACGTCGGGCAGGCGCTCGGGGACGGCCGCGGCGTCGTCGATGCGACAGGGAACCACGACGGGGGACTCGCCGAGCCGATGCGCGCCGTCCGGTGCGGTGTACTCGTAGGCGTAGCGGTCGGGGAACAGGCACAGCCCGGCGGCGGTGCCGACCTCGAGCAGGGCGAGGGGGCCGGGGATCGCGGCCAGTTGCGGCAGCAGGGTCGCACACCGGGCCGGTTCGTTCGTCTGGGTGGTGCGCACCGCTGCCACCTCGACCACGCGATCCCAGTTCGCTGCGAGCCACTCCCGCCACTGCGGATACCCGGTGAGGGGGCTGCCGGCCCAGCGCGCGGCCGCGAAGATGCGGTTGGGTTGCCGCACCGGTGCGGGAAGCGCGGCGAGGCGGGCCAGGACCTCTCGGTCGCCCGCAATGCCGGTCGACCACTCCTCGTACAGCGGTGAGGTGCCGTGCGCCCAGCGCCGCCCGAAATCGTCGTAGGCGGCAGCGATGCGTTCGGTCACGCCGATCAGCGTATGGCTCAGGCGCGCGCGGCCTCCGACAGGCGGCGGGCGGCGGCCAGCGCCTGCGCCAGGTCGGCCTTGAGGTCCTCGACGCTCTCGATGCCGACCGACAGGCGCACCAGGCCCGGCGTGACGCCGGACGTGAGCTGCTGCTCGGGCGTGAGCTGCGAATGAGTGGTGGATGCCGGGTGGATCACGAGCGAACGCACGTCGCCGATGTTGGCGAGGTGGCTGAATAGTTCCAGCGAGTTGACGAACTCGCGCCCCGCCGCAACGCCCCCCTTGAGCTCGAACGACAGCACCGCGCCGACGCCCTTGGGCGCGTAGGTGTTCGCGGCGGCGTACCAGGGCGAGGTGGGAAGGCCGGAGTAGAACACTGCGGCCACGTCGTCCTGACTCTCCAGCCACTCCGCGATCTCCTGCGCGTTCTGCACGTGGCGTTCGATGCGCAGCGACAGCGTCTCGATGCCCTGCAGCAGCAGCCACGCGCTGATCGGCGAGATCGCCGCACCCAGGTCGCGCAGCAGCTGCACGCGGGCCTTGATGATGTAGGCCAGCCCATCGCCGACGGCGGTCGTGTAGGAGGCGCCGTGGTAGGACGGGTCCGGTTCGGTCAGCCCGGGGAACTTCTCGACGTTCTTGGACCATTCGAAGCGCCCGCCGTCGACGATGATGCCGCCGATGGTGGTGCCGTGGCCGCCGAGGAACTTGGTGGCGGAGTGCACGATGATGTCGGCGCCGTGCTCGAACGGACGGATCAGATAGGGCGTCGCGATCGTGTTGTCGACGATCAGCGGCACCCCGGCTTCGTGCGCGATGTCGGCGACGGTGCGGATGTCGAGCACGTTGATCTGCGGGTTGCCGATCGTCTCGGCGAAGAACAGCTTGGTGTTGGGCCGCACTGCCCGACGCCACTCCTCGGGGTCGTCCTGGTTCTCCACGAAGGTCGTCTCGATGCCGAGCTTGGCCAGGGTGTACTTGAACAGGTTGTAGGTGCCGCCGTAGATGGAGCTCGACGAGACGAGGTGGTCGCCGGCCTGGGCGATGTTGAGCACCGCGAAGGTCTCCGCGGCCTGGCCGCTGGCGACCAGCAGCGCGCCGGTGCCACCCTCGAGTGCGGCGACCCGCTGCTCGACGACATCCTGCGTCGGGTTCTGGATGCGGGTGTAGATGTTGCCGAACTCCGCCAGCGCGAACAGGTTCGCGGCGTGATCGGCGCTGTCGAACACGTAGGAGGTCGTCTGGTAGATCGGCGTGGCGCGCGCCTTGGTCACCGGATCCGGCGCGGCGCCGGAGTGGACCTGCTTGGTCTCGAAGCGCCAGTTCTCGGGTGCGGACATGATGACTCCTGAATGTCGGGTGGGCCACGGGTACCACGGCCTGGTCCGAGGTTACGGATAAGTCCCGTTGTCAACAACGACGCGGAAATGTGACGTAACGCGCGGGAGTACGGTGGGAGCCATGACACGACGTGCGGTGGTGACCGGAGCCAGCTCAGGGATCGGGGAGGCCACGGTGCGGGCACTGCGCGCCGCTGGTTGGGATGTCGTCGGCGTGGCCCGGCGTGCGAACCGGCTGGCGGAGGTAGAAGCGCAGACGGGAGCGGCGGTGTACGCCGCCGACCTCACTCGGCAGGCCGACGTCGACGCGCTCGCGGAATGGCTGGAGGAGACCGGCCCCGTGCATGCGCTGGTGCAGGTCGCCGGCGGCGCTCGTGGCACCGACCGCGTGGAGGACGGCAGCGCCGACGACTGGCGCTGGATGTTCGAGATCAACGTGGTCGCCGCCCAGATGCTGGTGGCCGCCCTGCTGCCGCAGTTGCGTCTGGCCGCTGGTGCCGACGGACACGCTGACACCGTCTTCGTGACCTCCACCGCCGCCCAGCGGGCCTACCCGGGCGGGGCCGGCTACAACGCGGCCAAGGCGGGGGAGTCGATGCTCGCCGCAGCACTGCGGCTGGAGCTCAACGGCGAGCCGATCCGCGTCGTCGAGATCGCCCCGGGAATGGTCTACACCGAGGAGTTCGCCCTCAACCGCCTGGGCGGCGACCGGTCTGCCGCCGAGAAGGTCTACGACGGCGTCGAGCAGCCGCTGGTGGCATCCGATGTCGCCGACGTCATCGCGTACGCCCTCAACGCGCCGGGACACGTCAATCTGGACCTGGTCACGATGCGGCCCGTGGCGCAGTCGGCGCAGCACCTGCTCGCGCGCGGCCCGCTGCGGCCTCGCCTGCCCCTCGAGTGACGCCGGAACGGGACCTGCGGGCGCCGCGCTGACTAGAACGGTGCGGGTTCTTCGATGGCGGCGAGGGCCATGAATTCCAGCACTCGTCGGGGGATGTCGGTGTAGACCCGGCCGGTGGGGCTGGTCCACTCCAGGATGCCGTCGGCTTTCTGCACCACGCTCCACGCGGTGCCGTGCTTGACCGGGTGATGTCGACCCGGGCACAGGTTTGCCAGATTGGTG
>NZ_JANJFD020000010.1:0-206135 GCF_024623575.2 Microbacterium sp. zg-YB36
GGGCGGGGACGAAGCGGACGCGGATGCCGGGGGCGAGCAGCGCCGGGGAGGCGGCGGCGGGGTCGAACAGCACGGCGTCGGTGTGGCCGATGAGCCGCCAGCCGCCGGGCGTGGCTCGCGGGTAGGCCCCGGTGAACCCGGCCGCCAGCCCGACGCTCCCGGCGGGCACCCTGGTGCGCGGGGCGGCCAGCCGCGGCACGTCGTACGGCCAGTCGTCGCTGACGAGGTACCCGAACCCGGGCGCGAAGCCGGTGAACGCGACCGTCCACACCGCGTCGCGGTGGCGTCGCACCAACTCCTCGGCCGTGATGCCGAGCAGCTCCGCCGTCTCGGCGAGGTCCGGGCCGTCGTAGGAGATCGGGATCACGACCTCGCCGGCGTCCGCCCGCGCGGGAGGGGCATCCGGCGCGTGGGCGATCCAGGTGCGCGCGGCCGCGACCGACAGCACGGCGGGGTCCAGGCGTACGAGCACCGTGCGCGCCGCCGGCACGAGGTCGACCACGCCCGCCGGGCGCGACGCCTGCAGCCGGGCATGCAGGTCCCGCGCGGCGGCGAGCGTTGCCACTTCGGCCAGCACCGCGCCCGCGCCGAACGGCAGGAGCCGCGGGCCGGGCTCGGTCACCACGGCGCCCGCACCGTGACCCCCGCCGCCACCAGCGCCGCCCGCACCGCGCGGGCCATGGCCACCGCTCCCGGCGAGTCGCCGTGGACGCACAACGACGCGGCATCCGTCTGCACCAGCGCACCGTCCACCGCCACCACGACCCCGTCGACGGCGAGGCGCACCGCCCGGTCGGCGACCTCGCCGGCGTCGTGCAGGACCGCACCCGGCACGCCGCGCGCCACGAGGGTGCCGTCGGGGAGGTAGGCGCGGTCGAGGAACGCCTCGCGCACGAATCCCAGCCCCGCCGCAGCGACGGCCGCGACGATCTCGCCGTCGAGCCCGAGCACCGGGACTGCGCGTCCGAGCCGAGCGGACAGGTCGGCGACGGATGCCGCAACCGCCGCGGCCGCCGCGGCGTCGGCGGACACCGCGTGGTACAGGGCTCCGTGCGGCTTGACGTACCGGATGTCGGCGCCCGCCGCCGCCAGGGCGTCCAGCTGCCCGGTGACCTGCGCCCGCAGCAGCGCCGGATCGACGCTCAGGTGCACGCGGCCGAAGTTCGCGGGGTCGGGGAAGGACGGGTGGGCGCCCACGGCGACGGCACCGGCCGCGGCGGCGGCGACGGCGGCGCGCATCGAGGCGGCATCGCCGGCGTGACCGCCGCACGCGACGCTGGCGCTGGTGATCACGGCGAACAGGGCCGCATCGTCGGAGGTGGGCACGCCGTCGACCGTCTCGCCGAGGTCGGCGTTGAGGTCGATCGCGCGCATGCGACCACGGTAGCCCGCCGTCGCGGCCGATGAGCCGTCGGAATTCAGGCTGAGCGGCGGAATCCGGCTCCCACGGGCGGTTCGGCGCTCCTCAGCCTGAATTCCGACGGGCGGCGGCGCGTTACGACTGCGTAAAGGCTGCCGCCGCATCCGTGCACCCGCTGCTGTGGCAGGGCAGGATGGACCGCATGCTTCAGGATGCCGCGCCGCTGCTGCAGGTCCGCGATCTCGCCGTCGAGTTCGGCACGATGGACGGCCCCGTGCGCGCCGTCGAGAACATCAGCTTCGACCTGGCCGCCGGGGACACCCTCGCGATCGTCGGCGAATCGGGTTCGGGAAAGTCGACGACGGCGATGGCCGTGATCGGGCTGCTCGCCGGCAACGGCCGCATCGCCGAGGGCAGCATCAGCCTTGCCGGCCAGGAACTGGTCGGCGCCTCGGAGTCGGTGATGCGCAAGATCCGCGGCAAGTCCATCGGCCTGGTGCCGCAGGATCCGATGTCCAACCTCAACCCGGTGTCGAAGATCGGCACGCAGATCGCCGAGACCCTGCTCGCCCACGGCATGGCCAACCGCGCCAACGTGGACAAGAAGGTCGTCGAGACCCTCGCCGCGGCGGGCCTGCCCGACGCCGCCCGGCGCGCCAAGCAGTACCCGCACGAGTTCTCCGGCGGCATGCGCCAGCGCGCCCTGATCGCGATCGGGCTGGCCTGCAACCCCCGGCTGCTGATCGCCGACGAACCCACCAGCGCCCTGGACGTCACCGTCCAGAAGACGATCCTCGACCAGCTCGGCCGCATGACCGCGGAGCTGGGCACCGCCCTCATGCTCATCACCCACGACCTGGGCCTGGCCGCCGAGCGCGCCTCGCACGTGATCGTCATGCACCGCGGCCGCGTCGTCGAGCACGGCACCGCCCGGCAGATCCTCGAGGACCCGCAGGCCGACTACACCAAGGCGCTCATCGCCGCGGCTCCCTCGGTGTCGGCCGTGCGGTTGCGCCCCGAGGTCTTCCGGCACGCGGATGCCGCAGGCCCGGCGCCCGCATCGGGTCCGACGCCGCTGACCCCCGCGACGGCGACCGCGACCCCCGCAGCCGACGCCCCCGCGACCACGACGCCGCGCACCCCGGCCCCGGCGGCGACGCCGGCCGCGGCATCCGTCGACAACATCCTCGAGGTGGAGGGGCTGACCAAGCTCTACAAGGTGCGGGGCACGAAGGACGACTTCGCGGCCGTCGACGATGTGTCCTTCGCGATCCCGCGCGGCGAGACGGTGGCGATCGTGGGCGAGTCGGGGTCGGGCAAGACCACGACGGCGCGCATGATCCTGAAGGTCGTCGAGCCGACGAAGGGGTCCATCCGCTTCGACGGGCAGGACGTCGCCTCGCTGAAGGGGCGGGAGCTGCGCAGCTTCCGGCAGAAGGTGCAGCCGATCTTCCAGGACCCCTACTCGTCGCTGAACCCGATGTTCACGATCGAGCGGATCATCGAAGAGCCGCTGACGTTCTACAAACGGGGCTCCGGCAAAGAGCGCGCCGCGCGCGTGCGCCAGCTGATGGACGATGTCGCCCTGCCGCAGTCGATGCTGCGCCGCTATCCGTCGGAGCTGTCGGGCGGTCAGCGGCAGCGCGTCGCCATCGCGCGGGCACTGGCACTGTCGCCGGACCTCATCGTCTGCGACGAGCCGGTCTCGGCGCTGGACGTGCTGGTACAGGCGCAGATCCTGACCCTGCTGGGCGATCTGCAGCGCGAGTACGGCCAGAGCTACCTGTTCATCTCGCACGACCTCGCCGTCGTGCGGCTGATCAGCGACTACGTCTGCGTCATGCGGGCCGGTGAACTTGTGGAGGCGGCCAGCTCCGAGGAGATCTTCACCAACGCCCGCCACCCGTACACCCGCAAACTGCTGGCATCCATCCCGGGCAACGAGCTCGACATCGCGGTCTAGACCCCCGCGAGCGGATGCCGCGGGTCAGCGGCTTCGGGTGCGCGGGTCCATCGCCTCGCGCAGCGACTCCCCCAGCAGGGTGAAGCCCAGTGCCGTGATGGCGATGCAGATGCCGGGGAGGAACGCCAGCCACGGCGCGATCGCCAGCTCCGACTGCGCGTAGGTGAGCATGCGGCCCCACTCCGCCGTCTCGGGGCGTCCACCACCGAGGCCCAGGAACGACAGCGCCGCGGCATCGATGACGGCCGTGGCCAGCGTCAGCGTGCCCTGCACGATGACCGGCCCGACGCTGTTGGGCAGGACGTGGCTCATCGTGATGCGGCCGCGGCCCAGGCCCAGGGTCTGCGCCGACAGCACGTAGTCGCTCGATCTCTGCTGCAGCATCGATGCGCGCAGCAGGCGCGCGAAGATCGGCACCTGTGACGCGCCGACGGCGATCATCACCGCCATCTGCGATTGCCCGAGCACCGCGGCGATCGACACCGCCAGCAGCAGGCTCGGCACCGACAGCAGGATGTCGACGAATCGCATCACGAGGTTGTCGACCCAGCCGCCGAACGTGCCGGCCAGCAGTCCCAGCACGGCGCCACCTGCCAGGCCGAACACCGTGGAGACGATGCCGATCATGAGCGACGCCTGCGCGCCCCAGATGAGCTTGGACAGCACGTCCCCGCCGAAGCGGTCCAGTCCCAGCGGGAACTGCGGCAGCTCCCCGGGCCCGGGGATGTACGTGGGTGTGATGTACCTCGCGCCCGGCAGCGCCGTCTCCGGGTAGGGAGCCAGCCACGGGGCGAAGACGGCGACCATGACGAACGCGAAGATGATCGCCGCACCCACCCATGCCGTGGGGTTGTGGCGCAGCCGGCGGAACACGTCACGCCAGAAGCCGCCGCCCTGGGTCTGGGCGGCGAGCAGCCCCCGGTCGACCACGGCGGTGTCGTCGACGGGGCCGCCGCTGGGGGCGGGAGGGAGGATGCTGGAGCTCATGAGACCCTCACTCTCGGGTCGATGACGCTGTAGGAGACGTCGACGAACAGGTTGATCAGGGCGTAGACGATCGCGATGAAGATGATGAAGCCCTGCAGCACCGGGTAGTCCTTGCTGAAGATGGCACCGGCGAGGAAAGAGCCGATGCCGGGGAAGGCGAACACCGTCTCGGTGAGGATCGCCCCCGACAGCAGCAGACCCGCCTGCAGGCCGACCGTCGTGATCACCGGCAGCATCGCGTTGCGCAGGATGAACCGGTCGCGCAGGGTGCTCCGGGAGATGCCCTTGGCGGCGCCGGTGCGCACGTAGTCGGCGTTCTGCACCTCCAGCACCGAGGCCCGGGTGATGCGCACGATGATGGCCAGCGGAATCGTCGCCAGTGCCAGCGCGGGCAGCAGCAGGTGCAGGAAGGCGTCCCACGCGGCATCCCACTCTCCGGTGAGTATGCCGTCGAGGACATAGAAGCCGGTGTAGTGCGTCGCGTCGATGCGGGGGTTCTGTCGGCCGTCGCTGGGGAGCCACCCCAGCTGCACCGCGAAGATGTATTTGAGGATGAACGCCAGGAAGAACACCGGGATCGTGATGCCGACGAGGCTGAACACGACCGCGGCGTGGTCGGTGAGCTTGCCGTGGCGGCGGGCCGCCCAGTAGCCCAGCGGAATGCCGACTCCCACCGCGATGATCAGCGCCAGCAGCGACAGCTCGATCGTCGCAGGGAAGCGGCGCAGGAACTCCTCGGTGACGGGGCGCGACGTCTGCAGTGAGACGCCGAAGTCACCGGAGAGCAGCCGCCCCATCCAGGTGACGTACTGCACCACGATGGGCTCGTTGAAGCCGTAGAGCTCGTTGATGCGGGCGACCGCCTCGGGGGTGGCCCGCTCACCGAGGAGGGCGACGGCCGGCCCACCCGGGAGCGCTCGCACCCAGAAGAACAACAGCAGGCTCAACCCGAACAGGGTGGGGATAAGAAGCAGCAGCCTCTTGCCGATAGTGCGCAGCAATGCGGGAGTCTCTCGTCGTCGGGTGTGCGGTGCGGGCCGAGGAGTCACCTCGTCCCGCACCGCACCTTACGGCAGGGGCAGCGCTTACTCGGTCAGCACGATGTCGGTGAAGACCTCATCGTTGACCGGGCTGGCCGGGTAGCTCTCCACGCGCGGGTCGAACGCGAGGGTCGGCGCCGGGTGGGCCAGCGGGACGCCCGGGATGAACGTCGCGACCATCTCATTGATGTCCTGGTACAGCTCCGACTGCTCCTCGAGATCGGCGATGCCGCGAGCTTCGGTGAGGGCCGTGAACAGCTCCGGGTTGTCGAAGCCCCATTCCATGGACGGTCCGCCGAAGAAGACACCGAGGAAGTTGTCGGTGTCGTTGTAGTCACCGGTCCAGCCGAGCAGGTGGATGCCGTGGTCAGGGGTGCCGCTGGTGAGGTCGAGATAGTCGACCCACTCGTTGGACACCGGGTTGGTCACGACCCCGACCTCACCGAGCTGCGTGGACAGCACCGTGAAGATCTGCTCCGGGTCCGGCATGTAGGGGCGCGACACGTTGACGGGGTAGTTGAACGTCAGCGTCAGCGGGTTGGCCTCGGTGTAGCCGGCCTCCGCGAGCAGTTCCTCGGCCTTGGCCGGGTCGTACTCGTACGTGGTGACGTCGGGGTTCCAGCCGTTGACGGTCTCGGGCATGAACTGCGTCGCCTTCTCGGTGCCCTCCGGCAGCACCTGCGAGATGAGAGCATCCTTGTCGATCGCGTACGACAGCGCTTCGCGCACGAGCGGGTCCTGCAGCTCGGGAACGGCCTGGTTGAACGCGAGGTACAGGATCGTGAACGGCGGACGCGACACCATCGTGAAGCCGTCCTCCTCGAGGGCGGCGGTGTCGGCGGGACCGACGAGGTCGTAGCCGTCGATCGAGCCCGATTCCAGCGCCTGGCGGCGTGCGGTCGGGTCGTCGATCACGCGGAAGATGATCTCGTCGATCTGGCCCGCCTCGCCCCAGTAGTCGGGGTTGGCCGTCAGGGTGATCTGCTCGCCCGGCGCCCACTCCTCGAAGACGTAGGGACCGGTGCCGGCGGGGTTCCCCGTCGCGTACTCCGACAGCGTCGGGGCTTCGGCCGTGCCGCCCACGTTATCGGCCTCGAACTCGGCCATCGCGGTCGGGCTCTGCATCGCGAACGACGGCAGCGAGAGGGCGGGGATGAACCCGGCGAACGGCTGGTTCAGCTCGACCGTCACGGTCGTCTCGCCGTCGGGGGTGCAGGACTTGTAGACCGCTTCGTCGGGATTCGAGGCGTAGCCGCGGAACAGCTTGTAGTAGTAGTAGCCGAGCGCCTCGCTGGCGGCCAGGCCCTCCCAGTTGTACCAGCGGTCGAAGTTGGCGCAGACGGCCTCGGCGTTGAAGTCGGTGCCGTCGTGGAAGGTGACACCCTCCTTCAGCGTGAAGGTGTGGCTCAGGCCGTCCTCGGCCGACTCCCACGACTCCGCCAGGAGCGGGGCCGGGTCGGCGGTGCCGGGCTCGGTGCCCACGAGGCCCTCGAAGATCTGACGTGAGACGCGGAAGCTCTCGCCGTCCTGCGCGAAGGCGGGGTCGAGGCTGCCGGGGTCCGAGGAGGCTGCGAAGACGAACGTGCCGTCGACATCGGCGTCGCCGGTCGCGTCGTCGGTGCCACCGCGCTGGCTGGAGCAGCCCGACAGCACGAGCGCGGCCAAGGCCACACCCGCGGCTGCCGTGAAGGCCCCCCGCCGGATACGTGAATGGAGCATGGGTCGTGCACCTTCCAATGAGAGGAACGCTGTCGGGCCGCTCAGCGACTTCACAGCGAGTGATTTCCTCGACGCTACCGTTGCGGGGCAGACCGGTTGATTACGCCTTTATCTCGATCCTGTTTCGACTGCGCAGGTAGCGTGGATGCCATGGCGCGCGCACATATCGAAGAACCGGCACCGCAGGCGCGCCTGTCCGACGGCACGATCGCGCGCATCGTGCCGTCGCGCTTCGTCTCGGGGTTCGAACTCGACGTCGACGGCACACCGCAGTCGCACGTGGACCTGGACGACCCCACGCACCTGCATTTCGAATACGTCGCCCGGATGGGCGCGGTGATCGACCGACTGCGGATGCCGGGGCAGCCCCTGTCGGCCGTGCACCTCGGCGCCGGGGCGCTGACCCTCCCCCGCTACATCGAGGCGACCCGGCCCGGTTCGCGTCAGCAGGTCATCGAGCTCGAGCAGGCCCTGGTGGACCTGGTGCGCGAGAACCTGCCGCTGCCGCGCGGCGCGCAGGTGCGGATGCGCATCGGCGACGCCCGTGCCGGGCTCGACCGGCTCCCCCCGGCACTCATCGGCAACGCGGACCTGCTGGTGTCCGACGTGTTCGCGGGCTCGCAGACGCCCGCCCACCTCACGACGGTCGAGTTCTACCGGGCGGCGGCCCGTGTGCTCGCGCCCGACGGCGTGCTGCTGGTCAACGTCGCCGACGGATCCGGTCTGGCGTTCGCCCGGCGCCAGGTGGCGACGGTGCGCGAGGTGTTCGGGCACGTCATCGTGCTCGCCGAGGTGCAGCTGTTCAAGGGCCGCCGGTTCGGCAACCTCGTCATCGCGGCATCCTCGTCGCCCCTTCCGACCGAGTGGCTGCCGAGACTCATGGCATCCGGCCCCCACCCCGCCAAGGTCGCGCAGGGTGCGGAGCTGGACGAGTTCGTCCGGGGCGCCCGGGTGGCCACCGATGCCGATTCGACGCCGTCGCCCAAGCCCGCGGCATCCGTGTTCGAGCGCTGAGGCGGGCGGCCCGCCACGATTTCGGAGAAATCCGGTTCTTCGGAGGGTTTCGGTCGATCGGGTCCGAAGAACTGCAGAACCCCGAAGAAGTGGTGCGCGGTGTGCGAATGCAGCGCGGATGCCGGCCCGAACTGCGCGGCATCCACTCTCGGCCCGCCACGATTTCGGAGAAATCCGGTTCTTCGGAGGGTTTCGGTCGATCGGGTCCGAAGAACTGCACAACCCCGAAGAACCGGTGCGCGGGGCACGGACTTGGACGTCGGATGCCGGGGTCCCGGCGTGCCCTCGGACCACTCGCGCTTCGCCGGGTGACACTGGACAAGCGAGCCGCGCATGGAGGGAGTCGATCGTGAGCTACATCCTCGGGTATGACCCGGATACCCTGCGCGAGCAGGTGGATCTGGAGCGCTGCCAGGAGCGTCTCGACGAGATCGGCGAGCAGCGGAGCCTGGCGGCTCTGCTGGAGCGCGTGTGGCTGCTGAAGGTACTCGGCCGGCTGGATGACGCCCTGATGATCTCGGAGCAGTCGGTGCGCCTCGCGCGCATGGCCGGCACCCGCAAGGACCTGCTGCGCGCCCGCGTGCTGCACGCCACGATCATGCAGTTCCGCGGCGCCTACGCCGCCGCCGAGCAGGAACTGACGACCTGCGCGGAAGAGGCCGACGGCCAGGGCTGGGCGGGGGTAGGAGCGTTCGCCTACCAGCACCGCGGCAAGGTGCACTACGACACGGGCGACTTCGTCTCGGCGCGCGCGGACTTCAAGAGGTCGCTGTTCCTGCGCCAGGAGGCCGGGGCGCCGGACGACCAGCTGGAATCGGCGCTGCTGGCGATCGATGCCGCAGAGCGTCGCCGCGGTCGCACATCCGTCGCAGTCTGAGTGTCGTAGGTTTGTTCTAGTCTCCGGTCATGTCCGAACCGCAAGACGTGCGCCGGATGGCGCAGGAACTCATCGCCGCCCACCTCGATGACTCGTGGTCGTTCGCCTTCGACCACGCCAAGCGACGAGCGGGGCTGTGCAATTACCGCGATAAACGCATCAGCGTCTCGCGCTACCTCTCCGCCCGCGACGACGACGAGGCCAATCGGCAGACGCTGCTGCACGAAGTGGCGCACGCACTGGCCGGCGCGCGGGCGGGCCACGGCCCGACGTGGCGTCGCACCGCGCAGGGGATCGGCTACACCGGCGGGGTGACCCACCACGGCGAGCCGGCGAACGAGCTGGCGCCGTGGGTCGGCCGCTGCCCTGCGGGGCACGTGGCCTACCGGCATCGACGCGTCACACGCGCCGTGTCGTGTGCCCGGTGCGCGCCGACGTTCGACACCAGGTTCCTGTTCCAGTGGCAGCGCCGCGAGATCACCCCGGCGACCCGGCTGGCCGCGCAGCTGCCGCGCTGACCCGGCCGCGCTGACGCACCGGGGGGCGGAGCAGACGCCCGGGCTCAGTACCGCTCGAAGACCCCATCGCGTAGCACCGGCACAGCGTCGGTGGCGTCGATCTCGGCGGCCGCGCGCACTTCCTCGGCCAGGCCCCGCTCCAGCAGCTCCTGCCCCGACCCGGCGGCGGTGAGCAGGTGCCGCACCGCGGGACGGAGCCCCCGCAGCGCCTCGCACACCGCGGCGGCTTCGGGAGACGTGTGGTCGATGCCGCGGTCGGCCAGCGCGTCGATGACCGCGCCGGCTCCCAGGTCGTCCTCCACAGCCACCCGAAGTCCGGCGCCGTCCCCACGCGAGTCCAGCTCCCCCGCCGAGATGACGGCGATGCTCGTGCGCGCGGCGCGACGGTGCTGCTCGGCGAGGATCGCGTCGGCCACGGCCGCCGCGTTGCGCAGGCACCCGAGCAGCACGACCGCCCCGGATGCCGCCGCGTGCGCTGCCACCGCGGCGCCGTTGATCGACACCGCGTGCGCCGCGTCGTCGAGTGCGAACGAGGCCCCGGATGCGGTGGCATCCGTCACCGTCGTGGAGAACCGCAGCACATCGACCACCACGACGACGTCGGCCGGCGCGAGGCGATCGAGCCCTTCCGCGCCGCGCTCGAAGCGCACCTGGTACCGGGACTGGTCGAACGGGTGGGGCATCTTTCCAGGCTACGCGTCGGTGCGGCGGGCCAGCACGGGCGCGAGGGCCAGCGCCAGGCCGAGGACGTTGCGCGCGCCGCGCTGCAGCTCGGCGATCGTGATCCCGTCGGGACGGGCCAGCGACTGCAGGATCGTCTCGTCGGCGTAGGCCTGCGGGCCCTGGGAGGTCTTGACCCCGCCGGGCATGAGCACGTCGACCTGGGCGCGCACGCGGTAGGCGTTGTCGGTGAGATCGGGGAAATCGGGGTCGGCGGCATCCTCCATCCACCAGTCGGTGATGACGCAACCGGTGTAGCCCCACTCCTCGCGGAGGATCGCCGTCACGAGGTCGTAGTGGTAATGCGCCCACACGCCGTTGATCTGGTTGTAGGAGGTCATGATCGTGCGCGGCTGCGCCTCGGCGACGCACAGCTCGAAGCCGCGCAGGTAGATCTCCCGCAGCGCCCGCTCCGAGACGCGGGAGTCATTGCGGGTGCGGTTGGTCTCCTGGTTGTTCGCGGCGAAGTGCTTGGGACACGCCGACACCCCCGCCGACTGCACGCCCTGCACGATCGCGGCGCCGAAGCGCCCGGTGACGAGCGGGTCCTCCGAGAAGTATTCGAAGTTGCGGCCGCAGAGCGGATCGCGGTGGATGTTCATGCCGGGGCTGAGCAGCACGTCCGACCCCTTGCGCAGCATCTCCTGGCCGTGCAGGGCCGCCAGTTCCCGCACGAGGGCGGGGTTCCACGTCGACGCGAGGGCCGTGCCCGAGGGCAGCAGCGAGGCGTATGCCGACAGTCGCAGGCCGCTGGGGCCGTCGGTCGTGGTGATCGGCGGGACGCCCTTGGCGCGGAGTGACTCCGAGACGCCACCGAGCACCCCGGCGTTGCCCGGTGCGCCCAGCGGGCTGTGCATCGTGACGTCGCCGCGGGCCAGCAGTGACAGCTCCTCCGCCGACAGCTGCGCGATGAAGCCGTCCAGCGTCGCGCGGCCGGCAGCGACGGCATCCAGGGTGATCCCCCGGTCGCCGGTCGCCGGGATCTCGGCCGGCAGCGCCGACAGGATGCGTTCGCGGCGGTCGACGGTGGCCAGCGGCACGTCCTCCCACGCCACGACGGCGGCGCCGGAGTCGTCCCGGGCCAGCGTCATCCGCTGGAACGGCGTGCGGGCGGCGGCGGCCTCGGCGACCTGGCGGACGACCTGCAACTCGGCGACGGGCACGGTCAGCGCGACGGATGCCGAGCGCACGTCGGTGCCCACCAGGACGGCGTAGTCCCCGGGCTCGAGCACGAAGGCGCTGCGGTGCCCGGTGACTCCGGAATCGTCGTAGGACGCGAGGTCGGCGAGGCGGAACTCCAGGGTCAGCCGCTCGGATTCACCCGGTGCGAGCAGGCCCGTCTTCGCGAACGCGGCGAGAGCGCGAGCGGGCTTGCCGAGGCGGCCGTCGGGCGCGGCGAGGTACGCCTGCACCGTCTCCTTGCCGCTGTGCACCGCGTCGGTGTTGCGCACCTCGACGGTGACGCGCACGAGCCCGGCATCCGTCGTCGCATCCGCCGTCGCTTCGATCACCGTCAACGCGAAGGCGGCGTACCCGAGGCCGAAGCCGAAGGGGAATTGCACCCGGTCGGGCGCGAAGGTCTCGAAGTAGCGGTAGCCGACGAAGACGTCCTCGGCGTAGACGTTGAAATCGGAGTGGCCGAAGTTGGCGGCGCTCGGGTAATCGGAATAGGTGTGCGCGATCGTGTCGGTGAGCTTGCCGCTGGGGGCGATCTCGCCGGCGAGCACCGCAGCCACAGCGCGGGCGCCCTCCATGCCGCCCTGCCAGGCGTAGAGCACGGCGCCGATGCGGTCGCCGTAGTCGCCCAGCCACGACAGGTCCATGACGTTGCCGGCGTCAAGCACCACGACGGTGCGCGCGAAGGCGGTGGTGACGTGGTCGAGCAGCATCCGCTCGTCGTCGGTGAGGTAGAAGCTGCCCGGCTCCAGCACGCTCTCGCGCGCTTCGCCGGCGGCGCGGCCGATGACCACGACGGCGGTCTCGGCGTGGGTGGCGGCGTCCGTGACGAGGGCCGGGTCGATCGGCATCTCCGGGAAGTGGTGCGGCCACTGCCCCCACGTGCCCTCGTACGACGGGCGGTTCTCGGCCGTCCACGTCGTGTACACCTGGGCGAGTTCCTCGTCGACCTGCACGCCCGCGTCGCGGAGACCCGCCAGCAGGTTCCAGACGTAGGGGACCTTCACGTCGCCGCCGGAGCCGTAGCCGACGGCGAACCAGTCGATCTGCACGCGCCCGAACACCGCGACGCCGGCGTCGGTGCCCAGCGGCAGGGTGCCGTCGTTGCGCAGCAGCACCGCACCCTCGGCCGCGGCCTGCCGCGCCGTGCGGGCCAGTGCCGGGTCGAGCGTCGGGTCGGTGTCCAGCAGCAGCGCGGAGATCTGCGCGACGGACTCGACGGGTGGGCGCACGTGCGAGCGGTCCCCGGTCTCGGTGGCGGGGTTCGTGGTCATCAGTGTCCTCGGGGGTGAGCGCGACGTGGGAGCGCTCCCAAGCTACCGGATGCGAGACTGCTCGCATGCGGATTCTGCTGAAGTTGGTTCTGGATTGCGACGCGGATGCCGCGTGGCGCGCCCTGCACTCCCCCCGTGCCGTCGCCGAGCTGTACGGCCCGCTGGTGGAGATGGCCCCGATGGATGCCGCCGGGCTGCCGACCCGGCTGGAGTCCGGAGCCGACATCCCGGTGCGGCTGCGCACCGCCGGTGTGCAGCTGGGGCAGCAGCTCATCCATGTGAGCGACCGCCGCGTGGAGTCGTCCGAGGGCGAGGTACGGGTGATGCGCGACAGCGGCATCCCGCTGACCGGGCCGCTGGCGGCCCTGGACGTGTGGGATCACCAGATGGCGGTCTCGCCCGCGCCCGGCGACCCCGGCCGTACGCTGTGGCGAGAGCGGCTCGTGATCGGCGGCGCCGCGGCCCCGGCGCTGTGGCCGGTGCTGTGGGGCGTGTGGCAGTGGCGGGCCGCACGGCTGCGCACCCTCGCCCGCACGTGGGCGTTCGACCCCGAGCCCCCCGCCGCGCCCGTGCCCTGACCCGGGGCCTACTCGGCGAGGGCGGCGACGGGCGCGACGCGGGTCGCGAGACGGGTGGGGACCACCGCCGCCACGAGCGTGAGCACGGTCGTCGCGGCGACCACCACGACCACCGCGAGCCACGGCACCGCTGGGGCGACGAAGGTCGGCGAGATCCAGTCGGGCGGGGTCTGCACCGAACCCAGCTGCGACTGCGCCGCCGCCCAGCCGTACAGCACCCCGAGCACGAGCCCGAACGCGAGCGCCGTCACCGTCACGTGCACCGCTTCCAGCAGCACCATGAGCCGCACCTGCCCGCCGGTGAATCCCAGCGCGCGCAGCAGCCCGAGTTCGCGGCGCCGTTGCACCACCCCGATCGTCAGCAGGTTGACCAGCCCCACCGCGGCGATCACGGCGCTCACGCCGACGAGCACCATCATCACCGCGGCGAACGAGTCAAGCGTCTGCGAGATGCTCGCATGCACCTCCCCGCCGGAGGACCGCGCCAGCAGCGCCTTCACCGACTCCGTCGCAACGGCGAACATCGTCACCAGCGCGACTCCCATGACGACCCCCATCGCCATGCGGCTGGAGCGCTCCGGGTAGCGCAGCGCATTCTCGGCGGCCAGCCGCGCCGGGGCTGATCCGCCGAACGCGCGTCCGGTCAGCCGTAGCAGCGGCGGCATGACCACGGGCGCGGCGAGGGTCAGTCCGGTGAACGAGAACAGTCCGCCGAAGAACGCGACCACGACACCCAGCGGGGTGATGAGCCCCACCAGGATCCCCCCGGCCAGCAGCAGCACCCCGAGCCCGAGCAGCGCCAGCGCCCAGCGGTTGCGCTGCGGTCGGTGGGCGAGTTGCTCGCGCGTGGCCTCCACCGACCCTCCCAGCGCCTGCAGCGGCGTCACCGCCAGCACCCGCCGGGACCCGGCCCACGCCGCCGCCCACGTCGTCAGCGCGACGGCGATCGCCGGGACGAGCAGCGGGGGGCCCGCCGCGACGTACCCGGCGTCGACACCGCTGAGACGATCGAGCGCGGGCATCGCGACGACGCACGCGCCGGTGCCGCCCACCAGGCCCAGGAACGCCCCGATCGCGCCGACGGCGAGGCCCTGCCCCGCCACCTGCGCGCGCTGCGACGACGCCGATGCCCCGATCAGCCGCAGCAGGGCGATCTGCCGGGTGCGCCCCGCGACGATCGTGGCGAACGTGTTGGCGGTGACCAGCGCGCCGACGTACACGGACACGGCCACCAGCACGATGCTGAGGATCCCCACGACCAGCGTGAGGGTCTCGCTGTCGCCGTAGAACGGATCCGCGTGCAGCACCGCCGCGAGGTACCCGGTCGCCGTCAGCAGCACCACCCCGAACGCGGCGGAGATCGCCGACACCAGCACGGTCGCCCCCATCCCCCGTTCGCGCAGCCACGCCAGACGAGTGGATGCCGCGCCCCGCGGCCCTGCGCCGCCGGCGACCGCGGTACCGGCGACGACGGCGGTCATGCCCGCACCCCGTCGCTGCCCAGCGCCGTACCGCCCAGCGCGGCGGCGATCTCGGTGTCCAGCATGAATGCCGAGATCTCCTCGGCGCTCTGCCGCGGCTTGTCGGCGACGATGCGGCCGTCGGCGAGGAAGATCACCCGGTCGGCGTGGGCGGCGGCCCCGGGATCGTGCGTGACCATCGCGATCGACTGCCCGCGGTCGCGGGATGCCGACGCCAGCAGGCTCAGCACCTCCCGGCCGCTGCGGGAGTCGAGGTTGCCGGTGGGCTCGTCGGCGAACACCAGGTCGGGGCCGGTGGCCAGCGCCCGGGCGATCGCGACGCGCTGCTGCTGTCCGCCGGAGAGTTCGTGCGGGCGGTGCCCGAGCCGGGCGCCGAGCCCGAGCGTCTCGATGAGCCCGTCGACGCGGGCGCGCTCGACCGCGCTGGGACGACGGCCGTCCAGATCGAACGGCAGCAGGATGTTGCCGATCGCGTCCAGCGTCGGCACGAGGTTGAACCCCTGGAAGACGAACCCGACGCGGCGGCGACGCAAGAGCGTCAGCTCGAGGTCGGACAGCCCGGTGATCTCGGTGTCGCCGATCCAGGTGCGGCCGCTCGTGGCGGCATCCAGTCCCGCCATGACGTGCATCAGGGTGGACTTGCCCGATCCGGAGGGCCCCATGATCGCGGTGAACTCGCCGCGGCGGATGCCGACGGTCACGTCGTCGAGGGCGCGCACGGCGCTGTCGCCGAGGCCGAAGGTCTTGGTGAGGTGCTGCACGCGGGCGGCGAGCCCCAGCTCGGTGGTCGTGATCTCCATGCCACCGAAGCTACGGATCGCTCCCCTCCGGCCGCGTCGGCCCGCAGTGGCATCCCCCTACATCGCAAGGATGATCCCGCGCTCAGCGCCCGCCCAGTCAGCGGAAGCGACGCCCCTCGTCGCGACGGAACATCACGAGCGCCAGCGACAGCAGTGCCGCCGTCCAGCCGATCACGCCGACCCACGCCCACCACTGCAGGTCGCCGCCCTGCACCGCCCACACCACGACCTCCCGCGCGTGGCGTGACGGGAACCACATCGACAGGGTGTTCAGCCAGTCCGCGAACAGCGCCGGCGGCAGGAACAGCCCGCCGCCGAACGCGAACCCGAACATGACGATCTGCACCACGGCGATCGCCGCCTTCATGGGCATCGTGTAACCGATGACGGTGCCGATGAGCATGAACGGCAGCGCCGTGATCGCCAGCGCGACGAACCCGGCCAGCAGCCGCGCCGGCGACGCGGTCGCCGCGGTCGTGAGCGCCCCCACGATGATGACCGGGAGGATCGCGACGAGTCCGAGGGCGCCGGTGGAGAAGATCTGGGCGAGCACTCGCGCCAGCCCGCCGGCGGGAAGGGTGCGCAGATACGGGTCCCATGGCTTCTCGCGGTTCTCGGCGATGGTCAGCCCGAAGCTGAACAGCCCGTTGGTCATCACGGCGAACACCGACAACGAGATCACGGCCTGCGTGGCCATCACGGGGTCCTCCGCGACCGACCGGCTGGGGACGACGAAGAACAGCAGGGCCAGGGCGGGGAAGACGAGCGACCCGATCAGGGCGATCGGGATGCGCATCGTCTCGACCAGCGAGTACTTCGCGTGCAGAGCGGTCATGCGCACCAGCCCCGGGGCGCGCAGTGCGGTGTCGGTCATGATCGGCTCGCTTCCGATGCGGTCAGCGACAGGAACGCCTCTTCGAGGGTCGCGCCGCGGACGGTCAGGTCTTCGAAGGGGATGCCGCTGCGCACGAGCGCGCGGACGAAGCCATCGGCGTCGCCGGTGGTGAACACGTCGGCGTCGTCGTCGCGGTCGTGGTGGGCGGCGGGATCGAGGGCGGCGACGCCGCCGGCATCCGTCGTCCGCAGTCGCACGCGACTGCGCCCCACCCGCCGCAGCACCGACGCCAGGACGTCGTCGGCGAGGATGCGGCCGCCGCCGACGACCACGACCCGTTCGGCGAGGGCCTCGATCTCCTCGAGGTAGTGGCTCGTGACCACGACCGTCACGCCGGCGGCGTGCTGGGCGCGGATCGCGTCCCACAGCGCCCGGCGGCCGTCGACGTCCAGCCCCGTGGTGGGTTCGTCCAGCAGCACGAGGTCGGGGGCGCCGACGAACGCGAGCGCGACGCTGACGCGCCGCTTCTGGCCGCCGGAGAGCGACCCGGTCTGCCGGCGCAGCAGGTCTTCGAGCCCGAACTGTTCGGCCAGCTGCGCGGTGGCCACCCGACGTGCGAAGTGTCCGCCGACGAAGTCGATGACCTCCCCCACCCGCAGCGACTCGGGCAGTGCCGTCTCCTGCGGGGTGGAGCCCAACCGCTGCCGGTTGCGCTGGTCGCGGGGGTCGCCGCCGCGCAGCCGCACGGTCCCCGAGGTGGGGCGTCGCAGCCCCTGCAGGAGGGCCAGCAGCGTGGACTTACCGGCGCCGTTGGGTCCGAGCAGCCCCACGATCTGGCCGGGATGGATCTCGAGGGTGACATCGTCGACGGCGATCAGATCGCCGTAGCGTCGGGTCACGCGGTCGAACGAGGCGAGTGCGGTGGTCATGACGGTGCTCCCAGAACGGTGCGGAGGGCGTCGGTGTAATCCTCGAAGGCACGGCGCCCGCGGCGCGACAGCGCCAGATAGGTGATCGGAGTGCGACCCTTGTGCGTCTTCTCCATCACGACGTAGTCGGCCTCTTCGAGCTTGCGCAGGTGAGTGGAGAGGTTGCCTGCGGTCATCTCCAGCAGCTCCTGCAGCCGGGGGAAGGAGATCTGGTCGTCGGGGGCGAGGGTGGCCAGCGCCGCCATGATCCGCAGCCGCGCCTGGGCGTGGATGACGGGATCGAGCTCATCCATGGCGCACCGCCCGGACGACCCGGCGACGCAGCCGCACCAGATGGACGAAGGATGCCGCGGCGAGGATCAGCAGGCCGCCCCCGCCGGCGAGGGCGAGCACGAGGTAGTGGGTGGGTGCGCCGAAGAAGGGTGCCGCGACGCCGATGACCAGCATCCATACGCCCAGCACCAACATCGGCACGGCCCGCCAGATCACGGCCGAGAGCATGTACATGATGCCGCTGAAGATCACGAAGGCGGCCGGGTAGTACAGCCCCGCCAGTTCCGCGCTCATGCCGTTGGCGATGAGCCCCTGCCCGAGTCCCCCGATGGCGAGGCTGCCGACCATCCAGGTGGCGCCGTAGGTGGCGCCGGTGAACGCCTCCGCACTGGAGCCGCGCACACCGCGACCGGAGCGGATGCCGAGCACGGTCGACAGCGCGATGGCGCCGACCAGCAGCACGGTGAAGACCGTCACGCCCACCGGCACCGGCAGCGAGAACGCCGGGGCGAGCCCGTCGATGAGCCACAGGGCGCCGAACCCGACGAGCCAGGCGATGCCCCACACCGCGACGATGACGGGCACGAAGGCGCCCATCTGCGACTCGACGCTGCGCTGCTGGTCTGCCAGTAGGGCGAGCATCTCGGGGGCGGAGAGCGGTTCGTCGTCGGACGGCGACGCGGGCAGGGGCACGGTAGGCATATGTACTTTGTACCGCAAACTACTCTGCATGCACAAGGGGTCTGTGCCACAGTCTCCCTGCGCGCCGGGTCAGACCAGGCCGTGTTGGAAGGCGAACACGACCAGTTGCACCCTGTCGCGCAGGCCCAGCTTGGCCAGGATGCGGCTGATGTGCGTCTTCACCGTCGCCTCGGAGAGGAACTCCCGCGCCGCGATCTCGGCGTTGCTGAGCCCCCGCGCGGCGAGCGCGAAGATCTCCCGCTCCCGGTCGGTGAGCGCGCCGAACTGCGGCGGCACGGGGCGGGCGGGCTCGGCGAACTGGGTGAACAGGGCGCGGGTGGCCGCCGCCGCGATGACGGCGGAGCCGGCGTGCACCGTGCGGATCGCGCCGAGCAAGAATTCCGGCTCGGCATCCTTCAGCAGGAATCCGCTGGCCCCCTGCCGAATCGCGCGGGCGGCGGCCTCGTCAAGGTCGAACGTGGTGAGCATGACGATGCGCGGGGCGGCGCCGTCAAGCACCGGGTCGGCCAGCAGCTCGGCGGTCGCGGTGAGGCCGTCCATCACCGGCATCCGGATGTCCATCAGCACGATGTCCGGCCGGGTGCTGCGGACGACAGCGAGCGCCTCCCGGCCGTCGGAGGCCTCACCCACGACCTGCAGGTCCGGCTGGGAGTCGACCAGCATGCGGATGCCGGCGCGGAACAGCGCCTGGTCGTCCACCAGGACCACGCGGATCACCCCGGCGCTCATGCTGCCGCCCCGATCGGGAGGGTCGCCCGCACGACGAAGGCGCGGCCTTCCGCCGTGGCATCCAAGTGCCCGCCGACGAGCTGCGCGCGCTCGCGCATGCCGATGAGGCCATGCCCTCGCCCGGCGCTCTCCGACGGCGAGGCGCCCTCGGGCAGCGGATTTCCGACCGACAGCGTCACCCGGCCGGGATGCCACGCCAGCCACACCTGCACGGGACCGCGGCCGCCGTGGCGCATCGCGTTGGTGAGCGCCTCCTGCAGGATGCGGTACACCGCCAGTTGCACGGCTGCCGGCGGCTCGCCCGGCGGCATCGGATGCACCGTGACCCGCAGGTCGACGCCCGCGGCGCGCACCTGCGCGTACAGCTCCTCGAGGTCGGCGATCGTGGGCTGCGGCCCCTCACCCTGGCTGTGGCGCAGCTGCGTCAGCAGCAGTCGCACGTCCGACAGCGCCGACCGCGCGGTCGTGGAGATGGTGCCCAGCGCGGTCGTCGCCGCCTGCGGGTTCGCCGCCGCGGCATACCGGGCGCCGTCGGCCTGGGCGATCACGACCGCGAGCGAATGCGCCACGACGTCGTGCATGTCGCGGGCGATGCGCACCCGCTCCTGCTCCGTGACCGTCTCCGCCTCGGCGGCCACCTGAGCCTTGCGGTTCTCGCGGGCGCGGATGGCGGTGCGCACGAGGGCACCGGTCGTCCACGACAGTCCCAGCCCGAACAGCGCGGCGATCAGCACCGCGACTCCCGTGCTGATGGCGCCGGCGAAGTCCGCCGCGGGCAGGATGAGGTACCACGCGATCACGACGGCGCCGACGATGACCGAGGCGAAGCCCGCCCAGAACACCCGCCGGGTGCCGTACGCGGCGGTGGCATACAGCACCGCGAAGATCGCGACGTCGGCGAAGCCGGGACCGCGCGTGAACGCCATCTGCACGATGGCGCCGGACCAGGCCAGGCCCAGTGCCAGCGGGGGCGAGAAGCGCCGCACCGCCAGGGCCGACGTCATCGCCAGCACCACCAGCGCCGCGGAGAGATCGTTGTACCCGAAGCTGGAATTCTGGCCGGCGACCATCTCCGCGGGCAGCGCGACCATCGCGAACAGGACCGCCACGACGACGTCGACGACGATCTGGTAGGGCTTCAACTCGCGGAACACCCCTCGACGCTACGGGACCGGTGGATGCCGCGGCATCCGCCGTGAGATGTATCCGCCCCGGGAAAATCACCTCTACCGCATTCGGGGACCAGCACTTACGCTCACGTCACAACAGCCATGGAGGCGACGATGACGACGGTACGCGCAGCGATCACGCAGACCACGTGGACGGGCGACAAGGCTTCGATGCTCGACAAGCATGAGCAGTTCGCACGGGATGCCGCGGCGCAGGGGGCGCAGGTGCTCTGCTTCCAGGAGCTGTTCTACGGTCCCTACTTCGGCATCACCCAGGACAAGAAGTACTACCGCTACGCCGAACCGGCCGACGGTCCCGTCGTGCAGCGGTTCGCCGCGCTGGCGAAAGAACTGGGGGTGGTCACGGTGCTGCCCATCTACGAGGAGCAGCAGACCGGGGTGTACTTCAACACCTCCGTTCTCGTGGATGCCGACGGCACGGTGCTCGGCAAATACCGCAAGAACCACATCCCGCACGTGGAGAAGTTCTGGGAGAAGTTCTACTTCCGCCCGGGCAACCTCGGCTATCCGGTCTTCGAGACCGCCGTCGGGCGCATCGGGATGTACATCTGCTACGACCGGCACTTCCCCGAGGGGTGGCGGGCGCTGGGCCTGAACGGCGCGCACATGGTCTTCAACCCGAACGCCACCAAACCCGGCCTGTCCAACCGGCTGTGGGAGATCGAGCAGCCGGCGGCGGCCGTCGCCAACGGCTACTTCGTGCTCGCACCCAACCGGGTGGGGCGGGAGGACAACGAGTACGGCGAGGAGGCGGTGACCTTCTACGGCACCAGCCAGGTCGTCGACCCCCGGGGCAACTACGTCGGGGCGCTCGGGTCCGCCGATCGAGAGGAGATCCTGGTGCGCGACCTCGACCTGGACCTGGTGCAGGCCATGCGCGACGACTGGCAGTTCTACCGGGACCGCCGCCCCGACACCTACGCCGACCTCACGGCGCCGTGATCATGGCCACCACCCTGATCCGCGGTGGCACCGTCGTCTCGGCCACCGGCCGGGCTTCCGCCGACGTGCTCATCGACGGCGAGACCATCGTCGCGGTGCTCGCGCCCGGTTCGGCCCTGCTCGGCACCGACATCGCGGCATCCGTCGACACCGTCATCGACGCCACCGGCAAGTACGTCATCCCCGGCGGAATCGACGCTCATACGCACATGCAGCTGCCGTTCGGCGGCACCGCCGCCAGCGACACCTTCGAGACCGGCACCCGCGCCGCAGCGTGGGGCGGGACGACGACGATCGTCGACTTCGCCGTGCAGCGCACCGGCGAGCGCGTCGAGGAGGGCCTCGCGCATTGGCATGAGCTGGCCGACGGGCAGTGCGCGATCGACTACGGCTTCCACCAGATCATCGGCGGGGTGGACGAGCAGTCCCTCATCGCCCTGCCGAAGCTCGTGGACGAAGGCATCACGAGCTTCAAGCTGTTCATGGCCTACCCGGGGGTGTTCTACTCCGACGACGGCCAGGTGCTGCAGGCCATGCAGAGCTCCGCCGCCACCGGGATGCTCACGATGATGCACGCCGAGAACGGCCCGGCGATCGATGTGCTGGCGGCGCAGCTGGCGGATGCCGGCAAGAAGGCGCCGTACTACCACGGCATCGCCCGCGCGTGGCAGCTGGAGGAGGAGGCCACACACCGCGCGATCATGCTGGCGAACGTCACCGGCGCCCCGCTGTACGTCGTGCACGTGTCGGCCAAGCAGGCCGTGCAGCAGCTCGCGTGGGCGCGCGATCAGGGCTGGAACGTCTTCGGCGAGACCTGCCCGCAGTACCTGTACCTGTCGCTGGAGGAGCAGCTGGGCGCGTTCAGCCGGGAGTGGGGCCAGTTCGAGGGCGCCAAGTGGGTGTGCTCCACGCCGCTGCGCTCGCGGGCCGAGGGACATCAGGACCACATGTGGCAGGCGCTGCGCACCAACGACCTGCAGATGGTCTCCACCGATCACTGCCCGTTCTGCATGAAGGGGCAGAAGGAGCTGGGCCGGGACGACTTCCGGGCGATCCCCAACGGCATCGGCTCCATCGAGCACCGCATGGATCTGATGTACCAGGGCGTCGTGACGGGCAAGCTCACGCTCGAGCGGTGGGTGGAGCTGACCTCCACGACGCCGGCCCGCATGTTCGGCATGTACGGCAGGAAAGGCGTCATCCAGCCCGGCGCCGACGGCGACATCGTGATCTACGACCCGAACGGGCACACCTCCATCGGGTACGGCAAGACCCACCACATGAACATGGATTACTCCGCGTGGGAGGGGTTCGAGGTCGACGGGCACGTGGACACCGTGCTGTCCCGCGGCAAGGTCATCGTCGACGACGGCCGCTACCTCGGCACCAAAGGCGACGGCCGGTTCGTGCGCCGCGGCCTGAGCCAGTACCTCAGCTAGGGAGCGCCATGGACTTCGGTGTCGTCCTGCAGACCAACCCGCCCGCCGCCCGCACGGTGCAGCTGGCCCAGCTCGCCGAAGCGCACGGCTTCAGTCACGTCTGGACGTTCGACTCGCATCTGCTGTGGGAAGAGCCGTACGTGATCCACTCCGCGATCCTCGCCGCCACCCACCGGGTGACGGTCGGCCCGTTCGTCACGAACCCCGCCACGCGCGACTGGACCGTCACGGCATCGGTGTTCGCCACCCTCAACGAGATGTACGGCAACCGCACCATCTGCGGCATCGGCCGCGGCGACTCCGCGGTGCGGGTCACGAACGGCAAACCGGTCTCGATCGCCGAGCTGCGCGAATCGATTCACGTCATCCGGGAGCTGGCCAACTCCCGGCCGGTGCAGTACCACGGCGCCACGCTGCAGTTCCCGTGGAGCCGCGGGTCGCGCCTGGACGTCTGGGTCGCCGCGTACGGTCCCCTCGCGCTCAAGCTCGCCGGCGAGGTCGGCGACGGCTTCATCCTGCAGCTGGCGGACGTGGACATCGCCGCGTGGATGATCAAGACGGTCAAGGATGCCGCCGCGGCGGCCGGCCGCGACCCCGAATCGATCGCCTTCTGCGTCGCCGCGCCCATGTACATCGGCGACGACGCCGCCCACATGCGAGACCAGTGCCGCTGGTTCGGCGGGATGGTCGGCAACCACGTCGCCGACATCGTGGCGAAGTACGGCCACCACGGCGACGTGCCCCAAGCGCTCACCGACTACGTCTCCGGCCGCGCCGGCTACGACTACAACACCCACGGCAGAGCAGGCAACGACCACGTCGACTTCGTTCCCGACGCGATCATCGACCGGTTCTGCATCCTCGGTACCGCAGGCGACCACATCGCCCGGCTCGAGCAGCTGCGCGCGATCGGGGTCACCCAGTTCGCCGGCTACCTGCAGCACGACAACAAGGAAGAGACGCTGCGGGTGTACGGCGAGACCGTCATCCCGGCCCTTTCCCCGCACATCACGGCGAAACGATGACCCAAGAAAGGGCAGAGATGACCGACCCCCGAGACGAACGCGCACTGGCACTGGACCGGGCGCACGTCTTCCACTCCTGGTCCGCCCAGGCCGCGCCGTCCCCCGTCGTCGTCGCCGGAGGGCAGGGCAGCCGTGTCTGGGACCACTCCGGCCACAGCTACCTGGACTTCTCGAGCCAGATGGTCAACGTCAACATCGGCCACCAGCATCCGGCCGTCATCGAGGCGATCCGCGGGCAGGCGAGCCGGCTGGTGACGATCGCCCCCTCCACCGCGAACCTCACTCGGGGCGAGGCCGCCGCCCGCATCGTCGCGCACGCACCGGAGGGCATGAGCAAGGTGTTCTTCACCAACGGCGGCGCCGATGCCATCGAGAACGCGATCCGCCTCGCCAGGCTCCACACCGGACGCGACAAGGTGCTCTCCCGCTACCGCTCGTACCACGGCAACACCGGGGCGGCGATCGTCGCGACCGGGGACTGGCGTCGTATCCCCAACGAGTTCGCGCGCGGCCACGTGCACTTCTTCGGGCCCTACCTGTACCGCTCCGAGTTCTGGGCGACGACGCCGGAAGAAGAGTCGGCGCGGGCCCTTCACCACCTGGAGCGGGTGGTGCAGGCCGAGGGCCCTTCGGGTATCGCGGCGATCCTGCTGGAGTCGCTGCCGGGGACCGCCGGCATCCTGGTGCAGCCGCCCGGCTACCTCGCCGGGGTGCGGGAGATCTGCGACCGGTACGGCATCCTCCTCATCCTCGATGAGGTGATGTCGGGCTTCGGCCGCACCGGCAAGTGGTTCGCGTTCGAGGGGCACGACACCCGCCCCGACCTCATCGCCTTCGCGAAGGGGGTCAATTCCGGCTACGTGCCCGTCGGCGGGGTCATCATCTCGGACGAGATCGCCGCGACGTTCGACGAGCGGGTCTTCCCCGGGGGCCTGACCTACTCCGGGCATCCGCTGGCCGCGGCATCCATCGTCGCCACGCTCGATGCGATGGCGTCCGAGGGCATCGTCGACAACGCCCGGCGGATCGGCGAGGACGTGCTGGGACCGGCGCTGGCCGGGCTCGCCGACCGGCACGAGGCTATCGGCGAAGTGCGCGGCGAAGGGGTGTTCTGGGCGCTGGAGCTCGTCGCCGACCGCACCACGCGTGAGCCGCTCCCGGCGGCGACGATCGGCGCCCTCAAACAGGGCCTGATCGCCGCGGGCCTGCTGCCGTTCACGGCGGAGAACCGCATCCACGTCGTCCCGCCGTGCGTCGTGACCGACGCCGAGGTCGCCGAGGCCATCGACATCTACGACACCGTCTTCGGCTCCCTGCTCTGACGGTTTCATGACACGGATGCCGCGACCCGCGGCATCCGGAGGGAAGGGACACAACGACGTGAACGACATCCTCGACCACTGGGTCCGCGGCACCTCGTGGGCGGGCGCATCGACGCGCACCGGCCCCGTCTACAACCCCGCGCTGGGCACGGTGCAGAAAGAAGTGCGCCTGGCCACCGCCGCCGACGTCGACGTGGCCGTCACCGTCGCCGCCGACGCGTGGCAGGACTGGCGCGACTCGTCCATAGCCAAGCGCACCGCGGTGATGTTCGCGTTCCGTGAGCTGCTGCACGCCCGCAAGGACGAGCTGGCGCACATCCTCACCGCCGAGCACGGCAAGGTGCTCTCCGACGCGCACGGCGAGATCGCCCGCGGCATGGAGGTGGTGGAGTTCGCATGCGGGCTGGGGCACCTCACCAAGGGCGCCTATTCGGAGAACGCCTCCAGCGGCGTCGACGTGTATACGCTGCGGCAGTCGCTCGGGGTCGTCGGGATCATCAGCCCGTTCAACTTCCCCGCGATGGTGCCGCTGTGGTTCTTCTCCATCGCGCTCGCCGCCGGCAACGCCGTCGTGCTCAAGCCCAGCGAGAAGGACCCGTCGGCGGCGAACTGGCTCGCCGCGCTACTGCGGGAGGCGGGGCTGCCCGACGGCGTGTTCAACGTCGTCCACGGCGACAAGGAGGCCGTCGATGCGCTGCTGGCCCACCCCCAGGTGCGGTCGATCTCGTTCGTCGGGTCGACGCCGATCGCGAAGTACGTGTACGAGACCGCGACCGGCCACGGCAAACGGGTGCAGGCGCTGGGCGGGGCGAAGAACCACATGCTCGTGCTCCCCGATGCCGACCTCGACCTCGCTGCCGACGCCGCCGTCAACGCCGGGTTCGGCTCTGCCGGCGAGCGCTGCATGGCCATCTCGGTCGTGCTGGCCGTGGACACCGTCGCCGACGAGCTCGTGGACAAGATCCGCGAGCGCATGGCGACGCTGCGCACCGGCGACGGCCTGCGCGGCAGCGACATGGGGCCGCTCATCACCGGCGCGCATCGCGACAAGGTCGCCTCGTACATCGATGCCGCCGCCGGCGACCGTGCCACCGTCGTCGTCGACGGCCGGGGCGTCGATCCCGACGGTGATGCCGCGGGCTTCTGGCTCGGCCCCACCCTGCTGGACCGGGTGCCGACATCGTCGGCGGCGTACCGCGACGAGATCTTCGGGCCGGTGCTGTCGGTCGTGCGCGTGGACGGGTACGAAGAGGGCCTGGACGTGATCAACCGCAGCCCGTACGGCAACGGCACGGCGATCTTCACCAACGACGGCGGCGCCGCCCGCCGCTTCCAGCGCGACGTGCAGGTGGGCATGATCGGCATCAACGTGCCGATCCCGGTGCCAGTGGCCTACCACTCGTTCGGCGGCTGGAAGGCGTCGCTGTTCGGCGACGCGAAGGCATACGGGCCGCACGGGTTCGACTTCTTCACCGCCGAGAAGGCAGTCACGAGCCGGTGGCTGGACCCATCGCACGGCGGCCTGAACCTGGGCTTCCCGCAGCACGACTGAGCCGCCCGCCCATCGAGGGCTCTTGCCGGGCGGAGGGGATCCGCCCGAATGCGGCGCCTGCCCGGAATCCCGCCCTCGCTTCGGCAGATCCCCTCGTTTCGGCGCAGATCGCTCGGGCGGGCGCCCCGCGGGCGCGCGGCGATCAGGGGGCGTAGATGCGCAGGCCCGCCGGGACCGCCCGCACGTCGAGGGTGAAGCCCGCCGGCGACGCCTCCTCCAGCTCGCCGTCGTGCACGTACACCGCCGGCGCGCGACCGGGCAGCACGCGCACGCGCCAGTGTTCTGCGACCTGACGCTCGAACTCCGACGCCGGCGGCAGTACCCGCAGCGCGCGTAGCACCCGCAGCGTGCGCCGTCCGAACGCCAGCGTCGTCATGGCCCGCAGCCGCGAACCGCGGGCGTGGTGCAGCCGCACGTCCAGCACCGGGTCCTCCAGCGACAGCCGCTGCATCATCGCGTGCCGCTGCGGGTCGTTGCGGCCCACCCCGACGAACACCGACCACACCGTGGCGGTGCGTCCCTCGTGACTCACCCGCACCGGCTGGGCCTCCCGGAGCGCGCTGCGGATCGCGCCCAGCCCGCCCAGCCACTTGCCGAGATTCGCCCGCTCGGTGCGCTCGGCGAGGAACTGCGGATACGTTCCCAGCGACACCGCGTTGAGCACCGTGATCGGCTCGCCGCCGTCGACGGCGACCTCGGCGACCACCACGTCGCGAAGCGTCCCCGCGGTGAAGGCCGCCAGTGCGGCATCCACGTCGTCCAGCCCGGCGGAGCGGGCGAAGTGATTGAACGTGCCTCCGGGCAACACCAGCAGCGGCACGTCGTACTGGCGTGCCAGCTGCGCCATGCGCGACACCGACCCGTCGCCGCCGAGGACGCCCAGCGCCCCCGGCCGGTCATCGCAGGCCATCGCCTGTGCCACCGCGTCGCCCAGGTCGTCGTCGGGCCCGAGCTCCCGCACCTGCGCCCGCGGCAGGCGGGTACGGATCACCGGGAGCGGATCGGCGCGCGGCACCGCCTCACCGGCACCACTGTTCGCCAGCAGCAGCAGCCCCTCGCCGTCGGGACGTGCGGGCGCTGTGTCATCGGGCATGATCGCGAGGCTACTGTCTGCAGCGGCCGGGCGAGAACGCTTGACACCACCCGGATAGGCTGGCCGCACCTGACAGCCGCCGGAGCGTGGATGCGCCGGCCAGACCTCGCAGATCGGAGGTTCCCATGTCCATCACTCATGCCCACACCGGTGCTATGAAGGCGATCGTCGGCGAACCCGAGGTCGTCGAGGACGCCGGCACTGTCGAGCACTCGTCCCATTGGCTGGCGCTGAAGGATGCCGCCACGGCGCTGCAGGGGATCCAGGCGCAGGACGGCTCGGTCCCCGACCCGGCCGATCACGGCGACGCGCGCGATCTCGTCGAGGCGATCGTGGCGGCCATCCGCGCCCTGGCGCCGCTGTTCCCGCACGACGGCGAGTACCTCGCCGCGTCCGTGCACGACTTCCAGCGGTGGGCCGACGGTGGGTTCGAGGTACCGAATTTCCTCGCCTCGCTCGTGGCGTTCCAGCCGCAGCGGCAGCGAGTGGACGGCATCCGTCACCTGGTGATCTTCCCGATGTACACGCAGAACGGCTCGCGCAGCCGTTTCGTCGAAGCGGTGCTGGTGGAGGTGATCTGGCCGGAGTTCATCGCCGAGCTGGAGACGCGGTACACCAACGGCCTGTTCGTCTCGCTGCGCCTCGTGGACTTCACCCCCGGGTACGACACCAACTCGGCGGTACTGTTCCCCGAGACGGTCGCGATGCGCGAAATCCCCTCGTTCACGTGGGGGGCGATCTTCCAGGACCGGGAAGCGGCACGCTACCGGCGGGTCGTGCGCGCGGCATCCGACATCACCAAGCTCGACCTTCCGGTCGATGCCGCCCGGCTGCTGCACGATCAGCAGCTGGCGGAGAAGACCTTCGTGATGTGGGATCTCATCCACGACCGCACCCATATGCGCGGCGACCTGCCGTTCGATCCGTTCATGATCAAGCAGCGGATGCCGTATTTCCTCTACTCGCTCGAGGAGCTGCGGTGCGACCTGACGGCGTTCCGCGAGTGCGTCACGATCCAGCGCGAGCTGCAGGCGCGGGTGGATGCCGGTGAGCACCTCTCCGCCGCCGAGGCGGAGACGCTCGATCAGGCGGGCCTCGTGCAGTACGCGGTGATCTTCGACCGGATCTTCCGGTTCGCCATCACCGGCAGCCGCGTGCGCAACTACGACGGGCTGGGCGGGCAGCTGCTGTTCGCGTGGCTGCATCAGCGCGGCGTGCTGCACTGGACCGACACCGCGCTCGCGTTCGACTGGGACGACGTGCCGGCGGCGGTCGTGACCCTGGGCACGGCGATCGACGAGCTGTACTGGCAGTCGATCGACCGGCCCAAGCTCGCGCACTGGCTCGCCGCCTACGAGCTCGTGCGGGGCGTGCTGACGCCGCACCCGGCATCGGCGTGGGCGCAGGGACTGCCGCGCGAGGTGCTCGCGGGGCCGCCGAAGGGCTACACCGACGCGGTGCTGGATGACGAGTTCCCGCTGTCGATGTTCTACGAGGCGCTCGAGAAGAAGATGCGCGACGTCATCGCCTCGACCTCCGGCATCCGCGGCGCGGACTGAACCGACGCCGACCCGCCGACGTCCCCGCTCAACGAGGGGCGTCGGCGGGGTCGGGCACGTCGGCGGCCGGCACCGACTCGGTTTCGCCGGCGTAGTACTGCGACAGTCGCCGGTACGACCGGGTGGTGAACGCCAGCAGCGCGGCGACGACCATGAGGAGCCCGGCGAACACGAACACCAGCGCGATGCCGCGCCCCTGCCCTTCGCCGAGGAGCCAGCCCCACGTGCTCGTTCCGGCATCCGATTCCATGTAGGGGATCACCCAGAACTGCGCGATCGGCGCGATCACGAACGCCGTCACGGGAGCGGCCGCCGACTCGAAGGCCATCGCGAACCCGAACACACGCCCCTGCCGCCGGAACGGCACGACCTTCTGGATGACGGTCTGCTCGGCAGCCTCGACGACGGGGATGAGTGTCATGTAGAGCAGGATGCCGAGGGCATAGAGCCACCACCAGTCGCGGATCGTGAACGCGGCGCCGAGCACGCCCATCGCGATGACCGCGAACAGAATCGTGCGCACCGGATTGCGGCCGAGCCCTCGCGCGGCGATGACGATGCCACCGAGGATGAATCCGATCGCCGTGACCCCGAGCACGATGCCCCAGATCTCGACCGGGAACAGCGTCAGGCCGTACGGGTCCATGAGCGCCATGTAGACGCCGCCGATGAGGTTGTTGAACGTCGAGAAGACGATGAGGGCGAACAGCCCCGGCACCACCGCGATCGCGGCGATGCTGCCGCGGATGTCGACCTTCGCGATGTGACCCTCTACGTGGGCGGGCTCGGTCTCGGGGATGCGCAGGAACACCAGGTGCACCAGCGCCGCCGCGGTGAACGCGATCGCGATGACGATCGTCCACCCCATCCCCAGCAGGCCGATCGCGAGCCCCGAGAAGACGCTCGTGACGACGAACGCGATCCCCTGCACGGCGCCGACCATGCCGTTCGCATTCGCGTGCCGCTCGGTGGGCACCAGCAGCGTCACCGTCGTTGACAGCGCGATGTTGCGCATGTTCTCGATCACGCCGCCGAACAGGATGATGCCGGCGAACAGCCAGAACCAGGGCTGCCCGAGATCGATGAGGTCGGACTCGGGGAACAGCAGGTACAGGATGCCGGCGACGATGAACGCCGCGAGGGACACCAGGCTCGACCCCACCATGGCGCGGTGCTTGCGGTGCCGGTCGACGAGGGTGCCGAACGGGATGGAGAACACCGCGACGAACAGCATGTACGCGCCGCCGATGATGCCGGTGGCCAGCACCGACCGGGTCTCCAGATACGCCCAGAACGTCAGCGCGAACCACAGGAAGCTCGTGGTGATGTTCGCCACGGCGGTGTTGACGAGAACCTGCAGGAACGTGCGCATGCCGCCGGGCGGCGCGAGCCGCTCGGGTCCGACCGCCTCCCCGGCGGGCGCGCCCTCGGTCATGCAGGCGAGGGTACCCAGCGGGGCGGACACTCACCAGGGGTCGCGGGCAACCTGACTAGGCTGAATCCCCGTGACCACCCTCCACGACATCGCCGTCCGCGGCTTCGCCAGCGACAACTACTCCGGCGTGCACCCCGAGGTGCTCGCCGCTATCGGGGCCGCCGGCGGCGGCCACCAGATCGCCTATGGCGAGGATGCCTACACCGCACGGCTGCACGAGGTGTTCGTGCAGCACTTCGGCGAGGGCGTCGAGGCGTTCCCGGTGTTCAACGGCACCGGCGCGAACGTCACCGGACTGCAGTCGATGCTCCCCCGCTGGGGTGCGGTGATCGCCGCCACCACCGCTCACATCAACGTCGACGAGGGCGGGGCACCCGAACGGGTCGCCGGCATCAAGATCCTCGGGGTGCCCACCGATGACGGCAAGCTGACCCCGGAGTTGGTCGACCGTGAGGCGTGGGGCTGGGGCGACGAGCACCGCGCGCAGCCGCTGGTGGTATCGATCACCCAGTCGACCGAGCTCGGCACCCTGTACACCCCCGACGAGATCCGGGCGCTGGCCGACCACGCGCACGAGCGCGGCATGGGGCTGCACCTGGACGGTGCGCGCATCGCGAATGCCGCCGCGGCGCTGGACCTGCCGCTGCGCGCCTTCACGCGCGATGTCGGCGTGGACGTGCTCAGCTTCGGCGGCACCAAGAACGGCGCGATGATCGGCGAGGCCGTCGTGGTGCTGAACCCCGCGGCATCCGAAGGGCTGAAATTCCTGCGCAAGACCAACATGCAGCTGTCATCGAAGATGCGCTTCATCTCGGCTCAGCTGATCGCGCTGCTGGAAGGCGACCTGTGGCTGCGCAACGCGCGGCACTCCAACGCGATGGCCCGGCGGCTGCGCGCGGAGGTCGAGGCGGGGATCGCCGACGGGTCCATCCGCGGCGTGGAATTCACCCAGCCCACCCAGGTCAACGGCGTCTTCGCGACGCTGCCGGCCGGCGTGGCCGATGCGCTCCGGGAGAGCTTCCGCTTCTACGACTGGGATGCCGCCCGGGCCGAGGTGCGCTGGATGTGCTCGTTCGACACCGAGCCCGCCGACGTCGATGCCTTCGTCGCGGAACTGTCGCGCCTGACGCGCGGCTGAGTCGGGGCGACTCCGGCCCGGCGCTCGCTATTGCGCTCGCTATTTCGCAGCGGCTCGCGTCATCGGGACGTGGGGAATGCCATCCTCGACGAAGATCTCTCCAGAGCGGGTGAACCCGAAGCGCTGGTACCAGCGTTCGAGTTGGAGCTGCCCATCCAGGACGATGACCTGTCCGGCGCGTCCGGCAATCGCGCGCCGCATCAGTTCTGCGGCAAGGCCGCGACCGCGGGCCGCCACGGCGGTGGCGACACGTCCGATACGCCAGCCGTCCGCATCTGCCAGAACTCGCAGCGTGGCAAGGACGCTGCCGTCCTCCTCTGCCCAGTGCAAGCGAGCGGCCGGCTCAACGTCCCTGCCATCGAGGTCGTCATATGCGGCACGCTGCTCGACGACGAACACGTCGACTCGGAGCTTCAGAACCGAATACAAGATGATGGGATCCATCTCAGCAGCGGCTGCCTCATGGAAGCTCACGGGCACGTTGAACACTCCTTCTCAGCCAGGGGGCGCTCGACGAGTATTTCAGCCTGCGAGGCAAGGACTCGCGAGTTGACCCGCCGGGCGATTCGACGAGCCCGGCTGCGCGGGCCGGCGTCCCAGTGGATGGATCGCGATGCACCCATCGCGCTCAAGTCGATACGTTGAGCGCATGATCAAGGCATACACCGCGGCCCTCGTCGTGGGTCGCCGGCGAGCGGGCTGGGCGAGAAACCACGTTTCGGATGAGAAACACCGCATCGCGTGGTTTCTGATCCGAAGAGTGGTTTCTCGGCGAGGGGCGACGGGTGCCGCGCGGTGTCAGCGCAGCGCGCCGACGGATGCCAGCGCGAGGCGCACGAGGGTGCCGCGGCCGCCCTCCATCTCGGCGGCGACGGCATCGGTGGCCGCCTCCTCCGGCGTCATCCAGGTCACTTCCAACGCGTCCTGACGCGGCTCGCAGGTGCCCGACACCGGCACCACGAACGCCAGCGACACCGCGTGCTGCCGGTCGTCGTGGAACGCCGTCAACCCCGGCATCGGGAAGTATTCCGCCACCGTGAACGGCACCGGCTGCGGCGGCAGCAGGGGGAACGCCATGGGACCGAGGTCGTTCTCGACGTGCCGGAACAGCGCATCGCGCACCGTCTCGCCGTAGCGGACGCGACCCGACACGATCGTGCGGGTCATCTCCCCCAGCGGGGTCGCCCGCAGCAGGATGCCGACCTGTGTCACCGCGCCCACGCCGTCGGTGCGCACCGGAACCGCTTCGACGTAGAGCATCGGCAGCCGGCGGCGGGCCTCGGCCAGCTCGATGTCGCTGAGCCACCCCGGGTTCTGCGACGAAGCCGGCGACGGCGAACCGAACATGCCGTCGCCCCGCGGGCGGCCGGGACGGCCGTACGGATCGCCCCCACCGAGTGGATCGCGCGGCGTGCCGTCGTCGTCGCGGTCGTCGGGGTCGGGGTCAGGGGTGCGGACGGCCATGCTCCATGTATACCAACCCCGTGTCCGCCCGTCCTGCCAGGATGGGGGCATGGTCGCCATCCCGCTCATCGATCCGGTCCCCGTGCGCTGGTCCACCCCGCCCGCCGAGCGAGGCGGCAGGCCGCTGCTGGTGCTGCTGCACGGCTACGGTTCCGACGAGAACGACCTGTTCGCCCTCACGCCGCAGCTCCCCGAGGAGTACGTCGTGGCGGCGGTGCGTGCGCCGCTGTCACCACCGTTCCCGACGCCCGGGTACTGCTGGTACCCGATCGAGGGGCTCGAGGATCGCCGCCCCGACGACGTCACCACCGCCGCCTCGCGCGTCGTGCAGTGGGTGGATGCCGCGAGCGATGCGGCATCCATCGGTCTGCTCGGCTTCTCGCAGGGCGGCGCCGTCGCGCTGCAGGCGCTGCGCCTGCGCCCCGAACTGTTCGCGTTCGCGGTGAACCTCAGCGGCTACGTGACGCCGGGCGAGCTCCCCGGCGACGAACGGCTGGCCGAGCGGCGGCCGCCGGTGTTCTGGGGGCGGGGCACGCGCGACGACGTCATCCCCACCGAGCTGGTCGACCACACCGTGCAGTGGCTGCCCGATCACGTCGACCTCAGCGGTCGCGTCTACACCGGGCTCACGCACAGCGTCTCGCAGCAGGAACTCGATGACATCGCGGTGTTCCTGCGCAAGCGCCTGGACGACCCGACGCCGGTGTGACGGCCTCGACGAGCCGACCAACAACGTCGACCTGGACACGGTCGACGAACTGGTCGACGCGCTGCTAGGGCATCAGCCGAACGGCACCGCCGCAATCACGGTGACCTCGATCGTCGCGCCGTTGGGTGCGGCATAGGTCACGGTGTCGCCCACCGAGCGACCCGTGATCGCCGCGCCCAGCGGTGACGACGGCGAGTAGACGTCGAGGTCGACCTCGCCGCCCTGCCGCACCAGCTCGCGGCTGCCCAGCAGGAACGTCTCCTCGGAGCCGTCGCGCGCGAAGCGCACGGTCACGGTCATGCCCGGTTCCACCAGACCGTCGTCGGGCTTGGTGCCGACCTCGGCCCGGCGGATCAGGCTGCGCAACGCCACCTGGCGCGCCTGGGCGGCGTCGCCCTCGGCGCGCAGGTTCAGTTCGTCGAGTTCGGCCTGCAGCGCGGCGAGCGCGGCAGCGGTCATCCACACGGTGTCTTGCTGGTTCGGCATGATGCCCTTCCCCCACTTGGCAAAGATCCTCCAGGCTAGCGGTCCGGTGGGCGAAAGGCCAGAGTCGGATGCCGCGGCATCCGCCCCCTCCCCGGCACGTGGGGAGAGCGAGGGAGGCGCGGGGGACGGATGCCCCGCGTCAAGACCCGCCCGATTGTCGGCGGCCTGGTCGAAGATGGAGGGATGAGCGACGTGCTCGAGCGATTCGGTCCTGCCACGCAGGACTGGTTTCGCGGCGCCTTCCCCGAGCCGACGAACGCCCAGATCGGCGCGTGGGAGGCCATCTCGCACGGCAAGCACGCCCTCGTGGTGGCGCCCACCGGGTCGGGCAAGACGCTGTCGGCGTTCCTGTGGGCGATCGACCGCATCTTCCACGAGAAGCGTCCGGCGGATGCCACAGCCACCAAGCCGCGTAGTAGCCGCCGCCGCGAGCCGAACCCCGGCACCAGCGTCCTGTACATCTCGCCGCTGAAGGCGCTCGGCGTCGACGTCGAGCGCAACCTCCGCTCCCCGCTGGTGGGGATCGGCCAATCCGCGCGGCGGCTGGGGATCACCGTGCCCGATGTGACCGTCGGCGTCCGCTCCGGCGACACCCCCTCCGGCGACCGCCGCAAGCTCGTGGCCGACCCACCCGACATCCTCATCACGACCCCCGAGTCGCTCTACCTCATGCTCACCAGCCAAGCCGGGCTGACCCTCCGCAACGTCCACACGGTGATCGTCGACGAGGTCCACGCCGTCGCGGCCACCAAACGCGGCGCGCACCTGGCCGTCAGCCTGGAGCGGCTCGAGGCCCTCCGCCAGGAGCACGCCGAGGATGCCGCGAGCCTCGCGCCCGCGCAGCGCATCGGCCTGTCGGCCACCGTCCGCCCGATCGACGAGGTGGCCCGCTTCCTCGGCGGCGCCGCACCCGTGGAGATCGTCGCGCCGCGAGCGACGAAGGCGTTCGACCTGTCGGTCGTGGTCCCCGTGGACGACATGCTCAACCCGCCGCCCCCGCCCGGCACTCCCGACCAGACGGACGCCGCCGGCGGCGAGGACACCGACTGGTTCGCCGGCGACAAGCGCGGCGGAACCCCGGGCGCAGGCTCGACCGAAGTGACCGGATCGGTGTGGCCGCACGTGGAGGAGGCGATCGTCGACCGCATCCTCGCGCACCGCTCCACAATCGTCTTCTCCAACTCCCGGCGCCTCGCGGAGCGGCTCACCGGCCGACTGAACGAGATCTACACCGAGCGCCTCGGGCTGGACCTGCCCAACCCCACAGTTCCCGCGGCCGTGATGGCGCAGGCGGGCGCGACAGCAGGCGCCGCGCCCGTGCTGGCCAAGGCCCACCACGGCTCGGTGTCCAAGGAGCAGCGCGCCCAGGTCGAGGACGAACTCAAATCAGGCATCCTGCGCTGCGTCGTGGCGACCAGTTCGCTCGAGCTCGGCATCGACATGGGGGCGGTGGACCTCGTCATCCAGGTGGAGGCGCCGCCGTCGGCCGCCTCCGGGCTGCAGCGCGTCGGGCGCGCCGGGCACCAGGTCGGCGAGGTCAGTCGCGCCGCCCTGTTCCCCAAGCACCGCGGCGATGTGCTCCACACCGCCGTGGTCACCGAGCGCATGCTCGCCGGCCAGATCGAGGCGATCGCGGTGCCGCAGAACCCGCTCGACATCCTCGCGCAGCAGACCGTCGCCGCCTGCGCCACCGGGGCGATCGACGTGGAGGGCTGGTTCGAGACCGTGCGCCGCAGTGCGCCGTTTCGCACGCTGCCGCGTTCGGCGTACGAGGCGACCCTCGATCTGCTCGCCGGCCGCTTTCCGTCGGACGAATTCGCGGAGCTGCGCCCCCGCATCGTGTGGGATCGCGACCAGGGCACGCTGACCGGCCGCCCCGGCGCGCAGCGCATCGCCGTCACCAGCGGCGGCACCATCCCGGACCGGGGGCTCTTCGGCGTGTTCGTCGCCGGCGAGACCCGCAACGCCCGCGTCGGCGAGCTGGACGAGGAGATGGTCTACGAGTCGCGCGTGAACGACGTGTTCACCCTCGGCACCACCAGCTGGCGCATCGTGGAGATCACCCATGACCGGGTCAACGTCGTGCCCGCGTTCGGTCAACCGGGCAAGCTGCCGTTCTGGCACGGCGATGGCCTGGGCCGACCCGCCGAACTGGGCGAAGCGCTGGGCAAGTTCTCCCGGGAGGTCTCGGCGGCGCCGCATGAGAAGGCCGTGGCGCGCCTGACGGAATCCGGCCTCGACGACAACGCGATCGCCAACCTGCTGGGCTACCTCGCCGAGCAGCGCGAGGCCACCGGAAGCCTGCCGACCGACCGCACCCTCACCGTGGAACGCAGCCGCGATGAGGTCGGCGACTGGCGGATCATCTTGCATTCCCCGTACGGCATGCATGTGCACGCACCGTGGGCGCTGGCCGTCAACGCCCGCATCCGGGAGCGCCTGGGCGTCGACGGTGCCGCTGTCGCCAGCGACGACGGCATCATCGCCCGGGTTCCGGATGCCGCGGCGGAGCCACCCGGCGCCGACCTGTTCGTCTTCGACGCCGACGAGCTGGAGCAGATCGTCACCGAAGAGGTGGGGGGCTCTGCCCTGTTCGCCTCCCGGTTCCGCGAGTGCGCTGCCCGGGCGCTGCTGCTGCCCCGGCTGAACCCCAACAAGCGCGCGCCACTGTGGCAGCAGCGACAGCGCTCGGCGCAGCTGCTGGAAGTCGCCCGCCGGCATCCGACCTTCCCGATCATCCTGGAGACCCTCCGCGAGGTGCTGCAGGACGTCTATGACCTGCCCGCACTGCTGCGCATCGCCCGCTCGATCGGTGACCGCCGCATCCGGCTGGTCGAAACCGACACCTCCCAGCCGTCCCCGTTCGCCCGGGATCTGCTGTTCGGCTACGTCGGTGCGTTCATGTACGAAGGCGACTCGCCGCTGGCGGAGCGCCGGGCCGCCGCCCTGTCGGTGGACCCGGCGCTGCTGGCGGAGCTGCTGGGCAAAGTCGAGATGCGGGAGCTCCTCGACCCCGACGTGATCGCGCAGTTCGAGCGCGAAGTGCAGCGGCTGGACCCGGAGCGGCGGGCCCGCGGCGTGGAGGGTGTCGCCGACCTGCTGCGACTGCTCGGTCCATTGGATGCCGCCGAGGTGGCCGACCGCCTCGACGCCGAGACCGACGCCCTCACCGAGGCGACGGCGCACCTGGATGCGCTCGTGCAGACCCGGCGCGCGATCCGCGTGTCGATCGCCGGCACCGAGCGCGTGGCGGCGATCGAGGACGCCGCGCGGCTGCGCGACGCCCTCGGCACCGCCCTGCCGGTGGGCCTTCCCACGGCGTTCCTGGAACCCGTCGCCGACCCACTGGCCGACCTCGTGGCCCGGCATGCGCGCACGCACGGCCCGTTCCGCGCGTCGGAGGTCGCCAGCCGGCTCGGCCTGGGCATGGCCGTCGCGCGGCAAGCGCTGCAGCGGCTGGAATCGCAGGGGCGGGTGACGAGCGGCTTCTTCCTGCCGGAGGCGCCGCGCGGCAACGGCGACGGCCACCCGGCCGACGAGGGCGACTGGTGCGACACCGAGGTGCTGCGACGCCTGCGCATGCGGTCGCTGGCCGCCATCCGCGGCAGCGTGGAGCCGGTCTCCCCCGAGGCGTACGCGCGGTTCCTGCCGGTGTGGCAGCACGTCACCCGGCCACTGGACGGCATCGACGGGGTCGTCGCGGTGGTCGAACAGCTCGCCGGTGTGCCGATCCCAGCCAGTGCTTGGGAGTCGCTGGTGCTGCCCTCCCGCGTGCGCGACTACGTACCCGGCATGCTGGACGAACTCACCGCGACCGGCGAGATCCTCTGGTCCGGCCACGGGTCGCTGCCCGGCCGGGACGGCTGGATCGCGCTGCACGTCGCCGACACCGCCCCGCTGACCCTGCTGCCGCCCGACGACGACATCGCCGAGGCCCGCGAGGGCGATCCCGATGCGGCACCCCACTCCGTCGAGGCGCGCATCGTCGCCGCGCTGACCGGCGGCGGCGCCTACTTCGCTTCGCAGCTGCGCCAGCTGACGGATGCCGAGACCGAGCAGTCCGTCATCGAGGCGCTGTGGAACCTCACCTGGCAGGGCCGGGTCACCAACGACACGTTCGCCCCGGTGCGGACGCTCCTCGCCGGCGGGTCGCAGGCCCACCGCACCGCACGGCGCACCCCGCGGGCGCGGCTGTACCGCGGCATGGCCATCCCCCGCCCCGGTGCCACACCGCCGCGTCCCCCCGCACTGGGCGGCCGGTGGTCGCTGCTGCCGGCGCCAGAGCCCGACGCCTCCTCGCGCGCGACGGCGACGGCGAGCCTGCTGCTGGACCGCTACGGCGTCGTCACGCGCGGCAGCGTGCAGGCCGAGGGCGTGCCGGGTGGCTTCGCGCAGACCTACCGCATCCTTGCCGGCTTCGAAGAAGCCGGCCACTGCCGCCGGGGCTACGTCATCGAGAAGCTCGGGGCGGCGCAGTTCGCCGCGTCGGCAACCGTCGACCGGTTGCGGGAGTTCGCCGGCCTCTCCGACCCTGCTCCCCTCACGACCGTCACCCTCGCCGCGACAGACCCCGCCAACCCCTACGGTGCGGCGCTGGCCTGGCCGGCGCTGGAGGGCGTCACCCACCGCCCCGGCCGCAAGGCCGGCGGCCTGGTCGTGCTCGTCGACGGCGCGCTGACGCTGTACCTGGAGCGCGGTGGCCGGTCGGCGCTGGCGTTCACCGACGACGAAGCGCAGCTCGCCGCCGCCGCCGCCGACCTCGCAGCCACCTCCCGCACGCGGCGGCTGGACACCCTCACGATCGAGCAGGTCAACGGCGAGTTCGTGTACGGCACGGCCGTCGGCCGGGCCCTGCGCGAAGCCGGCTTCGTCGAGGCCACCCGCGGGCTCACGCTGCGCAAGGTCACCGCAGCCGCCGGCTACCGGCAGGGAGCGGCGGCGGATGCCTGAGGGCGACACCGTGTTCCGCACCGCGCAGCGCCTGCACGAGGCGCTCGCCGGCCGCGAGATCACCCGCTTCGACATCCGCGTGCCCGGCAGCGCCACCGTGGACCTGCGCGGGGAGACGGTGAGCGAGGTCGTGCCGCGCGGCAAGCACCTGCTGCTGCGCGCGGGCGGTGCAACGCTGCATTCGCACCTGAAGATGGAAGGCGAGTGGCACGTGTACCCCGCCGGCGGCCGGTGGCAGCGCCCCGGCCACACCGCACGGGCGATCGTCGGCAACGAACGGGCGGATGCCGTCGGCTTCGACCTCGCGATGGTCGAGGTGCTGCCCACCGCCGATGAGGAGCGCATCGTGGGCCACCTCGGACCCGACCCGCTCGCCGGCGACTGGGACCCGGCCGAAGCGGCGCGGCGCGTGGCGGCCGACGACCGCCCGGCGCACGTGGCGCTGCTGGATCAGCGCAACGTCGCGGGTCTGGGCAACGTCTATGCCAACGAGGTGCTGTTCGTCCGCGGCATCCTGCCCACCACCCCCGGCACCGCCGTCGACGCGACCGGCCTCATCGACACCGCGGCACGCATGATCCGCGCAAACCGGGACCGCTCGCGCCGCGTCTTCACCGGCGACGCGCGTCCCGGGCGGGGGATGTGGGTCTACGGCCGGGAAGCCAAACCCTGCCGTCGGTGCGGCGCGCTCGTGCAGGCCGCGTCGCTCGGTGCGCGCCCCACGGCGCAGCGCAACGTCTTCTGGTGCCCGAACTGTCAGCGGTAGCGGCCGGCATCGCGGGCCGGCGCAGCCACAGTGCCCTCGGTGCCCTCGAGGCGCTCGTCTGTGGCCTTCGCCGCGGCGGACCGGAATGCCTCGACGGCCTCGAGCATGGCGCGGGCGTGCGGCAGCAGGGTGCGGCCAAGGGCGGTCAGCCGGACCTCGTGGTAGTTCCGCTCGAACAGCTCCGCGCCGAATTGCGATTCCAGCAGCTTGATCTGCCGGCTCAGCGGCGAGGGGCTGATCCGCAGGCGCTCGGCCGCGCGGGCGAAGTGCAGCTCCTCAGCGACCGCGACGAAATACCGCAGCCGAGTGAGGTCCACATCCATGCCCGCTCCGTTTCGGACGGCATCCTCACCGCAACGCCACCTTAGCGGCCGGGTCAACGCCCGATGTACCGACCAGGGCGGTGATTGAGCGCCAGCACGAGGTTCAGCAGCACGGCGCCGAGAGCGCTGAGCACGACGTTCGGCCAGGGCACCACCAGCAGCCCCGCGACCACGACCAGCAGATCGAAGATCATCAGCGTCCAGCCGGCGCGGAACCCGGTGGCATCCTGCAGGATCAGCGCGATGACGTTGAACCCGCCCAGGCTCCCGCCGTGGCGGAACACGATGAGCAGGCCGATGCCGGCCATGAGGTTCCCGGCGAGGGCGCCGTAGACGGGATCGAGGTACTCGATCGTGAACAGCCGCTCGTGGACGACCGAGAACGACGACACCAGACCGATCGCGATCACTGTGCGGGCCGTGAACGCCCAGCCCCGCTTCCACACCGCCAGCACCGCGAACGGCACGTTGATGACGGCGAACAGCAGCCAGAACGGCCAGCCGGTGGCAAAGCCCAGCAGCAGCGACAGCCCCGCCGTGCCGCCGGTGACCGCCTCCGATGCGTTCAGCAGATACAGCCCGAAAGAGGCCGCGAAGGTCCCGCTGAGCATGCCGAGTACATCCTCGGCAACGCTGTGCTCGGTGGCCTTCTTGTCGAAGACGAGCGAGGGTCCGGTCTCTGTCACTGATCCATCCTCGCAGGCGCTGAGGGGCGGGAATGAATCCCCAGAGGGCTGCGTTGTCATTGATTCGGCACCGAAAGGTGCCCAGGAGGTGACTGTGGGAAAGAACTACGTCGACATCGAGAACGACCGAGGCGAGACGCTGCGCTACCGCAAGCACGTCAACGGCCGTGGTCTGATCGCGCACGGCGCGAAGGTGCACGCCAGTGCACTCGTGGAAGCGGGCGCCTACGTCGAACCAGGCGCGGAAGTCGCCGCCGGCGTGCGCATCCGTCGCGGTGCGTGGATCGAACCGGACGCCGTCATCGGTCCCAATGTCGAGATCGCCGAGCTTGCCCACGTGGGCTCCGGAGCTGCGATCGGCGCCGGTGCGAAGATCGGCATCCGCACGTCCGTGGGCGCCCGCGCGCGCATCGAGCGGGGATCCCTCATCGGCGACGGTGAGATCGTCGCCGATGGCGAGCGAGTCGCCACCGACCGCCGCGGACTGCGCCTGGCCGCGTAGCGCCCTCACCGCAGGGTCCTGTGGCCCTTCGACCGCGTGCCGCCGATGCGGGCGGGTTACGCTCGGGGGATGGCACGCAGCGGCACTCCCCGACCCGGCCGGGACCCGCACCACCAGAGCAGGCGGCCCGCTCCGGCGAAACCGGCGCGACGACCGGCGCGTCCTGCCCCCGCGCCCGAGCCGCCGCGCGTGGCTCCGGGTCCGTTCCGCCTCGGCGTCATCCCCGGTGCAACGCCGGGCAAGTGGATCGACCTCTGGCAGCAGCGCATGCCGCACAATCCGCTGATCCTCGTACCGCTGCAGGTCGCCGAGCAGCGCGACGCGCTCATGTCGGCATCCGTCGACGCTGCACTGGTGCGTCGCCCGATCGACGCCGAAGGGCTGCACGTCATCCCGCTGTACGACGAGGTCCCCGTCGTGGTCTGCGGGGCGGAGTCGCACCTCACCGCCGCCGACGAGCTCACCCTCGACGACCTGGCGGGTGAGATCGTGATCACCCCCCGCGACGACGTCCTGCACCTGGAGGTGCCGCGCGCGGTCGCCCCGAGCTTCGCCCCACCCGAGAACACCGAGCAGGCGATCGAGACGGTCGGTGCCGGCGTGGGTGTCGTGATCGTGCCGATGTCGCTGGCCCGGCTGCATCAGCGTCGCGACGTCGCCCACCGTCCGCTGCGCGACGGCCCGCTCTCACCGGTCGCGCTGGCGTGGCCGGTGCAGGCGACCACCCCGCTCGTCGAGGCGTTCGTCGGCATCGTCCGGGGCCGCACCTCGCAGTCCTCCCGCGGCTGAACCGCCGGCTCCGGGGACCGTGTCCCCCAGACACCAGTCCCATGTGAAACGACGGGTCATCGACGATGCCGGTGCGTTCGGATGCCCCGGCCAACGCGTCCGGCGACTCCCAGCCGATCGCGCGGAGCGCGGCAATAGAATCGCGGCATGCGTCCCCTGGCCTATGTGTGTGTGCGACCGCAGGCGGGCGCCGCCGCGGGCGAGTACGAATCCTTCCGCGCAGCGATGCGACAGGGCGACCTGGCCCAGCTGAATCTGGTGCGCGAGGCGCTCCCCGACGACGTGTTCGAGCGGTACTCCGGGTTCGTCGTCGGCGGCAGCCCGTTCAACGTCACCGACCCCGAGTCCACCAAGACAGACGTGCAGCGTCGTGTCGAGGCGGAGATCGAGCGTCTCGCCGCCCGCGCCGCGGCCGGCGAGACGGCGGGGATGTTCACCTGCTACGGCGTCGGGATCGTCACCCGCATGCTCGGCGGCGAAGTGACCCGCGGCTTCCCGGAGGACACCGGCCCCACGACGGTCACCCTCACCGAGGCCGCCGCCCACGATCCGCTCTTCGGCGCACTGGCGAACCGCTTCACCGCCCTCACCGCACACAAGGAGGGTGCCGGCACGCCGCCGCCGGGGGCGACGCTGCTCGCGACGAACGACGCCTGTCCGGTGCAGGCGTACCGCGTGGGCGAGAACCTCTATGCCACGCAGTTCCACCCCGAACCCACCGGAGCGGCCTTCACCGAACGCATGGCGATCTACCGGGACGATGGCTACTTCGATGCCCGGGACTACGACCTCATCGCGCAGCGCGTGCTTGCGGCACCCCTGACCGAGCCCAGCCGGCTGCTCCACGCGTTCGCGCGCCGCTTCGGCCAGTGACTCAGCTGCGGTTGCTGGCGAAGCGCACGGCCGTGACGATGATCGGCACGATCACCACGACGCCCGCCGCGATCCACGCCGCGATCGCGATCGGCGCGCTGGCCGGCTGATCGACCCACCGACCGACCCCGATCCAGACCAGCCCCCATCCCATCGCCAACCCCGGCGCGATGCGGCCGCGTCCGGCCAGTGCGATGGCCACGCCGACGAGGGCGACCACGACGATGACGGCGATGCCGAAGGCGGTTGCCGCCTCCGCCCAGTCCGCCGGCACGATGCGGGTGAGCCAGGCCGAGCTGTTGGCGACAGTGGCCAGCGCGACCCAGCCCAGGTGCAGGCCGACGGTGAGGTCGGTCAGCAGCGCCTGGCGCACGCCGCGCGGGGGGCGCTGCACCGCCAGGTGGTAGGTCCAGCCGAGCGTGGCCAGCAGCAGCACGATGACCAGCACCGTGAGCGGAAGGGTGGTGAACTGCGCCGCGACCAGCCACAGGCCGTTGAGCACTGCCGTCGCGGCGATCCACCAGCCCAGCAGCCGCTGTCGCCCGTCGGCGCGTTGCGACGGCAGCGCCTGCCACACCGCGTAGCCGACCATCAGCACGTAGATGACGGTCCAGATCGAGAACGCCTGGCTGCCCGGGGCCAGGTAGGACCCGTCCGCGGCCAGCGCCCCGTCCTGCAGATCCTGCACGGGGGTGCCGCCGAGCACGCCGACGCCGACCACCGCGGCGATCAGCATGAAACTGATGGCGCTGATCACGCCGATCTGGCGCACGAGATCGGCGGGACGCCCCGCGGTGCTCCGGTCGGTCATCCTCCTACGGTAGGCGCACCGCCCCGCCCGGGCACGGGGTTGACAGGTTCAGGTGCGTCACGCCGGCGGCGGACCGATGATCACCGCACTGTCGGGAGCGACGGTGAGGATGCCGTCGGCCGGCGTGGCGGATGCCGCGGCATCCGTCGCCAGCAGCACCGTGTCATTCAGGCCCGCCGAGGCGTGCCAGGGCTCCTGCGACAGGTTCACCAGCACCGTGAGGGCGCCGCGACCGAGCCGGAAGCGCCGGCCGCCGGCGATCTCCACGGCATCGGCCGACAGCGCACCGAAGGCGGGATCGGTCAGTTCCGGCCGTTCCCGGCGCAGCCGCGCGAGGTCGCGGTACAACTGCAGCAGCGTGCGATGCGGGGCAGATGCCGCCTCATCCGTGGCGATCTCCGACCAGTCCAGCTTCGAGCGCTCGAACGTGGCGGGGTCGTTCGGGTCGGGCACGACCGACTCGTCCCAGCCCATCTTGGCGAACTCCTCGGTGCGCCCCTTCGCGGTGGCCTTGGCCAGCCACTCCTCCGGGTGGGAGGTGAAGAACTGCCACGGGGTGGTCGCTCCCCACTCCTCACCCATGAACAGCATGGGGGTGCCGGGGGCGGTGAGGGTGAGCACCGCGGCGATGGCGAGGCGCTCGGGCGACAGCGTCGCCGAGAGCCGGTCACCGATGGCCCGGTTGCCGATCTGGTCGTGGTCCTGCGCGAAGGTCACCAGGCGCCAGGCCGGCACCTCGGCGGGGATCGGATGCCCGTGGTCGCGTTCGCGGAACGACGAGAAGGTGCCGTCGTGGAAGAACCCGCGCGTCCACACCTTCGGCAGCGCCTCGATCGCGGCGAAGTCCTCGTAATAGCCCGTGGTCTCCCCGGTGAGGGCGACGTGCACCGCGTGGTGCCAGTCGTCGCTCCACTGCGCGCTGAGTCCGTAGCCGGCCGCTTCCCGCGGCAGGATGAGCGTCGGGTCGTTCATGTCCGACTCGGCGATGAGGGTGAGCGGACGGCCGAGGTGCGCCGACAGCGCGTCGGCGCGTTCGGCGAGTTCGCGCAGGATGTGGGTGGGGCTGTCGTCGAGCAGTGCGTGGACGGCATCCAACCGCAGCCCGTCGACGTGGTAGTCCTGCAGCCACATCATGGCGTTGCGCAGGATGTACTCGCGCACCTCTTGCTGGTCGAGGTCCAGGCTGTCGCCCCACGTGTTGCGGCTCGCGTCGCGCAGATAGGGCCCGAACTCCGGCAGGTAGTTTCCGGACGGGCCGAGGTGGTTGTACACGACGTCCTGCACCACGGCCAGGCCCGCCGCATGCGCGGCATCCACGAACCGCTGGTAGGCCACGGGCCCGCCGTACGCCTCGTGCACGGTGTACCAGAGCACGCCATCGTAGCCCCAGTTGTGCACCCCGTTGAAGCCGTTGACCGGCAGCAGCTCGACGTGGGTGACGCCGAGCTGCACCAGGTGGTCCAGCCGCCCGATGGCGGCATCCAGGGTGCCTTCGGGGGTGAAGGTGCCGATGTGCAGTTCGTAGATCAGGCCGCCGGCCAGCTGGCGGCCGGTCCATGCCGAGTCGGTCCACTCGAACGACGTGGGGTCGAAATGAGCGGATGCCGCGTGCACGCCGTCGGGCTGTCGCCGCGACCGCGGGTCGGGCCGCAGCGCCTCGCTTTCGCCCAGCACGAAGCCGTACCGCTCCCCCTCGTCGAGGTCGACGTCGACGGTCCACCAGCCGCCGTCGCGCACTGCCAGCTCGAGGTCGTCGGTCCCCGGTCGGCGAAGCCGCACTCGCTGCGCCCGCGGTGCCCACACTTCCACGCTCATCGCGCGTCCCCTTTCCCCATGGTCAAAAGCGCGACGGGGTAGGTCGCCAACAGCGAGGACAACGGGACCGTCCCGCCCGCGACGCTACGCCCGGTCAGCGCGTCACGCCAGGTGCCGGCGGGCACCATCACCGCGGTGTCGTCCCAGCCGCCGCGTCGCTGCAGCCCCACGGGCAGACGAGTGGCCACCGTGATCGCGCCGCCGCGGTCGAACGCGACGACGTGGGCGGATGCCGCACCCACCGCTTCGACCGGTCGGTACCGGTCGAACAGCTCGGGACGGTCGCGGCGCAGCCGCAGCGCGCGGGAGACCAGCAGCAGCTTGGCAGCCCCGGTGGCATCCACCGGCGCCGCCCAGCCGTCGTCGAGGCGGCCCAGCAGCTCGCGGCGCTCGGCGAAGTCGACGGCGCGGCGATTGTCGGGGTCAACCAGCGACGTCTCCCACAGCTCCGACCCCTGATAGACGTCGGGGACGCCGGGGGCGGTCAGCTGCACGAGCTTCGCCGCGAGCGAGTTGGACCAGCCGGCGGCGGAGATCTCCGCGACGAACTCCTCGACCAGCGGTCGGGCCTGGGCGAACGCGGCATCCACCACGGCGTGCATGCGCTCCTCGAATGCGGCATCCGGATCCCACCAGCCGGTGCGCTCGGCCGCCTCGCGGGCGGCCTTCTCGGCGTACGCGTGCAGGCGCTCGGGGGTCGCCGGCCATGAGCCGACGATCGCCTGCCACAGCAGCGCGTCGAAGGGACCGTGGCCGGTGGATGCCACCGCGCGAAGGCGCTCGAGCACCTCGGCCCAGCGGTCGGGGATCTCCGCGAGCACCGCGAGGCGCGCGCGCACGTCCTCGCCGCGCTTGGTGTCGTGCGTCGACAGCGAGGTCAGCTCGCGCGGCCAGTGCGCCTGCCGACGCGCGAACGCGGTGTGCAGCCCCTCGACGTCGAGCGCGAACACCGACGGGTCCCCGCCCACCTCGGTAAGGGTTCCCAGGCGAGTCATGCGGTAAAACGCGGTGTCCTCCACGCCCTTGGCCATGACCGGTCCCGTGGTCTGCATGAACCGGCGCGACAGCTCGGTGCCGGGTTCGCGCACCAGGGCGGCCAGCTCGCGCGCGAGCCGGGCCAGGTCCGGGCGGCGGCGTTCGGTCTCGGCGACGGCGTGCTCGAGATGCTCCACCCCGGCCGGCAGATACGAGCGGTACACCGGGTAGTTCGCCAGCAGTTCGGCCAGCGCGTCGGTCACGGCTGCATCGTCCGCGTCGATACCGCTGTCCAGCCCCGCCAGCACCCGCACCAGCCGGGCGATCTCAGCCTGCTGGATGGTGTCGGCGATCATCCGCTTCGTATCGTGCACGAGGTCGGCGTAGCTGGTCAGCGGCGCCACCCCGGTCTCGGCGCGCAGTGCGTGGTCGATCCGGTTCAACCCCACTTCGCCCTGGGGGTCGATCAGCACGCGGTCGACCTCGGCCATCGCGTTGTAGCCGGTCGTGCCGGCGGTCTGCCACCAGCCCGGCAGCGCCTCGGCGTGGTCGGTCGCGGCGTGCTCGAGGATCTTCTCCACCAGCACATAGACCCCGTCGGTGGCCTCTGCCAGCCGGTCGAGGTAGCCGCCGGGATCGGCAAGACCGTCCGGGTGGTCGATCCGCAGGCCGTCGACGAGGCCGTCACGCACCCAGCGGAGGATCTCGACGTGCGCCTGGTCGAACACCGCGGGCTGCTCCACCCGCACCCCGGCGAGGGTCGTGACGGCGAAGAAGCGGCGGTAGTTCAACTCTGCCGCCTCCCGGCGCCAGAACATCAGTTCCCAGTGCTGACGCGCCAGCACTGCGGCCACGTCGGCCGGGTCGATGTCGCCGAGCGACCCGGGCGCCAGCGGAAGCGCGTGATCGTGATAGCGCACGAGTCCGGCATCCGCGTCGACGACGAGCTCACCGGCGGCGAGGACCTCAGGCAGTTCGGCGCCGAGGATCGGCACCCGCACCCGGCCGCCGCCGTACTCCCAGTCGATGTCGAAGGCGTCGGCGTGCGCGCTGCCCCGGCCGTAGGTCAGCACATCCCACCACCACGGGTTCTCGGCAGGCTGCGAGATTCCCATGTGGTTGGGGACGATGTCGACGAGGATGCCGAGACCTGCTTCCCGCGCCGCGGCCGCGAACCGGTCCAGGCCCGCGGCGCCGCCGCGGGCGGGGTCCACCTGGGTCGGATCGACGACGTCGTAGCCGTGATCCGATCCGGGCGTCGCCTTCAGCAGCGGCGACAGGTACGCCCAGTCGACCCCGAGGTCGCGCAGGTAGCCGGTGAGCTCTGCTGCGGCATCCAGGTCGAACGCGGGTCGAATCTGCAGCCGGTAGGTCGAAGCGGGGTGCGCCTCGGTCACCGGCCCACCTCGCCCTTGGGCGCGGCGCTGGGGATCTCGTCGATGACGCCGGTGTTGGCCGCGAGCGACGCTGACACCGAGTGGTCGGCCTCCACCTCCGGGAGCGAGTGCTCGCGCAGTACGACCAGCGACTTCGGCTGCACGACGATGTCGTCGCCGGGGTCGACGGGGTCGCTGTCGGCCATCGTTCCCGCCGTGTCCACGAGTACGTCCCAGCGCGGGCTGAACTCGACGTCGGGGATGTGGAAGTCGACGGTCTCGTCGCCGGCGTTGAACAGCACGAAGAAGTGCCGGTCGCTGATCGGCTCACCGCGGCGGTCGCGCTCCTTGATGCCGGCGCCGTTGAGGAACATGCCGATCGCGCGGCCGAACCCGGAGTCCCAGTCCTCGGGCTGCATCGCGGTGCCGTCGGGGCGCATCCACACGATGTCGGGCACCGGCTCGCCCTCTGCGCGGCGCACCGGGCGGCCGTTGAAGAACCGGCTGCGGCGGAACGCAGGGTGCTCGCGGCGCAACCTCACCAGGGCGCTGGTGAACTCCACCAGCGGCTGATCGATGGCGTCCCAGTGCACCCAGGTCAGTTCGTTGTCCTGCGCGTAGCCGTTGTTGTTGCCCCGCTGCGTACGGCCGAGCTCGTCGCCGTGCAGCAGCATGGGCACGCCCTGGCTCAGCAGCAGCGTCGCGATGAAGTTGCGCTGCTGACGGGCGCGGAGCGTGAGGACCTCGGGGTCGTCGGTGGGGCCTTCGACGCCGAAGTTGTAGGAGCGGTTGTGCGATTCGCCGTCCCGGCCGTCTTCACCGTTGGCGTCGTTGTGCTTCTCGTTGTACGACACCAGGTCGCGGAGGGTGAAGCCGTCGTGGGCGGTGACGAAGTTGATGGATGCCACCGGGCGGCGCCCGGAGTGCTCGTACAGGTCGGCCGAACCGGTGACCCGGGACGCGAACTCACCCAGGGCCTGCGGCTCGCCGCGCCAGAAGTCGCGCACCGTGTCGCGGTACTTGCCGTTCCACTCCGTCCACTGCGGCGGGAAGTTGCCCACCTGGTAGCCGCCGGGGCCGATGTCCCACGGTTCGGCGATGAGCTTGACCTGCGAGACCACCGGATCCTGCTGGACGAGCTCGAAGAACGCCGCCAGCCGGTCGACGTCGTAGAACTCGCGGGCGAGCGTGGCCGCCAGGTCGAAGCGGAAGCCGTCGACGTGCATCTCCAGCACCCAGTACCGCAGCGAATCCATGATCAGCTGCAGCGTGTGGGGGCTGCCGACGTTGAGGCTGTTGCCGGTGCCGGTGTAGTCGGTGTAGTACCGCTTGTCGTCGTCCTCGAGCCGGTAGTACGCCTCGTTGTCGATGCCGCGCATCGAGAGGGTCGGGCCCAGGTGGTTGCCCTCGGCGGTGTGGTTGTAGACCACGTCGAGGATCACTTCGATGCCGGCGGCGTGCAGTGCCCGCACCATTCCCTTGAACTCCTGCACCTGCTGGCCATGAGCGCCGGAGGCGGAGTAGGTGTTCTGCGGCGCGAAGAACGCGATGGTGTTGTAGCCCCAGTAGTTGGACAGGCCCTTGTCCTGCAGGGTCGAGTCGTTGACGAACTGGTGCACCGGCATGAGTTCGATCGCGGTGACGCCGAGCTTCTTCAAGTGCTCGATGATCGCGGGGTGCGCGATGGCGCTGTAGCTGCCGCGGATCTCCTCCGGGATATCAGGGTGCAGCTGGGTGAGACCCTTCACATGCGCCTCGTAGATGACCGACTCGGCGTAGGGGGTCTTCGGCTGACGGTCGCCCGACCAGTCGAAGAACGGGTTGACCACCACGCCCTTCATCATCGTTGCGGCCGAGTCTTCGTCGTTGCGGCCGTCGGGGTCCCCGAACGGGTACCCGAACACCTCCTGGCCCCACGTCACCTCACCGTCGACGGCCTTGGCGTACGGGTCCAGCAGGAGCTTGTTCGGGTTGAACCGCTTTCCGGACGACGGGTCGTACTCGCCGTGCACGCGGTAGCCGTAGCGCTGACCCGGCTGCACGGTGGGCAGGTACGCGTGCCACACGAACGCATCGACGTCCACGAGTTCGACGCGCGTCTCTTTGCCGCGGTCGCCGAACAGACACAATTCGACGCGCTCGGCCCCCTCACTGAAGATGGCGAAGTTCGTTCCATTACCGTCGAAGGTCGCACCGAGGGGATAAGCGGATCCAGGCCATGTCTGCACCTCGGCAACACTAGTCGGCGCGTGTTACCGCGAAACGCCGCTTGACAAACGCGCGGACAGTCCCCGTTCCCGATCAGGACGAGCGCAGCGGTGGGCGCCGCAGCAGCTCGATGTGCTCGGCGAGATAGCCCTCGAGCGGGCGGTACCCGCCGGCTGCGCTCCAGCGCACGCTGGGCACGTCGCCCTGCAGCGCGAGCGGGCCGGATGCCTCGCCCCGTGCGACCGCGTCGAGGTCGAGCATCCGCCAGCCGATGTGCACGACCGCCCCCTCGGTGAAGCCGCCGCGGAAGGCGGCCGCCTCGAGCTCGGCGCGTTCGCGCTGCGACTGCGCGGTGTAGCCGCGTCGCACCTCCCACCGCGCCCGCACGATGTCGCCGGTGGCCAGCACCGCGTCGTCGGTCAGCAGCAGCACGCCCAGGTGCCAGGCGTCGCCGGCCGGCACGATGCGCGCAGCGCGGGAGATGCCGAACACCCGCCGCCCGGGCAGGTGCGTCCCGAGCCGATCGCGGGAGAGCCCCGCCAGGCGGGAGCGGGCGTCGGCGAACAGGGTCGAAAGCGCAACGCTCATGCGTCTTCCTCCTGCTGTTCGTCGTCTTCCCCGGACCACACCCTAGCCACGCGCGGTCACGCTCTCGACGGCCTGCTGCGCGCTGTCGGCGCCGCGGCGGGCGGCGCGGGCGGCCTCCGCGGCATCCGTTCGCTCGGCTTCCACGCTCGCCACGGCGGAGTCGGCGGCGGCGGCATCCGCCTGCACACGTTCGAGGTCTGCCTGCAACTCCTCGACGCGCTCCGCCAGGTGGTCGGCACGCTCGCGCGCCTTCGTCAGCGTCGCCTCGACGCGGGCGAGCCGGCGTTCGGCCTCGGATGCCTCCCGCTCCGCCTCCCGCAGCGCCTTCTCCGCGGCGCGGCGGGCACGGCGTTCGGCAAGGTCGTCGCGCGGCGGGGCGGGGCGCTCGGCGACGCCGGGGATCGTGCCGCCGACGGCGTCGTCGAGGTCGACCGGGTCAACGCCCGTGGCCGACAGCGGCCTGACCAGGCGCCCGGTGAGCACGGCGGCGGCGGCTGCGGCATCGCGCACCGCGGCATCGATCGTCGACTCGATCTCGAGGGCCGCCGCGGCGCTGACGGCGACGCCGCGGTCGCCCGCCAGTCCCGCGGCTCGGCGCGCGAGCGCGGCGACCAGCGCCCGCCGTTCGCGGCTGAGGCGGGTGAGCTCGGCGGCATCCAGGTCGTCCTGCGCCTCGCGCAACGCCGCGGCGAGGTCCAGCGCCTCGCCCAGCTGTCCCTCCGCCACCAGCAGGTCGACGGCGTAGGCCGACACGACCGGTTTGCGCAGTGCGCGGATAGCCTTGGCCAGCTCGCCCGACGCCGCAGCGGCGCGGGCGTTGCGGGCGGCGGTGAACTCCGCCGGCGTCAACGCGTACAGCTGCGCCGCCACTACGTCGAGATCCTCGTGCGCCACGCGCCCCATTCTGCCCGGGCGCGAGCGGGTCCGCTCAGACCGGCCGGACCACCGGCCCGCGGCCGGGGCCGTGCAGCTCGAGGTGCAGGCGCTGCATCCGCTCGTCCAGCGCGGCCGCCGAGTCGGCGGCATCCTTCAGTTCGGCCAGCAGCGAGTCGGGCACCTGCCGGTCGTACTTGTAGTAGATCTTGTGCTCGAGGCTGGCCCAGAAATCCATCGCGATGGTGCGGAACTGGATCTCCACCGGCACGTGCACCGGACCGGTGGACAGGTACACCGGCACCTGGACGATCGCGTGCAGGCTCTGGTACCCGTTGGGTTTGGGTTCGGCGATGTAGTCCTTCACGGCGATCACGGTGATGTCGGACTGCGCGGTGAGCAGGTCGAACAGACGGTAGGCGTCGGCGCGGAAGCTGCAGGTGATGCGCACCCCGGCGACGTCGGTGATGTTCGCGCGGATGGTGTCGAAGTCGGCGGCGATGCCCTTGCGCACCACCTTCTCGACGAGGCTGTCGGGCGACTTCACCCGGCTGGTGACGTGCTCGATGGGGTTGTACGCGTGCATATTCGCGAATTCGTCGCGCAGGATCGAGATCTTCGTCTCGACCTCCTGCAGCCCGAACCGGTACTCCAGCAGGAACCGCTGCAGGTCGTCGCGCAGGTCGCGCAGGTCCTGGGTCGACAGTGACAGATGCTCCTGGCCCGCGGGGTTCGCCATGACCTCGACCCTAGGGCCGTCGTGTAGGCGCGCGCTGTGAACCCGCCCGTGCCAATTCGCCCGCTAGCGGGGCGCGACGAGGGCGGCGGCCTGGCGGGCGGCGCCGAGGGCGACGTACTCCCCGGGCTCGGGGACCTCCACCGGCATCCCGAACACCAGCGGCGCGATCGCCTGCACCGCCTCGGACTGCGCGCCGCCACCGATGAGCAAGGCCCGCTCCAGCGGCACGCCCAGTCCGCGCAGCGCGTCCAGTCCCGCCGCGAGGCCGCCGAGCATCCCCTCCACGGCGGCGCGGGCGAGGTTCTCCCGCGTGGTGGATGCCAGGGTCATGCCGGTCAGCGACGCCGTGGCATCCGGGAGGTTGGGGGTGCGCTCCCCCTCGAAGTACGGCACCAGCCGCAGGCCGGCGGCGCCCGGCGGCGCGGCGAGCGCGAGCCGGGACAGCTCGGCGTGATCCACCCCGAGCAGCCGCCGGATCGCCTCGAGCACGCGGGCGGCATTGAGGGTCGCCACCAGCGGCAGGAACGCGCCGTCGGCGCTGGCGAACCCGGCCACGGTGCCGGTGGCATCCACCGTGCGCTCGGCGCTCACGGCGAAGACCGTCCCACTCGTGCCGATCGAGACGACCACGTCGCCGGTGCGCGCACCCGCGCCCAGCGCCGCCGCCGCGTTGTCGCCGGCGCCGGGGCCGACCAGCCGGCCGTCGGCGTCGCGCACGCTCTCGCCCGGCCCGAGCACCCTCGGCAGCACCGCGTCGTGCCCGAGCGCGGCGATGAGCAGGTCGCGGTCGTAGTCACCGGTGTCGGGGTTCCAGTACCCGGTGCCCGAGGCGTCTGACCGGTCGGTCACGAGCTCATCGAGCATCGGGCCACGCGGCGACCGGCCGGTGGGGCCGAAGCCCCGCAGGCGCCACGTGAGCCAGTCGTGCGGCAGGGCGACGGCCGCGACGCGCGCGGCGTTGTCGGGTTCGTGGTCGCGCAGCCAGCGGAGCTTGGTGATGGTGAAGGATGCCACCGGCACGAGCCCCGTCCGCCGGGCCAGCTGGTCCGCCCCGAACTCGGCGATGAGGTCCGCGCCGGCCTGGGCCGAGCGGTTGTCGTGCCACAGCAGGGCGTCGCGGACAACGCGTCCCTCGCTGTCGAGGGCGACCATGCCGTGCTGCTGCCCGCCGATCGCCCACGCTGCGACGCCGTCGGGGTCGCCAGGCGCACCGAGCCCGCCGGCATCCGTGATCGCTGACTGCAGCGCCTGCCACCACGCCTCCGGGTCCACGGACGTGCCGTCGGGGTGCGCGGCGCGGCCCTGGCGCACGATCGCGCCCGTGGCGGCATCCGTCAGGACGACCTTGCACGACTGCGTCGACGAATCGACGCCCATCACGAGTGCCACCAGCGGCCGCCCGCGCGCGTCAGCGTGCGCCGAGCAGGTGCTCGGTGGCCAGCTGCTGCAGCCGCACGAACCCGAAGCCCTTGCCGCCGAAGTACACCGACGGGTCGAAGTCCTCGTAGGCCGTGCGGTCGCCGAGCAGGTCGTCGTAGGACTCCCCGTCACCGAGGGTCGGAACCGACAGTTCGTCCACGCGCGAGGCGGCAAGCGCCTCCTGCACCTCGGGGTCGGCGCGGAAGGCCGCGGCGCGCTCCTTCAGCAGCAGGTAGGTGCGCATGTTGGCCGCGGCGGAGTCCCAGACCCCGGTCTCGTCCTCGGTGCGCGAGGGCTTGTAGTCGAAGTGACGAGGACCCTCGTAGGCGGGCACGCCGCCGAGGCCGCCGTTTTCCAGCAGGTCCACCAGCGCGAACGCGTTGTGCAGGTCGCCGTGGCCGAACACCAGGTCCTGGTCGTACTTGATGCCCCGCTGGCCGTTGAGATCGATGTGGAAGAGCTTGCCGTGGTACAGCGCCTGGGCGATGCCGGCGGCGAAGTTGAGCCCCGCCATCTGCTCGTGGCCGACCTCGGGGTTCAGGCCCACCAGCTCCGGGCGCTCCAGCGAATTGATGAAGGCGAGGGCGTGCCCGAGGGTGGGAAGCAGGATGTCGCCACGGGGCTCGTTGGGCTTGGGCTCGATCGCGAACCGGATGTCGTAGCCCTTGTCGACCACGTACTGGCCGAGCATGTTCACCGCTTCGCGGTAGCGCTCCAGTGCGGCGCGGATGTCCTTGGCGGAGTCGTACTCGGCACCCTCGCGGCCGCCCCACATCACGAACGTCTTCGCGCCGAGTTCGGCACCGAGGTCCAACTGGCGCAGCACCTTGCGCAGCGCAAAGCGGCGCACGTCACGGTCGTTGGAGGTGAAACCGCCGTCCTTGAACACCGGAGCGGAGAACAGGTTGGTCGTCACCATCGGGACGATCAGTCCGGTGTCGGACAGCGCGCCCTTCAGCCGGTCGATCTGCGTCTGGCGTTCGGCATCGGTGGACCCGAACGCGAACAGGTCGTCGTCGTGGAACGTCAGGCCGTAGGCGCCGAGTTCGGCGAGTTTCTCGACGGCGTGCACGACGTCGAGGGGCGGGCGCGTGGGACCGCCGAAGGGGTCGGCGCCGTTGTAGCCGATCGTCCAGAGGCCGAACGAGAACTTGTCGTCGCGGGTGGGGGTGGGCATGACGCTCCTTTGGGTCGCGCAAATTGTTGCTGACGACAACCTATAGCACAATGGATGCCGCGTCCAGAGCCCCCGCGGTGGCGCAGGTCACCCCGGGAGTGTCGCTGCAGCCATCGCAACTTTCGAAGGGACGTGCCACAATGATCGGGCGCCGTCGGCGCTGATCAGGGGGCGACATGGCGCAGACACCGCGCGTGACACTGGCCGCGATCGCCACGGAGGCCGGGGTGTCACTGGCGACGATGTCGAAGGTGCTCAACGGACGCACCGACGTCTCGCCGAGCACGCGCGCCCGCCTCGAGGAGCACCTGAAGCGTCACGGGTACACCCGCCGCGGCTCCTCCCAGCGTGCCGATGCGATCGAACTGGTCTTCCACGAACTCGAAGCCAGCTGGTCGATGGAGGTCATCGAGGGCGTGGAGGATGTCGCCCACGCCGCCGGCATCTCGGTCGTGCTCACCGTCAGCGGCGACCGCCACACGCCGTCGTCCGACTGGGTCGATGGGGTGCTGCGGCGGCGACCGGTGGGGGTCGTGCTGGTCTTCTCGGACCTGCCGCGGCCGCAGCGCGAGAAGCTGCGCTCGCGCGGCGTGCCGTTCGCGATCGTCGACCCCGCTGGCGACCCCGCCCCCGACGTGCCGTCCGTCGGCTCGGCGAACTGGTCGGGGGGCCTGGCCGCCACCCGCCACCTCATCGACCTGGGCCATCGCCGCATCGCGGCGATCACCGGCCCCGAAGACATGATGTGCTCGCTGGCGCGGCTCGACGGTTATCGCTCAGCCATGAACACTGCCGGCCTGCCGATCGATCCGGCGTGGATCCGGTTCGGCGACTTCCACCCCGGTGGCGGCGAGCGCCACGCGCGGGATCTGCTCGCCGGAGCGGATCGCCCCACCGCCGTGTTCGCCGGCAGTGACCTGCAGGCGCTCGGGGTCATCGCCGCGGCGACGGCGGCGGGACTCAGCGTGCCCGGTGACCTCTCGGTCGTCGGCTATGACGACATTGCGCTGGCGCGGTGGCTGAGCCCGCAGCTGACGACCGTGCATCAGCCGCTGCGCCGGATGGGCGAGGAGGCGGCCCGGATCGTGCTGCGCCTGGCGGCCGGCGAGAAGGTGGACGCGCTGCGCATGGACCTCGCCAGCCACCTCGTCGTGCGAGGCAGCACCGCACCACCGGCATCCTGATGCCTTCGAAACTCCCGAGCGATATTTCGTAACGCTTTCGTCACGACGTCATCAACAGCGGCTCGTCCCGTCATATGTTCGGACGGACCACAAATTGACGCGCAAAGGAGCGCTCATGTCCCGACGACCCGTTCTGGCAGGCATCGGCACAGTCGTCGCCGCCGCCCTGGCATTGACTCCCCTCCTCCCGGCGGCCACCGCCGCCACCACCGTCGTCTCCACCGTGGACTTCGAAGACGGCACCACGGGAACGTGGACCCAAAGCGGGGGCCCCACCCTGACCGTCGTCGACGACCCGACCGGCGCCGCCGGCCGCGTGCTGCTCGTGGCCGACCGCGTCAACGGCTGGGACACCCTGCAGAGCCCGACGGGGCTGTTCACCGAGGGCGAGACGTACACGCTGTCGGCCCGCGTGCTGGTGCCCGAGGCATCCGCCCAGGCGCGCTTCATCGTCAAGGAGGGCTTCCATTGGGTGGGGGCGACGTCGGTCGCCGCCGACGAGTGGACGACCGTCACCGGCACCTTCGTGGCCGATTCCGACGACACCCAGGTCTACATCGAGGTCGATCCGGCGACCACCGACTTCTACCTCGACGACATCGCCGTCACCGCCGCAGGCGGGACACCGGGCGACGGCGGGGAGGTCGCGCCCGGCGGCGCGGTGGATCCCACCGTGACCCCGGTGACCAGCGCCGCCGGCACCGGCGACGTCTCGGCGCTGACTTTCGACGACGGGCCGAATGGCGCGACCACCACCGCGCTGCTGGACTACCTGCAGGACAACCGGATCCAGGCGGTGTTCTGCATCATCGGTCAGAACATCCTCGCGCCCGGCGGTGCGGACCTGGTGCGCCGCATGGTCGCCGACGGGCACACGCTGTGCAACCACACCACCGGCTACGCGGACATGGGCGCGTGGAGCGCCGATGCCATCCGGGCCGACCTCGTCGAGAACCTGCGGATCATCCGCACCGCGCTGGGCGACCCGACCGCCGCGGTGCCGTACTTCCGGGCACCCAACGGCAGCTGGGGCGCAACCCCCGGCGTCGCGGTGGAGCTGGGGATGCAGCCCTTGGGCGTGGTCAACACGATCAACGACTGGGCCGAGACCGATCCCGCCGTCCTCACCGAGAACCTGCGCACGGCGATGAAGCCGGGCGAGGTCGTGCTCGTGCACGACGGCGGGGGCAACCGCGAGCCGTCGCTGCAGGCGGTGCGCACCGTCGTCAGCGAGCGCCTGGCCGCGGGGTGGACGTTCACCCTGCCCGCCGGAACGCCCGTGAGCCAGCCTCCGGGCAGCATCCTGCTCGAGGCGGACTTCGACGACCAGCAGCTGAGCGGCTGGTACCCGCGTCAGGGCTCCGGCACCTCCGCCCCGACGGTCGCCGTCGTGGCGGGCGGCGCCGCCGACTCCGCGTTCGCCGCCCAGGTCGCCGACCGCACGCACGAAGGCGACGGCATCCAGTTCGACGTCACCGATGTGCTGCTGCCCGGTCGCACCTACGCGTTCCAGGCCCAGCTGCGCTTCGCGCCCGGCGCCGATGTCGGCCAGGGCCTGTCGGTGTCGATGCGCACCGTCAACGGCACTTCCACGGCGTACGCGAACCTCATCCAGGCCGAGACCGTCACCGCGACGGGCTGGACCGGGGTGTCGGGAGAGTTCACCGTGCCCGCCTACGACACCGCGGCCGAGCTCTACGTCGAGGCCCGGTACAACAGCGGCAACACCTCGACGTTCCTCGTGGACCAGATCCGCGTGAGCGTTCCCGAGGCCGACGTGATCGACACGACGCTCACGCCGCTGCAGGACACCGTGGACTTCCCCGTCGGCGTCGCGATCGACTCCCGCGAGACCTCGGGACAGGCCGCGCAGCTGCTGCGGCATCACTTCTCCCAGATCACGCCCGAGAACCACATGAAGGTGGAGGCCTGGTACGACGCGGAGCAGAACTTCTCGCGCCACGCCGAGGCCACCGCCCTGCTCGACTTCGCGCGGGACAACGGCCTCGGGCTGTACGGCCACGTGCTGCTGTGGCATTCGCAGACCCCCGACTGGTTCTTCCAGGATGCCGGCCGCGAGCTCACCTCCTCCGAGGCCGACAAGCAGCTGCTGCGGGACCGGCTCGCCACCCACATCGACGCCGTCGCCGCATCGATCGCCGACGACTACGGCCTTTACGGTTCGCCGGGCAACCCGGTCGTCGCGTGGGACGTCGTCAACGAGGTCGTCGCCGACCAGCAGACCCCCGACGGGCTGCGCACGAGCCGGTGGCACGACGTGCTCGGCGAGGAGTACATCCACCTCGCGTTCGAGCTCGCCGACAAGGCGTTCAACGAGACGTACGCGGCGCCGGGCACCGACCGCCCGGTGAAGCTCTTCATCAACGACTACAACACCGAGCAGGACCGCAAGGGTGCCCAGTACGAGGCTCTCGTGCATCGGATGCTGGATGCCGGCGTGCCCTTCGACGGCGTCGGTCACCAGTTCCATGTCTCGCTCAACACGACAATCGCCTCGATGGCGGCGGCGCTGGACCGCTTCGCAGGCCTGGGGCTGATGCAGGAGGTCACCGAACTCGACGTGACCGTCAACCCGGTGACCGAGGCCAATCTCGTGCGACAGGGCCACTTCTACCGTGACGCGTTCCGGCTGTTCCGCACCTATCACGCGGCCGCGCCGGCCGCAGAGAAGCTCGCGGCCGTGACGATCTGGGGCCTCACCGACAACCGCTCGTGGCGCTCGGAGCAGGCGCCGCTGCTGTTCGACGCGCAGCTGCAGGCCAAGCACGCCTACTTCGGCGCGGTCGACGACGCCGAGCTTCCCGGTCTCATCACCGCCGCGAACGTCTTCGCCGGCGACATCGCGATCGCCGACGGATTCGAGACAGCCGCCGAGTGGCACAACCTGCCGGAGAACCCGCTCACCGGTGGCGCGGGCGGATTCCAGTCCCGCTGGAGTGACACCCACCTCACGGTGCTCGTGCGCAGCACGGTGGCCCCGGAGCGGGTGGAGTTCACCTATGCCGGCGACGAGCTCGTCTACACGCCGGGGGCGGGGTCACAGGTGCCCGGCCGCACGGTCGAGGTCGGCGGCTCCCACTACACGGTCGTACACCTGCCCCACTCCGGTGTCGCCCGGGGGGCCACGGCGACGTTCGACGTGCGGGTGGTCTCCGGCGGTGCCGTGGCGGGGGCGTGGAACTCGCCCGGCGCCACGGGGCAGCTGACCTTCCTCGAGCCGCTGTCGTTCCTGCACGTGCCGGAACTCCCCGCGCCGACCGTCGACGCGCAGGTGGACGACGTCTGGAAGCGGGCGGCCTCGGCGGTCACCGCCACCCGGGTCGAGGGCAGCGCCGATGGAGCGACCGCCGCGGTGCGCACGCTGTGGCAGGGCAACACACTGTTCGCGCTGTTCGAGGTCACCGACCCGGTGATCGACGCCAGCAACAGCGATGCCTGGAATCAGGACGGTGTCGAGCTGTTCATCGACCTCGGCAATGCCAAGAACGGCACGTACGGCCCCAACGACTCGCAGATCCGCGTCACGGCGGAGAACAAGGTGTCGTTCGGTTCCGGCGACGCGGCCGCGCAGCAGGCGCGGGTGCTCGGCACCGCCACGGCGCGCACCGACACCGGCTACGTCGTCGAGATCGCGATCAACCTCGCGGGTCAGTCCGGGGGGCAGAGCGACGTACCCCTCGGCGGTCTGGGGACCTTCCACGGTCTGGACTTCCAGGTCAACGACGGCCGCGACGGCGCCCGGTACGCCGTGCACACGTGGGCGGAACCGACCGGGACCGGCTACCAGAACACCGGACGCTGGGGCGTGATCGAACTCGTCGGAGCGCCGACGGAGCCCGGTGAGCCCGGCGAACCCGGTGAGCCCGGCGAACCCGGCGAGCCCGGGGGGCCCGGGGAGCCCGGGGAGGACACGGACTGGGCGCGGGTCGACGTCGGCAACGGCACGGTGGAGCAGGGCGGCACGCTGCCGGTGACGGTGTCCGGGCTCGAGCCCGGGCAGCGGATCTCGGCGACGCTGTTCAGCGACCCGATCGTGATCACCGGCATCCGTCCGGCTGGTGCCGACGGCCGCACATCGTTCGCCGTGGCAATCCCCGCCGACCTTCCGCTGGGCCGCCACACGCTGGTCATCGAGTCCGCCGGATTCGAACCGATCTCGGTGACGGTGCGAGTGGTTGCCCCGGGGCAGCTCGCGATCACCGGAGCGCAGCTGCCGTGGGGCATCGCGCTGGCGCTGGCGTTCGCGTTGGTCGCGGCCGGCCTGGTCGCGGTGTTCCGGCCGCGACGGGCGCCCCGCGGCGCCTGAGCGAACGACGAAGGCCCCGAGGCTGCGGCATCCTCGGGGCCTTCGTCATGCCCGCGGGCCTCAGCCCGAAACGGGAACCGCCGCGCTCACCGCCACGTCCGGGGCCAGGCGCCGACCCTGCCCGACCACGCGGGTCGCGCCGGTCACCTGCACCGGCCACGTCGACGCGAGATCGGCCGAGGACCGCCCCGCGCCGAGCACGAGCTCCCCCGCGTCGACGATCCGCCGGCCGTCGCGACCGGTGTAGGAGGCGAGGTCGGTGTGCACCGTGAAGCGCACCTCCGCCTCCTCGCCCGGCTCCAGCTGCACCCGGGCGTACCCGATCAGGCGCTGCACGGGCCGGGCGACCTGGCCGACCGGGTCGTGCAGGTACAGCTGCACCACGTCCGCGCCGGAGCGCCCGCCGGTGTTGACCACCCGCAGCGTCACCTCCAGCTCCCCGTCGGTGCCGATCTCGGCGGTCGAGCCCTGCAGCGGCGACCACTCGAACGACGTGTACGACAGGCCGTGCCCGAAGCCGAACGCCGGCGTCGGGTCGATGTTGGACACGCCGGTGCGCCGCGCCAGCGGCGGGGCGAGGTAGGTTGCCGGCTGCGTGCCGGTCCCCGCCGGGATGCTGACCGGTAGGCGCCCACTCGGGTTGACGCGACCGCTCAGCACCCCGGAGATCGCGGGGGCCCCTTCCTCACCGGTGAAGAACGCCTGCACCACACCCGCCGCCTCCGCCGCGGCGCGGCCGAGCGCATACGGGCGCCCCGCCAGCAGCACCGCGACCACCGGCGAACCGGCGTCGAGTACGGCGTCGATGAGCTCCTGCTGGGCGCCGGGCAGCGCCAGCGACTCCGCGTCGCAGCCCTCGCCGCTCGTGCCGCGGCCGAACAGTCCGGCACGGTCCCCGAGCGCGACCACGACGACGTCGGATGCCGCGGCCAGCGCGACCGCGTCGGCGATGCCGTCCCGCTCGCCGCCGTCGACGCTCGTCCCCCGCTCGTGCGTGATGCGCGCCTCGGGGAACTCGGCCCGCAGGGCCTCCAGGAGGGTGGGGATGCGGATCCCCAGCGCGACACCGGGGTGCTGCGAGACGACATGGGTCGGGAACGAATAGCACCCGAGCATGGCGTAGGGGTCGTCGGCGTTCGGGCCGATCACGGCGATGGATGCCGGTGCACCCAGCGGCAGCATGCCGTCGTTGCGCACCAGCACGATCGCCTCTTCGGCCAAGCGCGCGGCCAGGGCCCGGTTGCCGGGCGGATCGAGGTCGATCGTGCCGCGCAGCGCCTCCGCGTCGCCGAGGTCGGCACCGGCCAGCGCCGTCGGCACCGCGGACCACTCCGGCTCGAGCAGGCCCAGCTGCTCCTTCTGCCGCAGCACCCGCCGCAGCGACGTGTCGATGAGCGCGACGTCCACGACACCGGACTCGACCGCGCGGCGCAGCGGCTCGCCGAAGGTCTTCACGGTGGGAAGCTCCACGTCGATGCCGGCGTACAGCGCCTGCCCCGCGGCATCCGCCCAGGACTCCGCCACCCCGTGCAGCAGCTTCAGGAACGCCACCGCGAAGTAGTCGGCCACGACGGTGCCTTCGAATCCCCACTCCTCGCGCAGCAGCCCGGTCAGCAAGGACCGGTCCGCCGCCGACGGCACCCCGTCGAGGTCGGTGTAGGAGTTCATCACGCTGCGCACGCCACCCTCCCGCACCGCCATCTCGAACGGCGGCAGCAGCACGTCGGCCAGTTCCCGGGGTCCCACGGACACCGGCGCCAGGTTGCGGCCGGCCTTCGAGGCGGAGTAGCCCACGAAGTGCTTCAGCGTCGCGACGATGCCGGATGACTCCAGGCCCCGCACGTACGCGGTGCCGACGGTGGCGACCAGATGCGGGTCCTCGCCGATGGTCTCCTCCACGCGGCCCCAGCGGGCGTCGCGGACGACGTCGAGCACCGGGGCAAGCCCTTGGTGGATGCCGACCGAGCGCATGTCAGCGCCGATGCGGGCGGCCATCTGCTCGACCAGTGCGGGGTCGAAGCTCGCGCCCCACGACAGCGGCACCGGGTAGGCGGTCGCGCCCCACGCGGCGAACCCGGCGAGGCACTCCTCGTGCGCGACGGCGGGGATGCCGAAGCGGGACGCAGCGCGGATGCGCTCCTGCGAGCGGGCGAGCGAGACCGCGCCCACCGCCGCGTCGACCGGCCGGGTGCCGAACGGCCGGGTCAGCTGACCGAGGCCGTGCGGGAGCAGCTCGTCGAGGTCGACGGTGCCCTCCATGTCGTGCTGGTGCGGCGCGACGTCGCCGCCGGTGTCGGACGCGCCGACCCACACGCCGTACAGCTGGGCGATCTTCTCCTCGAGGGTCATTTCCGCCACAAGGCGGTCGATCCGGGTCATCCCTTCACCGCCCCGGTGAGGCCGCCGACGATGCGCTTTTCGGCGAGCAGGAAGAAGACCAGCGCGGGGATCATCGCGAGGGACGTATAGGCCAAAACGGCTCCGGTGTTCTGTGAGTACTGAGAGGAGAACTGGGTGACCCCCAGCGGCAGCGGCCACCACTCCTGCGGGAGGGATCCGGTGCTGATGACCAGCAACGGCAGCAGGTAGCCGTTCCAGCTGGCGACGAAGGCGAGGATGCCGACGGTCACGAGCCCCGGCTTGGACAGGGGCAGCAGGATGCGCCAGAAGAACCCGATGCGGGTGGCGCCGTCGATGCGCGCCGCCTCTTCGAGCTCATCCGGGATCGCCCGCAGGAACGGCACCAGGATGATGATCGTCGTCGGCAGCGCGAACGCGATGCCGGGGATGATTACGCCGAGATACGTCCCGTGCAGCCCCAGGGTGCGCAGCAGCAGCGTGAGCGGGAGCGCCGCGACCGTCAGCGGGAACATGAGGCCCGCGGTGAACAGCGTGTACAGCGCCTGCCGGCCGCGGAAGTTGTAGCGGGCGATGACGAAGGCAGCCATGAGACCTGCCACGACGACACCGACGGTGGTGGCGGTGGCGAGGATGAGGCTGGCTGCGACGTTGCCCCAGAACCGCGGGGCGGTGAGCACGGCCGCCCAGTTGTCGAACACCCACGGATCAGGCAGTCCCGCCGGATTGGCGTTGAGATCGACGGTGCTGCGGAAGCCGCCGAGGAAGACGTAGACGACAGGCCCGACGGCCACCGCGGCGACGACGAGCGCGACGAGATAGACGAAGGGCTGACCCCAGTCGAAAACGCGGGCCTGCCCCGGCGGGGCGGGCTCCGGGGGACGCTCGTCCACGATGGTGGCGGTGGCGGTGGTCGACATCTACTGGACCCCTCGGGTGATGGCGCCGGCAAGGTCGCGGCGCAGCGCGACGCGCTGGTATACCAGCGCGACGACGAGCGAAATGATGAAGAGGATGACGGCGATGGCGCTGCCGTAGCCGGGCTGACCGGCGAACTGGCCCTGCTGCACCATGTAGGTCGCCATGCTCTCGGTGGCGATGCGGCGTACCGCCGGCGCGACGGTCACCCAGATCATGTCGAACACCTGCAGCGACCCGATGATCGACAGGAACGCCCAGATGCGGATGGTGGGCGCCAGCAGCGGCAGTGTGATGTACCGCTGGGTCTGCCACCAGGAGGCGCCGTCGATCTGTGCGGCCTCGGCGAGCTCTTCCGGCACGCCCTGGAGGCCGGCGAGCATGAGCAGGATGGCGAAGCCGATGTACTTCCAGGTGAGGATGAAGAAGATCGTCCACAGGGCGATGTCGGGGTCGGCGAGCCAGTTCTGCCGCAGGAATCCCAGCCCGAGGCCCTCGAGCAGGGCGTTGACGCCGCCACCAGGCTGCAGCAGCAGCTTCCAGGCGAGGCCGGCGATGACTTCGGCCAGCACGTAGGGCACGAAGATGAGCAGCCGGAAGATGCCCCGGCCCTTCATCTTGCGGTTCAGCATGAGGGCGATCGCGATGGCAAGCGGCCCCTGCACCAGCAGCGACATCGCCAAGATGAAGAAGGTGTTGCCGATGGAGCGCTGGAACTCGGGGGTCGTCAGCGCGCGGATGTAGTTGTCGAAGCCGATGAACCGCGCAGGATCCGCCAGGTGCTCCCACCGGAACGCTGGGGGGAGGTTGTAGAAGCTGTACACCGCGGCGAGCACGACGGGCAGGATCACGAACCCGACGAACAGCACGAGCGCCGGAGTGACGAACAGCACGATCTCGAGCCGTTTGGGCCCCTGCCCCGAGCGCGTCCGCTTGTGCGGCGTGGCGCCCGGGCCCGCGGAGACCGCGGGCCCGGGCGTGGTGACGGCGGTCATTACAGGGTTGCCGCCGCGTCCTGCATACGGGTGACGATGTCCTCGGGGGTGCCGTTGCCTGCGAACAGGTTGACGATCCCCTCGTTCATCGCGTTGCCCACGGTGGTGCCGAACGCCGTGTCGAACCAGATCTGCACGAACGAGGATCCCGCCAGCTCCTCAGCGACGAGGGCGAGGTTCGGGTCGTCGACGGACGACGCCGCTGCGGCGACGGTCGGGATGCCCGAGCCGCTCTCGGCGAAGCGCGCCTGCACGTCCTCGCTCATGACGTAGGCCAGCAGATCGGCGCACTCCGGCGGAGCGGTCGCCGAGCAGCCGAAGCCGTCGCCGCCACCCAGCGTGGCCGAGGGGTCGCCTGCCGAGCCCTCGATGGTGGGGAACGGGAACCAGCCGAGGAACTCGGGGACCTCCTCGTTGGGAGCCAGTCCGCCGATCGTGCCGACGTTCCAGTGGCCCATGAGCTCCATGGCCGCCTGCCCGTTGGCGATCATGCCGGCGGAGCTGCCGGCACCTTCCTGCGGAACGGTGCCGAGGAACCCGTCCTGGAACGGCTCGATGCCGATGAACTCCGCCAGCTGGTCGCCGGCTTCCACCCAGCACGGGTCACTGAAGTCGTACTCGGCCGCGGCCGCATCGAGCGTCTCCGGCGAGCAGGACCGCAGGGCGAACTGGTACCACCAGTGCGCAGCCGGCCACCCGGCACCCGCGCCCACCGCGATCGGCGTGAACCCGGCGTCGCGGAGCGTTCCCACCGCGGTGACGAGGTCGTCGAAGGTCTCGGGGACCTCTACGCCGGCCTCTTCGAACTGGTCGGCGTTGTACCAGAAGCCTTCGACGCCGAAGGAGAACGGGATGCCGTAGGTGGCACCGTCCACCTGCCACGCCTTGACAGTGGTCCCCACGCTCTCGATGGTGTCGGGGATGAGATCGTCCAGCGGCATCAGGTAGTCGTTGGAGACCTGGTCGCTCAGCTCACCACCCGGCCACACCTGGAACAGGTCCGGCGGGTCTCCGGCGGCCAGCGCGTTGGGGATGAGCGTGCGCTGCAGCTCCTCGTTCTGGTAGCCGGTCTGCTCGACCGTGACTCCGGGGTTGGCCTCTTCGAACTCGGTGGCGACCTCTTCCCAGACGTCGGGGAGCGGGCCGTTGGTGGCGTTGTGCCACCAGGTGAGTGTGACGCCGTCGCCGGATTCCTCGGCGTTGCCTCCTCCGGTACAACCGGCCAGCGCGCCGACGGCAAGCCCCGCCGCGGCGATCGACGCGGCAATGCGCGTCCTGCTGCGTGTGTTCATCGTTGAACCTCTCGAAAGTTTCGACCTAGTTGTCGAAAATGATCTGGATACGCTCACAATAGGACCGCTCCCATTTGAGGTCAAGGGCAACAAATTCCGGATGCCACGGCCGGTGTCACTTACAGTGGTGCGGTGACCGACACCCACGCTCCGGGCGACGGGGTGCGCCAGCGCAACCTGTCCCGCCTTCTGCGACTCGTACATCGCGAGGGGCCGCTTTCGCGCGCCTCGCTGACCGAAGCGACCGGGCTCAACAGGTCCACCATCGCCGACCTCGTCGCGGAACTGGCGCGCCTGGAACTCGTGGTCGAACAGGCCCCGGCCGCCGACGGCCGGGTGGGCCGGCCGTCGCCGGTCGTCGCGGCATCCGCCGGCGTCGTGGCCATCGCCGCCAACCCCGAGGTCGATGCGCTCGAGATCGCCGCCATCGGCCTGGACGGCAGCGTGTGCGTGCGGGAGCGCAGGGAACTTGACCACCTCGCCACGCCGCAGGAGATCGCGCAGCTGATCGCCGAGCAGATCGATCTGTGGCGCACCGGCGTCCTGGCGTCCGCGCAGATCGTCGCGGTGGGCCTGGCGGTACCCGGCCTGGTGCGCGCCTCCGACGGGCTCGTCCGCACCGCCCCGCACCTGAAGTGGACCGATGTGCCGGTGCGTGATCTGGTGGCCCGGGCCACGGGTCTTGCGACCACCGTCGGCAACGATGCGTCCCTCGGCGCGATCGCCGAGCACCTGTTCGGCGCCGCCCGGGGCATCGACGACGTCATCTACCTCAACGGCGGCGCGAGCGGCATCGGCGGTGGGCTCATCGTGCACGGCGTGCCCGTCGGCGGCGCGGGCGGCTACGCCGGCGAGTTCGGGCAGAACCGGCCGGGCACGACGGTCACCGACCGCCGTGCCGGCGATGGGGTGCTCGAGGACGAGGTCAGCCGCGCCCGCCTGCTCTCGGTCGCCGGTCTCGCCTCGGCCGATGAGCCGACCCTCGCGGCCGTGCTGCGGGCGAGCACGGCACCCTCGGTGACGGAAGAGGTCGCGCGGCAGCGCCGCATCCTGTCGACCGCGCTCGCGAACGCCGTCAACGTCCTCAACCCGTCGGTGGTCGTCCTCGGCGGGTTCCTCGCGACGCTGGCAGGGCACGACATCGCCGAGCTGCTTCAGGTCGTGCGGGCACAGGCGATGCCGGCGTGCGCTGAGGACGTCGAGATCCGCCCCGCGCTCCTGGCGGAGGACCGGCTGCTGGTCGGCGCGGCGGAAGCCGCCTTCGAAGCGCTGCTGCGGGACCCGGTGCTGACCGCGGTTCCCGCGGAGTAGGGTCGGCCCCATCACCGACGAGGGGGTCGTCATGTCGTCCACGCTCAACCACAGCGCCCGCACCGAGGCCGAGCTGCAGCAGCTGGCCAAGGACCACCTGTGGCTGCACTTCGCCCGGCAGTCGGTCATGACCGAAGGTCCGGGCGTCCCCATCATCGTCCGAGGCGACGGGCACCACCTCTGGGATGCCCAGGGCAAGCGCTACCTCGACGGCCTGTCGGGACTGTTCGTCGTCAACGCCGGCCACGGGCGCACCCGGCTCGCCGAGGCGGGTGCGCGGCAGGCCGAGCAGCTGGCGTTCTTCCCGATCTGGTCGTACGCCCACCCGGCGGCGATCGAGCTGGCCGCACGCCTGGCCTCCTACGCGCCCGGCGACCTGAACCACGTGTTCTTCTCCACCGGCGGCGGTGAGGCGGTCGAAACCGCGTTCAAGCTGGCCAAGCACTACTTCAAGCTCGTCGGCAAGCCGGGCAAGCACAAGGTGATCTCCCGCGCGATCGCCTACCACGGCACCCCGCACGGCGCCCTGGCGATCACCGGGCTGCCCGGAATGAAGCAGATGTTCGAGCCGCTCACCCCCGGCGGGTTCCGCGTGCCCAACACCAACTACTACCGCTCCGCCGAGTCGGGGTTCACCGGCGCCACCCCTGAGGAGTTCGGGGTGTGGGCGGCCGACCGCATCGAGGAGATGATCCTGTTCGAAGGCGCCGACACGGTCGCGGCGGTCTTCCTCGAGCCGGTGCAGAACTCCGGCGGCTGCTTCCCGCCGCCGCCGGGGTACTTCGCCCGGGTGCGGGAGATCTGCGACCGTCACGACGTTCTGCTGGTCAGCGACGAGGTCATCTGCGCGTTCGGTCGCATCGGCGAGATGTTCGCCTGCAACGCCTACGGTTACCAGCCCGACATGATCACGTTCGCCAAGGCCGCCACGAGCGGTTACGCGCCGCTGGGCGGCACGATCGTCAGCGACCGCATCCACGAGCCGTTCGCCCACGGCGACGTGTCGTTCCCGCACGGCTACACCTTCGCTGGACACCCGGTGGCAGCGGCGGTCGCCCTGGAGAACCTGGACATCTTCGAGGAGGAGCGTCTGAACGAACGCGTCCGCGAGAACTCCCCCGCCTTCCGCGCCACCCTGAGCAAACTCCTCGACCTGCCGATCGTCGGTGACGTGCGGGGAGACGGCTACTTCTTCGGCATCGAGCTGGTCAAGGACAAAGCCACCCGGGAGACGTTCGACGCCGACGAATCAGAGCGACTGCTGCGCGGGTTCCTCTCCACCGCACTCTTCGACGCCGGGCTCTACTGCCGCGCCGACGACCGGGGCGACCCGGTCGTGCAGCTGGCGCCGCCGCTGACGACGGGCCCGGAGCAGTTCGACGAGATCGAGCAGATCCTGCGGAGCGTCCTCACCGAGGCGTGGTCGCAGCTGTGACCTGGTCCAGCGCCTCGCGCTGCCAGTGCCCGGGGCGGTCGAAGGCACCGTAGCGCACGTCGACACCGTCGTCGCCGATCGTCGCGACGCACAGCAGCAGCGACTGCGTGGGGTACCCGAACGGACGGTTGTCGCGGAAGATGGCGCGATCGTCCTGCGGCGGCAGAGCGGCGGACGCGTCGAGCACGTCGAGCCACGGCGCGAACCAGTCCGCGTCGTCGGGTGCATCCTCGGCAGCGCGGAAGCGGTCGAGCCACGTGGCGATGCGGGCGGTGGCGCGGTCATCGACGTCGTCATGCGCGATCATGTGGATGCCGGGGGTCAGCTCCTGCTCGCGGCGCGCGCGGCCATCCCACGAGACGACGCGCACGGCGCCGGGCGACGCTTGGACGACGTTGAACCCGCGCGTGGTGGGGGCAGCGTCGGGCGAGCGGCCCGCCGCGGACTCCAGCGCGATCCGGCCGCGGGTGGTCACCTCGTCGTCGCTGCGATCCGATAGGTCCTCGCGGTTGAGCACGACCGCCAGGCGACGTGCCGGAAGATCGGCGGCCAACCACGCGCCACCGGCGCGGTTGTCCCGCACGCCCACGGCGCCGGGGTACTCCTCGGGCCACCACGGTCCGAGCGCATCCCACGGCCGGGCCGGGTCCTCGTCGCGCACCGCGATCAGGCGCACCGGGCCGTCCGTCGCCGCGGGGACTGAAACGATCACGGTGCACATGCGGATCTCCTTTCGCGACCGGTCGGCCGGGTGCGTGCGAGAATCGAGCCGTGTTCGTAGTGGTCGGCGTGACCGGTGGCATTGCCGCCTACAAGACGGTGCATCTCGTGCGCCTCCTCATTCTCAACGGTCATGACGTGCAGGTGATTCCCACCGACGACGCGCTGCGGTTCGTTGGCCTGCCCACCTGGGAGGCGATCAGCCGAAATCCGGTGACCACATCGGTGCACGAAGACGTCGCACAGGTGCGTCACGTCTCGCTCGGGCAGCGCGCCGATCTGGTCATCATCGCACCGGCCACGGCCAACACGCTCGCCAAGATGGCAACCGGTCTCGCCGACGACCTGCTGGGCACCACGCTGCTGGCCACCCGGGCGCCCATCGTGGTCGCCCCGGCGATGCACACCGAGATGTGGGAGCACCCGGCGACGCAGCACAGCATCTCGGTGCTGCAGGGGCGCGGTGTGCACGTCGTCGGTCCGGCATCCGGCGCCCTCACCGGCACCGATTCGGGTCCGGGACGGATGAGCGAGCCGGAGGAGATCGTCGCCGCCGCACTGGCGGCAGCGGCACCGCGCGATGACCTCGCCGGTCTCCGGGTCGTCGTCACCGCCGGCGGCACTCGTGAGCCGCTGGACCCGGTGCGCTACCTCGGCAACCGCTCCAGCGGCCGGCAGGGCGTGCAACTGGCCGTCGCCGCCGCCGAACGAGGCGCCGACGTGGCTCTCGTGGCCGCGCACGCCGATTCCGATGCGCTGTCCGCGGCATCCGCCCACCCCCGCATCCATCTCACCAGGGTGGGCACGGCGCTCGAGCTGCAGGACGCCGCGACGTCCGCCGCCGCCGGGGCGGATGTGGTCGTGATGGCCGCCGCCGTCGCCGACTACCGGCCGGCCGAGGTCTCCCACACCAAGCTGACGAAAGAGGGCGGCGACGGCACCCTCACGCTGGAGCTGGTGGAGAATCCCGACATCGTGGCAGGACTTGCCGCCCACCGTGCCGATGGCCAGACCCTCGTCGCGTTCGCCGCCGAGACCGATCCGGACGCCGGCGAACGCCTCGAGCGGGCCAGGCGCAAACGCGCCCGCAAGGGCGTGGACCTGCTGGTGGTCAACGAGGTGGGGTGGCACAAGGGCTTCGAGTCGACGCACAACACCGTCGTCATCGTGGGATCAGGCGGCGAGGTCGTCGCCGAACTGGTCGGCACCAAACGGGAAACCGCGGATGCCGTCTGGTCCGCCGTGCTGGACCAGCGCCGGACGCTCCTAGCGTGACGCCCTGCGCGCCCGCGGCATCAGTTCGCCCTCGATGACATCGAAGGCGGGTAGCTGCGCGAAGAGGGCGTCAGCAGCGTCCCCCGCCGAGTCTGAATCGGACTCGTCTGATGGACAACGCACAGCGGCACCTCCTCGGTGATCGCTTCCACCTTGCACGCCCCGGCCGAATCCGGGGGTGGGCTTGACAAACGCAGACGGGTGCGCAGGCACGCCGCCGCCGCTATCGTGTCGTCCGTGGGCACCATCTTCTATGGCGGCGAGACCATGCCGATTCGCATCGAGGACCGAGCGCTGGCGCACTTGAAGGTCGTCATCGCGACCAAGTTGCGTCGCGGCGAGAGCTTCACCGTGTCGTGGCGGCACGGCGACGACGACCCGCCGGGGCGCAGCACCATCTGGGTGCACCCGTCGATCCCGCTGCGGTTCGTCTTCGATGACCCCGAGCCGGCCATGCTCAGCCGGGAGTGGATCGAGGAGCTGGCCAACTCGGCCAACTCATCAGGCGGCATCATGCTCGTGACCGACCACGACGATCAGACGTCGACCGATCCGCTGACCGAATCGGCGTCGTCGGCCTGAGTTCAGCCCTCTTCGGGGGCAGAGTCCTCGCGGGGCTCGGGCACCACCGTCAGCCCGTTCGGTCCGCTCGCTGCCTGCATGAGCGCTTCGACCCACACCCGGTTGATGCGCGGGGCTCGGCTGCCGTGGAAGGTGAACTGCAACGGCACGGAGGGGTGGATCCAGAAGCTGCGGCGGTCGCCGCCGGGGCCGGACTCCACGTCGAACATGAACGGCTCGCCGCGGCGCAGCTTGTTCATGAAGACGATGCGCAGATGGGCGAGGGTGCGGTCTTCGACCTCGACCGCATTGCCCAGAGTGTCATAGATGAATCGGCCCATACCGTCAGCGTAGCGGGGCGGCGGATGCCGGACGTGCGTGTCCTCAGGCGGGGCCGGAGAGCATCTCCCGCGCGCCTTCTTCGACGGCGGTGGGGATGACCAGGGGGCGCCCCGCGCAGAACGCCTCCCACTCCCGGATGAGCAGCGCCTCGATGCGAGCGGGGCTCAGCTGCGGGAAATCCGCGCACAGCCGGGACACGGCATCGGCGAAGGAGACGACCGGCACTCCGTCCACGCTCAGCGCGGTGCCGTCCAGCCCAGTGGCAGCGAAGTCCTTCACTCCCTCATGCTGTCACGCCGCGACGGGAGGGTCGAATGTCAATCAGTGGGGTAATTTAGCGGCCTAGATACTAGCGAGAACCGACCTATTCGTGCGGCTCGACCTGGTCGACCGCGTCCTGCAGCCGGGTGAGGGTGTCGATGACGACCCGGGTCTGTTCCGGCGTCATGTCGCGCACGGCATCCATCATGCGCGCGTGCATCTTGCCCAGCGTCTCGCGCACCTCGTGGTCGGACTTCTCCGTCGCGATGACGTGGATGCTGCGCCGGTCGGAGGGGTGGGGCTGGCGCACGATGTGCCCCGACTTCTCCAGGCGGTCGATGATCGCCGTCGTCGAGGCAGTCGACACCGCGAGGTAGCGGGCGAGTTCGGAGGGTGAGACCAGGCGGTTCTCGCTCTGCGCCTTCAGCAGATACCGCAGCACGAGCAGCTCGTTCTCGCCCATCGACATCAGTTCGCGGGTGCGGCGGCGCATCGCGAGCTCGGCCGCCCGGTACAGCCGGAACGCCTGCAGCAGCTCCACGGCACGGCGTTGACGCTCATCGTCACCGTCGCGATACCAGTAGTGAGCCGTTGAGGCGTTCGGGTTAGCCACGTCGGCATCCTATTGCACCGGGCCCCGATCCGGTGTAGAGGGGCGGCCGGTCAGGGGGCGGTGGGCCACGACAGCCCGGGTCCGACCAGCACACGCCACAGCCAGTAGGCGGCCATTTCCACCGGCGGCAGCGGGTCGCGCGACACCCACGCGGTGATGACGCCCAGTGCGGTGCCGGCGATGCCGGCACCGACGACGTCGATCGGCAGGTCGGCGAACACGTCCGGATGCGCCAGGCCCACGGTGTCGCGCACGGTCAGCTCGATGCGCGCGCGCAGTCTCGCGGCCACGAGGGCCGAACCGTGGTCGCCGAGCACCCGGCGGTACAGCGCGGCGTTCGCCGCGATGTGCTCGAGGTACTGCAGCAGCTCGCGCGGCATCGCCGGCAGTGCGCCGTCACGGGGTGCGGCGCGCAGCGGCTCGGCGACCTCGTCCAGCGCGCGCTCGAGCGCGTCGGCCAGCAGCGTCTCCTTGTCGGGGTAGTGCTGGTAGAAGCTGCTGCGGTTGACTCCTGCCCGCTGCACGATGTCGCCGATCGTGGTGGCATCCAGCGACCGCTCACGGGCGAGCTCCACCAGCGCGTCCTGCAGGCTCGCCCTGGTGCGCGCAACGCGAGGATCCATGGTCCGATTGTGTCAGCCGGGCGAACGCTGGGAGTTGCGACACCGAGGCGGGATCGCCGACAACTGACGGATAGATTGGATGCCGGCCCGACGCTGTGCCGCTTCCGTCTCCCGTCGAAAGGCATCCCGTGGCCAACCTTCTGTTCCGCCTGGGCACGTTCAGCGCGCGCCGCGCCTGGACGGTCATCGTCGGCTGGGTGATCGTGCTGGGTATGGCCGGCGGCGCATTCCTCGCCTTCGGCGGCTCGCTCGCCTCGAGCTTCAGCATCCCCGGCACCGAGACCGAGCGGGTCAACGAGCAGCTGTCGGACACGTTCCCCGAGTTGACCGGCGCGAGCGCCACCGCGGTGTTCGCCACCGACGACGGCTCCGCCTTCAGCGCCGAGCAGCAAGACGAGATCGCCGCACTGCTGGATGACATCGCCGGCGTCGAGGGCGTCGCCGGTGTCACCGATCCGTTCTCGGTGGAATCCGAGCGGGCACAACAGGCGCAGCAACTCGACGAGGGGCGGGCCCAGCTGGATGCCGGCATCGCCGAGCTCGACGCCGCCGAGGCGCAGCTGACGGCCGGACAGCAGCAGCTGGATGCCGCGATCGCGCAGGCCCAGGCGGCCGGCATGTATGACATGGCCGCAGCGCAGTTCGCGCAGCAGCAGGCTCAGCTGGATGCCGGCCTGGCACAGATCGAGACGGGCCGCACCGAGATCGCCGAGCAGGCAGCCCTCCTCGAGGACGGCGCCGCGCTCATGGCGCTGGCCGACGAGATCCGCGTCGTCTCGGCCGATGAGGCCACGGCGCTGGGCGTCATTCAGCTCGACGCGACCATGTTCGACCTGCCCCAGTCGGTGCGCGATGAAGTGGCCGGCCTGCTCGAGTCCGCCGACATCGCCGGCGTGAACATCGACTATTCCTCCACCCTCGCCGCAACGACGGAAGGCCTCATCGGGGTCGGCGAGATCGTCGGCGTCGTCATCGCCGGGCTGGTCCTGCTGATCATGATGCGGGCGTTCCTGCCCGCCATCACTCCGCTGCTCAGCTCGATCGTCGGGGTCGGCGTCGGTGTGGCCGGGTCGCTCGCGTTCTCCGGCGTGGTCGACATGGCATCGGTCACCCCGATCCTCGGCATCATGCTCGGCCTGGCCGTCGGCATCGACTATTCGCTCTTCATCATGAACCGGCACCGCACCCAGGTGCTGGCCGGCATGGAGATCGGCGAATCGGTCGGGCTGGCCAACGGCACCGCCGGCAACGCGGTGGTCTTCGCCGGATCAACGGTGATCGTGGCACTGGTGGCGCTGCTGGTCACCGGCATCCCGTTCCTCGGGGTCATGGGCATCGTCGGCGCCGTCTGCGTGCTCATCGCAGTGCTGGTCTCGGTGACCTTCACCCCCGCGCTGCTGGGGCTGCTCGGCACCCGGGTGCTCACCCGCAAGGCCCGCGGCACGATCGGTCACCCCGACCACGTCAACCGTGGGGTGCGCCCGATGCGCACGCCGCGGGCGATCGCGGCGGCGGCGCTGGCGATCATCGCGCTGCTGGTCATCGCGATCCCCGCCCTGTCGATGCGTCTGGGCCTGCCCGATGGGTCCAGTGAGGCCACCGACACCACGCAGTACCGCGCCTACAAGACCATCGAAGCCGAGTTCGGCGCGGGACAGAACGGGCCGCTGCTGGTCGTGGCGGAGATGCCCGAAGCCGTCGCCGAGGCCGACCAGGCCGGCACGCAGATCGTGCTCGGCACGGCGCTGTCGGAGCAGGACGGCGTCGTGGCGGTCGCCCCGGTAGCCGTCTCGGACGATGGCACCGTGTTCGCGTTCCAGGTGGTCCCCGAGGGCGGGCCCACCAGCACGACGACCGAGCAGCTGGTGCAGAACCTGCGCTCGCTGTCCCCGGTCGACGGCGAGATCACGCTGGGGGTCGCCGGACAGGCATCGGGCAACATCGACGTGTCGGAGAAGCTCGCCGACGCGCTGCCGGTGTACCTCGTCGTCGTGGTCGGCCTGTCGCTGCTGATCATGATCCTGGTGTTCCGCTCGATCCTGGTGCCGGTGATCGCCACCGCCGGGTTCGTGCTGTCGCTGTTCGCCGCGCTCGGCGCGGTGACCGCGATTTACCAGTGGGGGTGGCTGGGCGACCTGTTCGGCGTGCACGACCCCGGACCGGTGCTGAGCTTCGCGCCGATCATCATCATGGGCGTGCTGTTCGGCCTGGCGATGGACTACCAGCTGTTCCTGGTGTCGGGCATGCGCGAGGCGTACGTTCACGGCATGCCGGCGCGCGCCGCCGTGGTCGCGGGGCTGCGCAGCGGCCGGGCGGTCGTCACGGCCGCCGCGATCATCATGGCCTCGGTGTTCGGCGGCTTCGTCTTCAGCCACCTGGGCATGGTGCGCCCGCTCGGATTCGGGCTGGCGATCGGCGTACTGTTCGACGCGTTCGTGGTGCGCATGGTGCTGGTGCCGGCCGTCATGCACCTGTGCGGCAACGCCGCGTGGTGGCTGCCGAAGTGGCTGGACCGCATCATGCCCGACGTCGATGTCGAGGGCGCCGCTCTCGAGCGCGCGCACCCCGTGCACGGCGTGGCGGCGGAAGAGCCGGTACGCGCGTAGTCAGTCAGACTTGACGGATGGATTCCCTGAACGAAGCGGTGCTGACCGGCGGCGACACCCTGTGGACCTGGGTGGTGCTGCCGGTCCTCGCCGTGCTCGGCGTGTACTTCACGGTGCGCTCCGGGGTGGTGCAGTTCCGGATGATCCCGGAGATGTTCCGCACCCTCACCGACCGCACCCCGCGCGCGGAAGACGGCACGCCCCAGTCGGTATCGGCTTTCCAGGCGTTCACGCTGTCCGCGGCCTCCCGCGTGGGCGTCGGCAACATCGCCGGCGTCGGCACCGCCATCGCGATCGGCGGGCCCGGCGCGGTGTTCTGGATGTGGACCATGGCGTTCATCGGCGGAGCGTCGAGCTTCGTCGAGTCGACCCTCGGCCAGCTGTACAAGGTGCGTGACAAGGACGGCTTCCGCGGCGGTCCCGCCTATTACATGCAGCACGGACTCAAGGCGCGGTGGATGGGCATCCTCTTCGCCGTCATCCTCATCGTCTGCTTCCCGTTCGCGTTCAGCTCCCTGCAGGCCAACACGATCAGCGCGACGGTATCGGCGAGCTTCGGCGGCGAGGTGACCTGGATCCCGTGGGTCGTGGGCGCAGTGCTGGCCACCCTGACCGGGCTCATCGTCTTCGGCGGGCTGCGGCGCATCGCGCACGTCACCCAGGCGGTCGTTCCGGCGATGGCGCTGGGGTACCTGCTGCTCGGGCTCGTGGTGGTCGGGATGAACATCGAGCGCCTCCCCGAGGTGTTCCTGTCGATCTACACCGAGGCGTTCGGGTTCAACGAGGTGGTCGGCGCCACGCTGGGCGTCATCATCATGAACGGCGTCAAGCGCGGCATGTTCTCCAACGAGGCGGGGCTGGGGTCGGTCCCCAACGCCAGCGCGACGGCGGCGGTCACCCACCCGGTCAAGCAGGGGCTCGTGCAGACCCTCGGCGTCTACTTCGACACGTTCCTGGTGTGTTCGATCACGGCATTTATCATCCTGGTGGCCACGCCCGACCTCGCCGGGGCGGAGCGCGGCATCGGGCTGACGCAGGATGCCATCGTCAGCACGCTCGGATCGTGGTCGAACGTGCTCCTGAGCATCATCATCTTCCTGCTCGCGTTCAGCTCGATCCTCGGCAACTACTACTACGGGGAGTCCAACATCGAGTTCATCTCCCCGAAGCGCCGTTTCCTGCAGGTGTACCGGGTGCTCGTCGTGGCGGTGGTCTTCCTCGGGTCGATCGCGTCGGCCGACCTCATCTGGAACACCGCCGACGGCGTCATGGGCCTCATGGCGCTGGTGAACCTGGTGGCGATCGCGTTGCTGTCCGGCGTCGCGTTCAAGCTCCTGCGCGACTACACGCAACAGCGACGCGAGGGGCGCAACCCCGTCTTCACGCGTGACCGGCTTCCCGGCGTCGAGGGCATCTCGTGCTGGGAGACCGAGCTGGGCGTCACCGGCCCCCTCCCCCAGCCCGACGCGAAGTCCCCGCGGCGCTAAGGCCCGTACAGGCGCGCGATATCGGGTGAATCCAGCCACCCCGAGGACGCCGGCGCCTGCGGCCACCCCTCCGGCGAGTCCTGCCAGTCCTCCTGCCGGCCCCAGGGCAGCAGGTCGATCAGCGGAAAGATGTGGCTGAGCTGCTCGGCGCCGCGGCCGTCGGTGTGCCATCGCGGGGCTGCTCGCCGCTCCGCGGTAGCCGCACGGCGCTTACCTCACGCCAGGATGCTGGGCTCCAGATCGGCGAGGGTGCGGTAGCGGGTCTTGCGCGCGACAGCGATGCCGGTGAGCACGAGCCCCACAAGCAGCCAGCTGACGAGCACCGTGGCGTCGGTGATGGTGCGGGACAAGTCGCCGCCGTACATGAACTGCCGCATGCCGTCGACGACGTAACTCATCGGCAGCAGGTTGTGCACGAAAGCGAGCGGCCCGGGCAGCGTCTGCCAGGGGAACGTCCCGCCGGCGGTCACCAACTGAACCACCATCATCACCAGCCCCAAGAATTGGCCCACCTCTCCCCACCAGACGTTCAGCGCCAGGATGATGGCGGTGTAGGTGAGCGAGGCGAGCATCATGATGCCGAGGGTGCCCAGCGGATAGACCATCGGGAAGTCCAGCGCGAACATCAGCACCAGGAACAGCAGGCTCATCTGCACCAGGCCGAACATCCCGGGCGTCAGCCAGCCGGCGAGGGTGATGCGCACCGGCGAGTGCAGCGCCGTGACGGCGCGGCGCGAGATGGGCTTGACGATGAGGAACAGTGCGTAGATGCCGATCCAGCCGGCCAGCGCTCCGAAGAACGGAGCCAAGCCGGCACCATAGTTGGCCGCGCGGGCGACGCCGTCGGTCTCGAGCTTGATCGGGTCGGCGATCGTCTGCGCCTGCTGCTGCCGCAGGTCCGCGCTGCTGTCGGGGATCTCGGACGCGCCGCTGTCGAGCCCGTCGCGCAGTTGCACGGTGCCCGACGACAGCGTCGCCGCGCCGTCGCGCAGCGTGCCGGTGCCGTCGTAGAGGGTGCCGAGCCCGGAGCGCAGTGTCGCGAGTCCGTCGCGCAGCGTGACGGCGCCGCTGGCGAGTTCCGCGCTGCCGCTGGAGAGCTCGTCGATCTGCCCGACGACCTGATCCACCCGCTGATCCCCGGCCCGGATGCCGGCGCCGACGACATCGAGCCTGGACAGCACGGCATCGATCGTCGCCTGGTCCAGGCCCAGCGCGCCGAGGTCGGTGGCGATGTCTGACCGCGCCTGCGGCAGGTCGGCGGTGAGCTGGTCGACGACCCCCCGCACCCGGTCGGCGGCCGCGGCGATCTCGGCGTTGCCGCCGGCCACCCGGGCGGCCCCGTCGGCGAGAGTGCCGGCGCCGGCCTCCAGCTCGGCTGCACCGTTGACGGCAGTGCCTGCCCCATCGAACAGCTGCACGGCGCCGCCTGCGAGTTCGGCAGCGCCGGTTGCCAGTTCGGCGGCGCCTTGTCCTGCCTCGACGATCTTGCCGCGGATGGTGGAGATCGAATCGAGCAGGGTGGATGCCGCCTCCTGGCCCACCTCCTGCGCGACTGCCGTGCGGATCTTCTCCACCGCCTGTGAGCCGATGGTGCTCGCCAGATAGCTGTTCGCGTCGTAGGTCTCGAGGATGATCTCGGCCTGACGCGGGTCGTCTCCGGCGATCGAGGTGAGCGCCGTGGAGAAACCCGCCGGGAGCGTGATGGCGAAGTCGTACTCGTTGTTCTGCAGGCCGGACTGCGCCTGCTCACTGGAGACCCGATGCCAGTTGAAGTCGCCCCGCTTGAGCAGCTCGTCGGCCACCTCGTCGCCGACGTTGCGGGCGGGGGTGTCCCCATCGGCGGGCGCACCGCTGTCTTCGACCACGAGGGCGACCGGAATGTCGGAGAGCTTCGCGTAGGGGTCCTGATTGGCCCAGAGGTACAGCCCGCCGTAGATGATCGGCACGATGACGAGGGCGGAAAGCGCGAGCGCGGACATCTTCGTGGAGATCAGGCGCCGCACCTCTGCGGCGATCATCTGCGGCACCTTCAGATGCGGCACCGGGAACGACCGACCCCTCATGCGCGATCCTCCTCATCGTCCGCTGTCTGCGCGGCGCCGATCACGGTGGCCGAGGCGTCGCCGGCGATCATGAGCATCGCGAAGCCGCGAGCGGCCAGCGCCTGCGCCTGTTCCCACCAGACCAGGGGATGCCCGCCGTGGCGGTCTGGAGCGACGACCACGAGCCCTTCCACCCCGGCCCGCAGCAGGGCGAGTTCCGTCATCAGGTGGATCCGCTCCCGCGGGGGCACGTTGGCGATCGGCAGGCGCGCCAACTGCTCCAGGTCCTGCCCGCGCAGCCAGCGCCGCACGGCGCGGTGGCCGGCAGTGCGCCCGGCGAACATGAGCTCCTCCGCGGTGACGCCGGCGACGGTCACCCGGGGGGCGGGTTCGGAGACGTCGGGCGCGTCGACCAGGGCGACCCGGCGACGGATGTCGGCGGCATCCGCCAGCCCGTCGATCTCGATGCTGCCGGAGTCGGGACGCATGCGGCCGGCGGCGAGCAGGCCCAGCACAGTGGGCCGCTGCTCGGTCTCGGCCCGCGCGAGGGTGGCCAGCCCGGTTTCGAAGACGAGCGTCGTGGGCGGCAGCGCCTGACCGTCACGTCCCTTGCTCACCTCGTGCAGTTCGATCCTCATGGCAGGCCTCCCCCGCTGGCGACGCGTGGCTGTGGAGGCTGAGTCTCGTGTGCCGCCCCCCGCGCGTCCACCCCCTGGTGGCGCAGGCGGCGGCCGCGTAGGAGTGCCGTTAGGTTTCGCCCTGCACCCGTATGGCTTCCGTTAGGACGGGCCTCCGCGGCGGCCGCGCGGAGTTGGATCAGGAGTTGCGTCCCGTCGGACGTGCGGCATCCACCCGTGTGCCGGACCTTGCGAACTGGAGTCTTTTCGTGCTTGACCTCGTCTACGTACTCGGCGTGATCGCCCTGTTCGTGACCGTCGGCCTGCTGGGGAAGGCGGTGGAGAAGCTGTGATCGTGTTCGAGCTTCTCGCTGTCGCCCTCGGTGTGGCCGCGATCGCGTACCTTCTGTTCGCCCTCGTGAAGCCGGAGCGGTTCTGATGGGGTGGCTGTATGCGGCCCTCGGCCTGCTGACCGTCGCCGTCGTCCTCGGCGTGCTGTACCGCCCGCTGGGCGACTACATGGCGTGGGTGTACACCTCGCGCAAGGACTGGAGGCTTGAGCGCGGCATCTACACGGTGATCGGGGTGGATGCCAGGGCGCAGCAGTCCTGGCAGGCGTACCTGCGCGGGGTGCTCGCCTTCTCGGCCGTGGGCCTGCTCATCGTCTATGGGTTGCAGCGCCTTCAGCAGTGGCTGCCCTACTCGCTGGGGCTGCCCGCTGCGAGCGAGCACCTGTCGTTCAACACCGCCGCCTCGTTCGTGGGCAACACCAACTGGCAGTCCTACTCGCCGGAGCTGACCCTCGGGTACTCCGTGCAGATGGCGGGTCTGGCAGTGCAGAACTTCACTTCGGCGGCCGTGGGCATGGCCGTCGCGATCGCCGTGGTGCGCGGCCTGGCCTATCGCCGGTCCGGCACGATCGGCAACTTCTGGGTCGACCTCACTCGCGGCATCCTGCGCATCCTGCTGCCGCTGTCCGCGGCCGCGGCGATCGTGCTGATGATCGGCGGGGTGATCCAGAACTTCAACGGGTTCGGTGAAGTCACCACCCTGACCGGCGGCGTGCAGACGATCCCGGGCGGCCCCACCGCATCCCAGGAGGCCATCAAGCTGCTGGGCACCAACGGCGGCGGGTTCTTCAACGCCAACTCCGCGCACCCGTTCGAGAACCCGACCGCGTGGACGAACCTCTTCCAGGTGCTGCTGATGCTCGTCATCCCGTTCGCGCTGCCCCGCACGTTCGGGCGGATCGTCGGCGACAATCGCCAGGGCTACGCGATCCTCGCGGTGATGGCGGTGCTGTTCACGCTGTCGTTCGCGATCCTCACGGTGCTCGAATCCAACGGTCAGGGCAGCGCGCCCGGGCTCGCCGGAAGCGCGATGGAGGGCAAGGAGCAGCGCTTCGGCATCCTCGGGTCGACGCTGTTCGCCACCACCAGCACGGCCACCTCCACCGGTGCCGTCAACTCGATGCACGACTCTTTCACCGCACTGGGCGGCATGATGCCGATGCTGAACATGATGCTCGGCGAGGTCACCCCCGGTGGCGTCGGCTCCGGCCTGTACGGCCTGCTGGTGCTCGCGGTGGTCGCCGTGTTCGTCTCGGGTCTGCTGATCGGGCGCACTCCGGAGTACCTCGGAAAGAAGATCGGACCGCGCGAGATCAAGCTCGCGGCGCTCTACATCCTCGTGATGCCGACCCTGGTGCTCACCGGCACCGCGCTGAGCTTCGCCCTCCCCGGCATCCGCGAGGAGGTCGAGTCCGTCTCGATCTACAACCCCGGCGTGCACGGCATGTCCGAGGTGCTGTACGCGTTCGTGTCCGCCGCGAACAACAACGGCTCCGCCTTCGCAGGCCTCACCGCCAACACCCCCTGGCTGAACACTGCCCTGGGGGTCACGATCCTGCTCGGCCGGTTCCTGCCGATCGTGTTCGTCCTGGCCCTGGCCGGCTCCTTCGCCGCCCAGGACACCGTTCCCGCCACCGCCGGCACCCTCCCCACTCACCGACCGCAGTTCGTCGGGATGCTGGCTGTGGTGACCGTGCTGCTGACCGCACTGACCTTCTTCCCCGTTCTCACGCTGGGCCCCCTGGCCGAAGGGCTGATCTGACATGTCCACCACTCTCACCTCGCCCGCACCTCACGTGCAGCGCCCCGCCCCCACGCGCGGCGCGTTCTCCTGGGCGCAGCTGGGCGCCGCCATCCCAGGCGCGTTCCGCAAACTCGATCCGCGCCGGCAGTGGCGCAACCCGGTGATGTTCCTCGTCTGGGTCGGCGCCGCGCTGACCACGACGATCGCCGTCGCCGAACCCTTCCTGGGCGGTCCGGCCGACTCCGGCGGCACGCCGGTGCCGTGGTCGTTCACCTGGGCGATCGCCATCTGGCTGTGGCTCACGGTGCTGTTCGCGAACCTCGCCGAATCCGTGGCCGAGGGCCGCGGCAAGGCGCAGGCCGAGACGCTGCGCCAGACCCGCACCAGCACCACCGCCCACCGCGTGGCCACGTACGACGCGAGCGATGACCCGGCGGCGCTGGCCACCGGCACGACCGACGTGTCCAGTGCCGACCTCCGGCTCGGGGACACCGTGGTGGTCTCGGCAGGGGAGCACATCCCCGGCGACGGCGACATCGTGTGGGGCATCGCCTCGGTCGACGAGTCGGCCATCACCGGCGAATCCGCTCCGGTGATCCGCGAATCCGGCGGCGACCGCTCCGCCGTCACCGGCGGCACGCGGGTGCTGTCGGACCGGATCGTGGTGCGGATCACGTCGAAGCCCGGTGAGACGTTCGTGGACCGCATGATCGCGCTCGTCGAGGGCGCGGCGCGGCAGAAGACGCCGAACGAGATCGCGCTGTCGATCCTGCTGGCATCTCTGTCGATCATCTTCGTCGTGGTCGCCCTGACGCTGAACCCGATCGCGTCGTATGCCGCGGCCCCCGTCAGCATCACGGTGCTCATCGCGCTGCTGGTGTGCCTCATACCCACCACCATCGGCGCCCTGTTGTCCGCGATCGGCATCGCGGGCATGGACCGGCTGGTGCAGCGCAACGTGCTGGCGATGTCGGGCCGTGCCGTCGAGGCGGCGGGCGATGTCACGACGCTGCTGCTGGACAAGACCGGCACCATCACCTACGGCAACCGTCGCGCCGCCGAGTTCGTCGGCATGACTGGGGTCGCCGACCAGGATCTGATCCGCGCGGCGGCGCAGTCGTCGCTGGCGGATCCGACCCCCGAGGGCGTGTCGATCGTCGACCTGGCCACGCTGCAGGGTGTGAGCATCGATGGCCTGGCGACCGGCGACATCGTGCCGTTCACCGCGCAGACCCGCATGTCGGGGCTGGACCTGCCGGGCGGCACCCAGATCCGCAAGGGTGCCGGATCCGCGGTCGTGGCGTGGCTGGAATCGGAGGGCCGGCGCCTGCCATCGAGCGTGGTCGCCGAACTCGACGAGCACACCGAGCGCATCGCCCGCTCCGGCGGCACTCCGCTGGTCGTCGCCATCCGCTCCGGCAGTGGCGACGGGGAGGTGCTCGGTGTCGTCCACCTCAAGGACATCGTCAAGGAGGGACTCACCGAGCGCTTCGCCCAGCTGCGGTCGATGGGCATCCGCACCGTCATGGTCACCGGCGACAACCCGCTGACCGCCGCGGCCATCGCGAAGGAGGCCGGTGTCGACGACTTCCTCGCCGAGGCCACCCCCGAGGACAAGCTCGCCTACATCCGCGCCGAGCAGGCCGGCGGCAACCTCGTGGCGATGACCGGCGACGGCACCAACGACGCACCCGCGCTCGCGCAGGCCGACGTCGGGGTCGCGATGAACACCGGCACGTCGGCGGCGAAGGAGGCCGGCAACATGGTCGACCTCGACTCCGACCCGACCAAGCTCATCGACATCGTGCGCATCGGCAAGCAGTTGCTCATCACCCGAGGGGCGCTGACCACCTTCTCGATCGCGAACGACCTCGCGAAGTACTTCGCGATCATCCCGGCGATGTTCATGGGGGTCTTCCCCGGCCTCGCGGCACTGAACATCATGGGCCTGCACTCGCCGGCATCCGCCGTGCTGTCGGCGATCATCTTCAACGCGGTGGTCATCGTCGCTCTCGTGCCGCTGGCGCTGCGCGGTGTGACCTACCGCCCCCAGGGTGCCTCGAAGACCCTCGGCCGCAACCTGCTCATCTACGGCGTCGGCGGAGTCGTGGCGCCCTTCATCGGAATCTGGCTGATCGACCTCGTCGTCCGCCTGATCCCCGGCTTCTGAGCCCCCGAGGAGGGAGCGAACAATGAACACATCGACTCGTTCGACCGGCCGCACCGTCTGGGTCGCCGGACGCGCCATGGCGGTCTTCACCCTGATGCTCGGCATCGGCTACACGCTCGTGATCACCGGGGTGGGGCAGCTGATCCTGCCCGCTCAGGCAAACGGCTCCCTGGTGCGGGACGGTGACGGGGAACCGGTCGGCTCCGCGCTGATCGGCCAGCCCTTCACGGATGCCGACGGCGCACCGCTGCCGGAGTACTTCCAGCCCCGCCCATCGGCAGCCGGAGACGGCTACGACGGCGGTGCGTCGTCGGGGTCCAACCTCGGCCCCGAGAACGACGACCTGATCGCGTCGATCACCGAGCGCAAGGCGCAGGTGGCCGAACTCAACGGGGTCACCGAGGACGAAGTGCCCGCCGATGCGGTCACCGCGTCTGGTTCGGGCCTGGATCCCCACATCAGCCCGGAGTACGCCGCGATCCAGATCGACCGCGTGGCCGCCGAACGCGGCCTCGACGCCGAGCAGGTGCGGGAGCTGGTCGCCGACCACAGCACCGGGCGAACACTCGGGTACCTCGGGGAACCGGTTGTGAACGTGCTGGAGCTTAATCTGGCTCTGGACGAGCTGGAGGGCTGACACATGAACGGACGGGGGCGGCTGCGCGTGCTGCTGGGCGCCGCCCCCGGCGTCGGCAAGACCTACACGATGCTCGAAGAGGGCAGGCGGTTGGTCGGCGAAGGCAAAGATGTGGTCGTCGCGGTCGTGGAAACCCACGGCCGCGCGGCCACGTCCGCCATGACGCTGGGGCTGGAGATCCTCCCCCGCCGCACGGTGTCCCACCGCGGCGTGGAACTGACCGAGCTGGACATCGACGCCGTCCTCGCGCGGCGCCCGCAGGTCGCGCTCGTGGACGAGCTCGCGCACACGAACGCCCCCGGCTCCCGCAACGACAAGCGCTGGCAGGACGTCGACGAGCTGCTGGATGCCGGCATCGACGTGATCTCCACCGTCAACATCCAGCACATCGAGTCACTCAACGACGTCGTGGAGCAGATCACGGGTGCACCGCAGCGCGAGAGCATCCCGGATGCCGTGCTGCGGCGCGCCGACCAGGTGGAGGTGATCGACCTCGCGCCGCAAGCGCTGCGGGATCGCCTCGCGGGGGGACTCGTCTATCCCGCCGAACGGATCGACGCGGCCCTTTCCAACTACTTCCGGCTCGGCAACCTCACCGCGCTGCGGGAGCTCGCGCTGCTGTGGCTGGCCGACGAGGTGGACCAGGCGCTGAAGAACTACCGCGCCGAACAGGGCATCGACAGCAAATGGGAGGCCCGCGAACGCGTCGTGGTCACCCTCACCGGCGGGCCGGAGGGCGAGACGCTGCTGCGCCGCGGCGCCCGCATCGCCGCCCGCTCGGCCGGCGGCGAGCTGCTCGCCGTGCATGTGACCAGCCAGGACGGACTGCGCAGCGCGAACCCCGCGGCGCTGGCCCAGCAGCGGGCCCTCGTCGAGACGCTCGGCGGCACGTTCCATCAGGTGGTGGGAGACGACGTCCCGGCGGCGCTGGTCGACTTCGCCAAGTCGGTCAACGCCACGCAGCTGGTCATCGGCGTCAGCCGCCGCAGCAGGCTGTCGGCACTGCTGACCGGTCCGGGGATCGGCGCGACGGTCATCCGGGAAGCCGGCAACATCGACGTGCACATCGTCAACCACGATGCCGCCGGTGGCAGGTTCGCGCTGCCCCGCATGGGCGGCGCGCTGACGATGCGACGGCGCGTCGCGGGGTTCGTGCTCGCGCTGATCTGCGGTCCCCTGCTCACCTGGCTGCTGGTGGCGCTGCGCAGCGCGGAGTCGATCACCAGCGACGTGCTCGCCTACCAGCTGCTGGTCGTCGTGGTGGCCCTGGTCGGTGGCGTCTGGCCCGCCATGTTCGCCGCCGTGCTGTCCGGCCTCACCCTGGACTTCTTCTTCATCGCGCCGCAGTTCACGATCAGCGTCAGCGACCCGCTGCACCTGCTGGCGCTGGCGCTGTACCTCGTCAACGCGATCCTGGTGAGCTACGTCGTGGACCGCGCGGCCAGGCAGACCCGCGCCGCTCGTCGCTCGGCCGCCGAGTCCGAACTGCTGCAGACGATCGCCGGCAGTGTGCTGCGAGGGCAGGGCGCGGTGCAGGCGATCGTCGAGCGCACCCGCGAGGCTTTCGGGCTCGCCGGGGTGCGGCTGGTCCTCGACGGAGCCGTGCTCGCCCGCAGCGGCGAGCCACTCGCGGACGAGCACCACGTCGTCATGCCGGTGGGCGAGCGGGCCCGCCTGGAACTGCACGGCCCCGACCTGGAGGCATCCGAACAGCGTCTGCTCGCCGTCATCGTCGCCCAACTCAAAGCGGCCCTCGAACACGATGCGCTCGCATCGGCGGCGAGCGAGATCGCACCGCTGGCCGCCTCGGACCGGGTGCGCACCGCGCTGCTGTCGGCACTCAGCCACGATCTGCGTCGCCCGTTGGCCGCCGCGACTGCTTCGGTCAGCGGCCTGCGCGCCGCCCGCAACGCGCTGACGGAAGAAGATCGCGACGAGCTCGTCGCGACCGCCGACGAGAGCCTCACCACCCTCGCGGCACTGGTCACCGACCTCCTCGATGTGAGCCGGCTGCAGGCGGGGGTCCTGGCGATCTCGACCGCCCCCGTCGATCCTGCCGACACGATCCTCCCCGCCCTCGAGGAGCTCGACACCGATCCTCGCCTCGTCGAGCTCGACTTGGACGACACCGTTCCACCGGTGGATGCCGACCCGGTGCTGCTGCAGCGCGTCATGGTGAACCTGCTCGCCAATGCGCTGCGCCACGCCCCGGAGGGCACGAAGGTGCGCATCGCCACCAGCGCGTTCGCACGCACCGTGGAGATCCGGGTCGTCGATCACGGGCCGGGCATCCCCGCCGATCGGCGCGATGATGTGTTCGTGCCTTTTCAACGTCTCGGCGACACCGACAACACCGCCGGGCTCGGCCTGGGTCTGGCACTGTCGAAGGGTTTCGTGGAGGGGATGGGCGGCACCCTCACTCCGGAGGACACCCCGGGCGGCGGCCTGACCATGGTGATCTCACTGCCCGCCTTCGCGCCATCCCCAGAAGGCGCACAGTCGTGAAGATCCTGATCGCGGACGACGATCCGCAGATCCTGCGGGCGCTGCGGATCACCCTCACCGCCAAGGGTTACGAGATTTTCACCGCGACCGACGGCACCGAGGCCATCGCGGCCGCGATCGACCATCACCCCGACCTGTACCTGATCGACCTGGGCATGCCGCGGTTCGATGGCATCGCCGTCATTCAGGCCATCCGCGGCTGGTCGGAGGCGCCCATCCTCGTCGTATCGGGCCGTTCCGGGGCCGCCGACAAGGTCGAGGCGCTGGATGCCGGTGCCGACGACTACGTGACGAAGCCGTTCTCGGTGGAAGAGCTGCTGGCAAGGATCCGGGCACTCACCCGCCGCACCCCGCAGCACTCCCCCGACCCCGTCGTCTCGTTGGGGGACGTGACCGTGGATCTCGCCTCGCGCGACGTCACGCGCGCAGTCGACGGGCGCACCGATCACATCCGCCTCACCCCCACCGAGTGGCAGGTGCTCGAGCTGCTCATCCGCAACCCCGGCAAGCTCGTCACCCGTCAGACGCTGCTCACCAGCATCTGGGGGTCCACCCATGTCGCCGACACCGGCTATCTGCGGCTGTACATGTCGCAACTGCGCAAGAAGCTCGAGCCGGACCCGGGGTCGCCGCGCTACCTCATCACGGAGGCCGGCATGGGCTACCGGCTCGATCTGCACCCGGCCTGATCACGAGTGCTCCGGCTTCTTGCCACGCAGCAACGCACGCCATAGCATCCGGTATGGCATCCCGGCGTAACGCCCGACGACTGGAGCCTTCGCCGCCCAGCGGCACCGCACCGACCCGCACGGCACTCATCACCGGAGCCGCCACGGGCATCGGCCTTGCGACAGCACGAGCGCTCTCGGAAAACGGGTGGCGGGTGATCGGGACGGCGCTTCCCGGGCAGGACGTCACATCGCTGCGCGACCTCGACCGCACCACCGTGCTCGAAGTCGACCTGACCGACGACGAATCGCTCCGGGTACTGCTCGACGCCGTGGTTGCGCAACCACGCCTCGACGCGGTGGTCAGTAACGCGGGACTCGCCGTGCCCGGACCGATCGAAGGCCTCCCCGCCGACCAGCTGCGGCGGCAACTCGAGATCAACACGATCGCGCCCGCGGTGCTCGCCCGGGCGCTCCTTCCGCAGTTGCGGGCAACGGGAGGCGGGATGGTGTTCGTCGGAGCCGGGCAGGGCCGGGTGGCCCTCCCCTTCGGCGGCGCCTACGGTGCCAGCAAGGCGGCGTTGGCCGCGCTCACCGATGCACTTCGCGCGGAGGTCGCCGGCTCCGGTGTCAGCGTGAGCCTGATCGAGCCGGGGGCGGTTCGCACCGGCATCCTGACCGACAGCACCGCTCGCGGCCACGAGGTGCTCGACGGCATGCCCGCCGACGTCGCCGGCCACTATCGAGCTCCGATGCTGGCGACATTCCAGCGCGCTGAGCAGGCATTCCGCACCGCGGCGGCGCCGGAGGACATCGCCCGGCTGATCGCGACGATCCTCGACACCCGGACACCGAAACCACGCCATCTCATCGGCCGGGAGGCCCGCGCGCTCGCGCTGATCGCCCTGTTGCCCTCGAGCTGGCGCGCCCGAATCGTGCAACGTCTCGCGCGCTGAAGGCCGGGCGAATTGCCACGTCCGGCGGCATGGTCGAGAATACCCTGGGGGGTATCCAACCCCGGACTTGGAGACACACATGTGCCGACCGCTGAAGATCGTCATCGTCGGGGGCGTCGCCGCAGGCATGTCCGCCGCCACCCGGCTGCGCCGTCTGGATGAGACAGCCGAGATCGTCGTGTTCGAGCAGGGCGATCATGTGAGCTTCGCCAACTGCGGACTGCCGTACTTCGTCGGCGGCGTCATCGCCGAGCGGGACTCCCTGCTGCTGCAGACGCCGGAGTCGCTCCGGTCGCGCTTCGCGATCGACGTGCGGGTCGGTCATGCGGTCACCGCTGCCGATCGTGCGGCGCGCACGGTGACGGCGCGCGATCTGCGCACCGGAGCGACCGCCACCCACGCGTACGACTACCTGATCCTGGCGGTCGGCGCTGAGCCTCGCGAACGCGGCGGTTACGGCGACGATGGCCCCCCGGTCGTGACGTTGCGCACGATCGACGACGTCGACCGGATCACCGCCGTCCTCGCCGCGCGCGCGGCCACCCCGACCCGCGCCGTAGTCATGGGCGCGGGGTTCATCGGGGTGGAGGCGACCGAGAACCTGGTGCGGCGCGGCCTTGAGGTCACGCTCGTACAGCGCGGCCGGCACGCACTGAGCCCGCTGGATCCCGAGATGGCCGCCCCCGTCGTCGACGAGTTGGCCCGTCACGGCGTGGACGTGCGCACCCGCACGACCGTGGACCGAGTCGATGCGTCGGGAGTGGAGTTGTCGGACGGGACGACCGTCGACGCCCAGCTCGTGATCGATGCGCGCGGCGTCGCGCCGGCGTCGCAGCTCGCCCGGGCAGCGGGTCTGACGATCGGCACGTCGGGCGGCATCAGCGTCGACGGCCACCACCGGACGGACGATCCCCGCATCTTCGCCGTCGGGGACGCCGCGGAGAAGACGGATGCCGTCTCCGGCGAACCGACGCTCGTGACGATGGCGGGCCTCGCCAACCGGCATGGTCGCGCAGCGGCGGACGTCATCGGCTGGGAGACCGGGCGCGTCGACGTCGCTCCCGCTCCCGCGTCCGGCGCGTTCGGCACGGCCATCGTCGGCCTGTTCGACCTGACGATCGCGATGGTCGGCTGGAGCGAGCAGCGACTTGTCGATGCGGGCCGGCCGCACCACGTGATCCACACCCACCCCACCGACCACGCCGGCTACTATCCCGGCGCCGACCGCATGGCCATCAAGACGATGGTCGATCCCGATACCGGTCGCATCCTCGGCGCGCAGATCGTGGGCGGCAGTGGTGTGGACAAGCGCATCGACGTGATCGCGACAGCGATGCATGCGGGTCTGCCGGCCGCGGAACTCGCGAACCTGGAGTTGGCCTATGCGCCGCAGTACGCCAGCGCGAAGGACCCCGTGAACATGGTCGGCTACATCGCCGGCAATCTTGCCGCGGGCGTCAGCGAGACCCTGCAGTGGCACGAGCTCGACGCCGCCCTCGCCGCAGGGGCGACCCTCATCGACGTCCGCGCCCCGCACGAGTACGACGCCGGGTGCATCCCGGGAAGCGTCAACATCCCGCTCGATACGATCCGCGACGAGTCGGCTTCACTTCCTCAAGGCGACCTGATCGTCCATTGCCAGGTCGGACAGCGCGGTCACACCGCGGCGAGGATCCTCACCCAGCGCGGCCGTCGAGTGCGCAATCTCGACGGCGGCTACCTCACCTGGAAGGCCGGCAGCACCATGAACCTGCGGGAGTACGCATGACCGATACGACGCCCGACGAGGCCGCCGAGATCCGCCGGGCCGTCAACCGACTCAAGCGAGCCCGCGGTCAGCTGACCGGGGTGATCGATGCCATGGAGTCGGGCGCAGACTGCCGTGAGGTGGTGATCCAACTCGCCGCGGTCGGCAAGGCAATCGATCGCGCCGGGTTCTCGGTGATCAGCACTGCGATGCGCAAGTGCGTCACGACTGACGACGACGCTACGGAAGGGGCCGATGCCGGCGGCGTGAGCGTCGCCGAGTTGGAGCGGCTGTTCCTCTCACTCGCCTGACCCCGCCCGCGTGGGCAGGCGGGTGCCCCGCACCTAGAACGGTGGGGGTGCGCCGCTGCTGGCCGCGGCGATGAACTCCAACGTGCGCTGCGGGATGTCGCGGTAGACCCTCCCGGTGGGGCTGGTCCACACCAGGATCCCGCCGGGGTGTTGTTCCACGGTCCAGGCGGTGTTGTGTTTGAGCATGTGGTGCCGTTTGCACAGGTGGGCGAGGTTGCACACCCGGGTGGGGCCGCCGTGGGCGTAGTCGACGGTGTGGTCGATGTCGCAGTGCCACACCGCGGCGCGGCAGCCGGGGAACCGGCAGTGCTCGTCCCTGCCCCGCAGGAACCGGCGTTGCGCCCTGGAGGGCCGGTAGGTGTCGGTGTTGTCGATCGCGCCGGTGCGGGGGTCGGTGAGCATCCGTTGCCAGGCGGTGGCGTGGGAGGCGAGGTGGCGGGCGGTGTCCGGGTCCATCGGCCCGTGCCCCACGAACGTGGCGGGAACGTCCGCGCCGGTCAGGGTCGCGGCGGGCACGGTGACCTGGATGTGCGCGACGATCGCATCCGTCTCACACACGGTCCCGTCGGACGCTGCCGCGGTGGCGTGCCCGGTGAGCAGAAGGTCACTGAGCACATCGGCGCGGCGCTGATCCATCGTGCGGTCGTCGGGTTCCCCGGCGTCCGCTCCGTCCACGTGGTCCGCCCCGTCGGCCTCGGCGTCCTGTTCCAGGAGCATCCGGGCGCACTGGGTGATCCGGTCCATGATCCCGTGGACGAGGTGCGCGGGGAGGATCGCGCCGAGTTCGGCCATACCGTCCGCCAGGTCGTGCACCCACACCCGGCGGGCTTCCGCCGCCGTCGCATACCGTTCCACGAACGGAACAGGGTCGATGCGTTGCGCGAGCGCGAGGATCGCCGGTCGCGCCCGCCCCGCGGTCTCGTTCTCCGCGACCGCGAGGGCGGCCTGTTCGAACAGGGCGCGGGCGTCGGGGTCGGTGAGCCGGGCGCCGGCTTCTTCGATCACCCGCAGGTGCCCGATGTCGATGCGGCCCTCCGCCAGTGCGGTGACGGTGGCGGGGAACCGGTCGCGCATCACGGTCGCCTGGTGGATGCGGTTCTGCATCCCCCGATCCGACCGGCGGGTCGCCGCGGCAAGCTCCGCCGCCATCGACCGCAGCGGCAGTTCCCGCTCCCGCTGCGACGAGAGCGGGATGCGGGCAGTTTCCGCCGCCGCGATGTCCCCGGCGCGGCCCAGCAGCACCAGTTGGCGGGCCTGGATCGCGGCGAGCTGCCGGTCGGTCTCCACCATCTCCGCGACCACCGCGAACGCCGACATCACGTCGGTCGGGGTGGTGGTCGGGGAGGTGTTCATACCCCAATCCTGCCGACCCCCTCCGACATCGACAGGCCTAAAACCCAGGTCCCACCCGCATTGTGGAAAACTCGCGAAACTATCTCCTGGGGAGGAGACCCTCAAGACGCGGTGGCATCCCGGGTGCGCCCGGCCCGGGCACGGGCCAGCGACCGCGCGGCCGGATTCGGTGCATAAGCGAGGTCACTGACCGCCTGGTTCACAGCAGTGCGCGTGCGCGCACTCACCTTTTCGTCATCGTTGATCACCCGCGACACGGTCGACCTCGATACGCCGGCCGCGGCGGCGACATCCCCGATGGTCGGGGCGCGATGGTCGTTCATGGCAGTCCCTCCTCCCGGCGCGCGGTGCGCCCGCACTGAGACGTCGAACGGCACGCCGCAGACTCGACACCCCACCACAAGGAAAAAGGAGAACGGCTAGGACACCTCGCGCACCTGTGCAGGTCGCACCTGGTCCAGATACCGCGCGACCGAGTCACGACTGCGCTTGAGGCACGAGAGACGCTCCTCGATGGCGGTGAGTTCCTCCGCCAGTTCCTCGGCGAGCGCGATCGAGCAGGATGCCGGCACGCCCTGCTCACTTTGCCGCTCGATGTCGAGCACGATCCGCGCCATCCGGGTCGACAGCCCCGATTGCACGAGGGCGCGCACCCGCGATGCGAGCTCGACATCCGACGCGTCATACGCGCGGTACCCGTTCGACGTGCGCCGCGAGCTGATGAGCCCCTGCTGCTCGTAATAGCGCAGCATTCGAGTGGGGATGCCGGTTCGTTCCGACAGTTCGCCGATCTTCATGTGTCCGTCTGCTCCGTTGCTCTTGACATTGACATTGGTGTCAGACTCTAGCCTCGACGCATGACCACCTCAACGGCCCCCGTGCGGACGCCTGGACAGACGGGGCACCTGCCGCTGCGCCCCCTCCTGATCCTCAGCCTCGCCGTCCTTGTCACGGTCACGGCGGAGTCCCTTCCGGCGGGTCTCATGCCCGAGATGTCGGCGGATCTGGGCGTGCCGCCGGTGCAGATCGGGCTGCTCATCTCGGTATGGGCCCTGACCGTCATCGTGACGAGCATCCCGCTCGCGCGTGCCACCGCGCGCTTGGACAGGCGGCTTGTCGTGGGCATCTCGCTCGCGACGTTCGCGCTGGCGAACCTCGCGACCGCGCTCTCGCCCGGCTACGAGTTCGCCCTCGCCACCCGCATCGCCGCCGCCCTCTCCCACGGACTCTTCTGGGCCGTCGTGATCGTCTACGCCAGCGCCCTGCTGGCACCGCCGCATCTGGGCCGGGGCCTGGCGATCGTCGCGGCCGGCGGCACGGCCGCGACGGTCGTGGGCCTGCCGGCCGCCACCTTGCTCGCCCAGGCGCTGGGCTGGCGCGCGACGTTCGTCGTGCTGGGTTCGGTCGCACTGCTGCTCGGCGTCGTCGTCGTAGCGGGGCATGCCCCGCTACCAGCCGGCGACACCACCACGCGGCAAGGGCAACCGGCTGTGGGGCGACCCGTCACTTCCCGCCCTGGCCGCCTTCGGCGTCGCGGCGATCCTCATCGCGGCGGCACAGTTCGCGTCCTTCACCTACATCCGCCCCTATCTCGAGACCTCCGCCTCGATCGACGCGCAGTGGGCGGCCGGGCTGCTGTTCGTCTACGGCGCGGCCGGCATGGTGGGCGTCATCATCGCCGGGTTCCTCGCAGACCGCTTTCCACGCAGTTCGTTCGCGATGACCCTGATGTTGTTCGCCGTCGCGTTCGCCACCCTGGCGATCGCCCCGGGAACGCTCTGGGCGGTCGTGGCCGGCCTCGTCGTCTGGGGCTTCGCACTGGGTGCGATCTTCCCGCTGCTGCAGACGACGCTGATGCGGGTCGCGACGGACAACACCCGCACCCTCGCGGGAGCGGGGATCGTGGTGTTCTTCAACGTCGGCATCGCCGTGGGTCCGTGGTTCGGCGGCCTTCTCGGTGGTGAAACCGCGCCGACGGTGAACATGGCGGCATCCGCCGTCGCGATGCTCGTTGCTGCGGCGCTCGGCGTCGTCGGCTTCCTGCTCGCCCGTCGAGACCTCCCCCGCGGACACCTCGCCGACCCGGATGCCGCCACGGACTGAGCCCGGCTATGGACGCGGGTCGATCGCGCCGGACTGGCGCATTTCGGTGCGGGCGCGATCGCGGTCATCCCCGAAGACCTCGAAACATCGAGGCTTCACGAAGGCCTTCGTGGTCATCGATCCGGTGCTGGTCGAGGCCGGATCGTGCAGCGCGTGCTCACGCTGCTCGACGCTGCGGGCTTCCCGTATGTGCTCTATCCCGACGTCGTGTGCCCCTGGCCCGCCCGCCTTCAGGTGCGCCGAGGGCGTCAGTCCGGGCGTCGCACGCGCGGCGCGGGAGGCGGGGGCACTTCCTTCGCGGCGACGATGTCGGCCACCGCGATGCGCTCGACGCCGCGCTTGCCGTCGACGACCACCGTCGTGGCATCCGCACTCAGCAGCTCGCCCAGCGCATCGGTCGCCTGGCCGGTGGGCAGCAGGTACCGCACCACGACGCGGTGGCCGGGCGCGGGCAGGTTCACCATGAGCCGGGCGCGTAGTCCTTGAGGAACACCCCGAACACGTCTTCGCCGGCTTCGCCGCGCACGATCGGGTCGTAGACGCGGGCGGCGCCGTCGACAAGGTCGAGCGGTGCGTGGAATCCCTCTTCGGCCAGGCGCACCTTGGTGGGGTGCGGGCGCTCGTCGGTGATCCAGCCGGTGTCGACGCTGGTCATCAGGATGCCGTCGGTCTCGAGCATTTCGCGCGCGCTCGTGCGCGTGAGCATGTTGACGGCCGCCTTGGCCATGTTGGTGTGCGGGTGACCGGGTCCCTTGTAACCGCGACCGAAGACACCCTCCATTGCGCTGACGTTCACGATGTAGGTGCGCCGCGCGGTGCTGGCCGCAAGCGACGGACGCAGCTTGGACACCAGCAGGAACGGCGCCGTCGTGTTCGCCAACTGCACCTCGAGCATCTCGAGCGGGTCGACCTCGTCGACGCGCTGGGTCCAGGAGTTGACGTGCTCGAGGTCGGGCAGCAGTCCCCCGGCATCGATCGCGGTGCCGGCGGCGAGCCGCTCGAGCGAACTGGAGCCGGCCGTCATCGCCTGCTCGGTCAGCTCGTCGGCGCGGGTGGCTGCCGCGGCGAGGATCGGGTGCGCGCTCACCGAACGCTCCAGGGCCTGCGGATGCCGGTCGTTGGTGTGCCCGAAGGTGACCAGTTCCGGCAGCGGCCCGTTCGGCAGCGGTGCCAGCTCGGCATCCACCAGGGGCTGATACGCACCCGGCGAGCGCCGCACGGTCTGCGTGGCGTTGTTGATCAGGATGTCCAAGGGCCCGGCCGCGGCGACGTCGTCGGCGAGGCCGATCACCTGAGCCGGGTCGCGCAGGTCGATGCCCACGATCTTGAGGCGGTGGATCCAGTCCGCGGAATCCGGAAGGCTGCTGAAGCGGCGCACCGCATCGCGCGGGAAGCGCGTGGTGATCGTGGTGTGGGCGCCGTCGCGCAGGAGACGCAGCGCGATGTACATGCCGATCTTGGCGCGGCCGCCGGTGAGCAGGGCGCGCCGACCGGTGAGGTCGGTGCGGGCCTCACGCTTGGCGTGACTCATCGCCGCGCATGCCGGGCAGAGCTGGTGGTAGAACGCGTCGACGACCGTGTACGGCTGCTTGCAGATGTAGCAGCCGCGTGCCTTGAGCAGCGTGCCCGCGGTCGGTGCGGTCGTGGCCGTCGAGATCGGGATGCCGCGGGTCTCGTCGTCGATCCGGTCGGGCGCGCCCGTGGCGGTGGCCGCGACCACGGCACGGTCGGCGTCGGCGATCGCGTCACGGATCTCCCGGCGGCGCACCTTCTTCACGGCCTTGAACATCGCCGCGGTCGCCTGGCGGACGGCGACGTAATCGGGGTGGGTCTGGTCGACCTCGTCCATGCCCGCAAGAACCTTCAGCGTGACCGCGAGATCCTCCGGGTCGATGCCGCTCGGCGGCAGGTCGGACGTGGTGGGAGTCACAGGGGGCACAAGTGATTCTACGTCCGGCCACATGGGCGAAACCTGTTACCGTGCCAGCGTGACCCCCACCCCCTCCGAACGCACGGCCGCCCGCAGCATCCATGTCTCGGCGGCGGTCATCGTCGATGACGACGGCCGGCTGCTGCTGGTGCGCAAGGCGGGGACCACGGCATTCATGCAGCCCGGCGGCAAACCCGAGCCGGGCGAGACGCCCAGCGAGACGCTCAGCCGGGAACTGGCCGAGGAGATCGGCATCCGCATTCCGGCCGATGATCTGCAGCCGCTCGGCGCGTTCGAGGCCCCCGCTGCCAATGAGCCCGGCTTCGTCGTGATCGCCGACGTGTTCGCCGCCGATATCGGCACGCAGCAGCCGCAGGTGGCCGCCGAGATCGCCGAACTGCGCTGGGTCACGCGGGCGGATGCCGACCAGCTCGAGATCGCGCCACTGGCGCGGGAGTACTTCCTACCGGCCTGAGAATGCCCCCGGCCGGCGCCCAACTGCGTCACGTACCGTTGAAGGATGACGAGCAAGGCTGAAGCATCCTGGTACTGGTCCGACGAAGGCGTGAACTTCCACACCCGCAAGTGGGTCCGCCCCGAGGACCTCAACGCGAACGGCACCCTGTTCGGCGGGAGCCTGCTGCGGTGGATCGATGAGGAAGCGGCGATCTACGCGATCCTGCAGCTGGGCAACTACCGCGTCGTCACCAAGTTCATCTCCGAGATCAACTTCGAAGCATCCGCCTTGCAGGGCGACCTGGTCGAGATGGGCCTCACCGCCACGCACTTCGGGAGGACGTCGCTGACCATGCGTGCCGTGGTGCGCAATATGATCACCCGAGAGCGCATCCTCACGATCGAGAAGATCGTGTTCGTCAGCCTCGACGATGACGGCAAGCCCAAGCCCCACGGATTCACCGACATCACCTACGACCGCGACCGCATGCCGCGCGAACATCTCGGTACCGGCACGGTCACGCTCCCCACGACCTGAGGAACACCGTGCCACAGCCCGACTACGACGCCCTCTCCGAATCCGACCTGCGAGCGGCGGGGAGCGTGAAGTGGTCGACGTTCCCGGACACGATCGGCGCGTTCGTCGCGGAGATGGACTTCGGTCTGGCTCCGGCGATCAACGAGGCGCTCCGGGGTGCCCTCGACCGCGGGCTGACCGGCTATCTGCCCACGCAGACGGCGACCGACATGGCTGAGGCCACGGCGGCCTGGTACGCCGAGGCATACGGGTGGGCGGTGCCGGCCGAGCGCGTGCGCCACGTTCCCGACGTCATCGCCGCCTTCGAGCTCGCGATCGAGAAGTTCACGAGCCCCGGCAGCGCCGTCATCGTGCCGACGCCGGCCTACATGCCGTTCCTGTTCGTGCCGCAGCTGCACGGGCGCGAGGTGATCGAAGTGCCGAGCATCGAGATCGATGGCCGCATGACCATGGACCTCGACGCCATCGGCCGCGCCTTCGACGACGGTGCCGGCATGGTCGTGCTGTGCAACCCGCACAACCCGCTCGGCACGGTGTTCCGCAGGGACGAGCTCGTCGCGCTGTCTGAGGTCGTCGCCGCCAAGGGCGGGCGGGTGTTCTCGGACGAGATCCACGCGCCGCTGGTCTACCGACCCGCCACGCACGTTCCCTATGCGTCCGTGTCCGACGTCGCGGCATCGCACACGATCACGGCCGCATCGGCGTCGAAGGCGTGGAACCTCGCGGGGCTGAAGTGCGCGCAGGTGATCCTCTCCAACGACGCGGATGCCGCGACGTGGGAGACGTTCGGCTTCTGGGCCGGCCACGGCACCTCGACGCTCGGCGTGATCGCCAACACCGCGGCATACTCCGCGGGGGCGCCCTGGCTTGCCGAGACGCGAGAGTACCTCGACGGCAATCGGCGGCTGCTCGCCGAACTGCTGGCCGAGCACGTGCCGCAGGCGCGGATGACGCTCCCCGAGGGCACCTACATCGCGCTGATCGACTTCCGCGCGTACGGTCTCGAGGGCGACCTCGGCGAGTGGTTCCGCGAGCACGCCGGAGTCGCCATGACCGACGGTGCCGCGTGCGGGCAGGCCGCGATCGGCCACACGCGGTTCGTATTCGCCCTGCCGCGTCCGCTCCTGCGTGAAGCGGTCATGCGCATCGCGCGCGCCCTCGACGGCCGCGCCACCACGTCAGCGGCGGCGTAACCGCAGAGTACGCGGGCGCGACCCCGGGGCAGATCACCCCAGCAGGGTGAGCACGGCGACGGCCGGCCCGGGCCACACTGTCGCCATGACTCTGCCCAGCGCAGCAGCACCTCCCGAGAGCGACGCGGTGCTCACGACGCGCCGGGCCGAATCAGACGCGGTGTATCTGGCCCTCGGCACCGGTGTCGCCGGTGGGGTCTACGGTTTCCTCGTCGCCACCATCTCGCCGTCACTCGCGCTGGCCGGCGAGCATCCCTTCGCCCTGTTGGCGGCCCTCGGCACGGCGATCGTCACCGCCGCCGCTTCGGGGCTCGCCTACTGGCGCGCGCGAGCTCGGGAGGGTCAGCAGTGGCGGCGCGATCTGCCCCGCTGGCAGTACGCCGTCAACACCCTGTCTGTGGTGATCGTCCACACCGTGCTGGGGTTCCTCTCCTGCTACGCCCTCTACCGGGTGCTGGCACTGGGGTTCATCGGGCTCTCCGTCATCGTGTTCTGGTCCGTCGTGCTCATGGCGGTGACGCTCGGGCTCGCGGTGTACATCTCCTATCTCTCCGCGGCGCGCATGAGCACCCAGCGCATGTCGGCGCTGCTCTTGGCCTTCATTGCCATCGGCGTGCTGACCTCGATGGTCACCAGTCCCGATCCGCAGTGGTGGCTCGTGCACTTCAGCAGGCTCGGCACCTTCGATGCCCCGTCGAGTCAGATCTTCAACGGCACGCTCATCGCGGCGGGACTGCTGGTCACCACATTCGCGGTGTACGTCGCCCACGACATGACCGACCTCGTGGGCCGCGGCGTGCTCGCGAATCCGCGCGCGCCGGGGTTCGTGTCCACGATGTTCGTGATCATGGGAGTCATGCTCGCCGGGGTCGGCATCTTCACCTTCGATGCCAATTTCATCCTGCACAACGTGTCCGCCTCCGGAATGGCGGCGATGTACCTGGTGCTCCTCATCACCGGGCCGAGGATGCTGCGCGGGATGCCGCGCAGCTACTTCGTCTCCTCCTGGGCCTACCTCGCCGCAACATTGACCTCGGTCGTGTTGTTCGCCGTCGGGTACTTCTCGCTGACGGCATTCGAGATCATCGTCTTTGCCGTGGTCTTCGGCTGGATCGCGGTGTTCATCCGCTTCCTCGGGGTCGCCGGCGCGCCCCGCTGAGGAACGCGTCGGCTCGATCGCGACATCGCGCCGCCTCGCCCGCCGATCGATGCTTGACTTAGCGGGCGAGCTGGGGGCGTTCCCTGCACGGCGAAGGGGACGATGACGGTGGATCTGCGTTGGCTGACCGCGCCGGAAGACGAGGTCGCGGCCGCGATGGCGACGGTGCGCCGCACGTCACGACCCAGCTGGGTGCCGACGAAGCGGCAGGTGCTGCTGCGGGTGAATCACTGCCTGATCCTCTGGTATCTCTGCATCGTCTTCATGGTCTACGGCATCAGCGTCGACTCCTATCACGGCGGCCAGGCCACCGCATCCGACATCACCGGACTCTTCGCGGCCATGGTGATCCTCGCGGTATGGCTCTTCGGCACCTACCGGATGCATGTCTGGGCGGCCAAGCCCCCGTCACCGCGCGCACGCCTCAAACAGTGGCGGCAGACCCTGACCGCTCTGGCGAACGGCTTCGAACAGCAGCCGCTTCAGGCCGCCACGTTCCGATCGATGATCACCACGGGCAACCCGGATGTGCGCGCGTACCCGCGATTCACGGCCTCCGACGTGGAGTTCGGCAACATCCTGCGCGGGGCCAATCGCTCCAGCGGATGGCAATACATCGCGGTCAAGCTGCCGGCACCGCTGCCGCACGTGATCCTCGACGCGACATCGAACAACCGGCTCGGTAGTGACCTGCCCACCACGATCGACCGCGGTCAGCGGATCTCGCTGGAGGGCGACTTCGACAGCTGGTTCCAGGCGTACTCGCCGGTGCAGTACCGGCAGGAAGCGCTCTACGTCCTCACGCCCGACGTGATGGCGGCTCTCATCGATGAGGCATCGCGCTTCAATGTCGAGATCGTCGATGACTTCCTCGTGTTCTTCACCTCGCCCAGTGCCGACTTCGCCGAGCCGGAGCACTGGCAGTCCCTTGACGGCATCCTCACCAACGTGGCCCCGCGCATCATCGCGAGAGCGCGCCGCTACGTCGATGAACGGGTCCCCGGCCAGGAGGTGCCGCGGGCGCTGGCCGCGGTGCGGGCCACGCTCGAAAACCCATCCGAGCCGTGGCGGCCGCCGACGCCCCGCATCGGGCCGGACGGACGCCGACTCGCGGTGCGTGAGCGCAACGGCCTGCTGTCCCTGCTCGGCGCCGTCGCATGGTGGGTCACGTCCCTGCTGCTGCTGTATCTGGTGCCGGGAACCTTCGCCTTCGCGGGGTTCATGTCCATCGTCGACGGGCGGTGAGCCGGGACCGCGCCCTCGCAGCGGTCCCGGCCACCCTCTACACCGCCGGGCGCGTCGCTTCCTCAAGGAGCTCCAGCACGTGGCGGTACTCCTTGCCGGTCGCGCGCGACATGCCGATCTCGCACGTGCGGTTGCACGATGCGTGGGCGTCGGCGTCCAGCGCCTTCACCTCGGCGGCCTCGGCGGCCGTGGCCGACGCAGTGAGCTCGGGATGAAGCATCCCGCGGTCACCGGCGAACCCGCAGCATCCCCACGCGTCGGGCACTGTCACTGTCGACGCGACGGCAGCGCCGACGGCGTTCAATGCCGGGTTCAGCCCCATCTGCGTGGACGAACAGGTCGGATGCAGCACGAGCGAGTCGACGATCGGTGACACCTCGCCCAGCACCGGCAGCACCAGGCGGGCGACGAAATCGACGGCATCCTCAGTGCGGTAGGTGAGCCCGGCGTCGGAGAAGATGTGCGCGAAGCCCTCCGTGCAGCTCGCGCCGTCGCTGACGATCACCAGTTCCCCATCGCCGGAGGCCTCCCGCACGGCGTCGACGACCCGCTTTGCCATCACGTCGCGCCCGCCCGTGAACCCCTTCGAGGTCCATGGCGTCGAACAGCACAGCGACTCGATCCCCTCGGGCACGAGCACGCGGATACCCGCCCGCTCCACCAGTCGAGTGAACGCCTCGGTCACCCCGATGCCGTCACCGGCCGCACCGAACATGCTGTTGACGCACGCCGGCAGGTACACCGCGATGGGGGCGCCATCTCCCCCGCCGAGGCATCCGACCTTCGACCGGCGCTTCTTGCCACCGGCCGGCAGATCGTCGGTGTAGTCGGGCATGGTGTCGGTGCCGACCACGGCACGGCCGACGGTCGTGACCGCTCGCACCAGTCCGGCCGGCACCGCGTCGGCCGCGGTCAGCGCGACCGAGCCGATCCGTGTGACCGGACCCCAGGCCTTCGCCGCCACCTTCCAGCCGGCATCGAGCACCGGGTTGGCCCCCTCGCGGCGCAGCCGCTTGACCAGCAGGCCGGTGTTGATGAGCACCGGGCAGGCGGTGACGCACATGCCGTCGACGGCGCAGGTCTCCACACCCGCGTAGTCGTAGTCGCGATCCAGCGACCGTGCCAGCGCGTGATCGCCCGCGGCCTCGGCTCGCACCATGGCGCGACGCACGACGATGCGCTGCCGCGGCGTGAGGGTGAGGTCTTTGGAAGGACACACCGGCTCGCAGTAGCCGCACTCGACGCAGCGGTCGACCTCGATCTCGACGGGCTCGGAGAGCTTGATGTCGCGCAGGTGAGCGTCGGTGCCGTCGTCGATGATCACGCCGGGGTTGAGGATGCCGGTGGGATCGCACAGCTGCTTGAGCTCGCGCATGACGTCGTACAGCTCGTCGCCGTACTGGCGCCGCACGTACGGTGCCATGACCCGCCCGGTGCCGTGCTCGGCCTTGAGGTTTCCGCCGGCCCCCAGCACCAGGTCGACCATGTCGTCGGTGAACCCGACGAACCGGCCGAGCGCGGCGTCGCCCTCGAAGCGATCGGTCAGCATGAAGTGGATGTTGCCGTCCTTCGCGTGACCGAAGATGACGCTGTTGCGGTAGCCGTACTGCTCGAACAGCACCTGCAGCGACTCGCAGGTCGACGCCAGCGACGGCACCGGCACGACGATGTCCTCCAGCAGCGCCGTCGTCCCGCTGGGGCGGGCTCCGGCGACCGTCGTGTAGAGGCCCTTGCGCAGCTTCCACGCCGTAGCGCGGGTGGCCGCATCGGGCGAGAACACCGCGGGCGCCCGCAGCGGGGCACCGCCGAGCACCTGAGCACCGCGGGCCGTGAGTGCGGCGAGTTCCTCGTCGCTTCCCCCCTGGTACTCCACCAGCAGCGCGGCCTCGGCGGTGACGTCGAACCCGAGGATCTGCGTGGGCGCGTCGGCGAACGACTGGCCCACCCGGATGCTGGTGGCATCCATCAGCTCGAGCGTCGCCGCCCCCGTCGCCACCAGGTCGGGCAGGGCCCGCGTGGCGTCATCGAGCGTGGCGAACACGGCCAGCGCCGTGCTCGCCTTCGGCATGATCGGCACGGTGCGGTAGGTCGCCTCGGCGATGAACGCGAGGGTTCCTTCGCTGCCGATCAGCAGGTGCGTGAGCACCTCGACCGGGGACTCGAAGTCAACGAACGCGTTGACGCCGTAGCCCATCGTGTTCTTCATGGCGAACTGCCGCGCGATGATCGCGACCGACTCCGGGTTCTGGCGCACCCGACGCTGCAGGCGCACGATCCCCTCGAACAGCTCCGGCTCGCTCTCCTTGAGTCGCGCATCGGCGTCGGGCGCGGCGGAGTCGACGGTCGTCCCCGACGGCAGCACGAAGATGAGCGACTCGAGCGTGCGGTAGGTGTTCTCGGTGATGCCGCACGCCATGCCGCTGGAGTTGTTGGCGACAACCCCGCCGATCGTGCAGGCCGCATCGCTCGCCGGATCCGGACCGAGCCGGCGGCCGTGGCGCAGCAGGCGCATGTTGACCTGCCGCACCGTGGCACCCGGCTGCACCCGCACGCGCTTGCCGCCGTCGAGCACCTCGATGTGGCGGAAACCCTGGCGCGTGTCGATGAGCAGGTCATCCCCGGACGACTGTCCTGACAGGCTCGTGCCTCCCGATCGGAACGTCACGCGGGACCCGCTGGCGCTCGCGGCGCGCAGCACCCGGGCGATCTCGGCGGCATCCTCGGCCACAATGACCGCGTTCGGGGTGAGCAGGAAGTGCGAGGCATCGGCGGCGTACGACACACGGTCGATCGCACGGGTCTTGATGCGGGATGCCTCGCCCATCGCCCCTCGCACGGCGGCGGGGACGCTGCCTTCGAGAGGGATGGTACGAGCTTGCGTGGCGGTACTCACAGTCCCGGCACCATCCAGCCGAGTACCGGCGTCGACTGCAGGTAGACGAACCCGGTGAACACTGCGAGCAGGCCCAGGCTCCACCAGATGAGCTTGCGGAACAGGTCGCCCTCCTTGCCCGCCATGGACGCGGCGGCTGCCGCGACAGCGAGGTTCTGCGGCGAGAGCATCTTGCCCAGCACGCCGGCGGACGAGTTGGTCGCGGCCATGAGGACCGGGCTGATGCCGGCCTTCTCGGCGGCGGTGACCTGCAGCAGACCGAACAACGCGTTGGACGAGGTGTCCGATCCGGTGATGGCGACACCGAGCCAGCCGATCATCGGCGACAGCAGCGCGAAGAACCCGCCCGTGGCTGCGAGTGCGGCACCGAGGCTCTGGGTCTGACCGGAGAAGTTCATGACGTAGGCGAGCGCCAGCACTGCCACGACCGTGAGGATCGTGAACCGCAGCTGGTGCAGCGTCTCGCCGTAGGCGGCGACGGCGTCTCGCAGGGAGACTTTGTACAGCAGCGCGACGATGATGCCCGACAGCAGCAGCAGTGTGCCGCCGGTGCCGATCACGTTGAGCGAGTAGGTCGTGGAGACCGGGTCGCCTGCCGCGTTGGTGATCGAAAGGCCCGGCCACGGGAAGGCGAGCGTCGCCACCTCGGCGATGGCCTTCTTGATCACGGGGATCTGTGCGACGGAGAACACCGCGATGATCACGACGTAGGGCATGACCGCGTTCCAGGTGAGGTTGCCGCTCGAACGCGTGGTGCGGTCGATGCGCACTGCCTCGGCGACCTGCACGGCAGTACCGCCACCGCTGCGCGTTCCACCGGACGCGCCTGCCACGGCGTCGGTGCCGCTTTCGGTGTCGAACCCGACCGTGGTGGCCGGCTTCCAGAAGCGCAGCATGACCAGCACCGCGATGACGGTGACGACCGATGCGACGACGTCGGTGATCTCGACGGCGATGAAGTTGGCGGTGACGAACTGGGATACCGCGAACGCGATGCCCGCGACGAGGGCGACGGGCCACGTCTGCCGCAGGCCACGCTTGCCGTCGACGATGAACACCAGGATGAGCGGCACGAACATGGCGAGGAACGGCGTCTGACGGCCGGCCATCTGCGAGAGCAGGTGCACGTCGATGCCCGTCACGCCCGACAGCGCGATGATCGGTGCGGCCATGGCTCCGAACGCGACGGGAGCCGTGTTGGCCAGCAGCGAGACGATGGCCGCCTTCAGCGGCGCCATTCCGGCTGCGATGAGCATGGCGATCGAGATGGCCACCGGCGCACCGAACCCGGCGAGCGACTCCAGCAGCGCTCCGAAGCAGAAGGCGATGAGGATCGCGAGGATCCGCTGGTCGTTGCTGATCGCGCGGACCCGGTCACCCAGCACCTCGAACCAGCCGGTGATGATCGTGAGCCGGTACACCCACATCGCGTTGACGAGGATCCACAGGATCGGGACGATCCCGTACAACGCGCCCTCGAACGTGGCACTGAGTGTCTGCAGCGGTGGCATCTGCCACACCAGCACGGCGAACAGGATCGTCAGGGCGAGACCGGTCAGCGCGGCTTTCCACGCTTTGACCCGGAACACCCCCAGCATCACGAACAGCGTGGCGAGCGGAATGACGGCAACAAGCGCAGAGAGCGCTAGGGATCCGAACACCGGATCGAGTATCTGCTGGAACAACGAGGACTCCCCTTCGAGTCGGAATAGCGCGCATCCTTTGCGCGACTCGATGTTATTGTCTGACAAGTGCACATGTAAGTCAAGTATCCGTGTAAGTCAAGTACCCATGTCAGCCTGGAGGTACCCTGGTCCTACCGCCGTTTTCTGCGCGGAGAACGGAGCGTGAGAATATTGGTCGCTCGGATCGCCGTCGTCTCGGTCATCGATGCAGTAACAGAAGAGCTTCGCCGCCGCGTTCTGTCCGGCGAGCTTGCCCCCGACACGACGCTGGGTGAGGTCGAGATCGCGGAGACCTACGCCGTCGCGAGACCGACAGCGAAGGCGGCGATCGAGAACCTCGTGCGCGAACGCCTGCTGGAACGTAGGGCCCACAAGACCGCCCGGGTCGTGCGCCTCACGCCCGACGACGCGCGCGACATCTATCGCACCCGCGCCATCATCGAGGCAGAGGTGCTGCGGATCCTCGCCACCGAAAAGCGCGTGCCCGATGCCGCACGCAGCGCGAACCGCGAGATCGCCGCGCTGGTCGATGCCTCGCCATTGGAGATCGTGGACCCCGACATGCGGTTCCACCGCAGCCTGGTCGACGCGCTGAGCAGCGTGCGCACCAGCGGCGTCTACGAGTCCCTCGCCTCGGAGGTCGTCTTCTGCATGTCGCAGGTGCAGGGGGCATCGCTCCTGCCCACCGAACTGATCGCGGGTGAGCACGAGCGGATGCTCGAGCTCATCGAAGCGGGCGACGGCGACGCGGCGGCGGCGTTGCTCGAACTGCACCTCGGCCGCGCGCGTGAGCGGCTGGCCGCACGCCTCGGCGGCGTCGCCGGCCCCGAGGCATCCGCGCCCTCCACCCTCTGACGAGCGGGCCGCTCGGCGTGCCCCTCCCCCCGTGAGACCGCAGCTGGTGGCCGAGACCGAAACAACCACGATCGTGAGCGCGCGGAACGCGGTCGCGTCTCATAAAGTCGAGGCGTGGGTTGGCCGCCGTGGGTGCTTGAGGATGTGATCGCGCGCCGTCCAGCGATACGTGTCAACCAACTCGGGTATCTACCGGGGCAGCCGCTTCAGGCGACGCTGGTGTCCGAAAGGTCGGACGCGGTCGACTTCGCGGTGATCGACGAGGACGGGACCGTCGTATCCACGGGCCGCTCGCAGCCCTGGCCGATTCGGCCGGAGCCTGGCTCCGCACTGACGGTCCACACTTTGGAATCCGCCGGCATCGCCGCACCCGGCAGCTGCCTGCGCTTGACCTCTGCGGGGTTCGGCAGCCATCCGTTCCGGGTCGCGGAGGACATCTATGCAGGTCTGTTCGCGGACTCGCTGCGCGTGTTTCGGCTGATGCGGTCCGGCATCCCGGTTACCGAGGACGTCCTACCGGGCTATTCCCGACCCGCGGGGCACGTGAACACGCCTCCGAATAGCGGCGATGCGGCGGTCGCGGCATGGACAGGACCGGAGGCGGAAAGGTTGTACCCCGGCTGGCACTGCGAGGGCACGTTCGACGTCTCAGGGGGCTGGTACGACGCGGGCGACTACGGAAAGTACATGACCAGCGGCAGTATCGCGTGCTGGCAGCTGCTCGGCATCCTGGATTTCCTTCCGCCGTCGACGGCACCCGATTCGATCGTCACTGCCGTGCGGGAGGAGTGCCGCTGGCAGCTCGACTGGATGCTGCGCATGCAGATGCCTGCGCGCGAGCCGTTGCCGGGGATGGCGTTTCACCGGATACATGGGACGGCGTGGCCTCCACTTCCCGGACTGCCCCACGACGATCCCACGCTTCGTGTGCTGCACCGCCCGTCCACTGCGGCGACATTTCACCTCGCCTCAGTTGCCGCGCACGGCGCGAGGCAGTTCCGAGAGGCCGATCCGACCTTCGCAGACCGCCTGATGGCAGCAGCGACGAGGGCGTATGACGCTGCGATCGCACACCCGAACCTGCTCGCGCCCGACGATCACGCGCTTTTCGGAGGCGGCCCCTATCCAGACGAGGATCCGTCCGACGATCACTACTGGGCCAGCGCGGAACTGTGGATCGCGACGCACGAGGCGCGTTATCTCGAGCAGCTCGCTGGATCAGCCTGGCACAACTCCGACGTCTTCGATCTCGACGGGTTCGACTTCGACCGTGTCGCCGCGCCGGGCAGATTGGACCTTGCCCTCCACGGCTTCCCGCTTCCCGGACTCGCGAACGTGCGGGACAGCGTCATCGCCGCCGCCGACCGTTTGCTGACTGTGGCCGCCGGCCAACCATGGGGCCAGCCCTACGCTCCGGATGCCGGCTGGGGGTGGGGTTCGAACGGGCGCCTGCTCAACAATCTCGTCGTGATTGCCGTTGCTTCGCTGCTCACCGACGAAGAGCGCTATCGGGCTGCCGTTGCAGCAGGCATGAGCTATCTGCTGGGTCGCAATCCGCTGGGGCAGAGCTACATCACCGGCTACGGCACAGACGACACGCGCCATCAGCGGACACGGCAGTTCGGGCACGATCTCGATGATTCCCTGCCGCCTTCGCCGCCCGGCGCGCTCGCGGGAGGGCCGAACTCGCAGCCGCATCCGGACTTCCCCTACGATGACCGCTTGCGGGGGCTCCCCGCGCAGTGTTGCTACGTGGACGAACCGACTTCCGAGGTCACCAACGACATCTGCATCCGCTGGAACGCACCCCTGACCTACATCGCCGCCTTCCTCACGTACCGAGCACGACGCAGATAAGCCACACCCATCGCCCGTCGTCTGAGAGCATTTCTCCGTGGATGTCGACAATCGAGTCCACGGGTGATCAGCGAGCGCGGAGGCAACCATGAAGTTCTTGCAGAGGCTCGGACGGTCCATCATGCTTCCGGTGGCCGTGCTGCCGGTGGCAGCGATCCTGTCCGGCATCGGGTACTGGATCACGTCGGCGGCGGGGGCGAACCTCGTCTCGACCTTCCTGAGCGCGGCGGGCGGTGCGCTCCTGGACAACATGCCGCTGCTGTTCGCGGTGGGCATCGCGCTGGGGATGGCGAGTAAATCCGACGGCACGGCTGCGCTGGCAGGACTGGTGTCGTGGCTGGTGGTCACGACCCTGCTCAAGCCGGAGACCGTGGCGCTGCTCACCGGCGTCGGTGACGTCAATGAGGTGGACCCGGCGTTCCTGCGGCTGCAGAACGTGTTCGTCGGCATCATCTGCGGCCTCATCGGCGCGTGGTGCTACGACCGCTTCAAGGACACCCGGTTGCCCGACGCCCTGTCGTTCTTCTCGGGCAAGCGTTCCGTCGCCATCGTGACCGCCGGCTTCTCGCTCATCGTCGCGATCGCACTGTTCTTCATCTGGCCCTTCGTGTACACGGGGCTGGTTGTCTTCGGAGAGTGGATCGTGACGCTCGGGCCGCTCGGCACCGGCATCTACGGGTTCCTCAACCGTCTCCTCATCCCGGTCGGCCTGCACCACGCACTCAACTCGGTGTTCTGGTTCGACGTGGCCGGTATCAACGACCTCAACAACTTCCTCGCCGGCGAGGGCACCTATGGCGTCACCGGCCAGTACATGACCGGCTTCTTCCCGGTGATGATGTTCGGCCTGCCGGGCGCGGCGCTGGCGATGTACCTCACCGCCAAGACCCGGCGCAAGAAGATCGCCTACGGCATCCTGCTCTCCGGCGCGATCTCCTCGTTCTTCGTGGGGGTCACCGAACCGCTCGAGTTCGCCTTCATGTTCCTGGCCCCGGTGCTCTACCTCGTGCACGCGGTGTTCATGGGCATCTCGATGGCCATCAGCGCGATACTGCCGGTGCGGATGGGCTTCGGGTTCTCCGGCGGCTTCATCGACCTGGTGCTCGGCTGGACCAACCCCATGGCTCAGAACCCCTGGCTCATCCCGGTGATGGGCGTCTTCTGGTTCATCGTCTACTTCGCCGTCTTCTACTTCTTCATCAAGCGGTTCAACCTCAAAACGCCGGGGCGCGAGGACGACGACATCCTCGAAGAGGGCACCGAGTTCGACACGCGCAGCAAGGACGACGCGTACCTCGTCACCGCCTCCCGCTTCCTCGACGCGCTCGGCGGTAAGGACAACATCGTCGACCTCGACAACTGCGCGACTCGACTGCGAATGGAGGTCGCCGACGTCAGCAAGGTCGACGACACCGCACTCAAGCGCGCCGGCGCCGCCGGCACCATGAAGCCCGGCGGCACGTCCGTGCAGGTCGTCTACGGGCTGAACGTGCAGTTCGTGAAGGATGCCATGGAGGACATCATGTCCGGCCGGGCGGTGGCGCCCTCGGGTGCCGCTCCCGAGCGGGCATCGACGGCACCGGGCGCATCGTTGGATGCCGGCGGTGCGGCAGTGCTCACCGACGCACCGCCGACCACGGTGCGGCTGCGGCAGCCCGTCGAGGGCCGCGTCGTGCCGCTCACCGAGGTTCCGGATGCCACCTTCGCCGAGGCGATCATGGGCCCGGGGCTCGCGATCGAGCCGACCGGCGACACCGTCATCGCACCCGCCGACGCGACGATCGGCGCGACCTTCGACACCGGCCACGCGATCGCCCTCGTGCTGGGCGACGGCACCGAGCTGCTCATCCACGTGGGGATCGACACGGTCGCGATGAAGGGCGACGGATTCGACACCCTGGTCGAGAAGGGCCAGCGCGTCACCGAGGGCACACCGCTGCTGCGATTCGACCGGGCGAGGATCGCCGCCGCGGGGCATCCGGCGATCACGCCCGTCGTCATTCTCAACAACGCGAACGCGACCATCGAGTTCACATAAGGGCGAAACACTCTCGACCAATCGAGGCGAATGCCGTTAGCCCACGAGCGCGGCGCGCGGCGGCCACGGACCGGTAGCCACGCGAACCGAGGGCCGTCGCGCGCGCCATCATCAGCGAATCGTCCAGGTACTGCGTCGATTACGCACGCCGTCTGTCGCATTCACAAAGTTAACGTGATGAGAGCCCATTCGAGACCCAGAGAAGAGCACCCTCACATGGCAGTCATCGTCGACAGTCGGCGCACGCGCGGCCGACGCAGATCCGCCATGACAGCGACCACACGCACGGGGTGGCTGTTCGTGCTCCCGTTTGTCGTGGTGTTTCTCATCGGCATTGTCGCGCCTGTCGTCTACGCGCTCTTCCTGAGCTTGTTCCGCACGACCTTCGTCGGCGGCGAGCAGTTCGTCGGCTTCGAGAACTACATGTATGTCTTCACCGACCCGTCGTTCTGGGGTGGCATCGGGCGCGTGGTGGCGTTCATGCTGGTGCAGATCCCGCTCATGCTCGGTATCGGGCTGTTGGCGGCTCTCGCGATCGACAGTGGACGGCTCCACCTGTCCGGCATGTGGCGCATTCTCCTCTTTCTCCCTTACGCGGTTCCGGGAGTCGTCGCCGTGCTCATCTGGGGGTTCGTGTACGGACCCCGGTACGGTCTCGTCGGGACGATGAACGACGCCCTGGGGATGGATCTGCTCATCCCGCTGTCGCCGCAATGGGTGCTCGCTGCGATCGCGAACATCGTGACGTGGTCATTCGCCGGGTACAACATGCTGATCTTCTATTCCGCCCTCCGCACGATTCCGGAGGAGCTGTACGAAGCCGCCTCGCTGGACGGGGCAGGAGCGATCCGAACGATCTTCGCGGTCAAGATCCCCGCACTGCGCGGTGCCCTGGTGATCACATCCATGTTCTCCGTCATCGGAAGCTTCCAACTGTTCAACGAGCCAAACCTCCTGCGGCCTCTCGCGCCCAACGTCATCACGAGCGACTTCACCCCGACCCTGTACGCGTACAACCTGTCCTTCGCAGGACAGCAATACAACCTCTCGGCCACGGTCGCCATCGTCCTGGGAATCATCACCGCGGTGATCGCCTACACGGTGCAGCTGCGCGGCATGCGGGCGGAGCAGCGATGAGCGCCAAGACTTCCGCTGTCCGCGGCCGTCGACCCATACAGCGCCGTTCGCCGATTCTCACGCTCGTCGTCGCGATGCTCGGCATCTACACCCTGCTCCCACTCGCCTACCTCGTCATCAATGCGAGCAAGTCCTCCAGCGACTTCTTCTCCACATTCGGATTGTCATTCGGATCGTCGTTCGAGCTCTTCAACAACATCGGCCGCGTGTTCGCCTACGACGACGGCGTCTTTGCGCGGTGGTTCGGAAACACCCTCATCTACGTCGTCCTCGGGGGTGCGGGTAGTGCCATCATCTCCACGCTCGCAGGCTACGGAATCGCGAAGTACGCGTTCCGCGGACGTCGGGCATTGTTCGCCGTGATCATCGGTGCTGTCGCGATCCCCGGGACCGCTTTGGCTCTGCCCACCTTCCTGCTGTTCAGCAACCTGGGGATGACGAACACCATCTGGGCCGTCATCATCCCGTCTCTCGTGAACCCCTTCGGGCTCTACCTCACGTGGGTGTACGCCACCGAAGCGGTCCCCGATCAGCTCCTCGAGGCCGCGCGCCTGGACGGGTCTGGGGAATTTCGCACCTTCTGGTCGATCGCGCTGCGCTTGCTGGGCCCAGGGTTCGTGACGGTATTGCTCTTCTCTGTCGTCGCCACGTGGAACAACTACTTCCTGCCGCTCATCATGCTGACCGACCCGAAGCTCTATCCCCTCACGGTCGGCCTCGCGCAATGGAATGCCCAGTCCACCGGCACGAATGCCGAGCCCATCCAGACTCTGGTCCTGACCGGTTCCCTCCTCGCTGTCATCCCCCTCATCGTGGTCTTCCTGCTGCTCCAGCGCTTCTGGCAGTCGGGTCTCGCGGCGGGAAGCGTCAAGCAGTGACCACCACAGCATCCACCCACCCCCACGCACCAGACAAAGGAGCAGAATGCGTACCACCACACGGTTGATCGCCCTCACGGCGTCCCTCGGACTCGTCGCAGCCATCGCCGGCTGCGCGTCGACGGACGATGCCGCAGGCGCCCCCACCGACATCGAGACCGCGCTCGAAGAGGGAGGCACTCTCACCTTCTGGTCGTGGGCGACGGCATCACAGGCGAAGGCGGATGCCTTCACCGCCAAGTACCCGAACGTCACGATCGAGTACGTCAATGCCGGCAGCGGCCTTGACCAGTACGCGAAGATCGAGAACGCTCTCAAGGCGGGATCTGGCGCACCCGACGTCGCGCAGTTCGAGTACACGGCGATGCCGCAATTCGCCCTCGGTGGCGATCTCGCCGACCTGACCGCGTTCGGCTTCGACGAGCTCGAGTCGGAGTTCGCTGCCGGCCCATGGAGCTCAGTTCAGTACGGCGATGCCGTGTACGCACTTCCCGAGGACTCGGGTCCCATGGCGCTGTTCTACAACGCCCGCGTGTTCGAGCAGTTCGGCATCGCGGTGCCGACGACGTGGGATGAGTACGTCACCGCGGCAGAGACGCTTCACGCGGCGGACTCCAACTACTACCTGACGTCGGACGGCGGCGACGGACTGTTCGTGAGCAGCATGACCTGGCAGGCCGGCGGCCACCCGTACCAGGTGGATGGCGAAGACATCACGATCGACCTCCAGGACGAGGGGTCACGCAAGTGGACCGCCGTGTGGAACCAGTTGTTGGAGAACGGGCTGCTCTCGCCCACACCCTCGTGGACCGATGACTGGTACAAGCAGCTCGGCAACGGCGAAATCGCTTCACTCGTGAGCGGCGCGTGGATGCCGGGCCTCCTCGAGTCGGCCGCTCCTGAGGCTGCCGGTGACTGGCGTGTCGCACCGATGCCCACCTACGACGGCGGCGACCCGGTGTCGGCGAACTTCGGTGGCAGCGCGATGGCGGTGCTGGAGTCGAGCGAGAACAAAGCGCTCGCCGCGGCGTTCGTGGAGTTCATGAATGCCGACGCTGAGGGTGTCGCGCTGCTCGTGGAGAACGGTGCTTTCCCGTCGACGATCGAGGCACTCACGTCGCCCTCTCTGATCGACGTAGAGAACGCCTACTTCGGCGGGCAGAAGGTCAACGAAGTGCTGCTCGCCGCCTCTGAGGCGGTGCCGTCCGGATGGCAGTACCTCCCCTACCAGAGCTACGCGCAGTCGATCTTCGGCGATACCGCGGGGCAGGCGTATGCGAACCAGACTGACCTGAACGACGGCCTGAAGGCGTGGCAGGACGCTCTGGTCACCTACGGTAACCAGCAGGGATTCACCGTCAACGGAGGCTGAACCTCTCTCGGGCGGGCGCTGGAGTCGTGACGGCTCCAGCGCCCGCCCCTGTCACAGCCGCCAGGACCAGGGCCGTCAACTAGTCTTGTCTGCGATGTCGAACACTCGCGCTGAAGCCGCGTATCAGCGCTCGGTCGCAGCGTTCCGAAACCCGACGCTGGACCTCCTCCACGGCCGCCACGCGCCGTTCGTCGTCGCGGTGCTGTCGATCGTCTTCACCGCCGATCGTCCGGCGGTCGCCGTCTCCGACGCCCACGCCGAGATCGGCGAGGCGATCGAGGAGCTGCGCGCCGCCGGCTACGACGAAGACGAGCGGCGGCTTCCATCCGGGAGCGCGCGCGAGATCTGCCGGCACTGGGTGCGGGTCGGGTGGCTGGCACCGCAGATCGAGAACGACATCGAGGTCTACCGGCTCACGGCCCACGCCGTGGGTGCGCTGGAAATCGCGGGACGCGCGGGCGGCGGCCGCGCTCGAGTGTCGCGCTCACGGGTGCGCACGCTGCTGGAGGCGGTCGATCGGCTGGCTCGCGACGCCGAGTCCGACCCGGAGCAACGCATCGCGATGCTGACGGCCGAGCGCGACGCCCTCGATGCGGAGATCGTCCGGCTCCGCAACGACGAGGCGGAGCCCATCGACGACGAGCAGCTGTTCGAAGAGGCCGAGAACGTGCTGCATCTCGCCCGCGAACTGCCTGCGGACTTCTCCCGCGTCGCCGAGTCGATCAAGGCCATGCAGCGGGACGTCGTCGCTGACCTGCGCCGTGACGTGCGCCCCACCGGCGAGATCCTCCGCGAGTACCTGCAGCGGGGTCGACACGTCATGCAGGCGACCTCGGAAGGCCGCGCCTTCGAAGGCGCCCTGCGCCTCATCGGCGACCCGGAGCACATCGACCGCCTCACGACCCAGCTGCACAACCTGCTCGCGCAGCCGTTCGCCCGATTCATGGCGCCCGGGCAGCGCGCCGATCTCAACGCGATCGGGCAGCAGGTCGAAAAGGGCGTGCACGAGGTGCTGACGGCCCAGCGCCGCGCGTCACGGGTGATCACCGCCCAGGTGCGCACCCACGATCCGCTCCGCGACCGGCAGGTCGACGAACTGCTGCGCAGCGTCATGTCCGGACTCCACGTGTGGATGCAGGGTTCCAAGCCCGGCGACCGCGTCGAGCCGCTGCACACGTTCCCCGTGGCCGATATCGGGCACCTGCGGCAGTCGCTCAGCGACCTGCACCCGCCGGGAGCCCCGGCCCCCCTGGCGGGGCCGGAGGATGTCGAGTTCGTGGATGCCGACACGCGCGCGTGGGGCGGCCCGCGATACGTCGAACTCGAAGCGTACGTGGCAACCCTCGGCGACCGGTTCGACCTTGCCAGCGCCTTCGAAGGCGCCGACGATGACACCCGCCGCCCCGTCGATCTGCTGGGGCTGCTGGAGATCGCCCACCGCAACGGCATGACCGAGAGCGACGAGATCTCCGTCGCCGAGGCGCGACGCCCCGACGGCACGAGCCGTCGGTTCGCCTTCGGCGGCGTCACCGCGAGCACAGTGAAAGAGCCCGAGCATGACTGACCTCCCGATCACCGAGGACCTCCCCACCGACGAGCCGTTCATCGCTCCCGTCGCGATGGAGTACGACCCGGAGCAGCTGTTTCCCGGCGACCGCGGCGTGCTCGACCCCGACGCGCGGCGCGTGCTCGTGCGTCTGCTGCAGCGCCGCTTTCTCCTTGCCGACCGCAACCGGAGCGAGTGGACCGTGCTGATGGACCATAGGCACGCGATCGAGTCCCGCCTCAACGATCTGTTCGTGCGGCTCGTCGTCGACCACGACCGCGGCGTCGCCTACAAGGAGCAGGTGCGATCGGATGAACTCGAGATCCCGATCCTCCTCCGCGACGAGGCATACTCCCGCGCCGAGACGCTCGTGCTCGTGCACCTGCGCACCGTCTATCAGCGCGAGACCACTGCCGGTGAGCCGTCAGCCCGCGTCGACGTCGAAGACATCGAGCAGACCGTGCTGACCTACTTCGCCGAGGCAGACGGCAGCACCGCCCGCCGCCAGAAGGCGATCAGGGCCGCCGTGGCACGGCTCCGCCAAGACGGCATCATCGAAGAGGAGTCGGAGGGCCGCTTCCGCATCAGCCCCCTCGTGGAGATCCTGCTCAGCTCCGAGCGGCTGCGGGAGCTGCGCGATTGGCTCGACGAGCAGTCGGCGCGCTCCGGCGCGATCGATCTAGACGAGTCAGACGAACCCGATGGCATGGATGCCGACAGCTACGCGGAGGCCGCACTGTGACCATGCTCGACACCCTCTTCGGCCTCATCCCCGCGGCATCCCGAGGCCAGCAATGGGTCGCCGATGAACTGCAGCTGGTCAACTGGGGCGGGTACGACGGCGCCCACCGTGTGCGTTTCTCCCCCACCGCGACCTTGCTCTGCGGTGGGTCGGGTTCGGGCAAGTCGACGCTCATGGATGCCTATGTCGCGCTCATGATGCCGCACACCACTCCCTTCAACGGCGCCTCCAACGGTGCCGTCGTCGGGCGGCCGCGCGGTCAGGAGCAGCGCAACATCCTCTCCTACGGTCGCGGGAAGATCGACGAGACCCGCACCGAGGACGGCACGAAGCTGACCGTCCTGCGCGGCGACGGCACCGACACGTGGACCGCCATCTCGATGACCTGGCTCGATCACGACGGCTCCCGCTTCACGGCGGTGCGCGCCTGGTACATCCCGGCAACCGCCCGCCACCTCGAAGACACCGTCCGCGTCCGCGCGACCGTCACGGGCCGGTTCGACCTGGGCTCGCTGGAAGCGGCGGCAGCGCAGCGGCTGACGGATGCCGCGGTCAAGAGTGCGGGCCTGGACACCGTCGCCACCGACCGCGAGTTCTCCGCGCGCCTGCACTCCGTGCTCGGCATCGGCGCGGCGGGAGCCGGCACCAAGGCGATGAGCCTGCTCGCCCGCATCCAGGCCGGTCAGCAGATCACCACCGTGGACGACCTCTACAAGAGGATGGTGCTCGAAGAGCCCGAGACGATGGCCACCGCCGACGCCGTCGTCGCGCACTTCGACGGCCTCGAGAGCACCCGCAGCCGCATGCTGACCGCACAGCAGCAGGTGCGCGCACTGGAGCCGATCCGCTCGGCGCGGGCACGCATCGGGGAGGCCGCGGAACGGCTGCGCCTGATCGATGAGATCGGCCGGTTCACCGAGCCGGATTCCCTCGCAACGCTGTGGCGCGCCTCCCGCCGCCTGGACCTGCTGCGAGACGTCGAGGCGGAACTGCAGACGGCCACGCACGCCGCCGACGCCAAAGTGCGTGAGCACCAGGCGATGGCGGATGCCGCAGACCTCGAGCGGGAAGGGCTCGGCGAAGTGCTGCGCGCCGCCGGCGGCGATCGCCTGGAGACCGCGCATCGCGAACTGCGCGCGCTGGAGCGCCGGCTCGACGATGCGACGCGGAAGCGGGAGCGGCTGGACGCGGCGCTCGGCGTCCTGCAGGCGCAGATCGCCTCGGCGCGGGAGTTCGAGGCGCTGTCCGACCGTGCCCGCAGTGCGCTCGCAGACCCCGATGCGAAGGCCACGCTGCGCGAGGCGTACGGGCAGGCGATCGGCGCGAGGAACGCGCTGGTCACCCGCGTGAGCGAGCTCGTGACTGAACGTCGCGAAGCGGCGGACCGCCACGACAACATCCCCGCCCGGCTCCGCGACTCCCGGGAGCTGCTGGCGCGGGCGGCCGGGCTCGACTCCGATCAGCTGCCTTTCGTGGGCGAACTGGTCGAGGTGCGCACCGAGTTCGAGCCGTGGCGGGAGGCGTTCAACCTCGCGCTCGGCGGGTTCGCCACGACGCTGCTCATCGACGCCACCCACCTGCCGGCGTTCCGGGCCGCCATCGACACCGTGCGCACGCCGGAGCGGCTGCGCTACGAGGGCGTGCACGCCGACCTCCCCGAGGCGGGGGCCGATGACCCGCAGACGCTGCCGGGACGGCTCGACTTCAAGAGCACGCGGTTCACCGGCTGGCTGCAGGACGAACTGTCGCGCCGATTCGGCTACGTCTGCGTCGACACGTCCGCCGAGCTGTCGGCACACCGCATGGCGCTCACGATCGCCGGGCAGACCTCGCAGGGCGCCCGCGGCGCGCACGGTGGGCACGGCCGCCGCAACGTCCTGGGGTTCTCGACCCATCGTCGCATCGGCGAGCTCGAGGCCCAGCTGGCAGCGGTGCGCGGCGAACTGGCGGTCGCTCAGACGGCGACGCTGGATGCCGCAGCCGAGCTGGATGCGCTCGACGCTCGACGCGGTGCCTACGACAAGATCCAGGATCTGACGTGGGACCAGGTCGACGTGGCATCCCTCGAGCAGGAGCGCGCGCGCTGGAGCGCGATCATCGAGGAGGTGACCGCCGACAATCCCACGATCGCCGGCATCCAGTCGCAGATCGCCGCCAAGCGAGCCCACGCCGCCCAGCTTCGCGAGGGGATCGGCCGCGCCAAGGCCGAGCAGCAGCGCCTGGCCGATGCGTGGGCCGCCACCACCGATGAGGTCGATCTGGCCCAAGCCGCGGTCGATTCGGCTGAGGATGCCGGGCGCGCACTGACCGACGACCAGACGGCGTACCTCGACGGCCAGTTCCTGTTGCCCGACAGCACGGGTGCGTCCACGCGCACGCAGGATCTGACCCGCTTCGACGCCGCCCTCGACTCGGCGTCCCGGCGCTTCGCCGAAGATCAGCGTGCAGCCCAGGAGGCCGTCGGCGAACAGCGCGACAGCCTGCGCCGCACCCTGGCGGGCTTCCTCGACCGCTGGCCCAACCCCAACCTGCTGGCCGATCCCGACCACTCACTGGGGGATTTCGAGCGCATCCTCGCCGACCTCGAGACCAGCGGTCTGCACGAGCTCGAGGCGGAGTGGCGGGACAGCCTGCTGAAGCTGTCGGGCAACGACCTCACCAACCTCGACTCCACGCTCGGCCGGTCGCTGCGCGAGATCCGCGATCGCATCGAGCCGATCAACCTGATCATGCAGGACCTGCCGTTCTACGACGACGACCACCGCCTGCAGATCTCGCCGCGCGAAAACCAGTCGGAAGCACGGCGACGGTTCCGCAAGGAGCTGCGCGAGGTGCGCGGACTCATCGACGCCGCGACGACGGACGAGGACCGCGAGCGCGTCTACCAGCGGATGGCGCGCCTGATCAACCGCCTCCGCCGCACCGCTCCCGACTTCGCCGACCTCATCGACGTGCGCAACCACGTGCGCGTGAGCGCCGAACGCATCCACGCCGGGACCCAGCAACACGTCGCCCTCTACGACCACATCGGGGAGAAGTCCGGCGGCGAATCGCAGGAGCTCATCGCCTTCATCGTCGGCGCCGCACTGCGCTACCAACTGGGGGATGCCGGCTCCCAGCGCCCGCGCTACGCGCCGGTATTCCTCGACGAGGCGCTCATCAAGGCCGACGCACACTTCACCAAGCGTGCGATCGGCGCGTGGCGGGGGCTGGGGTTCCAGCTCATCATCGGTGCGCCCAACGACAAGTACAGCGCGATCGAACCGCACGTGGACGTCGAGTACGACATCCTCAAGGACACCCACGGCCGCTCGTGGGCCAAGCCGAAGGTGGGACTGCCCGCCGGGGCGTGACCCGCGACGCGGTACTACGTCGCAGGCCTGTTCGTCCACCCCTTTCTTTCAAGACCCTATGTGCGTCATGGTAGAGGGTGCATTTCACGGATGAACTCAACGCTTGGGTCGCACGGCAGCGGTGGTACGCGGGCAAGAGCCACGAACCACGGTTCCGGATCCTCGACGTCCAGCCCGCCCCCGGGGCCAACCGCTACCTACTCATGGACGACGCCGGGTCGACACCGGCGCTCTACCACGTGCCTCTGGCGCTCGTCGCGACGCCCGCCGATGGCGACGCCGTCGTTTGCCACACCCCCGATGGCTATCTCATCGATGCGACGCGGCATCCCGCGTTCGCGGTCGGAACGCTCGCGGAGATGGGCGTCGATGTCAGCCGGGTGACCGGCTCCCGGGTGCTGTCGGCCGAGCAGTCCAACACGTCGATCGTCTACGACCAGGACGGCGAACCAACGATCATCCTCAAGCTCTTCCGCACCCTTCACCACGGCGAGAATCCCGACGTCACCGTCCAGCGCGTGCTGAGCGACGCCGGGTCGCCGTATGTGCCGGGATTCCTGGGGAGCCTGGACGCCGAATGGCCCGATGCCGGGCGCGAGTCGGGTGTCGCCCGCGGCACCCTGGGGTTCGCGCAGGAATTCCTCCGCGGCGTGCGGGACGGGTGGGCGGTTGCGCTGGACGCGGCGCGGGATCGGCAGGACTTCACCGCGGCCGCGCGCGAGCTCGGGACCGCCGTTGCCGGCGTGCACGGAGCTCTCGGTGCGGCACTGGGGACAGTGGATGCCGGACCTGACGAGGTGGCGGCGATGGGCGCCACCTGGCGGCGGCGCCTGGCGATCGCCGGGGCCGAGGTCCCCGCGGTCGCCGACCGACGCGCGGCGATCGACGCCGTCTACCAGGCGGCGCTCGAGCGACCCTGGCCACGGCTGCAGCGCATCCACGGCGACCTGCACCTCGGCCAGGTGCTCGCGGTGCCCCACGGGGGATGGCGCATGGTCGACTTCGAGGGCGAGCCCCTTCGGCCGATGCACGAGCGCGCCGCCCCGGATCTTCCTCCCCGCGACGTCGCCGGCATGCTGCGCTCCTTCGACTACGCCGGTGCGGTCGGTGGCGGTCCGGAAGCGGGCGGCTGGGCGGCGGCCTGCCGTGCGGCGTTCGTCGACGCCTACTCCGGCGCGCCGGGCTCAGTCGCGCTCGACCCCCAGTTGCTGAAGGCGCTGGTACTCGACAAGGCGGTCTACGAGGCGATCTACGAGGCCCGCAATCGGCCGGACTGGCTGCCCGTACCTCTCGCGGGCATCGACAGCGCCCTCGCCTGAGTCACCCGGCGTCGGATTGCAACGGCTTGAGCATGAGGAACATCGCTCCATAGGCCGGCAGGGAGACGGCGAAGCTTCGCAGGTCGTCGACCCGCCCGACGGTCTCGCCGGAGGCGGCATCCACCACCTCGCTGTCCGGCACGAGCTGCTCCGACCGTACGGTTCCTTCGGTCGGCTCGGAAGAGAAGTTGAGCACGGTCACCTGGATAGGGGCGTCCGCCTCCGGGTTGCCCTCGTCGAGGCGGTGCACGAGCACGAGCATGCCGGCGTGTGCGACTTCGGGGATGTCCACCTGCGAGGCCGTCGCGATGCCGTACTCCCGACGCAGGTCGAGGATGCTTGCCAGACGTGAGGCGAACGACTCCGGGTCCTCCAGCTGCGCGGGCAGCGGACCGTAGAGCGCACGCCCGCGCGGCATCCCCGCCGCCGAACGCGTCGCCTGCGGGTCGACATTCAGCAGGTCGTGCGCTCCGCGCTCGATCCACCGGGTGTCGCCCGCCGCGATCAGGTCGGCGACGTCGTCGCTGGGGATGGTGAGCATGCCGACCAGATCCCAGCCGGAGAGCGCGAAGACGCCGGGCTGCCATGCGTTGTACGCGCACAGCAGGAGGTGCGCAGCACGGATAGCCGGCACATCGGTCTCAGCGATCTCGTCGAGTCGCGCGATCCCCCTCGTCGCTGCGATCAGAGAGGTCGTCGTGCAGGCGATGCCGTTCTGGGTGAAGACGCGGTTGTAGTCGGCCGTACCGGTGAGAGTCTCGGTGAGTTCGGCGCGCACCAGCTCGGCGAGCTGGCCGCCCGAGATCTCCTGCCCCCGGAAGCGGTACTGATCGTCACCGTGCCGTGTCGCCCAGTGGACCAATTCATAGGTGAGCTCGTCGTGGTTCTGCATCCCGTGCACGAGCTGCACCGGCTGCACGCCGAGCTCGATCGACGTCGTGAGCGCGAGCCGGAGGAACTCCGTCTGACCGGTGGCGAGGGCGTGGTGGTAGCCGGGACGCCCGATGAAGTCGTAGGAGAGGTCGGCTCCGACCGCTGCGGTGTCGCGGATGTCCTCGATCGTGAGGTTGAGCTCCTGGAAGGTGAAGCCGCCGACCTTGCGCACCATTCCGGCGATGATGTGGTTGGCCGCGTGCGAGAGCGGATGCCCCTCCGACCAGGCGGGGCCACCCGCGCTCTTCTCCACGCCGAGGAAGCCGTTCGCGTCGAGGCGCAGGGCACTCGTGCCGAGCTCGCCGAGCGAGTGCAGGGCGTCGCCGATGACGAGACGCATACCCGCGAACGTGGGGTCCAGCCAGTTGATCGAGGGCTGTCCCTGCTTGAAGTAGTGCAGGTAGACCCAGCGGCGCGTGATGCCATCGGGGCCGATCACCGGCGCCGTCGCGCTCCAGTTCGTCTCCTTCACGCCCGGGGTGTAGAAGATGACGCGCTGGAGGGCGCCGATGATGTAGCCGCGCTCCTCGAGCTCCTGTTCGGACGCAGGAGAGAGATTCACGCTGTCGACCCCGTCCGGGACGTCGGGCAGAAGACCCCAATCCTCGGGCACGATCTCGACCATGTGGTAGATCCCGGGGTAGTCCTTGAACCCCATCTCGGCGAGCCGGAAGTCGGCCCCCTTCCCGGTGTGGCCCGGGACGATGTCATCGATGACGCTGCCGCCATGACTGTCGGCGGTGTCGCACAGGGCCCGGAACTCCTCTTCGGTGCCGAACGCGGGGTCGATCTCGGTGCTGATGCGGTCGAAGTGCCCGTCGACGCTGGGGGTGTCCAACCATCCGGCGATGCCTCCGGCCCGTTTCACCGGCCCGGTGTGGATGGCGTTGATCCCGACGCGCTCGAACGCCGACCACAGCTCTTCGTCACCGAGTGCTGCCAGGAACGACTGCCCCGGCCGGGTGATGAGGGATAGCGGGTACGCCGTGAACCACACGTCGGTCGTCGTGATCGCGCGCCTGGCGTCGGGGCGTGCGTAGGGATTGCGCCACATCGCGGGCTGGCCCGCGAGCTGGCGGGCGAGGACGTCCGCGTCCTTGAGCATCGACTGACGCACGAGCCACTCGACGTACGACGGGTTGGTGCCGTTGGCCGTGCGCGGGTCGGTCTTGATGCGGCGCACGCTGCCGCCGCGGAACTGGTCGCGCGGTCGCAGCCTCCTCGGCCGCGCGGGATAGCGCTGCTCGTCGTAGCTGATCTCGACCTTCTCGGTATCGGACTCCTCCTCGCCCAGAGCGGTCATTCCAGTCAGATCGATGGGGCCGGTGTAGAGATCTTCCGGTCGAAATTCGTCGTGCGGCATTGCTCAACGTTAGGCGATCAGAGCTCCCCACAATGACGACTGGTGCACAGCGGCGAAAGGAACTATGGGCTGCCGCCATCAGCCGACCGCTTCCACCGCTGACCGGATCGCGGCGAGAGTGACCTCCGGCCGCGACACCATCGACACGTGCGACGCATCGACTTCGGTGATCGTCGCGTTCGCGCGCTGGGCCATGTGTCGCTGGGTGGCGATCGGAATGACACGGTCCTCGGTGCCCAGCACCGCCCAGCTCGGAATCGACTTCCACGCGGGTGCGGCGGACGGCGTCACGTTCGCGACGAAGGACGCGGGTCGCTGCGTGGCAGCGATGACCCACCGGTCGGCTTCGGAGAGGTCCTGAGCGAAGGCCGTGTGCACCGTCTCCGGCTTCAGGAAGGCTTCGGCGGCGCCCTCGGGAGCACCCGGGTAGCCGGCGACGTCGAGCACCGTCGTCGGGTCGGCAACGGCGAGCGCCGAGCCCGAGCCTTCCAAGATGCCCACGACGGTTTCGCCCTCGTCGGGGATGAAGGCGTCCACGTAGACGAGCGCCCTGACATCGCCGCCGTTCGCCCCGGCGTTGGTGATCACGGCGCCGCCGTACGAGTGGCCGACGAGCACGACGGGGCCGGCGGTGCGCTGCGCGAGGAACGAACTGATGTACGCGGCATCCGAAGTCAGTCCGCGAAGTTCGTTCGGTGGCGCGAGGACCGTGTACCCCTCGGCCTGGAGTGGAACGATCACGGCGTTCCAGCTGGACGCATCCGCCCATGCGCCATGGACCAGGACGATCGTGGGCTTGCTGCTTTCTGGCATCGGACTTCCCCTTCGATAGGTCGCCAAACGGCGATTCGATTCGGGGGGCCGCGCCCTGTGGTACCCAGACGTTGAGCCAAAGATAGAGCCTGACTGCCGGTGTCCGACAGGGGGCACCGGGGGTGAGGTTGACTCTGTTCCGACCACACGGTGTTCACTCAACGACAGGGCCGCGCTCGGGACGTGGATGGATGTCCGGCGATGGGCCCGCGGAGAGGAACGGAATGATGAAAGTCGGAAGAATCGTGCTCTTGGTGGTGGTCATCCTCGCCTGGGTGGTCGCAGCGGGAGGCCTCATCAGCGGCATCTTCGATGTGTCCGCATTCCCCGAGGGGTTGCGCAATATTCTCGAACTGTGGCCGGATCCGGGCACCATGCTGGGCACGGTCGTCCGGTTCGGTGCCGTCGCCGTGCTGATCGCCGCGATCGTCGCCTACCGGGTCCTGGGAAATGCGGACAAGCGACGCGAGCAGGACCAGATCGAATCCGTCCGCGTGACGCACGTGGACTGAGCAGCGCGAGCGAGCAGGCCGTGCGACAGGCCACAACAGGCGCAGGAGGGCCGGCCCGTGAAGGCCGGCCCTCCTGCCGCCGCGCGTCCGGCGCCTCCTGCTACCCCCGGGGAGGGTCGCACATGTGGGAGACGGGGTTCGCGCCGGGGCGGCTGCTCGGATTGCTCATTCTGCTCGTTGCGACCGACGCACTCAGGGAAGCGTGACAGGAACGCTCGTCCAGGCGGATGCCTCATCAGGGTTCTGTGCGCCGTCGAGGTAGGACACGGTCACCCTGATCCAGCGGCCGACGTCAGTCGACTGCGGCGTGTACGCGGTCCCAGGAGGCACGATGGCCTCGGGCGGGTACGGCGTCCACTCGGGCTCGGCTCCCGGAGCATTGGGATCGGTCGCCGTCCACGACCAGGCGTAGGTGAGCTCCCCCTCCTCGGAGATTCCGCCGTCGGGATCGCTCGGCGTGCCGACGAGGATCAGCGCGCCGGGCTGCAGCGGGTCCGCGTGGTCGATCAGCAGCGTTCCCGGACCCGATGGACCTTCCGCGACCGCCGCATCGGACACCGGCGACGTCGCGGTTGCGAAGGAACCGTCCGCAGCCGTCCAACTGGCTGTCACCCGCAGGAGCAGACCGACAGCGGCCTGGTCGGGCACGTAGATCCCCGAACCGGTGCCGAGTGGGTTGGGTAGCTCTTCCCACTCCGTGACGGTCTCGACGGTCTCACCCTCGCCGCCCCACCAGGTGTAGCGGAGGTTGGTCACCGCCTGCAGGTCGAACGGAACCTCCGTCGGGGCGCCGGCCGCATCCGCCGCCCACACGTTGGCCGTGACCGGCTGGGCCTCGATCGGTTCCGTCGGCGTCATCGTCACCGCAGCATCGACCGTGCACGAGGTCCAGCTCGTCCCGTCCTCGGAGAGCTCGGCGCAGCCGTTGAGGAACTGCAGCCGCTCGAAACCGTGAAGGACATCGTTGCCGTTGCTCTCTTCCGGCTCTTCGGCGCCGACGTGAGACACGCGCCAGTAGCCCGAACCGAGCGGACCGATCGGCGTGATCGTGTATTCGGCGAAGGCATTGGCGTAGTACGCGGTGTCGGTGGAGAGGTCCGCGTTGGGGTCATCGACGATGTCGCGCACGATGTTGATCGCGCCTGGGTCGAGCGTGCCGGCGAACACCCGGCTCTGCAGCTGCGACGCACTGTTGTAGAAGTTCGTCCCATCCGTCAGACGCACGCGGAGCATCTTGTCTCCGTCGAGGAAGTCGTCGCCGCCTCGGCCTTCGACCATGTCGCTGCCGGGTCCCGCGATGATCAGCTTGTGCACGCCGTCGACATCGCCTTCAGGCGTGCCCCGCAGGAACGGGAGCGAGAAGTCGCCGAGCGCGACGGGCTCGCCGTCCACCTGGATGACCGGGCGCAGCATCTCCGACAGCCCGGGAATGCGGTCGATCGCCTCCTCCGTCGCCTGGTTCAGCTCGATCTCACTCTCGGAGAGATCGTCGGGCTCGGCGATCGGACCGCGCAGGGTGTCGTTGCCCGATCCGCCGGAGAGTGCTTCGAGCAGGTCGAACCGCGACGGCAGCGGGTTGTTCGGCTCGAACACCCGGTTGAATGCGAAGTCCGCAGTGATCCCGACGCTTGAGCCGTAGTAGGTGAGCCAGTCCCAGCCCAGCCCGCCGTGGTGACGGTCGGTTCCGCCGGAGTTCCCGATGAGGATGTCGTCACCGCCCTCGCCTTCGACGTCGTCGTTGCCGAGCCGGCCTGCCACGACGTCGTTGCCGCCCAGCGTGTCGTTCTGGAACTGGTCGGCGTTGTCGGCTTGGAGCAGGTCGGCGTGCCCGGATCCCTCGACCCAGTCGTCGTGCTCCCCGCCGATGACGGTCATGCGACCTGTCGTGCCGAGCAGGATGTCGTCACCCATTCCGGAGAAGAACGTGGAGGCGTCCCCGCCGCCGTTGACCATGAAGTCGTCGCCGAGCCCACCGATGGCGAGGTCGATACCGCCACCGACGTTGATGGCGTCGTCTCCCTGCTTGCCCTTGAGGTTGTCGTCGCCGAACGAGTCGGTGATGATGTCGTCTCCGGCCCCGCCGACGAGTGCGTCGTTTCCGGCGCCACCCTCGATGCGGTCGCGACCGCTGTAACCCCAGATGGAGTCGTCGCCCTCGTCGCCGCGCAGGTTGTCGTTGCCTGCGGTGCCGTGCATCTCCACGTGCTCGTCGCCCTGCCAGCGCCACTGACCGCCGACGAGACTGAGTCCCGGTTCGCGCTGCCCGGCCGGCAGCGCGGCTTGCTCGTCGATGTCGACGATGGGGTCCTGCAACGCGAAGATGTCGGCGGGCAGATTCGACGCATCCGTATTGCGCTGGATGATGTCAGAGAACGTGTTGCCCTCGAGCGCCGCGAAGAGCTGTTCGCCTTCGTTGCGGAACAGGTAGTAGAACCGGTCACCGAACTGCAGTTTCTCCAGCTGCGTCTCGAAGACGAAGTTGAACGTCGAGCCGAGCATGCCGCCGAACGGGTCCAGCCGCTCTGCGAGGCCGCCGACCCAGAAGTCGACGTTGTCGAGTCCGGTCTCCTGCGCCGCCCAGGCGCCAGTGCTGAACAGGAAGTCCTCCCGGTCTGCGGGCGCCGCCACGATGGGTGGTGCGAGCGCCGCGATCTGCGCCTCGACATCGGCCGACACCGAGCTCGGGCTGCCGACGATCTGAACCTGCTGGACGCCGAGTCGCTGGAGTTCGGCGACCGTGCCCGCCGCGAGTGCGGTCGGCTGCGTCAGCAGCAGCGGACCGCCCGCAACGCCGGCTGCGGGTCCGGCCGCGAGTGCGTCGGGGAAGTTCAGCCCGGTCGTGACGAACGCCGTCTCCGCGCCATCCGGGTAGAACTCCTGGCTCACCTTCACAGCGGTGTCGTAGCGGTTCACCCCCGCGATGCGACGCGTGTCGCCGTGCGCCGCGACCGCCGTCTGTACGGCCGCGCTGACCGACGGGGTGCCGCCGACGATCACGATCTCATCGGGCGCGAGCCGCGCGAGTTCCGCCGCCGTTGCCGGCGGCAGTGCCGTCGGCGTCGTCAACAGGACCGGCGAGCCGTCACGCGCCGCTACTGCGCTCACGGAGAGCGCGTCGGGGTAGTTGGTGCCATCGACCACGAACACCCGGTCCACACCCGGGTCAGCGAACCGCTGGCTGATGAGTGCTGCCGTGTGGAACCGGTTGGTGCCGGCGATGACGTCCACCGCGCCCGAGGTCGCGTACTCACTCATGTTGGCGATCGTCGCTGTGCTGACGGTGGTCGGCCCGCCCAGCACCACGATCCGCTCCGGCTGAAGCCGGGTCAGCTCGGCGGCCGTCGCCGACGGGATCTCACCCTCGGCGCTGTGCGCGACGAGAAGGAGCGGCCCGCCCTCCGCCCGGGCGGCCGCCGCGGCCGCGAGCCCGTCGGGGAAGTTGTAGCCGTTCGTGATGTAGACGACGGGCACGGGCCCGGCCTCGGGGAACTGTCGCTGGCTGACCAGAGCCGCCGTCTGGAAGCGGTCGGAGCCGGAGTGCCGGATGACGAACTCCTCGCCGGGCAGCGATCCGTTGACCAGGAGTGCAGCGGCGATGCGCTTGTCCTCGATCGTCGTCGCCTCCTGGATCGACGGATGCGTCCCGTAGGCCGCCATGAAGTTCACCAGCGATGCCCGCTCACCCGCGCGACCGAAGTTGTTCCCGTTCTTGATGTTGCGCCCGAAGTCGTCCCAGCTCGAGTAGGGAGCGAGAGTCGTATCTCCCGTCGCGTCGAAGAACGTCCGGCGCGCCTCCTGCAGGCCCGGCACTCCGGTGTCACGACCGCGTAGCAGGTTCAGCGTCGCGAGGTCCAGCGGGAGCCCCAGCAGGTTGTTGCGCAGGACATCGACGATGTGCTCGTCGATCTGGCTGCCTACCCGCCCGGTCATGCCGTTGATGAGCGACCCCGCCGCCTCCTCCGACGACAGCGAGCCGTTCTCGTCGAACAGCGTCGGGTTGAGGAATCCCGTCAGAAGCGGGATGTCCTGCATGGCCTGCCCGCCCTCGGTCGACTCGCGTCCGATCTCCTCCGTCATCATCGAGTGTCCGAAACGGTAGACCACATGCGCGAACTCCGCCGTGATCGAGGGGTCGATGGACGGGTTGTAGCTGTTCTCGTTGAAGACCACGGCGTCGAGGTTCGGCGACACCTTGCGGCCGAACTCCTCGAATACGAGGTGCTGGTACTGCATCTCGGTCGCGAACTTCGCCGCCTGGAAGAGCCGTTCCGTGAACGACCAGTCGTCCTGATCCCAGTTCGCCGGCAGGGATGCCGGGCTACCGCCCGCCGGGAAGTACCCGGGGAGGTTCTCCTCGGGCTTGTCGGACACGTACGAGTGCGCCTCACCGCGGAAGGCCTTGACGAATTCGGTGATCCCGCCGCGCTCGGCGGAGTCCTGAGCTTCCAGCTCGGGGCGCTCTCCGTTGAGCACCTGGAGGATCTGGTCGACCATGCGGTTGTGCTCGGCGTGGAACACCGCGTGCACGGCGGTGAGGCCGATGTTCTCGTTCACCCGGCCATCACCGGCGATGTAGTGCTCGTCGAGGGTGGCGTTGTCATATCCGGAGAGCACCGGCTCCCCGTTCTCATCGAGCACGGGGGTGCCGTCCTCGTTGAAGCGCGGGAGCAGGTCGCCGCTGCCCGGGTCCACGACAGGTGTCGAGCCGTGCGAGATGTCGTCGAGGAATGCGTGCCCGGTGCCGAGCACATCATTCGGGACCTCGACGCCGCCCGGAGCGCCTGAGACGAACCCGCTGCCGGTCACGTACTGCGGGTAGCCGTTGGGGCCCGGGACGAAGTTGCCATACGGGTCGACGGCGATCTGCGGGACGTCGAGCAGGTCAGCATCGGTGATCTCCAGTCCCAGGATGTCTCTCGCCTGCGCCTTCACGTCCTTCCACTTGGCCATGCCGCCGGTGTCACCCTCGATGAGGCGGCCGGTCTCCACCGGGACACCCCCTTCGAGGACGTACTCGCGGAGGAAGACCTGGTGGGCCGGGTGCGAGCTGTAGGTCTGGTTCTGGTCGATGAACGGCGACGTCAGGTTCTTGTGCTCGGGAGAGGTCTCGTCCATGCGACTGGCCCGCGACAGGGTGATGTAGTTCGCCTCCGGGTTGCATTCCACCGTCTCGCCGGGACGCTGCCCGCTGGGCGGGCAGTACAGCGGGTCGCCCTCCGACAGCGGCACGATCAAGGTCCCGCTGCCGCCCTTGCCGACGAGGTCCAGACCGTGGTCGAAGAACTGGCCGAAGAAACCCATGAACGTGTTGAACGGCGCCGACAGCTCTTCGTCGGGCGCGGTGTTCGGGATGACGACGCGGTCGGTCCCGGGTACCGGGATGGCGGTGCCGGCTTGGACCTGGTTGGCGATCGCGGGGTTGTCCATCGACTGGTCGACGATCGTGTTGCTGATCTCGCGTGGTTGGGCGTCGTACACGTTGCCGCTCGTCTGGCCGTAGCAGGTCGTCCCTGCTGCGCACCCGGCCGTCTGCTCTGGGGTGTTGGCCTCGAAGCCGAGGTCGAGTTCTTCGGGGTCGGCCTGGCGCCACTCGGCCTCGAGCAGGCGCGGGAACGCGTTGTCGGAGGCGCCGTACTCGGACTGCGTCACCCGCAGGTTGTTGAACGAGCCGTCAACGGTACGCACACCCTTCGGGCGGGCCTCGTCGGATACGCAGTTCTGCGCGGCATCCCCCTGGTCGGTGCACAACAGCTCGTAGTTCGACGGGTTGAGCACGTCAGCGGCATGCGCCTCCGAAACCTGGATCTGCCGGAGGATGAACTCCAGATCGTTCTGAGTGAGGACGAACGAGGGGTCCTCGTCCGTCGCCGCGTGCGCGACTTGCGGTGGCGCGGCGAACAGCAGCGTCACCACCAATCCGGTCACGGTGATGACGGCGAGCGCGAGGCGCCACAGCAGCCACTTCTTCTCCGAGACGTCCCCAAGCGACTGCAGATTCGTGTCCATCGACTTCCGTGCCCTTCAGACCGGGCGATGCGCCCCCAAGCGGAATCCCGACACTTCCCAATGTGCCGGCCGCACCGACCCCAACCGGTGCTGTCTGATTCCTACCGGACCTCACATGGAATAGCAAGGTAATTTTCACGCAATATTCAGATTCGATCCAGGGAGCGCCCAGGTTTTCCCCTGCGTCTGGCGTCTCAGACGGACGCGTGCTCTCTCTCCGGCTGCGTGGCCACGACGGGTGCAGGTCGCACCGCGTGCGCGCTCGGCCACCACGACCGGAAGTCGAGGTCGTACACGAGAGCGGGCACCAGGAGCGTACGCACGACGAAGGTGTCCAGCAGCACGCCGAAGGCGACGATGAACGCGATCTGCGTCAGGAAGAGCAGCGGCAGCACACCGAGCGCGGCGAAGGTCGCGGCCAGGACGACCCCGGCAGATGTGATGACGCCGCCGGTGAGGACGAGACTTCGCAGGATGCCCGCCCGCGCGCCATGGACGACGGTCTCCTCACGGGCGCGCGCCATCAGGAAGATGTTGTAGTCGACACCGAGCGCGATGAGGAAGACGAACGCGAACAGCGGCACCGTCGGATCGGCGCCCGAGAATCCGAACAGCTCGTTGAAGACGATGGCCGACACCCCGAGCGCCGCGCCGTACGACAGCGCGACACTGCCGATCACGATCACCGGCGCCACGAGCGATCGGAGCAGGGCCACGAGCACCGCGAAGATCGCCAGCAGGACGAGCGGGATGATGACCCCGCGATCGCGCAACGCCGCCTCGTTCGCATCGACGTCGATGGCCGTCTGGCCGCCGACGAGGACGTCGGCGCCGACCCGGTCGAGCGCGGTCCGCAGCTCGCGTACGACGGCCTCCGCCTCCGGCGTGTCCGGCGCATGGTCCAGCGTCGCCTCGAGGAGCACGCGATTGTCGATCACCAGTGGCGCGAGTGCGATTCCCGATCCCGCGGCGAACGGCTGGATCCCGTCCGGAGTGACGGGGGTGGGCCCGCCCAGCGTCGCGACGCGGGTGTGATCGACGCCCTCGACCTGGAGGATCGCCGCTGTGACCTCGAGCATGCGGGGCGCGTCGACGACCACCACAGCCGGAGTCCCCGAGCCCGCAGGGTAGTGCTCGGCGAGCACAGCCAGCCCGTCGCGCGCCTGCGACTGCCCCATGACGTATTCACTCGACGGCGAGCCGTCGGCGCGTAGCTGGGTGAGTCCCAGCGCCATGACGATGAGGGCGAGACCGGTGACGATCCACACCCTGCGATGCCGGCGCGCGACGAAGCGCGCGACGCGCGGCCACAGACCAGCGCCCGCCACGACGTCCGCGTGCTGTTCGTGGGCGACGAGCCGACGCGGCCAGAACGCGGCGCGGCCTGCCCACATCAGAAGGGCGGGCAGGAGGGTGAACGTGGCCAGGAGCGCGAAGGCGATCCCGATCGACGCGATCGGCCCGAGGGTGCGATTCGAGCCGAGTTCGCTCACCAGCAGCACCATGAGCGCCGCGATGACCGTAAGGCCGGATGCGAGGATCGGCTTCCAGCACCCCTTCAGCGCATCCCACGTGGCGTCCCACTTCGACCGCCCGCGCGCGAGCGCCTCGGTGTAGCGACTGATGTACAGAAGCGCGTAGTTGGTGCTCGCCCCGACCACCAGGATGAGCAGGATCCCCTGAGTCTGGCCGGCGAGGAGCACGGCACCAGAACGAGCGAGACCCGCGACGACGAGCACGGCCCCGCACAGCGCGGCCAAGCTCGTGAAGACCACGATGAGGGGCAGGAGCGGCGAGCGGTAGACGGTGATCAGGATGAGCAGCACCGCCCCGAGTGCGGCGAGGAGGAGTAGCCCGTCGATGCCGGAAAAGGCGGCGATGACGTCGGCGGCGAAGCCCGCCCCGCCCGTGATGTAGACGGCCGTTGCATCCGGCACCGCTTCCTGCAGCCCTGTCCGCAGCTGCGCGACCGTCTCGTCCAGTGCGCCCTGCGAGTCGACGGGGATGACGAACTCCGCGGCGAGCCGGTCGTCCGAGACGATGAGCGGAGTCGACCGGAACAGCGCCAGTCCCTCGATCTGCGGCATCCGCTGGACTTGCCGTTCGATCAGCGGCGCCGCATGGTCATCGAGCGGTTCGTCGAAGGTGAAGACCGCAACCGCGTACGAATACCCCTGCACCCGGAACTCGTCGTCGAGTCGGTCGACCTGCGTCGACTCGGCACTGTCGGGCAGGAAGTGCACACGATCGTTGGTGCCCAGGTCGTTGAGCTGGCTGAACATCCGCCCGCCTCCAAGGAAGATCGCGAACCACAGGACGATCACCGTCGCCGTGATCGCGATGCGCGCGCCCCGCGAGGCGCTCTCACGCCGACGCGCTGCTGGATTCCCCATACCGGCCCCCCAAGGTGGTGTGGGAGCAAAGATAGGGGGATTCCCCGTCTGAGATCCACCTTTAGCTGCTCCTTTACTGCAGCTCAGGAGAATTTCTCCTGGGGATACCACCGGGCTGCTATATCAGCAGAAGCGCCGCCCCGACGCCGTTGAAGACGACGTGCGCCGCGATCGGCGCGACGATCCGACCCGTGAGCACGGCGAGAGTGCCGCACACGATGCCCGTGAGCGTCGCGGCGAGCAGGAGGTCAGCGCGCAGGCCGCCCGCGACCGCGTGCAGCGCGACGAACGCCGCCGTCGACACCGCTATCGCGACGACGGCCGACGCCGTCCGCCCGATCGAGCGCGACAGGACGTCGGTCACGGCACCGAGCACGAGACCACGGAAGAACGCCTCCTCCACGATCGGCGCGAGGACCACGGCGGCGACCAGCGTGACGGCGACCGCTTGTGTCGAGGCGACGAATCCGGATGCCTGGGAAGCCGTAGGTGTGAGGATCTCGACGGCGGCCCTCAGCCCGAGCCCCGCACACGCTCCCGCTGCCAGGTCGCTCCACGACCAGCGCCAGACGCCCCTGAGCGGACTCGCCCGGCTCCGGGCGCCGCTCCCCGCGATGACGACGGCGACGGCGAGCGGCGCCATCGTCAGCACGACCAGCGCAGCGGCAAGTGCAGCGGGCGTCCACCCCGCGACGAACGGCGGCCACATCACCGCGATGACGGTGAGCACGAAGCCGGCCGCGGCAACGGCGAGGGCGCGCCATGGACTTGTGTAGCGCGGGCCGGCGCGGTGGACTGCGCCGGGGTCGCGTTGCCTGCCGCCCGCCACCACTGCGCGGCGGGTCGCGCTCGACGCGGTGAACCTACCGGCTCCGCTCACGCCGCCGTGCCAGCGCCGCCGTGAGCGCAACACCGCCGATGCCCAGCGCGCCTGCACCGACCCAGATCAACGCGGTCGGCACCGTCCCGCCTGTTCCCGGCAGCCCCCCGCCGCCCTCGGCGGCAGTCGCGCCGGTCACCGTGATCGACGCCGTCGCCGCGAACGTGCCGGCGGTATCGCTGACGCTGACCGTGTAGGTTTCGGTCTCGGTCACCTGCGGTGCCGTGAAGGTCGCCGACAGGATGCCGCTGCCTGACGCGGTCTTGGTCACCTGGGTGGTGCCGACAGCGGCGAAGACCGCGGACAGCGTCCCGGTGGACACGCCGGGCCCGCTCACAGTGAACACGGCCGATGTTCCGGGCTCGATCGTCCCGTCGCCACCGCACTCGACGACAGTCGACTGGCCGGGCGAGATCGTGGGATCCTGCACCTCGCAGGTGACGTCGGGTGGATAGGTCTGCGCGACGGCGGCGCCCGCCGTCATGATGATGAGAGCGCCGCTGATTCCGATGACGGAAGCAATCCTCTTGAGCATGAGTCCCCCAGTTCGATGCCTGCAACCCCTCGGACGCGGCCCCCGCCGCGTCGAGTGCGGCAATGCTACTCCCGGCCAGAGGTAATCACCAGCTTAGATTCAGACATTCACCAGGTTCGCTCAACCTGGATTGCGAGCGACGCCCCCGAAACCCGCCCAGGCGGTGTGGCACAATACCCGGAAGACCGGACGAGGGGGCGTCATGGAGCTCAGGGAGTACGTCCGGATTCTGCGCAGGAACTGGGCGATTATCGTCGCCGTCACGTTGCTGGGGGTCGGCGTCGCCGCGGCCTGGTCACTGTCGCGCACCCCCGAGTACCGCGCGCAGAGCACGGTCTTCGTCTCGAGCCAGGCGGGCGAGAGCATCGCCGAACTCGAGCAGGGGTCGAGCTTCACCCAGTCGCGTGTGGCGACCTACGCGAACCTGGTGACGACGCCGATCGTGCTCGATCCTGCCGTCGAAACGCTCGACGTCGACGTCGAGTCCGCCGATCTCGCGGCCCACGTGCGGGCAACGGTGGTGCCGAACACGTCTCTGATCACGATCGCCGTCACCGACACCGACCCCGAACGCGCCGCCGACACCGCCAACGCCGTGGCGGCATCGCTCGCCGCGACGGTCGAGGCGCTCGAGTCCGCCGACGGCAGCGGCGGTACGCCGAGCCCCGTACGCCTGACGCCGGTGCACGCTGCACGGGCGCCGCAATCGCCGTCGGGCCCCAACGTGCGACTGGACCTGTTGATCGGCGGACTCATCGGAGCCGCCGTCGGCATGGGAGCCGTCGTCCTGCGGACGGCGCTCGACACGCGCATCTCCAGCGCCCGCGATCTGGTCGCCGTCTCCGACCGGCCCCTCCTGGGCATGATCCCCTTCGACAGGAAGGCGAAGGAGCGTCCCCTCATCGTGCAGGATGAGCCGCTCGGTCCGCGCGCCGAGGCATTCCGTGCGCTGCGCACGAATCTGCAGTTCCTCGATCTGGACACCCGGCCGTCTTTCGTCATCACCTCGAGCGAGGCCGGCGAGGGCAAGTCGACGACGCTCATCAACCTCGCGACCGTGCTCGCCGACGCGGGACGCACTGTCGCACTCGTCGACGCGGATCTGCGCCGGCCCCGGGTCGCCGCCCTGCTCGGCATCGAGGGCGGTGCGGGGCTGACCGACGTGCTCATCGGCCGCGCCACTGCCGAAGAGCTCCTGGCCCCGTGGCGCACGAGCAACCTGCGAGTGCTCCCGGCCGGCACGATCCCACCCAATCCGAGCGAGCTCCTCGACTCCGCGCGGATGCGCTCGCTGTTGACCGCCCTGGAGCGCGAGTTCGACATCGTGCTGCTGGATGCGCCTCCCCTGCTCCCGGTGACGGATGCCGCGATCCTCGCAAAGGAGACTGGCGGCGCGATCGTCGTCGTCGCAGCCGGCCGCACCAAGACGACGCAGCTCGCGGCCGCCCTCGCGACGCTCGACACTGTCGGCGCGAAGACGGCAGGCATCGTGATGACGATGGTTCCGCTGCGGGGGCCCGACGCGCAGCACGCGTTCGGCTACCGGTACGGCGACCGGCACGCCGACTCGGAGAAATGACGCGACGACGTGATGATCGTTCCGAGCCGGCATCCCGACTCCAGGAAGAATTAGCATTTTCCGCACTTGACGCACAGGAGAAATCCGGCGAATCTCTATACACGACGACCGTTGGGGATCGGGTCGAGGGGTTCGAATGTGACGTGGGAAGCGAAGTTGGGGGCTTTGGCGCTGACACCGCCGCGCTCCGCCGTGCGAGGATCCGCCGGCGCGCGCTGGCGTGAGGCCTACACCGTGCGGCTGTGGATGACCGATGCGCTCATCCTGGTCTGGGTCGTGTACGGCACGCAGATCGCGTGGCTGGGGCTCCAGCCGCCCCTCGTCTCCGGACCCGCCGAGATCGACTACTGGATTTTCTCGGCAGCGCTCGTAGCCGCATGGATGTTGATGCTGGGGCTCATCGAGTCGCGCAGCGACAAGGTGATCGGTACGGGCATGACAGAGTACGTCCGCGTCGCCGACGCGAGTCTGCGCGTCTTCGGCGCGGTCGCGATCGTGGCCTTCCTGCTGCGCGTCGATATCGCACGGGGGTACCTCATCCTCGCGCTGCCGACGGGGATCGTGACGCTCGTCATCGGCCGTTGGCTCTGGCGCCAATGGCTGGTCGCGCACCGCCGCATGGGCCTGTACAACGCGCGGGTGCTCCTCGTGGGGTGCGAGGAATCCGTCGCGCAGATCGCACGGGAGCTCTCGCGCAACGCCGAAGCGGGCTACACGGTGGTGGGAGCATGCGTTTCCGGCGCCGTCGGGCGCACGGTGGCAGGGACCGGCATCCCGATCGTGGGAGACGTCGGGTCCGTGCTGGAGGCTCTGCACCGCAGCGGCGCCGATACCGTCGCCATCACCGGCACGGACGATCTTCCCCCCGACCGCGTGAAGCAGATCTCGTGGGCGCTCGAGTCAGGTGGCCAGCATCTCGTACTCGCGCCGAGCATCGTCGACATCAGCGGACCGCGCATTCGCACACGACCCGTCGCCGGGCTGCCGCTCATCCACGTCGAGCGGCCCGCCCTCTCCCGCGGACAGCGCGTGGCCAAACGGCTGTTCGACATCGTGTGCTCTGCCTCGCTCGTCGTCGTGCTCGCGCCCGCGCTCCTGGTCGTCGCGGCGGCGGTCAAGGCGACCAGTCCCGGGCCCGCGCTGTACCGCCAGAGCCGCATCGGCCGCAACGCAGAGCCCTTCCACATCCTGAAGTTCCGCACGATGCAGGTCGGCGCCGACGCCGAACTGGCGGCTCTGCTCGCGACGCAGGGCGCGGCCGGCCAGCCCCTGTTCAAAGTGCGTGAGGACCCTCGCATCACTGCGGTGGGCCGATTCCTGCGCAAATACTCGATCGACGAGTTCCCGCAGCTGATCAACGTGCTCTGCGGATCGATGAGCCTCGTCGGGCCGCGCCCGCAGGTGGATGCCGAGGTGGCCCTCTACTCGGAGGCCGCGCGGCGGCGCCTTCTCATCCGCCCGGGGATGACGGGGCTGTGGCAAGTGAGCGGACGCTCGAGCCTCGACTGGGAGGATGCCGTGCGCCTCGACCTCTCCTACGTCGAGAACTGGTCGCTCGTGGGCGACGCCGCAATTCTCGCCAAGACCGTGAAGGCCGTCGTGTCACCCGGAGAGTCGGCCCACTAGTGCGCGTGCTGATGATCGCACCGTCGTTCTTCGGCTACGAAGAGGCGATCGCCGGTGAGATCCGGGCGCAGGGCCACGAGGTCGACCTCGTCGACGAGCGTCCGTCGAACGCGCCGCTCGCACGCGCGATCGTGCGGGTCGCCCCTTTCCTGCTGCGCGGACGTATCCGCCGTCATTTCGCGGCGCTGCTGGCACGTACGCAGGCGGCTCCACCTGATCTCGTCCTCGTCATCAAAGGCGAGGTCGTGCCGGAGTGGTTCCTCACCACCCTGCGGTGGCGGAGCCCGACGACGCGATTCGTCTATTACACGTTCGACTCATCCTCGAACAGTCCGCGCGGGATCACCCTGCTCCCCCTGTTCGACAGGGCGTTCTCTTTCGACCCGGTCGACGCGCGGCGCCGCCCGTCGGTCGCCTACCTTCCCCTCTTCTACCGGCCCGAGTTCCATCCCGGAGAGGCACCCCGCGATCTCGACCTCTCGTTCGTCGGCACACTTCACGGCGATCGGCACGCGTTCGTGCACGCGGTCGCCGCAGCGGTTCCGCCGGAACGGCGCATCCTCTTCTTCTATTCCCCTGCAGCCTGGTACTTCTGGGCTCGCAAGCTCCTCTCTGCGCGGTATCGCGGCATCCCCCGATCCGCCGTCCGCACGACGCCCCTCACCATCGGGACTGTGGCAGACACGATGCGCAGGTCGAAGGCCGTCGTCGACCTGCAGCGCCCCGGCCAGACGGGGCTGACGATGCGGACCTTCGAAGTGCTCGCGAGCGGTGCCGCACTCATTACTGCCAACGGCTCGATCCGCGACGAGTACTTCCACGACCCCGCGCGCGTGCTCGTCGTGCCCGCCGAAGCCTCCCGCGTGAACCCCGCGGTCGTCGCCGCCTTCATCGAGGGCCTCCCTGCCCGGGGCACGACGCCGCCGGGATTCGAGGATCACTCACTGGCCGCATGGACCTCCACGATCCTCGAGTCGGCACGGGTCGAGGGCTAGCATGCGGGTCGTCATCGACGCGATGGGCTCGCCCGACCGCTCGGGCGGCATGAACCTGTACGCCCGCGAACTCGTGGCCTCGTGGGCGGCGGGCAACCCCGATGACGCGATCACCGTGATCGCCGGCCCCTGGGCAGCGGACGCGTTCGTCGGTCATCCGAACATCGCGGTGCACGTCGTTCGGAGCGGTTCGAGCGCCGCGAGGGCATGGACCCAGCTCGTCTCGTCGGGCGTGGTGTTCCACCGCTCCCGCGCGGACGCCCTCGTGTCGCTGAGCCCCCTGGCCTCACCCCTCGTGCCCGCGCGTCACCGCGCCGTCGTCGTGCACGACTGGCGCCACGAGAGTCGCCCGGGTGAGTTCGGGGTCGCGCAGCGATGGTATCGGCGACTCTGGCGATGGTCGGCCCGGACAGCGGGCACCACCATCGCGATCTCCGACAGGACGGCGGCGGAGTCGCGCCGCCATGCCCGTCCGCGCCGTCTGGTCGTCGTCGAGAACGGCGCCGACCACCCGCGCCGGTGGCGAGCGGTCGTGCGCCGCCCCGGTGACGAGGTGACGCTCGTCACCTACGGCCATTTGCCGAACAAGCGCCCGGAGGCCGTCATCCGGGCGCTCGCCCTCGTGCCCGACGGCACGCTGTGGGTGCTCGGCGCTCAGGGACGGTACCGGCAGTCGCTCGAGCAGCTCGCCGCATCGTGCGGTATCGCGCACCGCGTGCGACTGCCCGGATTCGTTCCGGATCAGGAGTACCATCGACTCCTCGCGACCGCGTCGGCCGTCGTCCTCAATTCGTCCGACGAGGGCTTCGGCTTCCCCGTCGTGGAGGCCGGCTACTTCGGCATCCCCGTCATCGCGGCGGCCGACAGCGGCCTGCACACCATCCATGGACGCGCCGTGCGGGTCTCGGCGCCCGACCCGCGGAGCATTGCCGAAGCGATCCTGGCGGCCGTGCGGGACACGCCGGGGCACGCCACGGCCGCGCGGTCGTGGGCGCGCTGCGCCGAGGAGACCCGAGCGGCAGTCGCGGCGGCGCGCGACCCGTCGGCGGCCGCAGCGGTCGCGGGCGGCAGCCGGCCATGAACATCAATCCCTGGGTGCCGCCCCTCGTGCTGCTCGGCGCGGCGTTCATCGTCCTCCTCGTCGGTGAGCCGTCGGACCCGGTCGCGCTGGGGCTGGCGAGCTTCTCCGCACTCATCGCACTGACAGGTGCCGTGCAGTCGGCCGCGCACGGGCTGCGACCCGCCGCCGCGGCGTTCTATCTCTTCTGGTTCGCGTGGCTGGGAGTCGGTCCGATCGCCCAGCTGACCCTGGGAAGGGTGGCGTGGGGCGACACGCGGGCGCTGGCCGATCCCGCCGCGGTGCACCTCGCGCTCGTGCTCACGGCACTCGCGATCGCGTGCTTCTCGATCGGTGACCTCGCGACCCGCGCGCGCGCGAGTCGTCCGAGTCTGGCGGCGCGTGCGTCGATACGCCCGGGTGTGCACGCTCTCGTCGTGGCCGCTCTCATGCTCGTCGGGCTCAACGCCGTCCGGGTGCTGGGGCTGGACAGTCTCTTCGCGAGCCGCACCGAGCGCGGCGATGCGCTCGATGCGGCGGGTGGGTCGCTCTCCGATGCGGGCGGCGTGGTGTACGCGCTCTACACGGTGCTCCCGTCGGGCCTTGCGATCGCGGCGACGCTCCTGGGCCTGTACCGCCTGCAACTTGCCGCGAGGAGCTTCGCGCGCGTCCACGTGCACGAACTGGGCCTCTTCCTCGTCGGGTTCGTCGGGCTCATCCTCTTCGCCAATCCGCTCTCGCAGACGCGCTTCATCGCGTTGCTCGCCTTCGGCGCGCTCGTGCTCGCGGCACTGCGCCCGCGCACGCCGGGCGCTGGCTTCGTCTTCCTCGCCGTGGGGGCGGTCGCGACGCTGCTGCTGTATCCGCTCGCGAGCGCTTTCCGGCGCGGCTCGTTCTCGGCCGCCGAGGTCACGGCCGACACATTCGCATCGGCCGACTTCGACGGTTTCCAACAGGTCGTGAACACCCTGTCGTACGTGCAGACGCACGGTCTCGCCGCCGGCCATCACCTCCTGTCAGCGGTTCTCTTCTTCGTGCCGCGCTCCGTGTGGCCCGACAAGGCCACGATCGCCTCGGCCGATGTCGCCACGCACGCCGGCTACAGCTTCACGAATCTCTCGCTTCCCATCCATGCCGAGCTGTACCTGCAGTTCGGTGGGGTGGGCATCATCGTCGGCATGGTGCTGCTCGGCATGCTCGCCTCGAGGGTCGACTCCGCATGGCTGCATGCCCCGCTGTCGAAGTGGGCGATGCTCGCGCCGCTCGTGTCGATGGCGATGTTCGGCGTGCTGCGCGGACCACTGGGCGCTCAAGTCCCCGCGTACCTGCCCGCGATCCTCATCCTGCTCGTCGCCGTGCGCTCCGGCGCGCCGCCCACCCCCGGGAGCGACCCCGTCGCGGACTACAGAGTCCACCCGGCAGGTGCGCGATGATCGCGCCCGTCGACGTCGTGGTCACGTGGGTCGACGACCGCGACGCCGCGTGGCGTGCGCTGCGCGACGAGCACCTCGCACGTTCCGCCGCCGACCCGTCGGACGTCGCCTCGTCGGATCGCTTCCGCGACTGGGACCTGCTGCGCTTCTGGTTCCGCGGCATCGCGGCGCACTGCCCCTGGGTGGGCACGGTGCACCTCGTGACGCAGTCACCACCGCCGGACTGGCTCGACACGACCCATCCCCGCGTGCGGATCGTGCGGCACGAGGACTTCATCCCGCGCGAGTACCTCCCGACCTTCAACTCCCGCACGATCGAACTCAACCTCCACCGCATCGAGGGCCTCGCCGACCGCTTCGTCTCGTTCAACGACGACATGTTCGTGCTCCGCCCGATCGACCAGACCCACTTCTTCCGCGGCGACCTGCCCGTCGGATTCGCCGTCATGAACGCCCTCTCGCTGGGCGACAACGTCTCGCACGCGATGCTCAACGACGTCCACCTCCTCAACGCCCGCTTCGCCAAGCGGAAGGTGATCCGCACCTCGCCGCGCCGCTGGTTCACGCCGCGCTACGGCCGGGGCGTGCTGCAGAACCTCGCGCTCGCGCCGTGGCCGAAGTTCACCGGTTTCCTCAGCCACCACCTGCCCTTGCCGATGCGGCGCGCGACGATGGCCCGCGTCTGGGACGAAGCCGGTACGCAACTGGAGCGCACCTGCCGCTCGACGTTCCGCAGCTTCACCGATGTCAACGTGTTCCTGTTCGCATGGTGGGCGCTGTGCGAGAACGCCTTCGCCCCCGCGAACCCGCGTCGGTACGGCACGTTCATACAGCTGGACGACGCCTCGATCGCGCACGCCTGCGCTGTGATCGCCGGCGCGCGCACGCCCATCGTCTGCCTCAACGACGGCCCGCTCGACTTCGAGCCCGCCCGCGCCCGTCTCGCGGCCGCCTTCGCCGCCCTCCTCCCCGCGCCGTGCGAGTTCGAGCGACACCAGGAGACATCATGATCGAACGCATCCTGATCACCGGTGGTGCCGGATTCATCGGAAGCCGGCTCGCCGCGCGGCTCCTGGCCGAGGGCCACGAGGTGCGGGTGCTTGACTCTCTCAGCGAGCAGGTGCACGGTGCTCGCCCGGGCAGAGCTTCGCTTCCGGCACCGGTCGAACTCATCCAAGGCAACGTGCTCTCGTGGACCGCTCTGCAAGCGGCATTGCGAGGGACGACCGTCGTCGTGCATCTCGCCGCCGACACTGGCACGGGCCAGTCGATGTACGAGATCGACCGCTACGTGCAGACCAACGCAGGTGGCACGGGGCGCCTCCTCGACGTGCTCGCGAACACGCGCCACACCGTGCGGCGGATCGTCGTCGCATCCTCCCGAGCCGTCTACGGTGAAGGCGCCTACCGCACAGCGGACGGGCGCATCGTGCACCCCGGCCCGCGCGCGGAAGCCGACCTCGTTCGCGGCGATTTCGACATCCACATATCTGGGGAGGACGTTCTCCTGCCCGTTCCCACGACCGAATCGGCACCGCCGCGCCCTTCGAGCGTGTATGGGATAACGAAGCACGTGCAGGAGGCTCTCGTGACGACGGCGGCCCCGGCGATCGGTATCGAAGCCGTGGCGCTTCGGTACCAGAACGTGTACGGCCCGGGTCAGTCGCTGACGAACCCGTACACCGGCATCCTGTCGATCTTCTCCGGGATCCTCCGTCACGGTGCCGAGGTCAATGTCTTCGAAGACGGACGGGAGAGCCGGGATTTCGTCTTCGTCGACGACGTCGTCGAGGCGACACGGCTGGCCGCGCTGCACCCCGCCGCGCGGGGCGTTTACAACGTGGGGTCCGGGACGTCCACGACGGTCGTCGAAGTCGTCGAAGCACTGGCCGCAGCCTTCGACGTCGAAGCCCGCATGCGCATCTCGGGCACCTACCGGGCCGGCGACATCCGTCACAGCATCGCCGACAGCGGCCGCATACATCGCGCGCTCGGATGGATGCCGACCACGACCTTCGCCGCGGGCGTGCGGCTCTTCGCCGAGTGGGTGCGCGACCAGCCAGCCGACCCCGACGGCTACGAGCGGTCGCTCGTCGAAATGTCGGCCCGCGGGCTGTTCAAATGACACCCGTCGCACCGCGCGACGTCGCGGCGAGCAGCGCGAGGACGTCGGCGGCATAGGTCTGCGCGATCTGGCGATCGTTGCCGCCGCTTTCGTTGGCTCGGTACAGCCCCGTCGGTCTCGTCCCGGGCACCCCGAGGAACTCCGCGGGACGAGGCCGCACCTGCGCGATGCGCAGGCCGGCGCGAACGGCGAGACAGTGCAGCCACACGTCGTCGGCACGGGGAGCGCGCTCCAGGAATATCGTGCCGGCCTCCCGCACGACGTCGGCGAACGAGCGCGGATAGAGCACACCCGACACCCCCGTCGCGAAGTGCAGCGCCGACGGTACCGTACTGCGGCACGGCGTCCATGACGTGTACGGCAGGATGCGCGGCGGCGCGCCGGTGTCGTCGAACCGCACGACGCGGGCACGGAAGCACACGACGGCATCCGGCAGGCGGTCCGCCGCTCGGCGGAGCTCTGCCAGCCAGCCGCGGGGATAGAAGACGTCGTCGTCGGCGGTCGCGAAATCACGCTCCGGTCGTGATGCGATCAGCGGCCAGTACTTCGTGTGCGGGCCGAAATCACCCGCTTCCCGCACCTCGAGACCGCGCGTGACGAGTCGGCGCAGCGTCGGCGGAAGCGGGCGGGCGTGATCCTCGGGCGCCAGCCACAGCACGATCCGCGCGGGACGCAGGCTCCCCCGGCCGATCGACTCGACGGCCAGATGCGCGCTCCCGAGCCGGGGGCCGTGTGTCGTGAGCGAGACGATCGGGCCGTCGCCGGTGACGGGCGACCTCGACACCCGGTTGCGGATGCCGAACCGCACGCGCAGCGCGCGACGGGCCACGCCATTCCACACTCGTCGGGCCATGGTCGTCACGCGTCATCTCCCTTGCGCGCCCGCGCTCGCGGAAACAGCGCCAGCACACCGCGGACGTCGGCGAGCCGGAACGCATAGAAGGACGAGATGGGGATGCCCGATGCCCGGCGGAGGAACAGGAGGTTGAGGTTGCTCGCGATCAGGCTGCCGACGAGCGTTGCGACGGCGGCTCCGACCGCGCCCCACGCCGGGACCAGGACGAAGAAGACGGCGACGTTGACCACGCAGGCGACGACGAGGCTGACGCTGCGACGACCCGGCCGACCACGCGCCGAGAGCCCCGTTCCCGCGACCGACCCGGGGTTGCCGAGGACCACGGCGGTCAGGAGCACCAGCAGAGGGGTGAGCGCTCTTTCGAACTCCTCGCCGAAGAGCACCGGCAGCCAGAGCCACGCCGTGGCGGCGATCGCGACGGCGACGGCGCCCGTCGCGATCGTCGACATCCGCGACGCGCGCGCGAGGAGCTCGTTGTCGCCGCGGGCCGCATCGTGGGTGAACATGACGTCGCGCACCGCGGCGTTCACGACGAGCGGCGCCTCGCTGATCGTGACGGCCACGGCGTAGAGCCCCAACTCGTACGCGCCACCGACGGGGACGAACAGCAGCTGGTCGACGCGGATGAGCAGGATGCCGGCGACGGCACCGATCCACGACCGCAGGCCGTACTGCAGCAGCTCACCGGTGCGCGCCGCCGCTTCGCCGGGCTCACCCGACGCAGGTGACCCGCCCGACCGCAGCCCCAGGTACACGAGGCCTCCCACGACGGGAGCGAAGGCGACGACGATGACGGCGGCCGCGACCGTGAGTGCATCCGCACCGAAGAGCACGGCGATCGCGACCACCTTGACCGCTGACGCGATGACCCGCTCGGCGGCGATGAGGCGCCACTGACCGAGACCGGCCGCTCCCGCCTGCACCACCGCGATCAGCACGGTCGGAACGATCGCGAGGGCGCCCACGAGCATGTAGCCCGCGAGCGCGTCATCCCCCGCGCTCAGCAGCGCGGCGGTCTGCACGGCGACGCCCAACGCGACGAATCCCGCGAGCAGCACGAGCACGCCGCCGCGGCGCAGTGCGACCCCGAAGAGCCGGGGGGTGCGCGCCACGACGTAGGTGACGGCCGACGGAATCCCCAACGGGGCGATCGTCACCGCGAGCAGAAGCGGTGCCGTCGCGGCAGCGAGCTCTCCCCGGCCGGAAACACCCAGCCCCACGGCGAGCAGCGGCGCCGTCACGAGAGCCGCCGCCGGAGGGAACGCGCGCCCGACCATCATCGTGACGAGGCCGCGCCGTAGTGTCGGTGCAGACCCGCGCCCCCCGCCCTGAGCCGCCATCCGTCTCCCCCGCCAGCCCGCCCACCCCCGTGGTGGCAGTCAGCCTATGTCTAGAAGGTCCAGTTCCGCGACAGGGAACCTCAAGGTAAAGTGTGGGCACTTGGGGGCAGCATGGGGATGCGAGGCGACACGATCGGCCCGCGCCGACGGGGGACGAGAACCACCGTGGCATGGGTCGCGTTCGGCGTGCTCGTGGTGTTCCTCGCCGGCGCCGCCTGGATCGGCATCCGCGCGGCCCTGGCATATGGCCACGTGCGCGCGGCGCAGGCCGCGGTGACTGACGCGCGGAGTCTGCTGGACGATCCGGCCTCCGCGGTGAGTGTCCTCTCCGACATCTCCCACCACACCGCAGCCGCCAGAGTCCTCACGTCGGACCCGGTCTGGCACGTCGCCGCGCGATTGCCGTGGCTCGGCGCGCAACTGCACGCCGTAGGCGCTCTCACGGCGGCGCTCGACGAGTCGGTCAGCGGCGCGTTGACGCCGCTCGCCGCGTCCGTCTCGCAGCTCGACTTCGCCGACCTCGGTCCGCGCGGCGGCCGCATCGACGCCGCGCCGCTCGCGGGCATCGGCCCCGACGCGCACCGTGCCGCGGTGCGGCTCGACACGGCTCTCGCGACGGTCTCCCAGATCGATCGCCGCGCACTCGTGGCCCCGCTGCGCGATGCTCTCGACGAGGTCGCGCAGCTGCTGACGGTCGCGCAAGGTGGCGCGGATGCCCTCGCCCGTGCGGGCGTCCTGCTTCCCGGGATGCTCGGTGCCGAAGGCCCGCGCGAGTACCTGCTCCTCTTCCAGAACAACGCGGAGTGGCGCTCGCTCGGCGGCGTTCCCGGGGCGATGGCGCTCGTGCGCGTCGACGACGGCCGGATCGAACTGGTCGCGCAGGAGTCCTCGCCCGACTACCCCCGCTACCGGGAGCCGGTGATGCCCCTCGGACCCGAGATCGAAGCGGTCTACGGCGCGAACCCGGGCAGATGGATCCAGAACATCACGCAAGTGCCCGACTTCACGATCGCCGCGGCGCTCGCGCAAGAGATGTGGGCCGAAGAGCACGACGGGCTCCGCGTCGACGGCGTCGTCTCGTTCGATCCGGTGGCCCTGTCCTATCTCCTGAGCGCAACGGGACCCATCACCACCGCGACGGGGGACCGGCTGACGGCAACCACCGTCGTGGATGTGCTCCTACGCGACTCCTACCTCCGCTTCGAACGGCCCGCCGACCAGGACGCGTTCTTCGCAGCTGCTGCCGCGGCCGTCTTCACTGCGGTGACCGAGGGCGACCTTGATCCGTCCCGTCTGCTCACCGCGCTCGGTCGCGCAGCCGAAGAGCGGCGGTTGCTCGTCTGGAGCGCAGACGCGGCCGAGCAGGCGGTCCTGAACGAGACGGTGCTCGCAGGCCGTCTGCCCCGAAGCGATGCCGAGACCGCGCGTTTCGGGGTATATCTCAACGACGGCACCGGCTCGAAGATGGACTACTACCAGTCGGCGGCCAGTTCGGTGCACTGGCGGTCGTGCGAGCTCGCACAGACCGGCGGCGCCACGGGGGTCGCCGAGATCTCGGTGACGATCCAGAACAACGCGCCGGCGGATGCGGCATCCCTCCCGCGGTACATCACCTCGGGCGGCAAGTACGGACTCGACCCGGGAACCGTACGCACGGTCGCCTACCTCTACCTCCCCCCGGGGTTCGACCTCGTGGACGCCTCCGTCACGGGTGACGTGGGCTTCGGCGGCGGCGTGCACGACGGACACCGCGTCGTGAGCGTGAGCGTGGACGTGGTTCCCGGCGCAACCGCGACCGTGACACTCGCGGCGCACACCCGTGAAACGTCGGCACCGACGCTCGCCGTCGTCTCGACGCCGACGATCGATCCACCGCCCGCCGAGGAGGCGATATGCCAGGCCTAGACCCCGACACCGAGTCCCACGCGCCATCGCACGGAAGCGAGAGTGCAGTGTGGAACAATTCGGACAGGATCCAGGAAGAGGAGGGCCCGATGAATATCGGCGCGAAGGGTGCCCGGGCCGTCGTCATCGAGGACGACGAGGTCGTCCGTGAGCTGCTCGTGGACATCTTCGAGTCGGCGGGTGTCCAAGCCTTCGGCGCCTCCAACAGCGCCGACGGCGTCGAGGCGGTCCTTAAGCATGAACCGCTCATCACCACCGTCGACATCAACATGCCCGGCATCGACGGATTGGAGACAACGCGCCGCGTACGTAACCGCAGCGCGACCCACATCATCGTCGTCTCGGCGCTGACAGAAGAGGCCGACGCGGTCCTGGCGCTGTCGGCGGGCGCCGACGACTTCGTCGCTAAGCCGTTCCGCGCGCGCGAGTTCCGCGCCCGCGTCGAGGCGGTGCTGCGGCGGGTGAAGGCCGACGCGCCGGCGGATGCCTCGACACCCGCCGACGGTCCCGCCGCAGGCGAGGCGCCCGCCGTCCTCGCGTACGATGACCTCGTCGTCGATCGCGCGACCCGCATCGCCGCGCGCGGTGGCGACGACGCCGGGCTCACGCGCACGGAGTTCGACCTGCTCGTCGCCCTCATGGAGACAGGCCAGCGCGTCCGCACGAAGGAAGAGCTCGCCCTCGCCGTGCGCAGCCAGCGCGGCAGCTCCGATGCGGAGGTGTCGGACGTCGAGATGAGGACGATCGAGACCCACATCGCCAAGCTCCGGCGCAAGCTCGACGAAGACCCGACCGCCCCTCGGTACGTCGAGACCGTGAGAGGCGTGGGGTATCGCCTCACGGGCAGCGCGACTCGGCAATGACGACGCCCTTCGAGGAGGAGCCGTGCCGACCGGGGTGATCCCCGCGGTCGACCCTGCGTTCGATCTGCGCGGGACCGACGGGGGCATCCGCACGGTCTGGATCTGGCAGCTGCTGTTCGCCGCCGTCGTCGCGATCATCATCATCGTCGGTTACCTGCTCGATCCCGCGGTGCTCGGCATTCCGCCTCTCGTGATCGGCGTCGCGGGCGTCTTCGCCACTACTATCGCCGCACTGGTGATCCCCTGGCGTCGCCTGCCCGAAGGCGCCATCGTCTGGCTGCCGTACCTCGACATCCTGTGGGTGGGCCTGCTGACGTTCAGCACCGCGCTGCGGATCTCGCACCTGTGGGTGTTTCCCATCACGTGGCTCGCGGCGCAGTTCCCGCTCTCCCGGCTCGTGGCGGGTCTGGCCGTCATCGCGGTCATCACCCTCATCGAGGTGCTGGCGAACGAGTCGTCGCCCGCGAGTGCGCTGCGCGTGCTCATCGCGGTGCTGGCGCTGGCCTTCGTCGGCGTCGCGGTCCATGCCACGGCGCGGCAGGCACGCGCGTATCGCACGCTGCTCATGCGCCAATCGCGTCGCATCCATCATTCGCTCGACACAGTCTCGATCGAGCGCCGCCGCATCAGCGACATGCTCGACGCCGTCCACATTGCCATTGCCCAGGTCAGCACCACCGGAGAACTGCTGTCGGCGAACTCCGCCTACCGCACGCTGTACGCGATCGACGAGTCCGACCCGAGCCAGCGTGCACACTCCATCGAGTACGACGGGCTGCGCGGACGGGCCCTCCGAACCGGCGAGCGTTCCTATGCCCGCGCGATGCGCGGCGAGGAGTTCGAAGACGAGCGTGTCTGGCTGTTCGATCCGGACGGTCGCTGGCATGCGCTGTCGATCACGACCCGGCATCAGCAGCCGCGGCCGGGGGAAGAAGACAGCACCGTGCTCATCGCGGAGGACATCACGGAGGTGGTGGCTGCCGACAAGCGTCGCCAGGCACTCGCCGCACAGGTGTCGCACGAGCTGCGCAATCCGCTCACCGGGATCCTCGGTCACACCGACCGCCTTCTGGAAAGCGATCGCATCGATGAGCGCGAGCGTAAACGCCTGCTCGTCATTGAGGAGTCCAGCGAGCGCATGATGCACCTCGTGTCCACGATCCTCTCCTCCCAGCCCGACGCCACGACGCGGGCCGACCGCGATGCGCGCGCCGTCACCGATCTGCGCGCCGTTGTCGAGGCCTCCGTCGAGTCGTTCGCCGTGAGCGCGAACGACCATCACGTACGGCTGTCACTGGATGCCGGGGAGCCACTGATGATCTGGGGGGATGCCTTCCGCCTGCGACAGCTCACCGACAACCTCCTCGGCAACGCGCTGAAGTACACCCCCGCAGGCGGGACGGTGCACGTCAGCGCCCGCCACGACGGATCGACGGTCGAACTGAGCGTTGCAGACACCGGCATGGGGATCGCGGCAACTGAGCTCCCCCACATCTTCGAGCCCTACTTCAGGTCGGAGACTGCCGTTGAGAGTGGCATCGCGGGCACGGGTCTCGGGCTCAGCATCGTGCGCACGATCGTCGAGGCGCACGGCGGAACGATCCATGTCGACAGCGAACCCGGCGTCGGCACGACGATCACGATCCGGATCCCTGCGGAGGCGCCATGACGACCGCGACGGTGGACGGCTCGGTCATCCTGGCGGTACTGGCCACGCTGACCTCGATGATGATGATCGGGCTCGGCTTCTTATATCGACCGTCGGTGGCGACTCTGCTGTGGTCGCTGATGTTCCTGCTCGTGATGATCTCGAGCTTCGGCGTGCTCATCTCCGACGCGACCGGGATGCCGACCCTCGCGGAGGTGTCGGAAGGCGTCGTCATGGCGGCACCGGCGTTCGTCTGGTCGGGTCTGCGGGTGGCGCGCGGCGCGCGCGGGTACATGTGGGTGGGACCCCTCGTGGCGGCCGTCGCCGCGACCGCGCTCGCCACCAGCATCCACGCGCCGTGGCACTCGCTCATCTACTCGACGTCGTACCTCCTCGCCTCGACCTGGGCGGCGCTCTCGGTCCTCGAGCTGATCCGGAGGCATGAGCACGACGCGAGCCGACTGCTCCCGCTGCTCATCGTGTCGGGTGTGCTTCCCCTCATCGGCATCGCGAGCGTCGTCGCCGCCATCGTCAACGGGCTGTCCGGCAACGTTGAGCACGTGCTCCCCGACCTCAAGGCGATCGGCGTCATCGCCTACCTGACGTGCGCTCTCGTGTCGCTGCTGGGCCTCGCGCGCAATCCCGTCGAGGCCGGGACGTTCGAATCCGGGGAGTTCTTCCCTCATACGGCGAGGGATCGGCTGGCTCGCGCCGAGGCGGCGGGAGAGACGACCTGGAGCCTCATCGCGCTGTCGCTCGACGACACCGACGCTCTGCGGATCGCGGGCGGCGAGGACGCGTTCCGCCGCATCGTCGACCGCCTCGGCGCCGACGTGCGCGCATCGTTCCCCGCGGATTCCGACATCGGCGGGGACGGCGGCGCCGGCTTCCTGGTGCTGCTGTCGCGACCCGAAACCACGGTGCGCGACTGCATCCGAGATCTGCTCGAGCGTGTATCCACGGTGCAGACCGACCAGCCGCTGGCCGTCGAGTTCTCGGCGAGCGCCGGATCGGCGTCGGTGCGCACCCACGGCTACGACCTCGACGCGCTCGTGACGGCCGCACAGACGGCGATGGACCGCGCCCGCGCCGCCGGTGGGCACCGCTGGTCCACAGCAGGCGCCGTCTGAGCGGGATCGGCACGGCAACGCTGGACTCATCCGGTCGTTTCTGGGAAACCCGCTGGTGGAGCCCAGGCCTCGCTCAGCGAACCCCGCCAGCGACCGGCGGGAGCGTCAGTCCGACTGCCCGAGTTCCAGCACCAGCGCGATCAGCTGGCGGGGACCGGCCTTGTTCACCAGGCGGATCTCGAGACGCTCGAGCTCGTTGGCGTCGAGGGTCCCTGACCAGCCGGTCCACAGCACGATCGGAGTGGTGTCGCCGAGTGCCCGGCGCGCCGTGGCCACCGAGGTGCCGGAGCCGGGGGGCATGTTCTGATCGAGAACCAGCACGTCAAAGGTTTCCGCCGCGAGAACGGCCAGAGCTTCTTCTCCGGACGCCACCATGGTCACCACGCAGCCGCGCCGGCCAAGCAGTTCTGCGGTCATGTCGCGGATGTCCGGGTCGTCGTCTGCGAGAAGAACTCTCAGCACGGTCGCCTCCTCGGAAGGCGCAACGCGAACACCGAGCCCTCCGGACCGGTGGACTCCAACTCCAGTGCGCCTCCCTGCGCTTGGGCGGCGGCTCGGGAGATGTGCAGCCCGAGGCCGTTGCCCTTCGCAGCCGTAGTCGGGCCAAACGCCTCGAAGAGGAGCGGTAAAACCTCAGGACTCACCCCCGATCCATCGTCGACGACCCGCACAACGCACAGGTCGTCGTCACTCTCTATCCGGATCTCGATATGGGTGCGGGCCACCCGCTCCGCGTTCTCCACGAGGTTATGAAGGATCTGAGCGGTGCGTCGGTCGTCACACCACACTTCCCGTTCTGGGTCCCCGGTCACGCGAATCGCGATCTGCTCGTGCTCGGAGACGATTTCGCTGATGATGTCCTTGAGGTCCACTGCTCCGACCCGGATCGGGAGCGGCTCGCTCATGTTCAGTCTCGACCAATCCAGGAATTGCGTCACGAGTCGGCTCAGCTGGGCCGCACGCACCTGGGCACGGGTCAGGATCCCGCGGCGACGCCCCTCATCCATGCTGGGCTCGCTGAGCAGGTCGAGGGCGCTCGTAATGACGGACAGGGGCGTCTGCATGTCGTGGCTCACGCCAGCGAGCAGCGCGCCGCGTGCGTTGCTGGCCGCAGCGGTCGCGCGGTACTCAGCGAGTTCGAGGTTCATGCGGCACCTGGCCAGCAGCTCTCCGGGTGTGAACGGCTTCACCACGTAGTCGTCGGCCCCCGCCTCAATCGCTCCCGCTGCTGCCTCGGACCCCGCCACGGCGGAGAGCAGCACGACCGGAATCCTGCGCAGTGACTCGTCGCCACGAATCGCCTGCAGGAGGGTCAGCCCGTCCATCCGTGGCATCATCACGTCGGTCACCACCAGGCTCACCTGTTCGGACCGGAGAATCTCAAGCGCCGCAACCCCGTCCGGGACGGCGGTGACCGTCCCCAGGTCGCTGAGCAACCGGGCGAGCCGCGAGCGGAGCGCGGCGTTGTCCTCCACCACCAGGATGGCAGGTCCATCCCGTCCCAGGGGCGGCTGCTGGCCCACACGCACGATCTCCTGGTCGTCGGACGCCACCAGGTCTTCCGCTATCGCCATGGCCACATCGACGTGGGGGCTCCACCGGGAGGCGGGACCCGTGCGAACCAGCGGCAGCGTCACCTCGAAGGCGGAACCCATCCCCGGCTCGGAGCGCACCGTCGCTGTGCCGCTCATCGCCCGCGCAGCCTCGGCCACGAGAGCGAGGCCGAGGCCGGTGCCCTCCACGCTGCGGGTGTCGTCGTCCCTAACCCGGTGAAAGCGGTCGAAGACGTGCGGGATCTCCGAGGAGGGTATGCCCACCCCGGTATCGGAGACGCGGAGGACCAGTCGGCCGTCGCGGGCGGCGACCATCACACGAACCGAGCCGCGCAACGTGAACTTGATCGCGTTGGCGACCAGGTTGAGCACGATCTTCTCCCACAACTCCGGATCAACGAGCACCTGCCCGAGGGTCGGATCCAGATCGCTGTGCAACTGAAGCCCGGTCCGCCGAGCAGCCAGTTCGAACGGTCGGAGCAGGTCCCCAGTGATCTGAGCGACATCGATCATCTCCGGTGTGGCGACCATGCCACCTTCCTCGATCCTGGCTACGTCCAGCAGTGTGTTCACCATCCAAAGGAGCCGCAGCGCAGTGGATCTCATCACCTCGGCCTCGGCCCGTTCAATCGCCGACGCCCGCCCGTCAACGACGTCCTGCAAAGGGCCGAGGAGGAGGGTGAGCGGGGTCCGGAACTCATGGCTGACATTGGACAGGAACGCAGTCTTCGCCGCATCGAGCGCAGCCATCGCCTCCAGGCGTGCACGTTCACGATCTCGTGCCGTCGCCATGCCCAGGATCTGCCCGATCTGGTCGGCGATCAGCTCCAGGAACCGATCCTGGTCGGTGTCCGCTGGCCGGAGCGGGTGAGGGAACAGCGCTAGCACGGCCTCGACCTCGCCCTGTCCGTGCACGGGAATGGCGACCCACGACGTCGGAAGTCTGCCCGCCGGCGCCCTCCCGTTCTGGGCGCGGACGGGCGACCGCCCTTGCCACGCGTGCGCCACCGGATGGGACGACGAGTGAATTCGCTCAGGGAACTCCGCACACCCGACTTCTCCGAAAACCCCCAAACGTCTCATGATTGGCGCGGCGCCGTCCGACGGCTTCGTGCGGGTGTAGAGCGCTCCACCCACCAGATCCTCGCTCGCGCCGGACAGGACCTGCAGGGCTGCGTCCATAGCCTCGTGGGGCGCGAGCGCCCGGTCGACCTCCAAAGCCAAGCGGTGCAGCAACGCGAGGCGGCGAGCCGCCACCACCTGGCGGGTGGTGAGGGACATGACCGTCAGCACTCCACCGGGACCTTCGTCATCCGGGACGTGGGAGTACGAGAACGTGAAGAAATTCTCTGTCAGGCCGCTCGCCAGCTCGATGGAGAGGCGGAAGTCCTCGAGGTAGACCGCCGGCCCTCCGGCGAGCACCGACCGCTGCATAGGACCGATGTCGTCCCAGATCTCCGCGAACACGTGGCTGAGCTTTTCGCCCAGCGCAGGGTGCTTGGGCCCGACGGTGGGAATGTAAGCGTCGTTGTAGAGCATCACGAGGTCCTCGCCCCACGTGAGCACCATCGGGTAGCGACTCCGCAATACGAGCCCCACCGCCGTCCGAAGTGCGGCTGTCCAAGAGCTGACGGGCCCCAAGGGCGTCCCGGACCAGTCGTGTGCAGCCACTGCTGACGCCATCTCCCCCTCGCAATCGAAGAGCGGGTCGGGAGGCGACATGTGGGGAGCCTAGCCTAAGGGGTGACGCGCCGGAGTGCGTGCTCGGCGCCTGCCTCCGTCGGCCCGCGTGAGAGATTGATCGAAAACACGTGCTGACCGCACCCGCGCCGCGGGCAGCAGCAAAGCTGCCATCTACCGTCGGTGGCCGGGCAAGATCGACCTCGCCGTCGCCGCGGTGCGCGCGCTCGAGTTCGGCCGTAACCCGGAGCTGTACGAGGCCGCCCGCGAGGCCATCGGCGGTCCGCCGTTCGCGGCGATCGTCGCCGTGATCGAGAGTGGGATCGAGCGAGGCACGGTGGCCCCCCGGACGCGGGTCTTCCATCGAGTCGTTTCCGCTCTTCGGGTACGACCTTCAGGACTACGATCGCCTGTTCGCTGAGAAGCTCGACCTTCTCATCGAAGTGAACCGATCCGCCCGCGTCTCGTGGCACGGGAAGACTCGGCCGGCCCTGACCGGCCAGTATGCCCCTCCGCGAGCTGAACAGGGCCCCATCCCGATCTGGCTCGGCGTCGGGGGAAACCCTGGCTCCGTCATCCGGGCGGCTCAACTCGGCCTTCCGATGGCGACCGGCGTGCTGGGAGGAAGCGCGATCCGCTCCGCCGCGAACGCTGAACTTTATCGCCGCGCGTCGGCTCACTTCGCAATTCACCCCAGCAGACGCTGGTCATGCTCGGGTCACCGGGCTTCGTCCTTTAGAACGGCAACCACGCGCGCGAAACGTGGTGGCCGCACTGGCATCAGTTCATGAAAACCGTCGGGGAGCAGCGCGGCTTCAGTCCTCCGACGCGGGATTCATACGATCGCGACACCGGCCCGCAAGGAGGGTTGCTGGTCGGTTCACCGGAAGAGATCGCCGAGCGGATTCTTCTCATGCACGAACACTGGGGGCATGTGCGCCAGTACATCCACATGGACATGGGGGCAGTGCCCCAGCGAGAGCTCCTCCATGCGATCGAGTTGTTCGGAACGCAGGTGCGCCCGATTGTGCAGAGCGAGCTGGGCGGCACCTCCGTCGACGCACTGATGGGACGCTCGATCTCGGCGTGAGAACCGGGCGCTACCCTTCTGTGGTGTCGTGGAGATTGGCGTTCACCAACGCGTCACGCAACTGAGCGCGGGTGGTGATGCCGAGCTTCGGGAAGGCCTTGTAGAGGTGCCCGCCGACCGTACGGGGCGAAAGGTGCAATCGGGTGCCGATCTCCTTGTTCGACAAGCCGCCGGCGGCGAGCTCCGCGATCCGAGACTCCTGTTCGGTGAGATCGGCGACGTGCATCACGGCCCCGCGCTGGCATGCGCGCAACTCGCTGTGCACCCGGTCCATCCAGGCGCCGGCCTGCACCGTCTTGAACTCCACCTCGACACGAAGGAGCTGGCGGCGGGCCTCGGCGGTGCGGCTCAGCCGCCTGAGGCGTTCGGCGTAGACGAGGCGGAGGCGGGCGCATTCGTATACGAACGGCAGTGTCTGCGCGCGGGCGAGGAGATCCTCCGCGGGCGTCAGAGTGGTGCGCGCGGCGATCGCCGCTTCGCAGGCGGCCAGCACAAAGGCTGCCCGTTCGGAGTGATGCGGGCGCAGAATCTCCCGGGCCTGCTCCACCCGTGCGACGGCCTCCTCGTGCTGCTGGAGCAGCAGCGCGTAGTCGACGAAGTCGAAGATTTCCACAGGGCCGCACGGGCCGACCGTGAGGTCGAGGATGTCGGGCTCCCGTGTGGATAGCAGGGCCAGGGCATGCTCGTAGTTGCCCTGGGGCCCCTCGATCATGACGTCGACCGAGTCCAGAACCAGCCGAAGTCGGTACGCGCGCCGCAGCGCAGGCTCGGAGCGGATGCGATCCAGGCGCTCCCGCGCCGCGGCACGTTCGCCGCGGAACGCTTCAAGAAGGGCGAACAGAGCCTCGGCATTGAGCCGCATCAGCGGGGCGGGCACGATGCTCGTCGTATCCATCGCGACCTTCAACTCTGTGTCGAGCATGCTCCAGTGGTGGTTGTGGGCGAGCGTCACCGAGACCCATGTCGCCGCGACCGTTCGAACGAGCCGGTTGCCCGCGCGCGCACCCAGCACGGCAGGGGCGGAATATTCCAGGCGCATGTCGCGGAATGCGTCCAGCAGCGAGGACATGCACTCGGCCAGCTGCGACCATCCCCGTCCGTCGGTGACCGGCGGATCCAGGTGCGGTTCGTATGCCGTATTCGGGGCACCGATAGTGCGCACGATGGCCACGAACGCGGGATGCGCAGGCGACGGCGCTGCCGAGAATGCTCGGGAGAATCCTTCCCAGGCGGTCGGGTCGCCGTCGATGATGTTGGCGAGCGCGTAGACCGCCAGAGCCTCTCCGGCTGCGCTCGCGGAAAGGTCGGGCTCCACCAGGCGCGCCAGAACGGTCGCCCGCGCGGCGACGGTGTTGTTCTCGACGAGCGCTTGGCGCAGCGCCCTGGCAGGGGCGCTGTCTCGAACAAGCACCTTGGTGTCGCTGGGGGTGAAGTTCCTCATCACCCGCTCGGCCTCGGAGAAGTCGCCCTCGAACGCGGCGATGTTCGCTGCAGCGGCGGCGAACGAGGCGGCGTCGGCGGGAGTGGGGGCGGCGTCGGCAGCGCTGACGAGGCAGACCATCGCCCACGACGGTCGGTCCGCGCGCGCGAAGAAATCGGCCGCGGCAATCAGGTCGGTGTGGTCGACCGTCTCCCGTGCCAGGAGCAGGTGGAGCGCGCCACCGTGCCGGGCCGAGGTGCCTGAGAAGCAGAGGCGGCCGGCACCCCGATGATCGTCGAGGTCAGCGCCGGCGAGGACTGCAACGCGGTGCACGTCCGAACTCCAGGTGATGAGCCCCCCGCGCTCCACATCGACGAACCCGGTGGCCGAGGCAGCCGCAGGATCCAGCGGCACAACGCCCGCCACACCCTGGAGGGCGAGCGCGAGCACATGAGCGCGAAGCTCGGGCGACAGGGCCTGGAAGTCAGCGGCGGCGGCCACGCCCTCGACGGTCAGATCGCTGAGCCGGGGAAGGACCTCCGGCCAGCGGTCTCGGCGGGACAGGCGCGCGATCACCGCTGCTGGTGCCGCCTGCGGGCCGAACACATCTTCGACGTGCCGGAGGATGAGCGCGGACGGTGCAGGTGCGTCAGTCGCCGGCGGTGTTCGCGTCACCATGGTTCATTGTACGAAAAGGGCCTCTGACCTGCATCCCTTGGTCCGCTATCGACGACCGCTGAAGACTTTCCGACGGACGACTCGCGTGACCTGCCCTGACCCGCTGATGACTCGAGTCAGTCGATCGACTCTTCCCGCCCGTTACGCGGGCGGCAGATCATCGCCATGTGGGTACACCGCCGCCCACCCCCGGATCCTCGATAGGAGATGACATGAGCAAGCATGTGCTCGAGAAGGAGGGTCAGGCGTTCGCCGACGCGACCGCTCAGCCCCCGTACCTGTACGAGATCGGCCCGGAAGCGGCGAGGAAAGTCCTCGACGACGTTCAGGCCGCACCGATCGACAAAGTCGACGTCGATGAGCGGTGGGTGACTGTTCCGGCTGAGGTCGGGGATGCTCGGGTCCGCATCCTGCGCCCGAAGGGCGCGACCGAGGTGCTTCCCGTTGTCCTGTACATCCACGGCGGCGGCTGGATACTCGGCAACGCCGGTACGCACGACCGGCTCACCCGCGAACTCGCGGCCGGCGCCTCCGCGGCTCTCGTCTTCGTGGAGTACGACCGCTCGCCCGAAGCCGCGTTCCCCGTCGCCATCGAACAGGCCTACGCCGCGGCACAGTGGATCGTCGCGAACGCCGAAGCGGAGAAGCTCGACGCCACCCGGCTCGCGGTTGCAGGCGACTCGGTGGGCGGTTGCATGGCCACCGCCGTCACTCTCCTCGCCCAGCGCCGGGGGGACGTCACAGTCATCCATCAGTCGCTTTACTACCCCGTCACCGATGCAGCGCAGGACACCGACAGCTACCGGGAGTTCGCCGACGGGCCGTTCCTGACGGCGAAGTCGATGGCGTGGTTCTGGGACGCCTACACGCCTGACCCGGCGGCGCGGGCGGACCCGATCGCGTCCCCGCTGCGCGCGTCCGACGAAGAGCTCGCGGGACTGCCCGAGACCTGACCATGTCTCCCAACAGCAACACCACGGTCGTCCTCGTGCACGGCGCATTCGCCGAGAACTCCAGTTGGAACGGCGTGATCGAACAGCTCGCGCAGAACGGCGTGCGCGCACGCGCAGCATCCAACCCGTTGCGCAGCCTGACCGGTGACGCGGAGTACGTCGCCGACCTCGTGCGGGGCGTCGACGGGCCGGTCGTCCTGGTAGGGCACTCCTACGGCGGCATGGTGATCACGCAAGCGGCGGCTTCGGCCGAGAACGTCGAAGCGCTCGTGTACGTCGGCGCCTTTGCACCCGACACCGGGGAGTCGACGTCTCAGCTCACCGACCTCTACCCCGGAAGCTCCCTGGGTCAGACTGTGTCGGCGTTGCCGCTGACCTCTGGAGGGACCGACCTCACCATCCGCACGGAGCTGTTCCACCAGCAGTTCTGCGCGGACGTCGACGACGCCACGGCGGCCCTCATGGCCGCGACGCAGCGTGCGATCTCCGATCGTGCGCTGAGCGAGCCGCTGGCCACGTCGTCGCCGGCGTGGCGATCGATCCCGTCGTGGTTCGTGTCCGGCGGAGCCGACAGAAACATCCCTGCTGCCGCGATCGCGTTCTTCGCCGCGCGCGCCGGTTCGAAGGGCACGACGGTCGTGGCGGAGGCATCCCACGCGATCGGCGTCTCGCAGCCGGATGCCGTGACCCGCACGATCCTCGCCGCCATCACGGGGTGACCCCTCGACAGCACACGTCTATCGAGTTGGCGACCGCTATCTCGACAACGCTCCCGCGAGTGAAGCTCCGCGGGCCACGAAAGGAAGGGAAACATGAGTCACACGGATCACATCATCAGGAACGTCGTGCTGGTGCACGGCGCGTTCGCGGACGGTTCCGGCTGGCGGCGGGTCTACGACACGCTGACCGCCGAAGGACACCGGGTCACGATCGTGCAGAACCCGCTCACCTCTCTGCAAGACGACATCGCCGCGACAAAAAGGGTGCTCGACCTGCAGGAGGGCCCGACGATCCTCGTCGGTCACTCCTGGGGCGGCACGGTGATCACCGAGGCCGGCAACCACCCCGCCGTCGCGGGACTGGTGTACGTGTCCGCCCTGGCTCCGGACAGCGGCGAGAACACGGCCACGCAGTACGAGGGGTTTGCGCCCACCCCGAACTTCACCATCGATGTGGGAGAGGACGGGTTCGGGTTCCTCAATCCCGACACCTTCAAGATCGGTTTCGCGGCGGATGCCAGTGACGAGGATGCGGCGTTCCTGCGTGACTCGCAGGTGCCGATCAACATGTCGGCCTTCGCCACCCCGGTGGCGCACGCCGCGTGGCACGACAAGCCGGCTTGGGCGGTCATCGCCACCGAGGACCAGTCCTTCGACCAGGCGATGCTGAAGCACATGGCTGAGCGGGCGGGCGCGGAGATCACCTACGTCTCGGCCAGTCATGCCGTCTTCATGACTCAGGCCCGCGTCGTCTCGGAGGTCATCCACACCGCAGCCGAGCATGCGCTGGCGACGGCGCACTGAGGGAACCGATCTCGATCCGTCGAAGCGGAGTTCTCCGCGAGAAGGCTCCAGGTCGCGTCATTACGCGGACCTGGAGCCCTTCTCTGAGCTGAGGCGGACCGGTAGCGTCGGGACGGTGACCACCTCATCGATGGATCCCGCGCTGCCGAGCACGACATCGGCGCGATCCGAACGCGCGGCGACGGCGGCAGTTGCGGTCGTGGTCGTGGTCGGAGGACTCCTTGCCTTTCTCTTCGCGGGGGGCTCAGTCGGCCTTATGCGCGAAACGCTCCACTTCAACTGCTCGTGGGGCATCGGCGGTGAATGGGGCGCGGACGGAAGCTGGGCGTGCGGGGACGGCATCGGGTACCTCGGGGTGCTCGTCGTGCTTGGCGGGATGTCGGGGGTGCTGCTGCTTGCCGGGCTCGTCGTCGCTGTCGTCCGGCCGTCGACCGCCCGCTCGGCCGTGTATCTCGTCTTCGCGGCAGTCTCACTGGCATGGGTCGGCTCCTGGACGTTCTATGCCGCAACTGCGTACACCGGCGCCCGACCGGCCGGCGAGACCGGGGCGAGCCTGTGGATCTCCGCCGTCCTCCCCGGTCTCGCGACGTGTGCGCTCGCACTGCTCATAGGGGCTGTGGGCGCCTTGACGTCGCGCCGCTGGTCGCCACTGGTGCTGTGGGTCGGCGTGGGTTTGATGCTCCTTGGCACCGCCCTCGCGCCCGGCATTGCCGTCGCGTCCTTTGTCTCCGGCGCGATGCTGACAGCTGCCGGCGTCGACCGGCACCGGACGCGCTGACCACCCGTTTCAAGCGGCGCCGCGCGCGCACGCTCGACGGCGAAACGGCTCACGCTATAAACAGCATCGATCCTGTGTATAGGTAAATCAGTCTCGCCCACATGCATGCTCGCTCGTAGGTTTGGCCGTGAGGCATTGCCGCCCCGCCTACCCGAGACATCGAGGATGATGACCCTGGACACCGATGCGACCGTCGGCCCTGACGAGCGCGATATGGCCGCCCCTGCCCTGACGATCCGTGACGTGGGCATCGGCTTTCGCGGCGTGCGCGCGCTGGACGCCGTCAGCTTCTCGATCCCTCGCGGCGGAACGAGCGCGGTCATCGGGCCCAATGGGGCGGGCAAGACGACCCTGTTCAACTGCATCAGCGGGATCTACCGCCACGAGGGCGAGATCGAGCTGGCCGGCCGGCCCATGAGCGGCGTGCTGGCGCAGGCCCGGGCGATCGCAGGCATCGCCCGCACCTTCCAGACGCCCGCGCTCCTTCCCGACCTCAACGTCTTCGAAAACGTCCTGCTGGGTGCGCACGGCGGGATGCGCGCCGGAATGTGGTCCGCCGCGCTGCGGATCGGCCGAGCGAGCCGCGAGGAACGCGCCGTCCGCCTCGAGGCGTGGGATCTGATGGGTCCGCTCGCGCTGCAACCTCTGGCGCTCGCGCCGGTGAGCAGCCTGGCCCACGCCGATCGACGCCGAGTGGAAGTGGCGCGCGCGCTGCTGTCACGTCCCTCGCTGCTCCTGCTCGACGAGCCCGCCGCCGGACTGAGTGCCGACGAAGCCGATGAACTGCTGGAGGTCATCGCCGACTTCGGGGCCGACACGGACATGACGAGCCTCCTCGTTGAGCACGACGTCGGCCTCGTCATGCGCGTCGCTCGCTTCGTCGCGGTGCTCGACGCCGGCCGGCTGCTCGCGTACGGCGACCCGACAACCGTGTCCGCTGACCCCCGCGTGATCGCCGCGTACCTCGGTGCCGACGCGCCGTCTGACGGGGAGCTGCTGCCATGACCGTCCTCACGACCCAGAACCTCCGCGCGCGCTACGGCGGGGTCGAAGTGCTCCACGGTGTGGATCTCGCGATCGAAGAGGGTGAGATCGTCGCCCTGCTCGGCGCGAACGGCGCCGGCAAGACGACCCTGCTCCGTGCCATCTGCAGACAGGTCGATTCGAGCGGTGCCATCACTCTCGACGGCACCCGCATCGACAAAATGACGACGGCGCGCGTGGCCCGCCTCGGCATCGGCCATGTCCCCGAGGGCCGCGGAACCTTCACGGAGCTGACCGTCGAGGAGAACCTGCGCCTGGGCATACTCGCCCGGCCCCGCCCCGTGCGGGCGACGGCCAACGAGGACCTGAACCTGATCAATGAGACCTTCCCGGTGCTGCACGAGATGCGCGGCCGCCAGGCGGGGGCGCTGTCGGGAGGACAGGCGCAGATGCTCGCAGTGGCGCGGGCACTTCTCGCCCGGCCCCGCCTGCTTCTGGTCGACGAGCCGTCACTGGGCCTGGCCCCCCTGACCACGCTCGAGTTGTTCAACCGCTTCCAGTCGCTGCGGGATGCGTGGTCGCTGACGATCCTGCTCGCCGAGCAGAATGCGCGATTGTCGCTGCGGGTGGCCGACCGCGCGGTCGTCCTCACCCGGGGTCGCGTGTCGCTCGAGGGTCCCGCCGCGGATCTGCAGGATCACGACGCGCTGCGTGCGGCCTACCTCGGCGAGGCGCCGTCCGCCCCTGCGGACCGCCCGTTCCCTTCGACCCGAGGAGCGCTCGATGACTGAGTTCTTCCAGATCTTCCTGGACGGCCTCACCACCGGAACCGTCTACGCCGCCCTCGCCCTGGCGCTGAGCGTCGTGTTCCAAGGCACCGGCATGCTGAACTTCGCGCAGGGGGAGCTCGCCGTCGTGGCCGCCTTCATCGCGTTCACGATGCTCTCGACCGGCATCTCGCCGTGGCTCGCGATCCTCATCGCCGTCGCCGCATCCGCCGTGATCGGCGCCCTCGTGCACGTGCTGGTGGTCCGCTGGGCCGACACCCGCAACGAAGGCGTCCTGATGGCGATGGGTGTGGCGTTGCTCCTCGGGATCAGCGCGCTCGCCGGCATCATCTGGGGAACCGACCCGCGCAGCTACCCCAGCCCTTTCGGCTCCGGACTCATCGAGTTCGCCGGACTGCGCCTCACCTACCAGCAGGCCGGTGGCGCGCTCCTCGTCGTCGTCGCGATGGGCCTGACCGCGCTCCTCTTCCAGAAGACCCCGATCGGATTGCGTCTGCGCGCCGTCGCGCAGAATGCCCCCTCGGCGGCACTGCTGGGGCTGTCAGCCCCCGTGTGGCTCGCCCTCGGGTGGGCGATCGCCGGCGCCGTCGGCGCGGTGGCCGGCGTCGTGGCCGCCCCCACCCTGGGACTGTCCCCGTCGATGATGAACTTCCCGCTGTTGATGGCCCTCGCCGCCGCCACGCTCGGAGGCTTGACCAGTCGAGTGGGCGCGGTCGTCGGTGGCCTGCTGATCGGCGTCGTCACGGCGTTTGCCGGCCGGTACATTCCCTTCCTCGGTGGGGACCTCAACATCGTGGTCGCCTTCGTCCTCATCGTGATCGTCCTGCTTGTCAAGCCCGGCGGACTCTTCGGAAAAGAGCGGATGGTGCGCGCGTGACCAGTCCCATCCCCTACCCCCACGCGCGGCCCTGGTACCGCACCCCGCGAGGCCTGCTCACCCTCGCCCTGCTCGTGGTGGGCGTCGCGATCCCGTTCCTGGTGAGCGACTACGACCTGTTCAACATGACCCGCGTGCTCGCGATCGCTCTGGGAGTGGCGGGTCTGAACCTCCTCGTCGGGTTCTCAGGGCAGATCAGCGTCGGGCACGGCGCGATCTTCGGCATCGGCGGCTACACGACGATGCTCCTGATGCTGAACCTCGACGTACCGTGGCCACTCGCCCTCATGGCGAGCATCGGCGCGGGGCTCATCGTCGGCCTCGCGATCGGCATTCCGGCGCTGAAGCTCGGCGGGCTGAACCTCGGGCTGTTCACCATAGCCATCGCCGCGGTCTTCCCGCTCGTGGTGAGCCGGTTCAGTGACTTCACCGGCGGGACCGTGGGGCTGGCGCTGCCGACCTCGCCCTTCGTCGCTCCTGACGGGATCGCGCTCACGCCCGCCCAGTTCGGTTTCCTCTTCGCCCTCCTGGCGCTTGCGGGCACGCTCGTGCTCCTCCGCAACATCACGGTGGGCCGCTTCGGCCGCGCCTACGCCGCGATTCGGACGAACCGGATCCTCGCCGTGTCCAACGGCGTGCGCGTCCCCCAGTTGAAGCTCATCGCCTTCGTCGTCAGCTCCGCCGTGGCGGGTCTGGCCGGCGGCATCCTCGTGCTCGTACTGACGGTCGCGACGCCCGACAGCTACCTGCTGACGTTCTCGCTGATCCTGCTCATGGCCGCCACGGTCGGAGGCAGCCGCTCGTGGATCGGCGCGATCGTGGGTGCGGCGATCGTCGTGTACCTCCCCGACTTCGCCAGCAAGGTCCTGCCCGGCCAGGCGTCGGGGCAGTTCGCCCAGCTCATCTTCGCCGTGCTCCTCGGTGTCTGCCTGATCCTCGCGCCCGGTGGCCTGGCCGCGTGGAGCACGTCGATCGGCCGCAGCGGCGCCGCGCTCGTGCGCGGTCGCCGAAGCACCGCCCCACGCAACCCCAAGACCGAATCCGGCAGTAACACCGACCCCGAGTCCTATCCCGAAACAACAACAGCATCCACACGAAAGGAAGCGAATCGATGATGAAGACGTCACGACGAGCTCGCTCCGCCGTCATCGCCGCCGCCGCAGTAGCGGTCACCACCCTGCTGCTCAGCGGCTGCACGGGACGGCAGGCCGCGAACGAACCACCCGCTGAGCCGCAGGATGACAGCCCGATCGTCATCGGGGCCAGCTGGCCCCAAAGCGGGCCGCTGGCCGCGGCGGCCGCAGGCTTGCACGGCTTCGAGGCCTACATCGAGATGACCAACGCGGAAGGCGGCATCGACGGACGCGAGATCAAGCTCGTCACCGCCGACGACGCCTATGACCCCGCCCGTCTCGCCGACAACCAGCGCAGCTTCGTGGAGAAGGAGGGCGCCATCGCCGTGGTCAACTTCGGCGGCATCGCGGTTCCCGGCCGGCCGTATCTCAACGACAAGAAGGTCGCGCAGATCGCACTGGCCGGGCAGACCCCGCTCAGCGACGTGGAGAACTTCCCCTATACGCGCGCCTTCTGGCCCGACGTGGTGTGGGAGGGCCAGTTGCACGCCCAGTGGCTGCAGGAGAACCGCCCCGACGCGGTCGTCGGCTTCATCGGGTTCAACAACGACCTCAGCGAGAGCCACATCGCCGGTCTCGAGGCCGGTGGCCTGACCCCCGCGCAGGTCGCCATGGTTCCCCCGGGCACGGCCGACCTCACCGCGCAGGTCAGCCAGTTCCAGGCGGCGGGCGTGGACACCGTCATCATCAACATCGGCGCCCCCACGATCGGCGCGGTCACGAAGTACATGGACGAGATCGGCTACGAGCCCACTCTCCTGCTCGCAGGCAACATGGCCGACTTCGTCACCGTGGTCGACCCCGCCGGCGCGGACGCCGTCGTCGACGCCTACGCGTTCCACTGGGGCAAGGACCCGGCCGACCCGAAGAACGCCGAGGATGCCGCGACCCAGACCTTCATCGAGGTCATGACCGAGTACGGCTACGAGAGCGACACCCGGCAGGCCCTCGCGTTCAACGGCTACGGACTGGGTGCCGCGCTGGTGGAGGCGCTGAACAACGCTCCCGAGCTGACCGCCGACGGGCTGCTCGAGGCGTGGGACGCTCTCAAGGACACCGAGAACCCGTACCTCCAGGACGGCATGATGCTGGACGCGGGTTTTGGCGGGCGACTCATCTTCCAGGTGCAGCTCACGCAGTTCGACGGTGAGACCTGGGTGCCGCAGGGCGACGTGATTGACCTCCGGGACCTCGGCATCGTCGAATAGCCGCAACGCAAGAGATCGCCCCCCGCACGGATACCGTGCGGGGGGCGATCTTCTGTTGTCCCGAGATGCCGTCAGCGACGACGCGCCCGTGAGCGCGGGCGTGCGGGCGGCAGAACCGGAGCCGGCACGGGGGCGCCGACGCGGGCGCGGATCTCGCCGATGCCCTCGACGACCATCCGCACCTCGTCGCCGGTCTGCAGCGGAGGCGGGATGAGGCCCTGGTTGCGCCCCCACAGCTCGCCGAGGCATCCTCCGTTGCCGACGGTGCCCGAGCCGAGCACATCGCCGGGGACCACCCGCGAGTTGCGCGACGCGTACGCCACGAACTCCGGGAACGGCCAGCCCGCGTTGGACACGAGGTCCTCGCCGACGAGCGCGTCGTTGACGTACACCTCGGCGTGGACGGCGAGGAAGCCCTCCGCGTCGAGGTAGGGCGCGAGCTCGTCCGCCGTCACGATCCAGGGCCCCAGCGTCGTGCCGAAGTCCTTGCCCTTGCACGGCCCGAGGCGCACCTTCATCTCGCGGGCCTGCAGGTCGCGGGCCGACCAGTCGTTCATGATCGTGTACCCGAAGATGTGCTCGGCGGCCGCGTCCGGCGTGAGGTTCGACCCCGTCGATCCCGGCACTGCCCCGATCACGACGGCGACCTCGAGCTCGAAGTCGAGGCGCTCGGTGACCGGTGGCGCGACCTCCTGGAACGGGGCGAGGATCGTGTGCGGGTTCGTGAAGTAGAACGTCGGCGCCTGGTACCACTCGGGCGGCACGTCGATTTTCCCCTCTACTCCGGCACTCACACCTTCGACGTGCTCCTCGAAGGCGACGAAGTCGCGCACGGATGGGGGTACGACGGGGGCGAGGAGGTTCACGTCGGCGAGCGGGATGCCGATGGCGTCGGCGACGCGCGACAGCAGCGCGGCGGATCCGTCGATCCCCCGGGCGAGGGCGTCGGCGACCGTCAGCCCGTCCGGGAAGGGCACGACGCGGCCGTCGACGACGAAGCCCTCCCCCACGGTCTCTTCGTGGGTCCAGCGAGCGATTCTCATGCGTCCACCGTCTTTCCCAGCAGGGCCGCCGCGTTCGAGCGCAGGATGCGCTCCGCGGTCTGCGGTGCGAGACCGGCGGACTCCACGAAGGCGACGGGATCCTCCAAGCCCATGTCGAACGGGAAGTCGCTGCCGAGCACGACCTGGCTCTCGCCGGCGACCTCGATGAGGTGACGCAGCGCGCCGGCGTCGTGCACGACCGTGTCGAACCAGATCCTCCGCAGGTAGCTGGACGGTTCGTGCGCGCAGCCGCGCGCATCGGGACGCACGCGCCACGCGTGATCGCTGCGGCCGATCGAGGTCGGCAGGTACCCGCCGCCGTGCGCCGCGACGAGCCGAAGACCGGGGTGACGGTCCAGCACCCCCGCGAAGATCAGGTGCGACAGGGCGACGGCGTTCTCGACGGGCTGCCCGACGGTGTTGGCGAGGTAGAACCGGTCGAGCCGCTCGTCGAGCGAGCAGCCGAACGGATGCAGGAAGACGACGCAGCCGAGCTCCGCCGCGCGCGCCCAGAACCGCTCCAGCCGCTCGTCCGACAGTTCCACGTCACCGGCGAAGGAAGAGATCTCCACCCCCGCGAGCCCGCGGCCGAGCACGGCGTCGTCGAGCAGTTCGACGACGCGCTCCGGATGCTGCAGGGGCACGAGTCCCAGTCCCACGAGGCGATCCGGCGCCTGCGCGGTGTGCTCTGCGATGAGACGGTTCGCCTCGGCCGCGGCCCACACCGCAAGCCCCTCGGGCGCCCACGGATAGAAATGGTTGGGCGAGGCGCTGACCCACTGCACGTCGACGCCCTGCGCGTCCATCGCCGCCAGGCGCAGGCCCACGTCGGTGAGCTTGGGGACGCGGGCACCGACCATCGGTCCTGACACTGCCTGGCTGTCGGCACCGTGGCGCACGAGCTCCAGTGCAGCCGCCTCGGCGACGAGGTCGGGGGCGCGGCGCGCGACCTCGGCGTGCAGCCCAGGCAGGAGAAGATGGGCGTGGACGTCGGTGACGGACTGCGGCGGCGCGGTCATGCGGGCTCTGCCATCTTCTGCGCGATCCCGAAGATCAGCCCGCCGGCGTCGGCGCTGCGATCACCGTCGATCTGCCATTGGCCGAGCTGCACCGACGCTGCCACCACCGCCCCCGCGCGGGGGATGCGGCGGGCGTGGAACTCGTCCCACATCCCCTGGTCGAGGCTCTCGCCCCGCGTGAGCAGTTCGGTGAGGACGAAGGCATCCTCCACCCCCTGCGCGGCGCCCTGGGCGATCGTCGGGGGGCAGCTGTGCGCGGCGTCACCGATGATGACCACGCGGCCACGGTTCCACGGCTCTGCCACGAGATGCTGGGTGAACCACGTGTAGTGCGCGTCAGCGCCGGCTTCGATGTCGGCGCGGATCTGGTTCCACGGCCCGTCGTACGCACGTGATGCCTCGAGCATGAGCCGGCGCGCCTCGTCAGGGTCGACGCCGAAGCGGTCTTCTGCCTTCTCCACGAGGAACGCGTACATGCTGTCCTCACCCGTCGGGGTGTAGCCGGCGATGTAGACCGGCCCGCCGTAGTAGAGCGTGCTGCGTTCGACCTCCGCCGGGCGCGAGACGAACGTGCGCCAGATCCCCATCCCCGTCGACTCGGGCTTCGCCTCGATCCCGATGAGCTCGCGCACCGTCGAGTGCAGCCCGTCTGCGCCGATCACGAGGTCGTAGCGGCCGGCAGGCGCGCCCTCGATCTCGATCTGGACGCCGTCCGCATCCTGGGTGAGGCCGGTCAGCTTCGCTCCGAAGTGCACCTGCACGCCCGCGCGCTCGGCGTGCGCCAAGAGGATGCGGGCAAGCTCTGCCCGCGGCATCCCCATCCCGGCCGGATAATCCGGACCTCCCGTCTTCACATCGGGAAGCTCGGCGACCACGGGAGCACCGGGACCGGGCGCGCGCAAGGTGAGCCCCTCGAACGGGTATCCGGCCTCGCGGATGTCGTCCCACGCGCCCAGCGCGTCGAACACCCGCAGGGCGTTGCCCTGCAGACTGATGCCGGAGCCGAGGGCGGTCAGCTGCGGCTTGGCTTCGAAGAGATCGACCTCGACGCCGGCCTTGGCCAGCTGGATGCCGGCGGCCAGGCCGGCGACGCCGGACCCCACGATTGCGACGGTGTGCACTGCAGTCATGTCAGAACCTCTCTGTTCTGTTCGGGTGTGCGGTGGTGTGTGTCAGAAGACGGCCACCGGATTGATCGGCGAACCGACCGCCCCGGTGATCGGCAGGGGTGGCGCCGACAGCAGCACGTCCCAGCGTCCGCGTGCGGCGCACGCGTCGGCGAGCTCGTCGAAGTCCCACATCTCACCGATCGTGAGCCCCATGTTCGGGATCGCGATCTGGTGCAGAGGCTGGAACGACGGCACGTCGAACTCGTTGGGGCGCACTTCGAAGCCCCACGTGTCGGTGGCGACCGCTGCGACCTCGCTTCTGTGCAGCCAGCCGGCGGTGGTCAGCGACATGCCGGCCGCTTCGCCGCCGGCATAGTCGTTCCACCCCTCGCGCCGGGCACGGGCGAGCCGGCCCGTGCGAACCAGCAGGATGTCGCCGCGTCCGACCCGGCTGGACTCCCCCTGCGCCGCGATGCACGCGTCGAGGTCGGCGGCGGTGATGCCGTAGCCGTCGGGCAGTTCTCCGGTGTCGGGCTGAAGGAAGCGCCCCATGTCGAGCAGGACGCCACGGGAGACGATGACAGCGGCCGCGTGCTCGATCCCGGTGACGAGGTCGCCGTCACTGGTGACGACATCGCCCGCACGGCGACCGTTCCACGCCATCCCGTGGTCGAAGATGTGGCCGAGGCCGTCCCACTGCGTGGAGCACTGCAGAGGCATCGTGATGTAGTCGTCGGCGCCGCCGATGCCGTGCGGGAACGGCTGGTTGCCGCGTTCGGCGTCGGTGCCGGTGTCGGTCATGGTGTGGACGGGATTGATCCGGCGCCGCCACCCCTTCTGAGGGCCGTCCGTGTTGAACGCCTGCGACAGCGAGACGACACGCCCTTGCGTCACGAGTGCCGCCGCCTCGACGCGCTTGGCCTCGTCGATGAAGTTGAGGGTGCCCAGGACGTCGTCCTCACCCCAGCGGCCCCAATTGCGATACGCCGTCACGCGCGCGGCGATCTCGCCTTCGGGGTCGTTGCGGTCGAGGTCGGCCGGGTGCTCGCTCGGCGCGGTCATGCGGCCGCCTCCGCGACGCAGCGGACGACTTGCGTGCCGACGCCCTCGATCGTGCCGGTCATCACGTCACCATCGCGCAGGAATCGTTTCCAGTGCTGGCCGTTGCCCGCGGGGCTGCCGGTGAGCAGGATGTCGCCCGGCAGAAGCGGCAGCGTCTGGGACGCGGTCGAGACGAGCGCGGCGACGTCGAAGACCAGCTCCGCGGTCGTGGCATCCTGCATCACCTCGCCGTTCAGCTCCAGGCGGATGGCGAGATTCGCGGGGTCAACGAACGGCGCCGGGACGAGGTATGGCCCCGTGGGGAGGAAGCCCGGCGCGTTCTTGGCGCTGAACCAGTCGGCGCCGATGTCGCCCACGTCGGAGGGGAAGAGCAGATCGCGGGTCGAGATGTCGTTGGTGATCGTGTACCCCGCAACGTGGCTCATGGCCTCGTCTCGGCCCACGCGGAACGCCTCGGGGCCGATGACGACGGCGAGTTCGAGCTCCCAGTCATGCACGTCACTGTAGGACGGAAGCGTGAGGGGGACGTCGTCTCCCACGACGCACTGCGGCATGCCGATGAAGACGAACGGGCGACCGCTGGCGGCGCGCGCATCCATGATGCGTTCGGCACGGGCCCGCGCCTCCTCCGGCGTCAGCGCCGACTCGCCCTTGGTCAGTCCGCCGACGATCAGCTGCACGACATGCGTGCGATAGTTCGCGCCCGCCTGCAGCACCTGGCGCGGCTGCACCGGAGCGGTCAGAACCACCTCGGACAGCGGAGTCCACGGCCCCTCCGCCTCGGCGAGCGCTGCGAGACGTTCCCATTCGGGTTCCGCGAGGAACGCGTTCAGATCGGCGGCTCCCAGGTCCTCCTCACCGAGGGGACGGATGCGGTCGCCGGCGACGAGCCCGAGAACGACATCATCGCCCTGCCGGTATCGGGCGAGGGCGAAGGGGGCGGTAGGTGGGGTATGGGTCATGAGTCCTCCTCGAGTCGTGACGTCCGGCGTCCCAGGGCGGCAGCAACACGGCGGCCGCCCCGGGACAAAACGAGCAGCGCTCAGCCGTGACGGGTGTACGGGTTCAGCAGCGCGGCCTTGATCTCGTCGGGAACGCCTTCCTCCGTGGCGGTGGGCCCATCGGCGGGCGGGAACGACTCCGTCATCGACATCGGCATCGCAGCGTTGCGGTACACGTTGCTCGACCCCAGCGACGGTTTCCACGTCTGCGGCTCCCAGTCGGGCACGTAGTTGCGGTAGCCGCCGGTGTTCAGCTCGATCCGCATGCTCGAGGGCTCGCGGTAATAGAGGAAGCTCTGCTCGCCGATGCCGTGGATGGAAGGCCCGTACTCGATCGCGGTGCCACGCTCCATGAGGACGTCGGCGGCGATGAGCAGCTCCTCGCGGGTGTCGACCCAGAAGGCGTAGTGGTTGACCCGCCCGGCGCGCGAGGAACCGTCGAGCACGACGCCGAGGTCGTGCGACTTCTCGTTCGTGGTGAGCACCGAGAACACCGAGATGGGCGCCTCGTCGAGCACGGTACGCGCCATGATCCGGAAGCCCAGCACCTCGTTGTACCAGCGCGCGAACCCGTCGACGTCGCTCGCGGCGATCGTGACGTGGTCGAGCTGGCGCGGAGCGCCGGCGACATGACTGCGCTTTTCGGGCCGGTCGGGGTAGATCGACGCGGCCGACGGCTCCGCGCGGTGCCGAGTGACATCCCAGTGCAGCGTCATCGAGTGCCCCCACGGACCCGTGAAGCGGTAGGCGCGACCGATCGCGTGCTGCTCGACCCATTCGCCCTGCACCCCGGCGGCCTCGATCCGGCGCACGGCCTCGTTCAGCGCCTCGGCGCTGGAGGTCCGCCACGCCATCGTCGCGAGCGACGGTTCGTCACCGGGCACCACCACGAGTGAGTAGGCGTAGTAGTCGCCCCAGCAGCGCAGGTAGACGGCGTCGCCCACGCGCTCGACTTCGGTGAGCCCGACCTGGTCCCTGTAGAACTCCACCGATGCCTCGACATCCGTCGACGTGATCGTGACGTACGAGAGGTGAGAGAGAAGCATGATCATCCTTGACCTTTCCGAAAGGGCTCCGTGCGCCCCGTCCTTCCACTATCGACGCCGTCGACTTATCAGGGAACACCCGGTTGTCGATGCCGGGCATCGATCCCATTTATAGTGGCGGGATACTCTTCGGCACCGTCGCCGTCCCTTAAGGAGTCGCCATGGCAGAGAAGCCACCGCTGTCCCGATTGGACCTCAATCTGCTCACGGCGCTGGACGCGCTCCTGACCGAACGCAGCGTCACGAGGGCGGCACAGCGACTGCGACTGAGTCAACCGGCACTCTCGGCGTCACTGGCGCGTCTGCGCACGCATTTCTCCGATCCGATCCTCACCCGCCGTGGCCACGAGTACGAGCTCACGCCGCTGGCCATCCGCCTCCTCGAACACACCTCCATCGCGTTGGAGATGGCGCGGCGCGTGTTCGAGAGTCAGACCGAGTGGGTCCCGAGCACCTCGACCCGGGAGTTCTCCGTCTACGGATCCGATTACGGATTCGCCACGATCGGGCAGGCGGTGTCGAAACTGGCCGCGGCGCGGGCGCCCGCCGTGAAGCTCCGCTTCATGCTCCACTCACCGCAGATCATCGAGAACATCGAGGAAAGGCTCCGCTCGACCGATGCCCTTCTCCTGCCGCACGGCTTCGTCGCCGACCTCCCACACCTCACGTTGAACAAGGACTATTGGGTCGTCCTCGCAGCCACCTCCAACAACAGCATCGGAGCGACGCTGAGCATGGCGGACATGGCCGCCGCACCATGGGTCTACACATACCAGTCCCGCACCGCCTTCACCTCCGTCAGCCAGCAGCTGCAGCACCTCGGCGTCGAGCCGCGCGTGGAGGCCGTCGTGGAGAGTTTCCTGTCGCTGGCACCGTTCATCTCGGGAACCCGCCGCCTCGCGATGGTGCAGTCGCGACTCGCCGACCTCCTCGTCGGCATGGGCGGGGTTCGCGCGATAGAGCCCCCGTTCGACCCGACCCCCATCAGCAACGCCCTGTGGTGGCATCCGATCCACACGCACGATCCGGAGCACATCTGGATGCGGCAGCAGTTCGTCGAGGCGACGGCTTGTGATCAAGACGCGAAGGTCGCAGCGGGCAGGCTGCAAGCGCCCGTGAACACTGTTCGCTATCGAGTCAGTCGCTTTCGAGAGTCGACCGGCTCGACATCCGGCGCTCGGAGAATCTGATGGCGCTGAGAACCGAGTAAAAACGGGCGGATCCGGGCCTCGACAGAGACCTGAACCCGCCCGTTGTTTCCCATTCGTTCAACGGAACTCAGAAGTACCGTCTGATCAGGGATTTATGGCGGTGACGGTGGGATTTGAACCCACGGTAGGGGGTTACCCTACACAACTTTTCGAGAGTTGCACCTTCGGCCGCTCGGACACGTCACCGCGGACAATCCTACGTGACGCCAGGCCCGGCCGCCAATCGCGCCTGCGCGCCCCCGGAGCGGCCTCGGCATTTAATTGCCTGAGGCAACTACCTGGCATAGGATCGGCGGATGGACACGCCAACGAAGGCCCCCGCTGCCGAAGCAGTCCTGCTGTCCTCGCTCACCCGCCTGATGGCGCAGTGGTCCTCGCTCACCCGCCAAGAGGCCATCGCCCGTGAGGCCGGCCTGACCATCGACGCCGGCGACATCCAGCCGGTCTACATCCTCGGCCTCGGCGGCCCCCAGCGCGCGAGCGACCTTGCGACCAACCTGCGCGTGACGCGTCCGACCATGAGCAAGCAGCTCTCCCGGCTTGACGCCGCCGGCCTGATCGCCAAGTCGCCCGACCCCGCCGACGGGCGCGCGACGATCGTCTCGCTCACCGAAGCGGGCGCACGGGTGTTCGCCCTCCTGGTAGCCCAGGGCCTCGAGATGATCGACGGCGCCCTCCACGACTGGGATGCCGCCGAGCGGCGCACCTTCGCCGAACTCACCCTGCGCTTCGTCAGGGCGGTGGGCATCGACGTTCCCCCTGATTTCCCACCCGTCCGCCACCACGCGGCGACCTGAACCACGGCCCCCACCCCGGGCCCACAAAAGAAAGAGGCACCCATGCCCCGCACCTACATCGTCACCGGATCGGCATCCGGCATCGGCGCGACCACCGCCCAGCTGCTGCGCGACCGCGGCGAGCGCGTCATCGGCATCGACCTGCGCAACGCAGACATCGAAGCCGACCTGTCCACCGGCGAAGGCCGCACGCAGGCCGCAGCGAGCGCCATCGACCTCGCCGGCGGCACGATCGACGCCGTCATCGCGTGCGCCGGCATCGCCGCACCCATCCCGAAGACCATCTCGGTCAACTTCTTCGGCGTCACCGAACTGCTCGAAGCTCTCCTGCCCGCACTGGCGAAGTCCGACGCCCCCCGTGCCGCGGTCGTGTCGTCGATGGCGTCGCTGCAGGCCCACTCCACCGAAATGGTCGACGCCGCCCTCGCCGGCGACGAGTCACGCGCGCTCGAGATCGCCGAAGGCCTCACCGCGCAGGGCCCGAAGGTCGGCTACCTCGTCTACCCGTCCTCGAAGCGCGCGCTGTCCCGCTGGGTCCGCCGCGAGGCGATCACGCCCGCCTGGGCCGGCGCCGGCATTCCGCTGAACGCGGTCGCCCCCGGCACCGTCATCACCCCGATGACCACCGAGCTGCTGAAGAGCCCCGAAGGCGCCGCGATGGTGGATGCCTCGGTGCCCATGCCGTTGAACTACCACCAGCCGGCCGAGTCGATCAGCAACCTGCTCATCTGGCTCACCAGCGTGGAGAACACCCACCTCGCCGGCCAGGTCATCTACAACGACGGCGGCGCAGACGCGTCGCTGCGCGGAGATGACATCTGGGCCTGGGCCGACACGCACTGAACCCGACAGGGCGATGGATGCCGCACCCCGGCATCCATCGCCCTCGTTCCGATCCGCCACCACCTGCCCCTGCGTCCGCAGCCGGTCTAGCGTGAGGGCATGTCCCCGTCGATGACACGGCAGCAGCAGCTCGTCGTCGCCGTCGCGGTGCTCGCCTCGTTCGTCGCGTTCCTCGACGGCAGCATCGTCAACGTCGCTCTCCCGGCGATCAGCCGAGAGTTGGGCGGCGGGCTGACCACCCAGCAGTGGACCGTCGATGCGTACCTGATCACCCTGGGCGCGCTGATCCTGCTGGCCGGCTCCGTCAGCGACGCGTACGGGCGCATCCTGGTGCTGCGCATCGGGCTGATCGGGTTCGCCGTGGCATCCGTCGCGATCGCCCTCGCGCCCGACCCGGTGCTGCTGATCGTCGCCCGCGCCGTACAGGGCGCCGCCGGCGCGTTCCTCGTGCCGAGCTCGCTCGCGCTCATCACCTCCAGCATCCGCGGACCGCTGCAGGCACAGGCGATTGGCGTCTGGACCGCGCTGACGACTGCCGCCACGATCGCCGGCCCCGTCGTGGGCGGGCTGTTCGTCGACTACCTGTCGTGGCGCTGGGCGTTCGTCGTCAACGTCGTGCCGATCGTCATCACGTTGTGGCTGCTGCCGCGGCTCGAGGTGCGCGACGAGCGCCGGGCGGGTGCCTCGATCGACTGGCTCGGTGCGTTCCTGTGCACCCTGGGCCTGGGGGGCATGGTCTTCGCGCTCATCGAGCAGCCGAATCTCGGGTGGTCGTCGACCGCGATCTGGCTGCCGCTGGTGCTCGGGATCGCCCTGTTCGCCGCATTCCTGTGGCGCCAGGGCACGGTGCGCAACCCCATCCTGCCGCTGGGGCTGTTCCGGGTGCGCAACTTCTGGACCGGCAACCTCGCGACGGCGTTCATCTACGGCGCACTCTCCCTGAACGGCTTCGTCGTGGGTGTGTATCTGCAGCAGGGCGCGGGTCTGACCGCGACGCTCGCGGGCCTGGCGAGCATGCCGACGACTCTGCTGCTGATCGTGCTGAGCTCGCGGGTGGGGGTGCTGGCCGGACGCATCGGCCCACGGCTGTTCATGACAGTGGGCCCGCTGGTCATGGCGGCCGGGTCGCTGCTGCTGCTGACGGTCGGGGTGGACTTCGACTACTGGTGGCAGGTGCTGCCGAGCATGCTGGTGTTCGGGCTGGGCCTGGGCATCACCGTGGCACCCCTGACGGCGGCGATCCTCGGCGCGATCGAACCGGAGAGGTCGGGCATCGCCTCGGCGGTGAACAACGCCGTCGCGCGCGTGGCCGGCCTCATCGTGATCGCGATGCTGGCGGCGATCGTGGGCGGTTCGCTCGACCTCGAGGGCTTCCACCGCGCCGCGATCGCGACGGCCGCACTGATGGCGGCGGGCGGCGTCGTGTCGTTCCTCGGCATCCGCAATCCCGTTCGCGACCCCGGTGCCGACAGCGACGCGCGTTCGGCACCCCGGTAGTCAGCGGCATCCGGTCCTGCGAGACTGAGGCCATGAGCGTCATCGAGAACTCGAAACTGACCGTCGTCGGCGCCGGCAGCGTCGGATCGTCCACCGCCTATGCCGCTCTCATCCGCGGCTCCGCGCGCCACATCGCGCTCTACGACATCGCCACTGAGAAAACCGAGGCGGAGGTGCTCGACCTCGCCCACGGCACGCAGTTCACCGGGTCGAGCGACATCATCGGCGGCAGCGACATCTCCGTGGCAGAGGGCTCGCACGTCATCGTGATCACGGCCGGGGCCAAGCAGAAGCCGGGGCAGACCCGCATCGAGCTCGCCGGCACGAACGCGAACATCCTGAAGTCGATGATGCCGAAGCTGCTGGAAGTCGCCCCCAACGCCGTGTTCGTCATCGTGACCAACCCCTGCGACGTGCTCACCGTGCTGGCACAGGAGGCCACCGGGCTTCCCCCGGAGCGGATCTTCGCGTCGGGGACGGTGCTGGACACCTCCCGCCTGCGGTGGAAGCTGGCCCAGCGCGCCGGCGTCGCATCCACCAGTGTGCACGCCTACATCGTGGGCGAGCACGGCGACACCGAGTTTCCGCTGTGGTCCAAGGCGTTCATCGGCACCGTGCCGATCCTGGATTGGGAGACCGAAGGCCACCCCCGGATGACGGTGGACGAGCTCGACCAGATCGCGATCGACGTGCGGGATGCCGCGTACAAGGTGATCCAGGGCAAGGGCGCGACCAACTACGCGATCGGGTTGTCCAGCGCCCGCATCGTGGAGGCGGTCCTGCGCGATGAGCACGCGGTCATGCCGGTGTCCACGGTGCTCGAGGACTTCCACGGGGTCTCCGGCGTCGCCCTGTCGGTACCGTCGATCGTCAGCGCGGGCGGTGCCATCCCTATCTACGAGACGCAGTTCTCGCCGAGCGAGCTGCAACTGTTCCGCCACTCCGCCGACGCACTGCGCACCGTGGCCGACGAACTGCGCGGCTGATCACGCGGCGCGCTCGGCGTCGTCAGGACACGCGCGTGCCGGGATGGACCCGATCAGTTCCCGCGTGTAGTCGTGGGTGGGCTGCTGGAAGATCTGCTCCAGTGCCCCCTGCTCCAGGATGCGCCCATCGCGCATGACTGCGACGCGGTCGGAGATCTGGCGGATCACCCCGAGATCGTGCGAGATGAACAGGTACGTCAGGCCGTGCTCTGCCTGCAGATCGACCAGCAGCTGGAGCACCTGCTCCTGCACTGAGACGTCCAGTGCCGAGACCGGCTCATCGAGCACCACCAGCTCCGGCCGCAGCGCCAGCGCTCGGGCGATCGCCACCCGCTGCCGCTGCCCGCCTGACAGCTGGGCGGGGCGACGGGTGAGCATCTCCGGGGCCAGGCGCACCTGAGCCAGCAGTTCGCGCACGGTTGCGCGCGTCTGGACCCGATCGGCGCCGAAGGCCCGCAGGGGTTCGGCGATGAGCCCGGCCACACTCATCCGCGGATCAAGCGACCCGAACGGGTTCTGGTAGACGACCTGGATCCGCCGGCGCAGCTGCCGCAGCTCGCTGCCGCGCAGCCCGGTGATGTCGCGGCCGTCGAACGCGACGGTGCCGGTGTCGGACTCGATGATGCGGGCGACCATGCGCGCGGTCGTGCTCTTGCCCGACCCCGACTCGCCCACGAGGGCGAAGGTCGACCCGCGCGGGACGGAGAACTCGACCGCTTCGACGGCGGCCACGCCGCGCGCACCCGTTCCGTAGGTCTTGCCCAGCCCGCGCACGTCGAGAAGGGGCGGTTCGCCGGCTGGTGCGGTGCGGGTCGCGACGCCGACGCTGGGCTGCAGCCGTCCGCTGTGCAGCCCGGGAGCGGCGGCCACCAGCCGCCGGGTGTAGTCGTGCTGCGGTGCCGCGAGCACGTCGCGGGACCTGCCGCTTTCGACGATCTCGCCGTTGTGCACGACGACGATGCGATCGGCACGATCGGCGGCGACGGCGAGATCGTGCGTGACCAGCAGCACCGCGGTGCCGTGCGCGGCCGCGAGCGCCTGCATCCGGTCCAGCACATGACGCTGCACGGTGGCATCCAGAGCACTGGTGGGCTCGTCGGCGATGACCAGATCGGGTTCACAGGCCCACGCGATGCCGATGAGGATGCGCTGCCGGAGGCCTCCGGATAGCTCGTGCGGGTACTGACCGGCACGCCGGGCCGCATCGGGGACGCCGACCTCGGCGATGATCTCGATCGCGCGAGCGGCGGCATCCGCCTTCGACAGGCCGCGGTGGCGGCGCAGGCTCTCGGCGATCTGCTCCCCCACGCGCATCAGGGGGTTGAGGCTGTTCGAGGGGTCCTGCGGAACGAAGCCGATGCGCCGACCGCGCAGGCGTCGCAGCGCGCCGACGGACGCGGTGCGCAGCTCCACGCCATCGAAGCGGATCTCGCCGCCGCGGATGTGCGCCTCCACCGGCAGCAGCCGCATCAGGGCGTGCGCGATCGTGCTCTTGCCCGACCCGGACTCCCCCACCACCGCGACGATCTCGCCGGCGTCGATGTCGAAGTCGACGCCGCGCACGGCCGGGTGGGCGCGGCGTCCGGTGCCGTAGTCCACGCGCAGTCCGCGCACCTGCAGCAAAGCGGTCATCGGTCACCTCGGATCGATCGGGCCACGCTGTTCACCGACAGCACGACGGCAAGGATCACCGCACCGGGCAGCAGACTCAGCCACGGCGCCGTCGCGACGAAATCGCGCCCGGCCGAGACCAGGGCGCCCCACTCCGGCGCGGGCGGCTGGGCGCCGAAGCCCAGAAAGCTCAGCGCCGACACCGACAGGATGGCCAGAGCCAGCTCCATCGCCGCCATCGCGACGATGGGCCGGGCAGCGTTGGGCAGCACGTGTCGCGCGAGGACAGCCGGGCCGCGGACCCCGAGGGTGCGAGCGGCTTCGACGTACTCCTCCGCCCTCACCCGCAGCACCTGGGCGCGCATGATCCGCGCGAACGAACCCGCGGCCCCGAGCCCTACGCCGAGCGCGATCGAGAGCGGGCCGAATCCCAGGGAGGCGACCACGATGAGGGCAAGCAGGATGCCGGGAATGGCGATGAGGACATCCACGAACCGCATGATCACGAAGTCCACCGGGCCGCCGAGGTATCCGGTCACCAGTCCCACGATCGAACCGATCACGAGTCCCGCGACCACCGCGAGAACGGCGGCGGACAGCGACAGCCGCGCCCCGTGCACCACGCGGGAGAAGACGTCCCGGGCGAGGTGATCGGTGCCGAAGAGGTGCTCGGCGCTGGGCGGGGCGAGCCGCGCGGTCCCGACGGAGGCGAACGGGTCGTAGGGGGCGAGCAGCTGCGGGACCATCACGGCGACGACGACCACCGCGAGCGTCAGGATCGACAGCAGCAGCCCGGGTTTGCGCAGGACATTCATCGGGTGGCCGCCTTCCCGGTGCGCAGCCGGGTGCGGGTGCGCGGGTCGATCACGCCGTACAGACCGTCGACGATGAGAGTGACGACCGCGTACACGGTGGCCACGACCACCACGACGCCCATCACGACGTTGACGTCGCGCGCGAGCACGGCGTCGACGGTGAGACGGCCGATGCCGTCTCGCGAGAACACCGTCTCGACCACCGCGGTGCCGCCGGCGAGATAGCCGATCTGCAGGCCGATGATCGTGATGGAGGGCAGCAGCGCGTTGCGCAGCACGTGACGGGTCACGACGGTGCGCTGCGTGAGACCCTTTGCGTTGGCGGTCGTGACGAACGGGCTCGCGCCGGCGTCGAACACCGCCGCCGAGAACACCTGGAAGAAGATGGCACCGGTGGGAAGGGCCAGCGTGATGCCCGGCAGCACGATGCTGGCGAATCCGTCGGTGCCGGATGCCGGGAACCAGCCGAGCCCGAAGGAGAACACGCTGATCAGCACGAGACCGGTGAGGAAGGCGGGGATGGCGATGCCCAGCGGTGGGATCTGGGCGACGACGTCGCGCAGCCACGCGGGTCGGGCGATGTAGGCCCACACCGTGAAGGCGAGCGCGACGACGAACCCGGTGACGAGGGCGAAGACGGCGACGGCAGCGGTGTGGGGGAACGCCCGGCCGATCATGTCGATCACCGGCTGACCGGTGGCGATCGAGATGCCGAAGTCGCCGGCGAACAGTCCCAGGAACCCGGTCAGGTACTGCTGCCACACCGGGCCGTCCAGCCCGTAGCGGGCCCGGAGGGCGTCGAGTTCAGCGGGATCGGTGGAGGTGGCGTCCCCGCCGCGCAGGGAGAGCGCGGCGAGGACGGGGTCGCCGGGCAGCGCGTGCATCAGCAGGAAGGCGACGGAATAGGTCGCCCAGATCACGAAGAGGCATTGCAGGATCTTCGGGACCAGGAAGCGGGCGATCGCTCGCGCGCCGCCTTCCCCGTGCGCTGGTGCTGCGCGCTGCTCCGGCGACGCCATCAGTCCGAGACGACCCGCGTGTCGTACAGGTGCAGGCGGGCGGCCGAATCGAAGGTGATGCCCTCGACGCCGGCACGCGAGCCGTGCAGCTGCACCGTCTCCAGCGTCGGGATCACGTACGCCCGCTCGGCGACGATCTGCTGGATGTCGTCGACGAGCTTCTGGCGCGCGTCGGCATCCGCCGTCTGCGCCTGCTCCTGCAGGAGCGCCTCCAGCTCGGCGTCGTCGACGATGCCCCAGCGGGCCGCAGACTCGGTCGACAGCAGCGTGCGCAGCGCGTCGGGGTCGGTGCGGGTCAGCGCCGCACCGAGGGCGTCGTAGTCGCCGGAGGCGACCGCTCCGAAGAAGTCGCCGGAGGACACCATCTTCAGCTGCAGGTCGATGCCGGCCTCGCGCAGCTGCATCTGGGCCGCCTCGAGCACGTCCTGGGCGTAGAACGCCGTGACCGTGACCGTGAGCGGCTCGCCGTCCTTCTCGTAGATGCCGTCCTCGCCGAGGCTCCAGCCGTCGCCCTCGAGGAGTTCCTCGGAACGGTCGGCGTCGAAAGCGAGCACGTCGCCGAGGTCGGTGAATCCGGGGGTCGAGGAGGTGAGCACGCTGGTGGGCGCCGAGCCACTGAGCGACCCGGTGAGCACATTGATCTGCTCACGGTCCAGCGCCGCCGAGATGGCCTGGCGCACTGCCTCGTCGGCCAGCGGGCCGCGCGTGGTGTTCAGCACCAGCGAGTTCGGAATGCCCGGGTTCGCCTTGGCGTACAGGCGGTACTCGTCGGTGCCGAAACGCGACTCATCGACATACGGCACGTCCTGGATGACGTCGTACTCGCCGGATTCGAGTCCGCCGGTGCGCACGCTCGGCTCGGCGATGATCGGGAAGCTGATCGAGTCGAGGTGGGCCTCCCCCTCGTGCTCGCGCAGCTGGGACGCCCAGTCGTAGCCTTCGCGTCCCACCAGTCCGACCGCGTCGTTGGGCACGTAGGACTCCAGCACGAACGGCCCCGACCCGACGACGGCCTGGCAGCGGTCCTCGGCGGAGGCGGCAACCGTCTCGGCGGACAGGATGCCGAGCGACATGGTCGTGGCCCCCTGCTGGAACTGCACGTTGGGTGCGGAGAAGGTGACCGTGAACGTGCTGTCGTCGGCGATCGCGGTGCCCTCGTATCCGGCGAGGTAGCCGTTCGCGAGGGAGGCCGACGCGCCGAGGGCGACGATGGCGTCGAAGTTGGCCGCGACGACCTCGGAGGTGAGCGCCGTGCCGTCACTGAACGTGACGCCCTCGCGCAGCGTGAAGGTGTACGAGGTCAGGTCGTCGCTGGCTTCCCACTCACTGGCCAGCCACGGCACGATCTCACCGGTGTCGGGGTTCTGGTCCAGCAGCGAGTCGGCCAGCTGGCGTCCGACGATGAGCGAGGTGGTCACCGAGGTCTGCTGCGGGTCCAGGCAGGTCGGGTCCTCCTTCAGCGCGAAGACGATGTCCTGCGCGAGGTCGGCGGCAGGTGCCGACGACGTCTCGGCACCGCCGGAGCATCCGGCGAGAGCGACGACGGCCAGGCCGGCGGTCAGCGAGGCGGCGATGCGTCGTGCGTGGCGGGGGCGTGAGTGGGTCACGGTTTCTCCTTGATTGCCAGGGGGTTCTCGGTGAGGGGGACGCGCAGGATCACGCCGGCATCGCGCCGGCGACCAGCTGCCCGCGGGCGACGACCGCGACGACGTTCTCCGCCGTGAGGACGTCGATGTCCTCCCACGGGCGGCCGCGTACGATCACGAAGTCCGCAGCCTGACCTGGCTGGAGCCGTCCGACAGTTCCGGTGAGCCGGAGCGAGTCGGCCGCATCGGAGGTGCCCGCCCGGAGCGTGCGCTCCGAGGACCAGTCGAATGCCCGCTTCATCAGGCGAAGCTCCTCGAGCTGGTCGCCGAATTTCACCATGATCCCGTTGGCGTCGGTGCCGAGGACGAACCGGATGCCGGCTGCTGCCGCTCCGGCGAAGTTCGCGTCGCGCTCGGCCACGACGGCGCGCGCCTTCTCGGCTGCCTCGTCGCTGACGGGGATGCGGCGATCGGCGATGGCGTCGTTGATCAGCAACGTGGGCGCGACCGGGATGTTCCGCTCGAGGAGCGTGTCCCAGTGCCGCTGCAGGATGCCGGTGCCGTGCTCGAGGGAGTCGACCTCGAACTTCAGCGCGATGTCCACGCCTTCGGCGGTGTGGGTGTGTGCGGCCACGAGCATGCCCAGCGCATGGGCCTCGTCGACCGTCGCCGCGATCTCCGCGTCGGTCTGGTTGCGCCAGCCCACCTTGTCCCCGACGGAGAGGACCCCGCCGCTGGTGAAGATCTTGATGCCGTCGGCACCGGAACGCGCCCATTCCCGCACGAGCTTGCGGCATTCGTCGGGCGAATCGGCCACCGGCGGGCGGTGCGGGTAGTGCGGCGGCACGAAGAGGTCACCGTGACCGGCGGTCATGCCGACGGGGCCGTGGACGAGCACGCGCGCCCCCGGGATGAGACCGGCGCGCAGTCCCCGCGCAGCGGACAGCTGCACTTCGCCGCCCGCCAGCTCACGCAGGGTCGTGACGCCCGCGGCGGCGGCGGTGCGCGCGTGAGCGACCACATGCAGGGACCGCTCCGACGCCGGGGTGATCAGCGGCCAGGTCATCCAGTCCACCGCGGATGCCGCGGCGGCGGAGTCCAGGTGCACGTGCGTGTCGATGAGGCCGGGGATGATGCTGAACTCCGCGGGCGGGGCCTGCGTGGCCTGCACCGGGGTGACCGCGGTGATGCGGTCGCCGGCCCACTCGAGCTGGGCGGGACCGCGATCGAGGTCGCCGTCCCACAGGGTCAGGCCGGTGACGGTCTGCGGATTCGCGGGCACGACGGAACTCCTTGGAACAACGGTGTGGGGGGTGGACGCGACAAGCGCGTCGCTCACCACGCTATGGGTTGCGCGATACCGCACCTCGCCAAATGACGCCGTTCGGCGCGAGGGTTTACCGTCCCGAAACATTGCGAGGGGTCGATTTTCCGGGGCGCGCCCGCGCCGCTATCATCTGCTCCCGCGCCGCGGACGCCGGTGTCCGACCCGCCCCGTAGCCTGAATGCATGGCCACACGACGCGCAGCGACCACCGCGCCCTATCGCTGCACGGAGTGCGGCTGGACGACCCTGAAGTGGGCCGGGCGCTGCGGGGAGTGTCAGCAGTGGGGCACCGTGGTCGAGGCTGCCGAGCAGGCCGGCATCATCCGCACCATGGCCCCCGTCGCCCCCGGGGCGGCGCGCGTCGCGCGGCCCATCACGCAGGTGCAGACGCAAGAGGCCTCGCGCACCACCAGCGGCATCGGCGAGTTCGACCGCGTGCTGGGCGGCGGACTCGTTCCCGGCGCCGCGATCCTGCTCTCCGGCGAGCCCGGTGTCGGCAAGTCGACGCTGCTCACCGAGGTCGCCGCGCAGAGCGCCCGCGTGGGCCGGCGGGTGCTGTACGTCAGCGCGGAAGAGTCGCTGGGGCAGGTGCGACTGCGCGCCGAACGCACCGGAGCCCTGCACGACGAGCTGTACCTGGCCAGCGAGACCGACCTGGCGACGATCCTCGGCCACATCGACCAGGTGCAGCCGCACCTGCTCATCGTCGACTCGGTGCAGACGGTGTCCTCGTCACTGTCCGACGGCATGGCGGGGCACCCCGGGCAGGTGCGGGAAGTGGCGACCACGCTCATCCGCGTGGCGAAGGAGCGGGACCTCCCCGTGATCATCGTCGGGCACGTCACCAAGGACGGCTCCATCGCGGGGCCGCGCATCCTCGAGCACCTGGTCGATGTCGTCTGCCACTTCGAAGGCGACCGGCAGACGTCGCTGCGGTTCGTGCGGGCGCTGAAGAACCGGTTCGGCGCCACCGACGAGGTGGGCTGTTTCAATATGACCGGCGCGGGCATCGCCGAAGTTCCCGACCCGAGTGTGCTGTTCCTCGGTCAGGGCGCCCCCGAACCCGGTACGTGCGTCACGATCGCCCTCGAGGGCCGGCGCGCGCTGCCGGTCGAGGTGCAGGCGCTGACTATGGCCACCGGTGCGCCCAACCCGCGGCGCATCGTCAGCGGTGTCGACGGGTCACGGGTGGCGATGATCCTCGCGGTGCTTGAGAAGCGCGCGAACATCACGGTGTCCAACCTGGACGTCTACGTCTCCACGGTGGGAGGCGTGCGCCTGACCGAGCCCGCTGCCGACCTCGCGATCGCGCTTGCCGTCGCCAGCGCCGTGCGCGACCGTGCCCTGCCGTCCAAGCTCGCCGCGATCGGCGAACTCAGCCTCGCCGGCGAGATCCGGCCCGTCACCCAGCGCGACCAGCGCCACGGCGAGGCCGCGCGGCTGGGTTACCGCACGGTGCTCGACGCGTCGAGCAAGACCCTGCGTGACGCGTTGCGCGACTTGCCGCGCATGCACCGCGTCGAGCCGGGCGACTCCCCCGGGTTCTGAGCGTCGCTCACGCGTCGAGCGCGGCGATGAGGTCGGTCGGGGTCGCCTGCAGCGGGTGGGGTCCGGCGATGTCGAAGAACACCGTGGTGATCTGCTCCTCGTGGGCGCTGAGGAATGCGCGCAGCCACCCGGGGGACTGCAGCGCAACACCCGGGGGCAGCGTCGCCGGCTTGTTCTTCGCGTCACTGAACAGCAGCAGCGCGATATCGCCGGTGCGAGGGTCGCGGTAGGTCCACACTTCACCGACGTCCAGCGGGTTGTCACGCTGACCCGGGCGCATGAGCGGCACCACCGTCGGGCCGTGGCGCAGCGCGAACGCGACGGCTGCCATGTCCTGCGTCTGCAGTGCATCGGCCAGCTGCGTGTTGCGGAACTGCTCGGACGCCGAGGGCTTCGCTTTCTTCTTGCCGGCCATCGCTCCAGCCTACCGATGACAAAAGAAGGGGCCCTCTCGGGCCGCCCATTGGGGACTGGGGGACTCGAGAGGGCCCATGGTTCACCGCAGCTGGATTTCCCGATGCGAAACTCTTGGGGAGGGTTTCACTCAACTGCTGGGGACAGCGGGGACAGCGTGCGAGAACTTGGTATAAGCGTACGACACCCCCACTCGGGCGGGCTGTCCCCTCTTTGGGGGACAAACAGTGAGAATCCTCTTAGATACCCGCCGGGTCAATGGAGCAGGAACTGCTTGCTCGTGGTGGATTCGATCCCGCCGATCGCCACCCGCAGGTGGAACGACGACCCGCCGCCGGGTGCGCTCTGCCGGCCGGTCTCGCCGCAGGTCGACACCGACGAGCGGGTGCGGTCCCACGTCAGCGGCGCGGCGCTGGTGACACTCTGCCCGGCGTCGATCGTCACGATCTGGTCGCTCGGCTCGGTCTGGCAGTCCGTCGAGCGCCACCAGACGTCGTCGCCGCTGCTGATCGTGAACGTCTGGGTCGTGGTGCCGACGTTGATCGTGCAGGGCACACCGCCGTTGTTGGTGAGCGAGATCGACAGCTGCGGGTTCTCGCCCGCCGCGTAGGTGTCCTTGTCGGTGAGCCCGGCGACCTCGATCGCCGCCGTCTCGCACTCCGCCACTGCGCCGGCAGTGTCCTCCGACGCGGATGCCTCGGGCGACGGCATCGGTGGGGTCGACGGTGCGGGCGAGCCGGTCGGGGTGGATGTCGGGGTGCTCGTCGACACCGGAGTCTTGCGATCATCGGGTTCGCTCGCGCCGGCGTTCCACGGCTGCCACACCAGCAGCAGCACGATCCCGGCGATCACGACGATCGCCGCCAGCAGCACCAGCAGCCGGCGACGACGATAGACGGCGGGGGAATGCCGGCGACGGACGGGATCGGACATGGCTCTAGGCTACGTCGCGGCATCCTGCCCGCGCGGCGGGCGCGCGGCGTTTTACAGGTGCTTGAGCATGCGCGTGTTGCCGAGGGTGTTCGGCTTCACGTGCGCCAGATCGAGGAACTCGGCGATGCCCTCGTCGGGGCTGCGCAGCAGCTGGGAGTACACGTCGGGGTCGACGATGTGCTCACCGATGGGCGCGAAACCGCGGGCGCGGAAGAAGTCCACCTCGAACGTGAGGCAGAACAGCCGCGACAGGCCCAGTTCCCGGGCGTCGTTCTCGAGGTGATCGACGATCGCGCGGCCGACGCCACGGTGCAGCCAGTCGTCCACCACGATGAGCGTGCGCACCTCACCGAGGTCTTCCCACAGCACGTGCAGCGCGCCGCACCCGACGAGCACACCGTCGGATTCGGCGACGACGAACTGCTGCACCGATTCGTACAGTACGACGATGTCCTTGCCGAGCAGAATGCGCCGCTGCACATAGGGGTCGAGCATCGCCAGGATGCCGCGGACGTCGGAGGTACGTGCGGCGCGGACGGTGAAACTGCTCACCGTCTCACCCTACGCCGCCGCCTGGACCGGGCCGCCGTGCCGCGGTGCCCGCCGCTCCTCCGGTAAGTTTCATAGCGCGCGCTGACCGGCGCCGCTCACCGACCGGAGGAGGTCCGAAGGCGTGAGTGTGCTGCGCGATTATGCGACGGCGGTGACCCAGCCGACGCTGCCGTTCGCCGTACCGGCGAGCCACGACGGGGTTTTCGCCCCGGATGCCGTGGCGCGGTACGACGAGGTCATCTCCCCCGACGGCGGGCTGCGCCCGGGGTGGAAGGCCATGGCAGACCTGGCTCTTGCCCTCACCCCCGACGAGCTGCGCCGCGTGGAGGGTGAGATCACCCGGTTCCTCGCCGATGACGGCGTGACGTATGTGACCCCGGATGCCGGCGCCCAGCCGTGGCAGCTCGACCCGATGCCGCTCGTGATCGACGCCCCGACGTGGGCGCGGCTGGACGTGGGGCTGGCTCAGCGCGCCGAGCTGCTCAACGCCGTGCTGAGTGACCTGTACGGCCCGCAGACGCTGCTGTCCTCCGGCACGGTGCCCGCCGCGACCGTGTTCGGCCACTCCGGGTTCGCCCGGCCGGTGGCCCGTCCCGGCGTCATCGACATGCAGCCGCTCCTGCTGTCGGCCACCGACCTCGGCCGCGACGCCGACGGCGAGTGGCACGTGCTGGCCGACCGCGTGCAGGCGCCGTCGGGTCTCGGGTACGCCATGGAGAACCGCCGCGTGATCGCGCAGGTGCTGCCCGATCTGTACCAGGAGAGCGACCTGCACCGGATGGAGCCGTACTTCTCGGCTCTGCGTGCCTCGTTGCTGGATTCGGCCCCCGGCGTCGCCTCACCGCAGGTCGTGGTGCTCTCCCCCGGCCCCCACTCCGAGACGGCCTTCGACCAGGCGTTCCTCGCCAATGCGCTCGGCATGCCGCTGGTTCAGGGCAGCGACCTGGTCGTGCGCGACGGCTGGGTGTGGATGAAGCCGGCCGGCTGGCCGAGCACCCCGCCGCGGGAGCGCGTCGACGTGATCGTGCGACGCGTGGATGCCGAGTGGTGCGACCCGCTGGAGATGCGGGCCGACTCCCGGCTCGGCGTGGCGGGCCTTGCCGAAGCGGTCCGGCGCGGGCGCGTGCGCCTGGTCAATGGACTCGGCGCGGGAGTGCTGGAGAACCCGGCGCTCATGCCGTTCCTCCCCGCCGCGTGCGAGATGCTGCTGGGAGAACAGCTGCGGCTGCCGTCGGTGGGGACGCTGTGGTGCGGCGACCCCGATGCACGGGAACGCGTACTCGAGCGCATCGCCGCAGGCGACCCGCACCTGATCGTGCGGACGATCGACGAAACCCGTGCGGCGCTGTCCGGAGCCGACGCGGCCGAGCTGACCGCCGGCATCCTCGCCGCCCCCTATCGCTACGTCGGCCAGGACCTGCTGCCGCTGTCGCAGGCCCCGGTGTGGGCGGGCGGCACTCGAGCCGCCGCGCGACCGCTGGTCTTCCGCAGCTTCACCCTCCGCTACGGGTCGGCCTACCGCCCGCTCGTCGGCGGGCTGGCGACGGTGCGCAGCGGCATCGAGGCGCGGCCGACCACCAAGGACGTATGGGTCCTCAAGGCCTCGGCGGACGATCCGGACCAGGGTCTCGTCGAGAGCGTGCCCCTGGCCTTCGGCCCCTCGGTCCCGACGCTGGCGCCGCGCGCGCTTGCGGACATGTACTGGGCCGGGCGGTACGCCGAACGCGCAGAGGACCTGCTGCGCCTGCTGCTGACCGCGCACCACCAGCTGGAGCAGGTCAGCGGCCACCACGGCCCGGAGGCGATGGAGAGCACACGGGTGCTGCTGGACGCACTGCACCGGCTGGCGGGCAGCCGGTTCGCCGATCCGGATGCCGAGCTGCGCTCCCTGCTGCTGGACACCGACCGCCTCGGCAGCGCCGCCCATGCCGTCGCGCGCCTGCGCGATGCCCTGGAGGGCGTGCGCGACCAGCTCTCCGGCGACACCTGGCGGGTGTTCTCGAACGTCGACCGCGCCACCCGCGCGCTGCGCTCCGCGCCCCACGCCCACCGCACCGCGGAATCAGCCGGGCGCATGCTCACTGCGGTGCTGTCGCTGCAGGGCGTCACGGCGAGCATGATGCGCGACTCCGGCTGGCACATGATCGAAGCAGGGCGGTGCCTGGAGCGCGCCCTGCAGCTGTGCCATCTGCTGGTGGGCACCGCGACGCGCCGCCGCGCCATCCGTGCCGACCGCGAGGTGCTCGAGGCCATGCTGACGGCGGCGGAGAGCATCGTCACCTACCGCCGCCGCTACCGCGGGTCGCTGCGCACCGCCGACGCCCTCGACCTGCTGCTGCTGGATCGCGACAACCCCCGCTCGCTCATGTTCTCGCTCGATGCCCTGGGCACCCACCTCGCGGCCATGCCCGCCTCGACCGGATCGACCCGCCCGGAGCGGCTGCGCGAGCACCTCGAGCGGGAACTGGCGAGCGCCGACATCGCCGCGTTGACGGCAGCGGACGGCGAGCACCGCTCGGCGCTGACGGAGTTCCTCGTCGATGCCATCGCCCAGCTCGAGCAGCTGGCCGAGGCCGTCGCGCACGTGCACTTCGAAAGCGGTCCTCCGCCGCTGGCGCTGTCGTCGCTGGCCCTGATCGAAGAGCAGGCCCGCGCATGAGGTACCGGGTGTGGCACCGCACCGCCTACGCGTACAGCGCGGAGGTCGAAGACAGCGTGGGACTGTTCCACCTGGTGCCCCGCGACCTGCCGTGGCAGCGCGTGCACGACCACGCGGTGACCGTCGATCCGAATCCGGGCGACGTGAGCGGGGACGTGGACTACTTCGGCAACTCCGTGACCTACTTCCACCTCACCGACCCGCACGGCACCCTCGTGATCGAAGCATCCAGCGATGTCACCGTCGACCCGCCCGCGTACGACGAGCAGGTCCTCGCGCAGCCGTGGGAGCGGGCCCGGCCGCTGCACCACCCGCAGACACCGGGCGCCTGGCGGGCCACCGAGTACGCGCTGGAATCCGCCCGGGCGGCGCACGTGCCCGAGGCGACGCACTACGCCGCGGCATCCCTTCTGCCCGGCCGACCGCTCGGTGAAGCGGTGACCGACCTGATGCGCCGCATCCACGCCGACTTCGCCTACGACAGCACCGCCACGACCGTCACCAGCACCGTCGCCGACGTGCTGCGCACGCGCGCCGGGGTGTGCCAGGACTTCGCCCACCTCGCGCTGGCGTGCCTGCGCGGCCACGGCGTGGCCGCCCGATACGTCAGCGGGTATCTGGCGACCCAGCCGCCGCCCGGCAAGGAGCGGGTGTTCGGTGCCGACGCGTCGCATGCGTGGCTGGCGGTGTGGGTCCCCGGCACCGACGAGTGGCTCGCGATCGACCCCACCAACGACCAGTGGGCCGACGACCGCTACGTCACCGTCGCGTGGGGCCGGGACTACGGTGATGTGTCGCCGGTGAAGGGCATCATCGTGACCGAGGCGAAGACCTCGACGCTGCGCGTGTCGGTCGACGTCGCGCCCGTCTCGGCCTGAAACGAAGAAGAGCGGATGCCGGGTGCCATCCGCTCTTCTGTCGTGTGGTGATCCTTACGCGGTGTCTCCGCCTGCGATCAGGTCGGGGGTCGCGGCAATCTCGCCCGCCGTACCCACGCCTACCGCGACCTTCTCGCCGCGCGGGGCGCTCTCGAAGGTGAATCCGGTGGCGTTCGAATCGACCTTCACGTGGTCGCCGGCGTGGAGCTCGCCGTGCAGGATCCGCTCGCTGAGCTGGTCCTCGATCTCGCGCTGCATGGCGCGGCGCAGCGGCCGGGCCCCCAGCGTCGGGTCGAAGCCGATCTCGATGAGACGGTCCGCCGCGGCCGGCGACAGCTCCAGCGTCATGTCGCGGTCGAGCAGGCGCTCGCTCAGACGCTTGGTGAACAGGCCGACGATCTGACGCAGCTCGTCCTTGTTCAGCTGCGGGAACACGATGATGTCATCGAGACGGTTGAGGAACTCGGGCTTGAAGTGCCGCTTGAGCTCCTCGTCCACCTTGCCCTTCATCCGGTCGTACGACGTCTGCGCGTTGCCCTCCACCTGGAAGCCCACCGGGCCGCCCGCGATCGCCGACGAACCGAGGTTTGTCGTCATGATGATCACAGTGTTCTTGAAGTCGATGACGCGGCCCTGACCGTCGGTCAGGCGTCCCTCCTCCAGGATCTGCAGCAGCGAGTTGAAGATGTCAGGGTGAGCCTTCTCGATCTCATCGAACAGCACGACCGAGAAGGGCTTGCGGCGCACCTTCTCGGTGAGCTGACCGCCCTCTTCGAACCCGACGAACCCGGGAGGGGCTCCGAACAGGCGCGAGACGGTGTGCTTCTCACCGAACTCGCTCATGTCGAGCGAGATCAGCGCGTGCTCGTCGTCGAAAAGGAACTCCGCCAGCGCCTTGGCCAGCTCGGTCTTTCCGACGCCCGTGGGGCCGGCGAAGATGAACGAGCCGGAGGGGCGCTTGGGGTCCTTGAGCCCGGCGCGCTGACGACGGATCGTGCGCGACAGCGCCGCGATCGCCTCGTCCTGGCCGATGACGCGCTGGTGCAGCGCCTTCTCCATGAACACCAGGCGGCTGGACTCCTCCTCGGTGAGCTTGAACACCGGGATGCCGGTGGCCTGAGCGAGCACCTCGGCGATCAGGCCCTCGTCGACCACCGCGTGGCTGGCGACGTCACCGGAGCGCCACTGCTTCTCCAGGCGCAGCCGCTCGGCGAGCAGGGACTTCTCCTCGTCGCGCAGCGACGCGGCCTTCTCGAAGTCCTGCTCCTCGCTGGCGCGCTCCTTGTCCTCGCGGACCTTGGCGATCTTCTCGTCGAACTCGCGCAGCTCGGGCGGGCTCGACAGGATCGACAGGCGCAGGCGGGCGCCTGCTTCGTCGATCAGGTCGATGGCCTTGTCGGGGAGGAAGCGGTCGCTGACGTAGCGGTCGGCCAGGTTGGCCGCCGCGACGATCGCGCCGTCGGTGATCTGCACCTTGTGGTGCGCCTCGTACCGGTCGCGCAGGCCCTTGAGGATGTTGATCGCGTGGGGCAGGCTCGGCTCGGCAACCTGGATCGGCTGGAAACGGCGCTCCAGCGCGGCATCCTTCTCGAAGTGCTTGCGGTACTCGTCCAGCGTGGTCGCGCCGATCGTCTGCAGTTCACCGCGGGCGAGCAGGGGCTTGAGGATGGATGCCGCGTCGATCGCGCCCTCGGCCGCACCGGCACCGACGAGGGTGTGGATCTCGTCGATGAACACGATGATGTCGCCTCGGGTGCGGATCTCCTTGGTGACCTTCTTCAGGCGCTCCTCGAAGTCACCGCGGTAGCGGGACCCCGCGATGAGCGACCCGAGGTCCAGCGAGTAGACCTGCTTGTCCTTCAGCGTCTCGGGCACCTCGCCCTTGACGATCGCCTGCGCGAGCCCCTCGACGACGGCAGTCTTGCCGACGCCGGGCTCGCCGATGAGGACCGGGTTGTTCTTCGAGCGGCGCGAGAGGATCTGCATGACCCGCTCGATCTCCTTCTCGCGGCCGATCACCGGGTCGAGCTTGTTGTCGCGGGCTGCCTGGGTGAGGTTGCGGCCGAACTGGTCCAGCACCGCCGACCCGCCCTGGGCGGGCGAGCTCTGCTCACCGGGCCCGGCGGCGACGCCTGCGGGCTCCTTGCCCTGGTAGCCACTGAGCAGCTGGATGACCTGCTGGCGCACCTTGTTCAGGTCCGCGCCGAGCTTGACCAGCACCTGCGCGGCGACGCCTTCGCCCTCGCGGATCAGCCCGAGCAGGATGTGCTCGGTACCGATGTAGTTGTGGCCCAGCTGCAGCGCCTCGCGCAGAGACAGCTCAAGCACCTTCTTGGCACGCGGCGTGAACGGGATGTGCCCCGTCGGCTGCTGCTGGCCCTGCCCGATGATGTCCTGCACCTGCTCGCGCACGGCATCCAGCGAAATACCCAGCGATTCGAGCGCCTTGGCGGCCACCCCCTCGCCCTCGTGGATGAGGCCGAGCAGGATGTGCTCGGTGCCGATGTAGTTGTGGTTGAGCATCTTCGCCTCTTCTTGGGCGAGCACAACCACGCGACGGGCACGGTCCGTAAATCTCTCGAACATCGTCGACTCCTTCAAGCGCACAGTTCTGGCGCTTACGCAAAAGGGTAACGACCGAAGCAGGGCGTTATGCCCGTTGTTCGCCACGGGCGGATGCCGGACCGGTTCTGGGGTCGGTGTTGAAGTGTGCATCGATAGTCGTTATGTTAACGACTGTCGATAACAACGATATTCGTTATACGGAGGAGTTTCATGCGCACTGCATCCACCCGGCCCGTCGTGTCGAAGGGTGACCGCTGGGCCCTGATGGCACTGATGATCGCCGGCCTTGCCCTCGCCGTAGGCTCTGTCATCGCCGCGGTGGTGCGGATCGTCGAGGTGCTGTCGGGACGCGCGATCGAGGTGTTCGCGGAGTTCGCGGGCACCCCCGCTCTCGCGCCGATCGGCGTCGACGGCGCGGACGTCCCGGTGGGCCTGGACACGGCGGTGCTCACCGTGGACAACCTGCCGGCGGCATCCGTCGGCGCGATCGTCATCCAGCAGGTGCTGATGGTGCTCACGGTCGTGACCGTCGTGGTGTGCCTGCTGCTGCTGGCGCGTGGCGTGCTGCGCGAGCGGGTGTTCAGCCGCGTGAACACGCGGCTGGTGACGGTGGCGGGGATCACCGCGCTGCTGGGCGCAGCGGTGTACCCGTTCTTCGGGAACATGGCCGCCAACGGGGCGTTCGCCGCGCTGTCGGAGCGCACCTTCGACAACGTCCTCATGACGGTGGATCTCAGCACCCTGCTGATGCTGGCGTTCGTGGCGGGGCTGGCATCCACCGTCTTCGCCGTCGGCGACCGGCTGCAGCGCGAGACCGAGGGGCTGGTATGAGCCCCGCGGAGGACGACGGCCCCAGCGGCATCCACTGCCGGCTGGACGAGCTGCTCGCCGAGCGCGGGATGACCCTGGCGCGGCTGTCGGAGCTGGTGGGGGTGTCGGTGGTGAACCTGTCGGTGCTGAAGAACGACCGCGCTCGCGCGATCCGGTACTCGACGCTGTCTGCGGTGTGCCGGGCTCTCGATTGCGAGGTCGGGGACCTGCTGGTGCGCGCCGACCCGCGCTGACCCCGCTCCGGCGCCGCGCGCGCACGCCGGCGCCGGCACCACACCCCGCTCGGTCGTCGCAAAAGGACCCTCACAGCCCGCGGAAGGGCCGAACGTGACGACCGAGCCGCGGGGCATCCGACGCCGGCCACGCTCGGTCGTCGCAAAAGAACCCTGACAGCCCTCGGGGAGGGCCGAACGCGACCACCGAGGCGTTGGGCATCCGGCCGCGGGGCCCCGGGCGCGGCGCGGGCCGGCGCGGCCCGCGGCCCCGCCCCCGCGGGTCAGCCGAGGATCGTCGTGGTCACCGGGGTCTCGAACGCGGGCCCGCCGCCGGTGAGGGTCAGGGTCACCGGTGCGTCGTCCTCGAGGTCCTCGCCGGCGACGGCGAGCACCGCGCGCGGAGCCATATCCATCGTGCACATCTGGTCGGCCTCGGGCTCGGCGAAGGTGACCATGACCGCGTCGGGCGCCGTCACCTCAATGCCCTCGATCGACGGCACGCACGTCGATGAGCCCCACGTAAGGATCACGAAGGCGTCGTCGTCCACCCAGCCGGCGCTGGGGAGGTAGTCCGTCTCGCCCGACGGCGGGGTCGCCCCCACCATGCCGTCGAGATCGGTGTCGCCCCGGTAGCCGTCGCCGGTCACCGTGATCTCCAGGTCCTGCGACGGGTCGACGCCCTCCGGGACGGCGACCACCGTCACCCGTGGGGCCATGTCAGCCGTGCAGACGGCGTCATCCGGCGGGTCCACCAGGGTCACCTCGAGCACGCCGGCAGACGATACCGTCGCGGCATCCGCGATCGGCACGCACGTCGACGATCCCTGCGTGACGATGCCGATCATGCGCCCGGCGTCGAGCCAGGCGGCATCCACCTCGGCCTCGGTCACCGCACCGGCACCGGAGTCGCTGTCACCGGTCGAACCGGGCTCAGGCGAAGTCGTCGCGCACGCCGAGAGCGAGCCGACCAGCAGCACCGCGAGACCCGCGGCGGCGAGGAGCGAAGAAGAGCGAGGGGTCATCGCTCCATCTTGACGGCTCCGGCTGAACGACGCAGGAAAGATCGGTCACGACGTGGTAACACTCATTGCAGCGCCGAGGTGAGCCGCGCGAGGTTGTCCAGCACCGTCGAGCGCAGCGGCTGCTGCTCCCACTCCTCGAGCGTGAGCTCGCGGCTGAGCTCGCGGTACATCTGCTCGACATCGCGCATCTCGCGGACGTATTCCTCGCCGCGCACGAGCATGGAGACCTCCAGGTTCAGACCGAACGAGCGCATGTCCATGTTGCTCGACCCGATGACCCCCACCTCGTCGTCGACGGTCATCGACTTGGAGTGCAGGATGTAGGGCTTGCGGTACATCCAGATGCGCACCCCGGCACGCAGCAACGCCTCGTAGTAACTGCGCTGCGCGTGGTAGACGATGGCCTGGTCGCCCTCCTCCGAAACGAACAGCTGCACGTCGACGCCGCGCTGGCAGGCGGTCGTGATCGCCAGCAGCATCGATTCGTCGGGCACGAAGTACGGGCTCACGATGATCAGCTTGCGCTGCGCGGCATACATCAGGCTCAGGAACAGCTTGAGGTTGTTCTCGAACTCGAAACCGGGGCCCGACGGGATGATCTGGCAGTCCAGATCGCCCGGGGCGGACTGCACCGAGAACAGGTCGATCTCATCGGTGAGTATCTCGTCGGTCTCGCTGAACCAGTCGGACAGGAACACCGCGTTGATGGATGCCACAACGGGGCCTTCCACGCGCATCATGAGGTCGACCCAGCGCAGGCCGCGGCGGATGTTGCGGCGCAGGTTGTAGGTGGAATCGGTGATGTTCTGCGACCCCATGTAGGCGACCCGGCCGTCAACCACGAGCAGCTTGCGGTGGTTGCGCAGGTCGGGCCGCTGGTATTTGCCCTTGAACGGCTGCACCGGGAGCATGAGCTCCCAGTGCGCGCCCATGGCGGTGAGCCGGCGCAGCGTCTGTTTGTAGAAGGGCTTGCCGCGGTTGGCCCAGTGGTCCATCAGCACCCGCACCGTCACGCCGCGGGCGCACACCTCCTCGAGCGCGCGGAAGAAGTTGTCCGTGGTGGCGTCCGTCTGCAGGATGTAGAACTCCACATGCACGTAGCGCTCGGCGGCGCGGATCGCGTCGGCCTGCTCGTCCAGCGCGGTGCGGTAGTCCGCGATCAGGTGCGCGGAGTTGTCACCCGCCAGCGGCATGGCACCGAGGTTGCGGTTGAGGGTCACCGTGGAGGTGAACCACTCCGGGGCATGCGGGCGCAGCGTGCCGAAATCGAGGTGCTCGCTGGTCTCGTGGATGTACGCGTTGATCTGGTCCTGCTTGCGGCGTCGCTTGCGCGGCAGCCGCGGGTTCCCGATCAGCAGGAAGAGGAAGACGCCCACGAAGGGGATGAAGTAGATCGCCAGCAGCCAGGCCATCGCGGCCGTCGGACGCCGATTGCGGGGAATGACGATGATCGCCGTGATGCGCACGATGATGTCGACGACGAAGGCGAGGATGACCCACCATGTCCAGTCGAAAGTGATGCTGATCACTTTCCCCCCTCGCTCGTCACTTCGTCAGCGTAGCGAGGGTGGCGCTCATCCGGCGCTGCGGGGCACTCCCACGTCGGCGGCGGCAGGGGGCATGCCGCGCTTGGCACGTTCCTCGGCCTCGATGCGGGCGTGCACACGGCGCTCGGTGCGATCCATCCGCAGGATGCCGCGGAGGATGAACCAGAACGCGAGCGAGACGACCAGGGTGGGCAGCAGCGCCCATGCAACGGCGGCCCACATGCTATCCATGTCCCCATCGTACGTGGTCCGCCGGCGACGCCTCCTGCACCGGTGGCAATCCGGCTGATTCATCCCGAATTGACGGCATCCGGCCCTTCGCCGCCTGATCGGCGCGAGCACGCTGAGCGCATGACCACGATCGTGAAAGCCGCGGATGCCGCGCACTTCCTCTCGCTCGTTCCCGCCGTGCTCGGCTTCACCCCGACCCGCAGCCTCGTGCTGGTGCCGTTTCACCGCGGGCGCAGCATCGGCGCGATGCGCCTGGACCTGCCGCACGCCGGCGCCGACCTCGACGCGTTCGCGGCGACGTGCCTGGGCATGGTGTGCCGACTGCCGGATGCCGATGCGCTGGCGGCGGCGGTGTTCACCGACCAGTCGTGCGGCGAGGGTCTCCCCGGCGCCGCACTCGCGCGGAGCCTGCGACGGGCCGCCGAGGCGTGCGGGGTGCACCTGACCGATGCGCTGACGGTCGGCTCCGACGGCTGGGGTTCTCACTTCGATACCCAACTCCCGCCCGGCGGACGCCCGCTGACCGCGCTGAGCCTGCCGCCGCCGGCGACCGTGCAGATCGCCTCCGGCGACCAGGCATCCGGCGCGGTGCTCCCACCGCTCGATCCCGGCCGCGCCGAGGCGGCGGCCGCCGCCCTCCGCTCGCTGCGCAGCGCGCTGACCACGCTCTGCGGCGACCGCGACGAGGCGTCGGATGAATCACCGGAAGACAACGACGGCACCCGCATCGACCCGGCGGCACTCGTGGCCGCGTGCCGGCTCGACGACGTGGTCGAGTTCTTCGAGCAGACGCTCGAGGTGGATGCCGCCGCGCTCGCGCCGTACGACGCCGCGCTGCTGCTGTGGTGTCTGTCCCGGCCGGCGCTGCGGGACGTTGCCCTCGTGCAGTGGAGCGCGGACGCCGAACGCGGCATCCAGGCGTTGGAGGCGCAGCGCCGCTGGGAGGAAGGCGCCGAGTATCCGCCGGACCTCGCGATGACGATGTGGGGCGAGGGCCCGCGCCCCGACCCGGACCGGCTCGGCCGCGCCCTCGCGGTGGCCCGGCACGCCGCCGCGCTCGCGCCGACACCGCTGCGCCCCGGCGCGCTCGCGACGTGCGCGTGGCTGTCATGGGCCCTGGGGCGCTCGACCCACGCCGAACGCTACGCACGGCTCGCGGTGCAGATCGAACCCGAGCACGGACTCAGCGAGATCGTGCTGTCGTTCGTGGCAGCCGGTCACCTGCCCGACTGGGCCTTCCGCCGCACCTGACCCCGCCCGCCGGTGACGCCGCGACGCGCCCCGGCGTTACTTGACCAGTGGGAAGAGGATCGTCTCGCGGATGCCGAGCCCCGTGATGGCCATCATGAGCCGGTCGATGCCCATGCCCATGCCGCCGGTCGGGGGCATGGCGTGCTCGAGCGCGCGCAGGAACTCCTCGTCCACGCGCATCGCCTCGTCGTCGCCGCGGGCGGCGAGCTTCGCCTGCTCCACGAAACGCTCCCGCTGGATGACGGGATCCACCAGCTCGGAGTATCCGGTGGCCAGCTCGAAGCCGCGGATGTACAGGTCCCACTTCTCCACGACACCGGGAATCGACCGGTGCTCGCGCACCAGCGGGCTGGTGTCCAGCGGAAAGTCCATGACGAACGTGGGGCGGGTGAGGTCGCGCTTGACGAAGTGCTCCCACAGCTCCTCGACGAACTTGCCGGGCGTCGCGATCTTCGCCGGCACCTCCACGCCCACCTCGGCGGCGAACGCCGTGAGCTCGTCCAGCGGGGTCTGCGGGGTGATCGTGCGTCCGGATGCCGCCGACAGCGACTCGTACATCGATATGCGATCCCACTGGCCGCCGAGGTCGTACTCGGTGCCGTCGGCCCAGGTCACGGTCGTGCCGCCGGTGACGGCGATCGCGGCGTTCTGCACGAGCTCCTGCGTCAGGTCGGCGATGCCGTTGTAGTCGCTGTAGGCCTGGTAGGCCTCGAGCATGGCGAACTCGGGACTGTGGGTGGAGTCGGCGCCCTCGTTGCGGAAGTTGCGGTTGATCTCGAACACCCGGTCGATGCCGCCCACGACGGCCCGCTTGAGGAACAGCTCCGGCGCGATGCGCAGGTACAGGTCGGTGTCGAACGCGTTCGAGTGCGTGACGAACGGGCGAGCGGCGGCCCCGCCGTGCTGCACCTGCAGCATGGGGGTCTCCACCTCGATGAACCCGTGGTCGGTGAACGTGCGGCGCAGGCTCGCGTTGACCTTCGCGCGCGCCAGCACGGCGTCTCGCGCCTGGTCGCGCGCGATGAGGTCGAGGTAGCGCGAGCGAACGCGGCTCTCCTCGCTCAGCTCGGTGTAGAGGTTGGGCAGCGGCAGCAGCGCCTTGGCGGCGATCGTCCACTCGCGGACCATGATCGACAGCTCGCCGCGGCGGCTGGAGATGACCTGACCGCTGACGAAGACGTGGTCGCCGAGGTCGACGAGGTCCTTCCAGTCCTGCAGCGACTGCTCGCCCACCTCGGCGAGGGACACCATCGCCTGGATGCGGCTGCCGTCGCCGGCCTGCAGCGACGCGAAGCAGAGCTTCCCGGTGTTGCGGCTGAACACCACGCGCCCGGCGACACCGGCGGTCACGCCGGTCTCGTCGCCCGCCTCGAGGTCCGCGAACCGCTCGCGCAGCTCCGGGATCGTGTCGGTGACCGGCACCGACACCGGGTAGGCGCCGCCACCGGCATCCGTTCGCTCGGCGATCAGGCGTTCGCGCTTGGCCAGCCGCACGGCCTTCTGCTCGAAAACGTCCTCTTCGGAAGACGGCTCGGGGGGCGTCGACGGGTGCTGCTCAGTCACGTGGGGCTCCTTGGAAAGTCGCCCTCGAGTCTACCGGCGGCCCCGCAACGCCCCGGCGCGGGCCGCTCAGCCCTCGGCCAGCCGGCTGCGCATCACATCGCCGGCCCGCCGCATGGCATCCATCGCCGGTTCGCGCTCGTCGGCGCCGCGCGTCCAGTTGGCCACCACCGCGTACGCGATGCGCCGCGTCGGCGACATCACCAGGCCGATGTCGGCGCGCACCGACGAGTTGGTGCCGGTCTTGTTCCACAGCCAGACGTCGCGGTCATAGTCGTAGTGGGCGAGCGGGTCGAGGTGGAACCCGGATGCCACCATCGACAGATCCATGCCCGCCCCGAGCCAGCGCTGCAGCGTGTCCGCCGACGCGGGCGTCAGGTCCTCGGCGAGCACGGTGCGCCGCACGAACCGCACGAGTTCCGTTGCGGTGGCGTGCGACAGCCGCGGCGGAGCGCCCGCCGGACGCGGCCACCGCACGATGTCGTCGAGGCCGGAGTCCCGGTAGCCGAGCTCGCGGGTGTGCTCCTGAACGACGGGCAGCCCGATCACCCGGCAGAGGGTATTGGTCGCGGCGTTGTCGCTGACCGCACCGATCAGGGCCGCGACGTCGTAGAGCGACAGGGTGTCGGCCTGCAGCAGGTACCACAGCCCGGAGTCCTCGATGTACTCCACGGGGCGCCGCGTCACGGTGTCCTCGAGGGAGCGCTCGCCCCGATCGACCTCGGTCAGCAGCCGGTGCAGCAGGAAGATCTTGCCGATGCTCGCGGTGCTCAGCACCAGGTCGGGGTGATGGGCGAACACCACGGTGTCGTCGTCGAGGTCGACGGCGAGCGCCGAGAAGCGCAGCCCCGGCACCTGGTGCTCCACTTCTGCGAAGTCGATGTTCATTCCGCCTCCTCCTCGTCGCGAGCCCGGCCGGTCACGTGGCGGCGCAGTTCCTCGCCGATCGCCCGCATCGCATCCAGCACGGGGGCGCGCAGGTCCTTCGCCGCGCCCTTCCAGTTCGCCGCGACCGCGTACGCGACGCCCGCCGCGGGACCGGCGAGGTGACCCACGTCGATGCGTGCGAACGACGTGGATCCGGTCTTGTGGCGCAGGATCATCCCCTGGTACTCCGCCTCAGCGTGGGCGAGGGGATCCAGCAGCAGTGCGTCGGCGACCATCGAGGTGTCGGTGTCGGCCGCGAGCCAGGTCGACACCTGAGCGCTGACCGCGGGCGAGATGACCTCGCCGGCCGCCAGGCGCCGCATGAGGTCGGCCAGCTCCGCCGCGGTGCCGTACGACGGCGTCCACGGCAGGTCGGGGGTGCGTTCGTTCCGGATGAAATCCAGCAGTGACGTGTTCTCGTACCCGAGCGCGGGGGCCACGGCCCGCACCGCCGCCAGCCCGCACATCGCCAGCAGCGCATTGGTCGCGAGGTTGTCGCTGACCGCGCCCACCAGCAGCGCCGCGTCGTACACGCTCAGCTGCCGGTCACGCATGCGGTAGAGCAGCCCGGAGTCGGCGACGACGTGCTCGGCGGGGATCTCGATGCGCTGGTCCGCGCTGAGCTCCCCCGTCTCCAGCCGGCGGGCCACCTCGATCAGCAGGAACACCTTGCCGACGCTCGCCGTCTCGCAGACGACATCGGGCGCGTGTTCGGCGAGCACCGTGCCGTCGTCGGCGACGACGCGCACCGACCAGGTGGCGCGGGGGTCCAGCGCCGGCAGCACGATCGGCATCAGACCGCCTCCGCCACGGCCAGGCGGATGCCGCCACCCGCCTGAACTGCGTCGAGCACGCCGTCCACGTTCAGCGGCACGCTCAACGCCTCCGGGTCGTGGCCGAATCCCTGCTCCCACAGCACCGGCACCCCGAGGTCGCCCAGGTACTCCTGCATCAGCGCGCGCACGGCTCCCGGCTCGGCGCACTTGTGCCACGACCCGAGCACGATCCCCGCCGCATCGGCCAGCCGACCCGCCCGCTGCAGCTGCAGCAGGTAGGAATCCAGCCGGTAGGCCTCTTCATCGATGTCTTCGAGGAACAGGATGCCACCGGGGCGCGCCTCGGCCTCGGCGGCGCCGAGCGCCATCGCGAGCAGCGACAGGTTCCCGCCGGTGAACCTGCCCTCAGCCGCACCCGGCACGAGCACCTCGGTGCGGGGGCCGACGATGCTGCGCCCCGCCCACGGCTCGAACAGCCACCGGTGCACGTCGCCTCGCACCGACGTCGCATCGCGGAAGACATCGTTGCCGGGCATCGGGCAGAACAGCGTCGGCACGTCCAGGTGCACACGGAACGCCTCGTGCAGCGCCGTGACATCCGACGAGCCGGTGAGCAGCTTCGGCCGCCCGTCACGGCGCAGCGCCGCGGCGCGCATGCGCGACCAGTCGATGCCGTCCAGCAGCCGCATCGCGCCGTAGCCGCCGCGCAGGCACACGACCGCGTCGGTGTCGGGGTCGCACCACGCGTCGACGAGATCCTGCCGGCGGACGTCGTCGGAACCGGCGAGGTACGACGCCCGCGGGTGCGGGTCGAGCACGTGGTCGCCGACGACGACGTCCAGTCCCCAGTCGCGGTAGTAGCCCACCGCGCGTTCCAGGCTCTCGGCGTTCCCGGGCCCCGAGGGCGAGACGAACCGCACCCGGTCGCCCGGCTGCAGCGGCGCCGATGCGAGGTAGGAGGCGCGACCTGCCGTGACGGCGGTCACGCTCACGCGATCGCCCGGTGGATGGTGGGAGCGGCCGACAGCAGCTGCCGGGTGTACACGTGCTGCGGGCGCAGCAGCACCTGCTCGGTGGGGCCGTACTCGACGATCTCGCCCTCGAGCATCACCGCGACGGTGTCGGCGATGTTCCACGCCAGCCCCAGGTCGTGGGTGATCACGAGGGCGCTGAGGCCCAGCCGGTCCCGCAGCGACATCAGCAGCCCCAGGATCTCACCGCGCGCCGACGCGTCCAGCGAGGCGACGGGCTCATCGGCGACCAGCAGCTGCGGCCCGACCGCCAGCGCACCGGCGATCACCGTGCGCTGGCGCTGGCCACCGGAGAGCTCCTGCGGGATCGCGGTGAAGAAGTCCTCCGGCGGCGTCAGCTCGGCATCCACCAGGCTCTGCGCCACTCGCTGCTTCTCATCCCCCCGGAAGTGCTGCACCCGCAGCCCCTCCGCGACCGATTCGTACACGCTGAGCTTGGGGTTCAGCGCCGCAGTGGGGTCCTGCAGCACCATCTGCACCTCCTTGCGGAACGCGTGCAGCCCCTTGCCCTTGCGGGGCAGGTCCCGGCCGCGGAAGCGCACCACCGACCCGGGATCGGGCTGCTGCAGCCCCACGAGAGTGCGGGCGAGGGTGGTCTTGCCCGATCCGGATTGGCCCACGAGCGCCAGGATCTCGCCGCGCCGCACCACCAGGTCCACGCCCTTCACGGCGCGGGCGGACCGCGACCGGCTGTGGAAGGTGACGCTCAGTCCCTTGGCCTCCAGCAGCACTTCGTCGGTCATGGCGCTGGGCCGGACATCGGATGCCGCGCCCGTGCGCTCCCGCCGCGTCACCGGGTTGCGGCGCGAGGCCGGGTCGCCGATCGTGGGGAACGCGTCGGCGAGCTGACGCGTATAGGGATGCTCGCCCTGCGTGCACACCTCGTGGGCGTCGCCCACCTCCACCAGTTCGCCGTTGCGCATGATCGCGATGCGCTCGCACGCCGAGGCGAGCACCGACAGGTCGTGGCTGATCATCAGCAGCGAGATGCCGCGTTCGGTGACGAGCCGGCTGATCATCTCCAGGATCTGCTGCTGCACGATCACGTCCAGCGCCGTGGTCGGCTCGTCGGCGATGATGATCTGCGGTTCGCACGCCAGTGCCATCGCGATCATGATGCGCTGCTTCTGCCCGCCCGACAGCTCGTGCGGGTAGGACTGTGCCTTCAGCGGGGGAAGGTCCACGGCGCGCAGCAGCTCCGCCACCCGTTCTTTGCGCGCCGCCTCGGTCTTCCAGGAGTCGGCGACGTGCAACTCGAGGGCCTCGAGGATCTGCTGGCCGACGGTGCGCACCGGGTTGAGCGAGTGCATCGCGCCCTGGAAGACGATCGAGGCATCCGCCCAGCGCAGCGCCCGCAGCCCGCCGAAACTCAGCTCGGTCACGTCGGTGTCACCGACGAGCACGCGGCCGGTGAGGGTCGCGTTGCCCGGCAGCAGCCGCAGCACGCTCATCGCGAGCGTGGACTTCCCCGAGCCCGACTCCCCCGCGATGCCCAGAGTGCCCCCGGCGGGAAGGCGCAGTGTCACGCCCCGCACCGCGGCGATCTCGCCCCGGGATCCGCGGCCCGCCGTGGTGTAGGTGATCGAGACATCTTCGAACGTGAGGTCGGGCATGTCAGCGGCTCCGCAGCGTCGGGTTGACGATCGTCTCGACGGCGCGGCCGACGAGGGTGAAGGCGAGTACGACCAGCACGATCGCCAGGCCCGGGATGAGCACGTACCACCAGTAGCCGCTGGTGGCGGCGGAGACGTCCATCGAGTTGCGCAGCACGGCACCCCACGACTGCAGTGTGGTGTCGCCCAGCCCCAGGAACGCCAGCGTGGATTCGGAGATGATCGCCGAGCCGACGGTGAGGGTGGTGTTGGCCAGCACCAGGGGAAGCACGGCCGGCAGCAGGTGCTTGACGATGATGTGCCAGTGGCCCGCCCCGAGCACCCGGGAACGCTCGACGTAGTCACGGGATTCCACCGAGAGCGTCTGCGCGCGCACCACCCGGGCCGTACCGGCCCATGACGTCAGGCCGATGGCGATGACGATCGTCCACACTCCGCGCGAGAGCACGGTGGACAGCACGATGGCGAGGATGAGCGAGGGCAGCACGAGGAAGAAGTCGATGATGCGCATGAGCACGGCTCCGGCGAACCCGGTGAAGTGGCCCGCCGCGATGCCCACGATCGTGCCGATGATCATCGACATCGCGGTGGCTGCGAACCCGACCAGCAGCGACACCTGCGCGCCCCACAGCATCCGCACCCACAGTTCCCGGCCCTGATGGTCGGTGCCCAGCGGATGCTCCCAGGAGGGCGGCGCGAACCGCGGCGAATCCATCACCCGGGTCACATCGAGCATCCACGCCGGCGCGAGCACCGGTGCGAACACGGCGAGCGTGACGATGACGACCAGGAAGATCAGCCCGACCATGCCGGACCGGCTGTGGGAGAACTCCCGGGCGAACTGCCCGAAGGCGGCGCGCCGCCGCGCCCACGCCATGCTGCGGGGCGAACGGGTTGCGGTGACCGCGCTCATCCGCGCCTCACTCTCGGGTCGAGCCGTCGATAGATGAAGTCGGCGATCAGGTTGGTGGCGATGATGACCGCCGAGAAGACGACGAAGGTGCCCTGCAGCAGCGGCAGGTCGGGACCGCTGATGGCCTCGAAGGTGAGCTTTCCGAGCCCCGGCCAGGAGAACACCGTCTCCACCGTGACGGCACCGGCGATGAGACCGCCGATGTGCAGGAACATCAGCGTGACGGCGGGCAGCAGCGCGTTGGGCACGGCGTGGCGGCGGCGCACCAGGTCGTCGCGCAGGCCCTTGGCGCGGGCGGTGGTGAGGTAGTCGGCGCTCTTCTCCTCCATGAGCGAGGCGCGCATGACCATCACGTACTGCGCGTAGACGACCGCCACCATCGTGATCACCGGCAGCACCATGTGCGCCGCGACGTCGAGCATCCGAGCGAACAGGTCGGCGGGCGGATCGGGGGAGGTCATGCCGCCGGTGGGGAACCACCCCAGCGTGCCACCGAAGATCATGAGCAGGATCAGCGCGAGCCAGAACGTCGGCACCGACCACAGCACCAGCGCCATGCCCGAGGTGATCCGGTCGAACAGCGAGCCCGGCTTCCAGCCGGCCTTCTGTCCGAGCCAGAGACCGAGGGTGATGGCGATGACGGCGGAGGTGCCGGTGAGCAGGATCGTGTTCCAGAAGTACTCGCCGATGAGCTCGCCCACCGGCATCTTGTAGACGTAGCTCTCGCCGAAGTTCAGTGTGAACACGTTCACCAGATAGTCGACGAACTGCTGCCACAGCGGCTTGTCGAGCCCCATCTGGGTGCGCAGCTGTGCGATCTGCTCGGGGCTGAGCTGCCGCTCGCGGGCGATGCTGGCGACGGGATCGCCGGGGAGCACCTTGAAGGCGAAGAACCCGAGCAGGATCACCATCACCATGCTCACCGCGGCGCCGCCGAGCTTGGTGAGGAAGTAGGACAGCGCCGAGACGCGACGCGGGGCACCATCCGAACCCGACTCGGCGAGGAGGATCTCCTCGGTGGGCGGCACCGTGTTGGTCATGCGGTTCTTTCCTCAGTGAGCTTCGGGGATGTGAGAAGGGGCGGCCCCGCCCGGCCGGGCCCCCCCCGGGGCGGCCCCCCCCCCACCAGGCCAGC
>NZ_JANJFD020000011.1:0-89594 GCF_024623575.2 Microbacterium sp. zg-YB36
GGGGTCGTGGGTGCTGGTGCGGGGCGCCGGCGCGCCGCTCCCCCCCGCGCCCCCCCCGCCCCCGTCACTCATTCGACGTCGGCCATCTTGCGACGTCGCAGCAGGACGAAGATCAGCACGCCGAGGACGATCAGCACGACGACCACTCCGGTGACGATGAGCCCGGTGGGCACACCGCCCTCGTCGCTGACGGCGCCCTCGACCGGCTCAACGGTGAGGAAGCCCCAGTAGCCGGCCTGGCTGGCGATGATGCCACCCTCGGCGGGCTGCAGCGTGAAGCCGGAGAACCGGTCGGAGCGGTAGGCCTCCAGCGAGTTGGCGTACCACGTGGCGATCTGCGCGGTGTCGGTGTAGTTCATCGCCAGCATCTCGTGGACGATCTCCTGGCGCTTCTCCTCCTCCAGTTCGGAGCGCTGCTGAGCGTACAGCTCGTCGAACTCCTCGTTGCAGTAGCCGTCCTGGCTGGTGCCGCCGGAGCCGTCGGTGCCGGTGGGCAGCGTCGAGCACAGGTTGATGCCCAGCTGGTAGTCGGGGTCGGGGTTGACGCTCCACCCGCTGAAGTACAGGTCGTAGTCAGCCGCGACCGAACGGGCGCTGATGGTGTCGCCGTCGGTGGATTCCACCGTGATGCCGACACCGATCTCGGCCATCCACGGCACGAAGTACTCGGCGATCGACTGCTCGGTGAGGTCGTCGGCATCCACCAGCAGGCGCAGCTGCAGCGGGGTGCCGTCCTTCTCGCGGATGCCGCCCGCGCCCACGGTCCAGCCGGCTTCCTCGAGCTTGGCCATGGCCGCTTCGGGGTCGTACGACATGATCACGTCGTCGTCGGCGGGAAGGGCCCACTTCGGGAACGACGAGGGGATGAAGCTGGTGGCCAGCTCGCCACGACCCTCCATCACTCGCTCGAGCAGGGTCTCGGTGTCGGTTCCCAGGCGCAGCGCCTGGCGCACGTTGACATCCTTGAGTGCTTCGTTGCCGGTGCCGTATGCCTGCCCGTCACGGGTGACGGTGCCGTGGTTGATGCTGATGGAGTGGTAGCGACGCCCCACACCGGAGTGCGTCGTGATGCCCTCCACATCCTCCAGCGCGTCGAACTGGGTCGGGGTGAGTCCGGAGACGAAGTCCACCTCGCCCGAGCGCAGCGCCTGCACCTGCGCGTCGGAGTTGGTGTAGTAGACGTACTGGATGCGGTCGACCGCGGGAGCCCCCTGCCAGAAGTTCGGGTTGGCGCGCAGCGTGATCGACTGGTTCGCACTGTAGCTGTCGAGCAGGTAGGGCCCCGAGCCGACGACGTCGGCGTCGTTGGCGAAGGTCGCCGGGTCGTCGATCTCCTCCCAGATGTGCTGGGGGACGATCGGCACCTCGGTGCCCGGGTTGGGTGCCTGCGGGGTCTTCAGGTTGATGACGACGGTCTTGTCGTCCGGTGCCTCGACGCTTTCGAAGTTCGACACCAGGTTGCCGTTGGCCACGCTCAATTCGGGCACGGACATCATCTGCTCGTAGGTGTAGACGACGTCTGCCGAGGTGATGGGCTCGTCGTCCGACCAGGTCAGGTCGTCCTGCAGCGTGTAGACCCAGGTCATGCCGCCGTCTTCGACCTCCCAGCTCTCGGCAAGACCCTTCGTCGGCGAGCCGTCCTCGGCGTCGTTCTGCACGAGGTACTCGTAGACGTAGCGCAGGATGTTCGTCGGCGTCAGGTAGATGGACACGAACGGGTTGAACGTGTCGACGAAACCGGAAGTGGCGATGCGGAAGGTCGTGGCGTCGGCGTCAGGCGTCGACGTGGCTTCGGCGGCCACAGCACGGGCGGCAGGGGCCGTATCCGATGCGTGTGCGGCGCCGACCGGCAGTGCGATCAGCGCAGCTGCCGCGACCACTGCCAGCGCCCGGCGGGCACGGGTCCGAGGACGATTGGGCATGGGGGTTCCTTTCAGGGAGAACCTTGGCCGCGGCAGGCCGGGCCGGCGATGGACTACATAGAACCTCATCGTCGACGATGCGGTCAACGTATTTGTGACCGATCGTGGGGATCCGGCCACGATTTCACACGACTGTTACATTGCGCCGCACTCGTGGAATAGCACACGAAATGACCACGACGCGAGAAGAAATCTTCCGTTTCGGTCAATCTGCGCAACCAGGCATAAATTCGGACCGCACACCGCTCAGTCCCGGTTCGTTCTCAGGCCGTCCGGCGCGATCAGATGATCCGTTACGGATGATCGGCCGCACTCACTCCAGCCAGCAGCACCGCCTCCAGCAGGGCGATGCGTTCGGACAGCGATGTCAGTGACAGGTGTTCCGAGAGCGCGTGCGCGCCGCCGCCACGCGGACCGAACCCGTCGACGGTGGGGATGCCGAAGCCCGCCACCTGGTTCGTGTCGCCCGCGCCGGCCGCCGGCCGGCCGTCGACCTGCTGGCCCAGCGTCGCGCCGGCGCCCGCGATGGCAGCCAGCAGCGAGGCGTCGGCGTCGGATGCCAGCCATGCGGGGCGGTGGCTGAGCAGGGCGCACTCCACCGACGCACCGGCACGGACCGGTGCGAGCCGACCCAGCTGCGCCAGCACCTTCTCCTCTGTGACCGGATCGATGAAGCGAAGTCCGATCTCGGCATCCGCCTCGGCCGGCACCACGTTCGCCGCGGTGCCGCCGCGGATGACGCCGACGTTGCACAACACCTCGCTGGGCAGCTGCGGGTCCGACGCGATCCGGCGTACCGCGAGCAGCTGATCGACCAGCTCGTCGATCGCCGACACGCCGGCGGCCGGGTCGAGGGCGGCGTGTGCGGCGCGCCCGCGCACCGACAGCCGCAGCCGCGTGCTGCCGCGCCGCCCCACCTTCAGGGCGCCGTCCGGGTGGGGGGATTCGAACCCGATCGCGGCGGCGGCGCCCTGCGCGGCCTCGCGCACCAGCGCCTGCGTGGTGGGAGAGCCGATCTCCTCGTCGCACACCACCACGACCCGCACCGCGCGGTGCGCCCGACCGGTGAGGCGCTGCACCGCCGCGAGCATCACGACCAGGCCGCTCTTCATGTCGTATGCACCCGGACCCCGCACGATGTCGCCGTCGACCGCCCACGGCAGGTCGGCCTGCAGGGTGCCGCGGGGCCACACCGTGTCGGAGTGGCCGACCAGCAGAATCGGGGCGCCCGCGCCGTCGAGATCGGCGACCAGGGTGAGCCCGGCATCCGTGCGCACGAGCCGCACGCGGGCACCGAGAGCCTCCCACCACTGGCGCAACAGGTCGGCGATCGCCTCGCTCGCGGCGATGTCCCGCGACGGCGACTCGAGGCGCACCAGCTGCTCCAGCCGCTCCAGGACGGTCGCCTGTTCGGAGATGGCGTCGCTCATGTGACTCCCTAAGAATTTCGTTTTACGTAACATATCTAGTCTTGTGACGGCGGGAGTGGTCGGATAATTTCAGTCTCATACCTCTCCCCACCCCCCAACATCGGATACGTATCGTGCCCCACGCGCCCGCCATGCCCCTCCGCGCGGAACGCTTGGGCGACGCTGCGGCCTACCGCGCGGCGGCGGTGCTGTACGAGCGGGTCTTCGGTTATGCCGACCGCGACTTCTCACTGAACCCCAACCTTCTCACTGCGCTGGCGCGCAACGGCGGCTCGGCGGTGGGCGTCTTCACTCCGGCACGCGAACTCATCGGCTTCGCCTACGGCTTCGCCGGGCGCGACGCCGCCGGGTGTGACTTCCACTACTCGCAGGCCGCGGTGGTCGACCCGCGCTACCAGGGGCGCGGGGTGGGCCGGCTGCTGAAGGAGTGCCAGCGCGACATCGCGCTTCAGTGGGGGCACACCACGATGCGCTGGACGTTCGACCCGCTGCTGGCGCGCAACGCGCACTTCAACTTCTCGGCGCTGCACGCCGAGGGTGTCGCGTACGTACCCGACTACTACGACCGCCCCGGCACCGACCGGGTGCTCGTGGACTGGCCGCTGCAACGCGCACTCGACCCGTATGACGCGGTGCGCGGCGCCCAGCCGCCCGCCTTGGGCCGCGCCGACTGGGGACGCGTCGTCGACGCGGTCGCCACCGGCACGGACGGCTCCACGCAGCCGGCGTCGTGGCTCGCCGTCCCGGCGGGCGGCATCGGGGTGAGCGGACTGCGCGGCGAAGCGGACGCCGCCGCCGACGGCCTGCGCGCCCGGGTGCGGGACGGGCTGACGTCGATGCTGGCGGGGGACCGCGTGCTGGTCGCCTGCCGACGGATCGACACCGAGACCGCCGTGTACCTGTCGGCACAACGGAAGGGGTGAGGGACGATGACGACCGAACCGGACGACGTGGACGACGTCGACGACAGCGAACTGGACCGCTCGCTGGATTCCCCCGGCGCACGCTACGGCGAGCGCTTCCGCACCAACATCTCGGCCGAGTCGCTGCAGGCGCGCGTCATCGAGGCCGAGGCCCGATCGCTGGCGCGCACGTTCGAGGAGCTCAGCCGCACCGGCGAGGTCGCGCACGCGGCGGCGTTGATCCTGGGCGCACGCCGGCGCTACATCACCGGCCGCGGCAAGACGGCGGCCTACGCAGAGCTGCTCAATGCCGACCTGTCGACCACCCTCTCCAACGTGTTCCTGGTGGACGGCCGTGCCCTGTCTCCCCTGACCGTCCTCACCGACGTGCGGGCATCCGATGTGCTGGTGGCGTTCACCATGCGCCGCTACCGCGAAGAGACGGTGCGGTTCGGGCAGCTCTTCCACGAGGCAGGCGGACAGCTCATCCTGATCACCGACAGCGAGAACGCGCCGCTGACCGGCGTGGCAGCGGCGGTGATCCGCGTGCACACGCATTCGGCCTCGTTCGCCGACTCCCCCACCGCGGTGGCCGCGGTGTGCCATCTGCTCAGCACGCTGACCACCGCCAGCGCGAAGGGTGCCAGACGACGCCTGGCCGGCAGGGACCGGTTCGCCGCCGACCTCGGGCTCTACCATCCGGAGCAGAACAAGGAGACCGACGCGTGAGGATCGACCGATTGCGCCTGTTCCAAGTCGGCCTGCCGCTCGTGCACGGGTTCGAGACGAGCTCGCACCGCAAGACCGGGCTGGACCACCTGCTGGTGGAAGCCACCGATGCCGACGGGACCGTCGGCTGGGGCGAGATCGCGTCGCCGGCCGATCCGTTCTACGGGTCGGAGACCACCGAGACGGCCTGGACCATCGCGGTGCGCTACCTCGTCCCCGCAGTCTTGGGCTCCGCGTGGGACACCCCGGCCGAACTCGAGCAGGTGTGGGCGAAGATCCGCGGCCACGAGTTCGCGAAGGCGGGTTTCTCCATCGCCGCCTGGGACCTGCATGCCCGCGCGAGCGGCCAGCCGCTGGCCACGGCGCTGGGCGGCACCCGCCAGTCGGTCGCGGCGGGGGTCTCGCTGGGGATCGAGCCGGGACTGGACGCGCTGCTCGCGCAGGTGGACCGCCAGCTCGCCGCCGGCTACGGCCGGGTCAAGCTGAAGATCGCGCCCGGCTGGGACGTGGCACCGGTGCGAACGGTGCGCGCGGCCTATCCCGACCTCGATCTGCACGTGGATGCCAATGGGGCCTATCCCGACACCGCCGAATCCGTGGCGGTGTTCCGCGGCCTGGACAGCGAACGGCTGACCATGATCGAGCAGCCCTTCGCGCCGCGGGACTTCGTCGCGCACGCACGACTGCAGGCGCAGCTGGCCACCCCGCTGTGCCTCGATGAGTCGGTGGTCGACCTGGGGGACCTGCGCACGATGCTCGCCCTCGATGCCGGGCGGGTGCTCAACATCAAGGTCTCCCGCATGGGCGGCCTCACCCTCGCCCGCCGCGCGCACGATGTCGCACTGAACGCCGGGATTCCGGTGTGGTGCGGCGGGATGCACGAGTTCGGCGTGGGCCGCGCCGCCAACGTCGCCCTGTCGTCGCTGCCGGGGTTCACGCTGCCCTCCGATGTGTCGGGGTCGGACAAGTACTACGCGCGCGACGTCATCGTGCCGCCCGTCGTCGCGCGAGACGGCAGGGTCGATGTCCCCCGCACCCCGGGGCTTGGCCATGCTGTCGACACCGACTGGATCCTCGAGAACACCTCACGCCACTTCGACACCGCGGCCATCGCCGCCTGAGACAGGAAACCCCGCATGGACCCGCTCGTCCTCTACGTCCTCGACCTCGCCGCCGACGAGGATCCCGCCCGGTTCCTGCAGCGCGTCGATCCGCGCGGGGCATTGCTCACCGCGACCGACCTCAGCGCCGCCCGCGGTGACGGGATCTTCGAGACGATCGTCGTGATCCGCGGCGTGCCGCAGGCCCTCGAGGAGCATCTCGACCGCTTCCAGCGGTCGGCGCGGCTGCTGGACCTGCCCGCGCCGAGCCGGGAGCTGTGGCGCCACGCCGTGCTGACCGCCGCGGACGATCTGAGCGGGCGGCACCCGCGCGCCGCGGTGAAGATCGTGCTGTCGCGCGGCGACGAAGCGGGGGACGGGGTACCCACCGGCTGGGCGCTCGGCTTCGCCTCCCTCGCGCCGGCCGCAGCCCCCGCCGCGCTGGATGTCGTGCTGCTGGACCGCGGCTACCGCCACGACGTCGCCGAAACATCGCCCTGGCTGCTGCAGGGCGCCAAGACGCTCTCGTACGCGATCAACATGGCAGCGCTGCGGGAAGCCGCCCGCCGCGGCGCGCAGGACGTCGTCTTCGTCAGCAGCGACGGGTTCGTTCTGGAGGGGCCGACCTCGACCCTGGTCGCGCGGATCGACGGCGAGTACGTCACCCCGCCGGCCGAACTGGGCGTCCTGCCCGGAACGACGCAGGCGGACGTATTCGCGGGTCTCCGAGCCTGGGGCGAGCACGTGTCGACGCGACCGCTGATGGTTCCCGACCTGCTGCGCGCCGACGCGGCGTGGCTGTGCTCGAGTGTGCGAGGGGCCGCGGCGGTACGGTCGATCGACGGGGCGCCGTGTCCGGTCGACGACGTGACGACGGCGCGGCTGCGCAATCACCTGGACGCGCGGAGGGCGTGACGACATGATCCCTGTCATCGACGGGCACAATGACCTCCCCTGGGCCAGCCGCGAACACCGCGGCTATGACACCAGCGGGCTGCGCGGTGCTGTGCCGCAGCTGCACACCGACCTGCCGCGGCTGGCTGCCGGCGGCGTGGCGGGGCAGTTCTGGTCGGTGTGGGTGGACCCCGTGCTGACGGGCGCCGAGCAGGTCACCGCGACCCTGGAACAGATCGACTTCGTGCACCGGCTGGTCGGCGACCACCCCGGCCGGCTCGCGTTCGCCCGAACCGCCGCCGACGTGCGCGCCGCGATGGCGGCGGAACGGTTGGCCTGCCTCATCGGCGTCGAGGGCGGTGCGCAGCTGAACGGCTCGCTCGCGGTGCTGCGCCAGTACGCCCGGCTGGGGGCGCGCTACCTCACTCTCACGTGGTCGCTGACGACGGACTGGGCTGACTCCGCCACCGACGTCGCGCGCCACGGCGGGCTGAGCGAGTTCGGGCGCGAGGTCGTACGCGAACTGAACCGCATCGGCGTGCTGGTGGACCTCGCGCACGTGGCGCCGAGCACGATGCGCGACGCGCTGCAGGTGAGCATCCGCCCCGTGATCGTCAGCCACTCGGCAGCGCTTGCGCTGTGCGATCACCCTCGCAACGTGCCCGACGACGTGCTGGCCGCGATCGGCGCCGGCGGCGGCGTGGTCATGGTGGCCTTCGTCCCCTCGTTCGTGTCCCAGGCGCGTCGCGATTGGGTGCTCGCCGGCCAGCAGGGTCCCGCGCCCGAGGTGGGCATCTCGCAGGTCGCCGACCACATCGAGCACGTCCGCGCCGTCGCGGGAGTGCACGCGGTCGGTCTCGGTGCCGACTACGACGGAACGGATGCCATGCCCACCGGGCTCCACGACGTGTCGACGTACCAGGATCTGCTGGCCGAACTGCGCCGCCGCGGCTGGTCGCAGGGCGAGCTGGAGGCCCTGGCCCACGGCAACGTGCTGCGCGTGCTGGCGGCGTCGGATGTCGATCACCTCGCGTTCCTCGCCGGCCGCGCCGCACCCCCGTCAGCTGCGGCGCTGACCTGCGCCGTCGACACCGCGGCGCGTGCCGCGGCGCGCCCCCGCGTGCTGGCGGTGCAGAACGACGATTCCTCCGGTCCGCGGCGTCTCAGCCGGTGGCTCGAGGAGGAGGGCATCGCCGTCGAGCTGGTGCGCGGTGCCGACGGCCTGCCCGGTGACATCGCCGGCTACGACGGACTGCTGCTGCTGGGCGGCGGACTCATGCCCGACGAGGACGACCAGGCGCCCTGGCTCGCGCAGGAGCGGCAGCTCGCGCGGCGGGCCATCGATGCCGACCTGCCGACCCTCGGCGTGTGCCTGGGCGGACAGCTGCTGGCACACGTCGCCGGCGGCGAAGTGCGCGCGTCGTTCGGGCCGAAGGAGCGCGGCGCGACCGCGATCACCACCTCCGCGGCGGGCCGGGCGGACCCGGTCATGCAAGCCCTCGGCGCCGGGGCACCGATGATCGAGAACCATCAGGACATGATCACGGCACTGCCGCCGGACGCCGTCCTGCTCGCATCCAGCGACGCCGTCGCGCACCAGGCGTTCCGGCTCGGCCGGCACGTGCGGGGGGTGCAGTTCCACCCCGAGGTGTGCGCCGACGACCTGCAGAACTGGCAGGAGCCGACCACGCCGGCGCCAGGGGATCGGCCGGTGGCGGAGCTGGTGGATGCCGCGCGCGCCGTCGACGAACACAACACGCGGGTCAGTCGCGCGCTCACGGGCGCGTTCGCCGCCGAGGTGCGTGCCGCCGCCGATGCCCGCCTGGCCACCACCGCGATCGCAGCCGACGACTGCGCAGCGGTCGGGGCACCCCTCTCATGACCGGGCACCGCACCGTCGGCATCCGCCATGCCGTTCCGCCTGCCGAAGCGCCCGCTGAGTGGGCTGCGCAGGCCGAGGCCGCACTGGCCGATCACCTGGATGCCGACACGATCCGCAGGGCGCCGGCGTGCATCGCCGCCGTCTCCCACCGCGGCCGGATAATCGCCGTGGCCCGCCACGGCCAGCCGCGACGGGACGGCGTCGCCAGCGGTCGGCGCACCGTCTTTCGCATCGCGTCGATGTCCAAGAGCTTCCTGGCAGCCACCGCGCTGTCGCTGCGGGACGAGGGGCTGCTCGACCTGCATGCCCCGGCCGATCGCCTCGTGCCGGGCCTGGCCGCGGCGCGGTTCGACGGCGCGCCCGCGGTGACGACGCTCGACGCCCTGCTGTCCAACCGCGGCGGGCTCGCCGAAGACAATCCGTGGGGCGATGACCATCTGGGCGACTCCCGCGAGCAGATGGCCACCCTCGTGGCCGCCGGGCTGACGCTGTCGGCGCGGCCTGGTACCGAGTACCAGTACTCCAACATCGGCCAGTCGCTCGTCGGCCGCGCCATCGAGGCGGTGACCGGGCGCGACGTGGAGAGCGTCGTGCGCGAGCGCATCCTCGAACCGCTGGGCCTGACCCACACGCGCCCCGACGCCGGGGACTATCCCACCGGCACCGACCTGGCCGCGGGCTTCCGGACGTTCGACGACGGCGCCACGTTCACCCCGGAGCCCTATGTCGGCTCGGGCGCGCTGGCGTGCATCGGCAGCCTGTTCAGCACCGTCGACGACATCGCGACGTGGATGCAGTTCCTCGGCTCGGCGTTCGGAGACGACCCCGCCGCGCCCGATGTGCTCGGCGCCGCGTCCCGCCGCGAGATGCAGACGGCCCGCGCCCTGATGCCCGCCGGCGGCAGCAGGTTCGCCGGCCGCGACCTCGACGGGGCCGGCTACGGGTACGGGCTCATGATCGAGCACGACCGGCGCTTCGGCCGCATCGTGCAGCACGCCGGGGGGCTTCCCTGCTTCTCTTCGCACATGCGGTGGCACCCGGCCACCGGCATCGGGGTCGTCGTGTTCGGCAACAGCGACGCGTTCGGTGCGGGCGGTGTCGCCGGCGCCCTGCTCGGCGACGTGCTGGGCCGCATCGACGCGCCGTCGGCCGTCGTGCGGCCCTGGCGGCAGACCATCGCCGCCGCCCGCCGCATCGACCTGCTGCTGCGCACGGGCCGGCCGCTGTCGGATGCCGGAGCGCTCCTGGCCCGCAACGTGCTGCGGGACGTCCCCGAGCCGGTGCGCGAGCAGCGCCTGCGTGCGGCGTTGGCCCAGGTCGGACCGGTGCGCCCCGACCTGGCGCCGCTCGAGCAGCGGGTGGTCGGGGCGACCGACGGCTCCGCGCTGCGCTGGAGCGTGCCGTGCGAGCGCGGCGCCTTGGTCTGCGATGTGCGCATGGTGGGGTTGCCCGACCCGATCGTGCAGACGTTCACGATCGCCGTCGCCGGCCCGACCGGCCGCAAACCCGAGGACGAGACGGCGGATGTGACCGACCACCACGCCGTGGACCTCGGGTGAGGCTTCGGCTCAGCCCAGCGAGTTGAGCCCGTCCTCCGCGGCGCCCCGGCCGGCGGCGGTGAGGGCCTGATCGATCGTGGAATGCACGAGCGTGGCCAAGTAGCTGCCGGGATTGACCACGCCCGCCTGCGCGAGAAGGGCGGTGGACTGCGCCACGATCGACCGCGAGAACTCGGTGGCCGTCGCGATCGCCTCGGCGTAGGCGGCGCGATCCTCTTCGGCGATGACGACCGGTTCGCAACCGAGCTCCACCGCCAGCGCCTGCGCGATCGGCAGCACGGCCGCCGGCGCCGCCACCGCGGCGTGGGCGTCGACGAGCTGGCGCACATCGATCGAGGTGCCGGTGAAGGTGATGGCCGGATGCAGCGCGAGCGGGATCGCGCCCTTCGACGCGGCCGGAGCGAGCACCCCGAAGCCGTACGAGGGATCGGTGTGCAGCACCAGCTGGCCGATCTGCCACGCGCCGACATCGGCGAGGCCCTGCACCAGGCCGGGAAGCTCCGCCGACGGAACCGCGATGACCACGAGCTCGCTGCGGCGAGCGACCTCGGTGGCATCCAGCACCGGCACGCCGGGCAGGATCGCCTCGACCCGATCGGGGTCGGATCCGCCGGTGATGCCCACCACCGCGTGTCCGGCGCCGGCCAGCGCCGCACCGATCACCGGTCCCACCCGGCCGGCGCCGATCACCCCGACCCCGAGTCGCGAGCTGCGCATCATCGCGGGTCCTCCGGCAGCACGGCATCCGGCGGCCGCGCCTCCGGGCGCTCGGAGGTCGGCGGAAGCGCATCGCGCCGCTCCGGGTCGGGTGGCCGCACCCGCCGCAGCATCGGCGGCACCTGCGGGTCCGGGTCGTCCTCCCCCGCCCACCGGTGCGAGCGGTCGGTCGCGGCCGCGCGCACGGCGGCGGCGGCCACGGCGTCGAACACGCCCAGCGCGTCGTCGCGGTCGATCGCGGAGACGTTGGCGTAGACGGGTCCGGTGACGATGTGGCCTCGTACCGCGGCGACGCGCAGCAGCCGGTCCAGGGGTCCCTGATGGATCGCCACGCTCTGCAGCCGCGCCAGCGGCAGGATGGCGAGCTTGCGCCAGATCGCGCCGCGTCGCAGCAGCAGCAGGTCGTCGGTCAGCACGAAGCCGTTGCGCCGCCAGGACAGCAGCCGGATGATGCGGGCGCGTTTCGGGGTGGTCGTGAACGGGTCGCCCTCGGCCGGACCGTCGACCCCCTGACGCACGAGCGCCGGCAGATCGCCGTCGGCGATGTGGGGCAGCAGCAGGTGCAGCACCCGCTCCACGTCGGCGTAGGTGCCCACCGGCAGCACCGTGGTGAACTGGTCCGTCGTGGTGTCCGCGGCGCTGCGCCCGGTGAGCCGGTTCATCTTGATGGTCCACCAGCCGAAGCCGCGCCACAGGATCGACTGGCTCACCTCGAGCGCATGTACCCGGCCCGGCGGCACGATCTCGGTGACGGTGGTCAGCAGGCCGAAGGTGATGCGCACGCCGTCGGGGGTCGGCGCGATCGAGTACCGCAGCGACCGCACGATCTGGCGGATCCAGTAGGCGCCGAAACCGATGAGCGCCGGCACGAAGCTCAGCAGCAGCCACGGCACCCCGGCGACGGCACCGATGATGACGGCGATCACGCCGAGCAGCAGCCCCACTGTGGCGGGGCTGATGATCTGGGATGCCACGAGGCGGCCGGCCGGGATGTGCACGACCGATTCGGGGGCGCTGGATGCCTGGTCATCGCCCTCGATGAGTCCGGTCAGCCCCCGGCTGACCGTCTGCGACAGCGAGCCGCCGGCGCGGGCGGATGCCGCGTCGCCCAGGCGCCGGCCGGAGGCCAGCCGCAGGATGTCGGCGCGCACCTCTTCGGCGTTCGTCGTGGTGAGGTAGTCGAGTTTGACGTTGGAGTCGGTGCCGGCACCGACGACCTCGAGCTTGGCCATCCCCAGCAGCCGCGCGACCATCGGGCGGGTGAGGTTGACGCCCTGCACGCGGTCCAGCGGCGCGCGCCGCTGGGTGCGGAAGAAGATGCCGCTTTTCACCTCGACGTCGTCGTCGGTGATGCGGAAGGTGTGGAACCGCCAGGACAGGTAGAACCCGGCCACGAGCGCGAGGATGACCGCGAGCAGGATCAGCAGCGCCACGACCAGCAGGTTGTTGGCGAGCACCCAGTCGATGGCGTCGCCGGTGTCCCACTCCCCAGCCTCGTCCTCCCCCATCCCGGGGACGAACAGCGCGATGAGCCGGTCGCGGAGGTTCGCCACGATCACACCGACCACCACGATAAGGGCGAGCCCGCCGCGCAGCAGCGGAGTCAGTGGGTGCACGCGGTGCCATTCGCCGTCACTGAGCGGCGAACGAACGAGTGCCGGCGGCGGGGAAGTGTCCTGGTCGGTCATCGCGGGATCCGTCACAAGCCCGTGCGCCGGCTCTCGGCGACGGCGATGAGGTGGTCGCGCAGCGCCTCGGCGGCCTGCTGCGACAGGCCGGGAATCGTCACCCCGGTCGTGGCGGCGGCGGTGACGAACTTCAGCTGGGCGATGCCGAACCCGCGGTCCAGCGGTCCGTGCGTGATGTCGACCAGCTGCATCCGCCCGTACGGCACCGCGACCATGCGCTGCCACAGGATGCCGCGGCGGAAGACGAGATCGTCGTCGCGCAGCTGATAACCGATCGCGCGCACCTGGCGGGGCAGGATCGCGATCGTCCACACCATGATGACGGTGAGGATGCCGCCGGGGATGAACGCCCACGTCTGCTGCAGCGCGAGCGCGAGCACCAGCATCGCGACGACGATGATCAGCAGGATGGCACCGTTGGCGATCAGCTGCACCCACAGGTACTTACGGGAGATCTGGTGCCACACCCCGCGTTCCAGCGCGAGCCGGTTCTCGCTGCCCGGTTCGATCAGCCGGTTGTACGTGCCGGCGTCGAGCGCACTGTCGATCCCCGGCGCGGTCACGCCCCCGTCAGTGGTGGGAGGGAGTGGCGCCGGGCCCGGGTGCGGGGGGTTGGTCATCGTCGTCCTTCCGGATGGTGCACAGCTGCTCGGCGACCAGTCCTGCCGCCACGAGGATCGCGCCGCCGATCACCGTCGCGAGGATCGTCGCCACCGAGCCTAACGAGGGTTCGGCCGGCCGGGAGGCCAAGAAGGCACCGAGTCCCAGCGCGAAACCGGCCACCCCTGCCCCGACGATGCTGGAGGCCTTGGCGAGCATCGCGATCCGCAGCGCCTGGAACGGGTTCACCGGCCGCGCCCCGTCGGGGGCGGTCCCACGCGTCGCGCGAGCGATCGGCAGCGCGAACACGATGAGGAGGGCCCCGAGGGCCACCAGCAGCACCGGCAGCATCAGCGACGGCGAGAACGTGGACCGCCCGCTCGCGGTGAGGGCCTGGTCCACGAGGAACCCGGCGCCCAGGCCCAGCAGGGCGGTGACGGCCAGGATGCCGGCGCCGGTGCGTTTCACGAGTACTCCTCCGCCGCGGTGTCCCGCAGCCGTTGCAGCAGTTCGGCCACCCTGCCGTATCCGGGGAGCTCCGCGTCGGGGTCCACGGTCAACCATGGGCGCAGCACGAAGTCGCGCTCCGCCGCGCGGGGGTGCGGCAGCAGCAGCGCCGGGTCGGCGCTGCGCACATCACCGTAGGTGATGAGGTCCAGATCCAGCGTGCGCGACTGCCACCGCGCGGCGTCCCGGTCGCGCGGGGGGCGACCGTGGTGGGCTTCGATGGCGTGCAGGTACTCCAGCAGCACACTCGGTGCCAGCCGGGTGTGCACCAGCGCGACGGCGTTGAGATACGCCGGCGCCTGCGGATCGGGGCCGTCGGCGGTCAACGCGACGGTCTCGATCGGTGCCGACGCGATGATCTCGGTCGTCAGCGGCATCCGCGCCAGCTGCTGCACCGCCTCGGTCATCGTCGCGGCGCGGTCACCCAGGTTCGCCCCCAGCGCGACGACGGCGACGCTCGGCGGGACCGGCGGCGTCTCGGTGTCCGCCGAGATGCCCTGCGCGAGTCGGCGGTTCACGGCATCCTCCCGCGGGTGATGGTCACGGTCACGTCGTCGAACGGCACCGGGATGGGTGCGGCGGGCTTGTGCAGCGTCACCCGCACGCGCTCCACGAGGTCACGGGCAAGGACGGCGTCCGCGATGCGCGCCGCGAGCGTCTCGAGCAGGTCCACCGGGTCACCGGCGAGGATGGCCGCGACCTGTTCGGCCAGCTCGCCGTAGTGCACGGTGTCGGCGACGTCGTCGCTGGCCGCGGCCCGCTCGGTCGACAGGTGAAGCACCACGTCGGCGACGAACTCCTGCCCGTCGCGGCGCTCGTCGGGGTACACCCCGTGATGTCCGAACGCGCGGATGCCGGTGACGGCGATCTCGTCGAGGTCGCTCACGAAGCGACTCCTTCCTGCCAGGCGCGCGCCACGCGCAGCGCGTCGCGCGTGGCGGCGACATCGTGCACGCGCACCGCCCACGCCCCTGCTTGCGCCGCCAGCACACTGGTGACGGCGGTCGCAAGATCGCGCCGCCGCTGATCGTCCTCGTGCCCGGCGGCATCCGGAGGCTCGAGCGTCTCGAGCGCGTCGAGCGCCTCGAGCAGGAAGCGCTTGCGGCTCGTGCCCACCAGCACCCGGGGGCCCAGCGCCACCAGCTCGGGGAGCCGTGAAAGCACCTGCCAGTTCTGGTCCCCCCGCTTGCCGAAGCCGATGCCGGGATCGACGACGATGCGCTCGGTCGGGATGCCGGCGGCGCGGGCCGCCGCCACCCGGGCGCGCAGCTCGGCCACGACCTCGCCGGCGACGTCGGCGTAGTGCGCCCCGGCGTACATGTCGGTGGAGTGGCCGCGCCAGTGGCCGATGACCAGCTCGGCGTCGGTGACGGCGACAGCGGCGAACAGGGCGTCGTCGGCCAGCCCGCCGGAGACGTCGTTGACGATCCGCGCCCCGGTGGCCACGGCAGCGGCGGCGGTGTCGGCGTTCATGGTGTCGATGCTGACCACGACCCCCGCGGCGGCCAGGGCCGCCACGACCGGCAGCACCCGCTCCTGCTCGACCGCCGCGGTGACGCGCCCGGACCCGGGGCGGGTCGATTCGCCGCCCACGTCGACGATGTCGGCACCGCCGGCGACCAGCTGCAGGCCGTGGGCGATCGCGGCATCCGTCTGGGCGTACCGCCCGCCGTCACTGAAGGAGTCGGGGGTCACGTTGACGATTCCCATCACGACGGTCACCGACGGCTCCCCGCCAGCAGTGCCATGACCTCGGTGCGCGCCGCCGGGTCGGTCATCTCGCCGCGGGCGGCCACCGTCACCGTCGAGGCATCCGGCTGCCTGCCACCGCGCATCGTGACGCACTGATGCGTGGCGTCGAGCACGACCAGCACGCCGCGGGCGTCGATGGCGCCGGCGATCGTGTCGGCCACCTGCTCGCCCAGCCGCTCCTGCACCTGCGGGCGGGACGCGAGGATGTCGACGACCCGGGGGAGGGCGCCCAACCCCACGACCTGTTCTCCGGGGAGGTACGCGATGTGGGCGTGCCCGGCGAACGGCAGCAGGTGGTGCTCGCAGATGGAACGGAAGCGGATGTCGCGCAGCATCACCGCGCCCGACGGCAGCGTGTCGGGGGCAGGACCGCGCGAGACCGAGATCGTGTGCGCGAGGGGCTCGGCGGGATCGGCGCCCACGCCGACGAAGAACTCGGCGTAGGTGTCGGCCACGCGCTGCGGCGTCAACCGCAGGCCCGGACGGTCGGGATCCTCCCCGATCGCAACGAGCAATTCCCGCACCAGGGCGGACACGCGATCACGGTCGACGGACACACCCCGAGCCTACGCGGTTGCGGGTCGTGCCTGCCCGGTGGGACGGCGACGAGTGGCCTTCTCGACCGCTTCATCGGCCTCGACCGCGGCGGCGAGCCCGGCGTCCTCACGGCGGCGCGGCACCTCGACCGGCGGCCGCGGCGACACCGGTCGCTCACTGCTGGACAGCCACTGCGGACGCGGCGGCAGGTGCGTGATGTCCTTGAAGATCTCGGCCAGCTCGATGTGGTCGAGGGTCTCCTTCTCCAGCAGCGCCAGCGCGAGCTTGTCGAGCACGTCGCGGTTCTCGTTGATCACCTGGTACGCCTCGTTGTGCGCCTGCTCGATCAGGTCCCGCACCTGCATGTCGACGCGCTCGGCGACCGACTCCGAGAAGTCGCGGCCGTGCCCCATGTCTCGCCCGAGGAACATCTCACCGGATGCCGCTCCCAGCTTCACCGGGCCGACCTCGGTGGTCATGCCGTACTCGGTGACCATCTTGCGGGCGATGCTCGTCGCCTTCTCGATGTCGTTGGAGGCGCCGGTGGTGGGGTCGTGGAAGATGACCTCCTCGGCGACGCGGCCACCCATCGCGTAGGCGAGCTGGTCCTGCAGCTCGTTGCGCGTGATGGAGTACTTGTCGTCCAGCGGCAGCACCATCGTGTAGCCGAGAGCCTTGCCGCGCGGCAGGATCGTGACCTTGGTCACCGGATCGGTGTGGTTCATCGCCGCCGCCGTCAGGGCGTGGCCGCCCTCGTGGTACGCGGTGATGAGCTTTTCCTTGTCCTTCATCACGCGGGTACGCCGCTGCGGGCCGGCGATCACGCGGTCAATGGCCTCGTCGAGGGCCCGCATGTCGATCAGCTGCGCGTTGGAGCGCGCCGTCAGCAGCGCGGCCTCGTTGAGCACGTTCGCCAGATCCGCGCCCGTGAACCCGGGCGTCTTGCGCGCGACGACCTCGAGGTCGACCGAGTCGGCGAGCGGCTTGCCGCGCCCGTGCACTTCGAGGATCTTCAGTCGGCCCTTGAGGTCGGGGGCATCCACACCGATCTGCCGGTCGAAGCGGCCGGGGCGCAGCAGCGCGGGGTCGAGGATGTCGGGGCGGTTGGTGGCCGCGATGACGATGACGTTCGCCTTGGGGTCGAAGCCGTCCATCTCGACGAGCATCTGGTTGAGCGTCTGCTCGCGCTCGTCGTGACCGCCGCCGAGTCCGGCACCGCGGTGACGACCGACGGCATCGATCTCGTCGATGAAGATGATCGCGGGGGCGTTCTCCTTGGCCTGCGTGAACAGATCACGCACGCGGCTGGCGCCGACGCCGACGAACATCTCGACGAAGTCCGAACCCGAGATCGAGTAGAACGGCACGCCCGCTTCACCGGCGACGGCGCGGGCGAGCAGGGTCTTGCCGGTTCCGGGAGGACCGTACAGCAGCACGCCCTTGGGGATGCGGGCGCCGACGGCCTGGAAGCGGGCCGGGTCCTTCAGGAAGTCCTTGATCTCCTGCATCTCCTCGATCGCCTCGTCGGCGCCCGCGACGTCCTGGAACGTGACGGTGGGAGTCTCCTTGGTGACCAGCTTGGCGCGCGACTTGCCGAACTGCATCACCTTGCCGCCGCCGCCCTGGGCAGACGACAGCAGGAACCAGAACAGCAGACCCAGCAGCAGAATCGGCAGGAACAGCGAGATGAAGCCGTCGAACCAGGTCGCACGCGGCACGGCGTCGTTGAAGCCGTCCTTGGGCTCGGCGGCATCGATCGCGCTGATGACCTCGTCGGCACGGGCCTCGACGTAGTAGAACTGCACGTCGGTCGCCCCGTCGTGGGGTTCGGACAGCGTCATGTCCACTCGTTGGTCGCCGTCGGTGTTGAGCACCTCGGTGACCGTGCCGCCCTTGAGCAGCTCCAAGCCCTCTTGGGTCGTGATCTGCTTCGCCCCGCCGAGGCTGGAGATGAGCGAGAACCCGACCAGCAGCAGCACGCCGACCAGCAGAATGTAGATCAGCGGGTTGCGAGTGATCTTCTTGAAGTCCATGGTGCGGGCCGACGCCCGATCCCTTTCGTCGGAGAGCAACCCGTGCACAGGGACGGGCGACAGGGAATCAGGCTACCGCGCCGCGCCACGGACGATCTGTGCATTCGCCCAGGGCTGAATAGGGGGGTGCTCAGGCGTAGACGTGCGGGGCGAGCACCGCGACGTCGCGCAGGTTGCGGTAGCGCTCGGCGTAGTCCAGGCCATAACCCACGACGAACTCGTTCGGGATGTCGAAGCCGACGTAGCGGCAGTCGATCTCGACCTTGGCCGCTTCCGGCTTGCGCAGCAGCGCCAGCACCTCGATGGACTCCGCCCCGCGGGAGGCGAAGTTCTCCAGCAGCCAGCTGAGGGTGAGACCGGAGTCGATGATGTCCTCGACGATCAGCACGTGCTTGCCGTGCAGGTCGGTGTCGAGGTCCTTGCGGATCTGCACGACGCCGCTGGACTTCGTGCCGGCACCGTAGGAGGACACCGCCATCCAGTCCATCGTGATGTCGCTCTGCAGCGACCGGGCCAAGTCGGCCATGACCATGACCGCTCCCTTGAGCACGCCCACCAGCAGCAGGTCCTTGCCGGCGTAGTCCTCATCGACCTGCGCCGCGAGCTGGTCGAGCTTCTCCCGGATCTGCTCCTCGGTGACGAGGATGGTCGAAAGCTGGTCCGAGATGTCAGCTGCACGCATGGGTCAAGTGTAGGTATCCGCCGGACCCGCCGTGAACTCGACCAGACCGTCGCGGCGACGGGCGCGGCATCCTGGGAGGTCGATCGGTCCCTGACCGGACCAATCGGTGACCAGCCGCGCCACCTCGAGGGTCTGCGTGCGGGTGAGGGAGACCCCGAATTCGCTGGCCACGACGTGGCGGATGATGCGGTGGCGCAGCGCCGGCGGGTTCGCGGCCAGCGCCGCGACCGACACCGCGATGCCCGCCTCGGCCGGCTGCACGATGTCTTCGATCGTCTCGTCGATCATCTCGGCGAAGGCCTCGGCGTCTTCGCGCAGCTGCTCGGCGGTGCGGGCGAGCGCCTCGGCGACGCCGGGGCCGAGCTCAGCCTCGAGCATCGGCAGCACCCGCTCACGCACTCGCACGCGGGCGAACCGGGTGTCGGAGTTGTGCGGGTCCTGCCACGGCGTCAGCCCGATCGCTTCGCACGCCGCCCGCACCGTCTCGCGGCGCACCGCCAGCAGCGGGCGCAGCCACAGCACCCCGGTCGCCTCGTCGCGGCGGGCGGGCGCCATGGCGGCCAGGCTCGCCGCACCCGACCCGCGGGCAAGGCCCAGCAGCACGGTCTCGGCCTGGTCGTCGAGGGTGTGCCCGAGCAGCACAGCCGCGGCGCCCTGCGCCGCCTGCGCAAGGGCACGGTAACGGGCGTCGCGGGCTGCGGCCTCGGGGCCGCCGGGTCCGTCGACGGTGACGGCGACCACCGTGGCGTCGATGCCCAGCGCGGCTGCCGCGCGCGCGGCATCCGCTGCCGTCTCAGCCGAGCCGTCCTGCAAGCCGTGGTCGACGGTGACGCTGCGCACCGTCAGCCCGAGCTTCGGTGCCTCGAACGCGGTGGCCGCGACCAGCGCCAGCGAATCGGCGCCGCCGGAGAGGGCAACCACGACGGTGCCGGACCCGGCGAACGGCTGCAGTGCGGCGCGCACGGCACGGCGGATCTCGGCGACGGCGGGGCTGAGGGACGGCACGCGACAACGGTAGCCGCCCCACGCCGTGCACAACGTCGCCAAACCGGGCCGCGCAGTCCCCACGGGGGCGGTTTCCGGCGGCCCCGGCGCCGGATCAGCGACGTTGTGCACGCCGGATCGGGTCACAACTCAGGAAAACCGCCCCGTCGGGGCCCCACCAGGCCGCGGCACCCCGGTTTCTTCCTGAGTTATGGTCCGACGCGCCCGCGACTAGGCTGGTCGCCGCATCCCACCCCTGTCTTGAAGGAGCACCAGCTATGGGCGCGTACGACGCCGTCATCGAGATCCCGCGCGGCAGCCGCGTGAAGTACGAGGTCGACCACGGCACCGGCCGGGTGTACCTGGACCGCGTGCTGTTCACCCCGATGGGCTACCCCGCCAACTACGGGTTCTTCGAGAACACCCTCGGCGAGGACGGCGACCCGCTGGATGTCCTCGTGCTGCTGGACCGCGACCTGTACCCCGGCGTCATGGCGAAGGTGCGCCCCGTCGGCGTCCTGAAGATGAGCGACGAAGCAGGCGGCGACGACAAGGTCGTCGCGGTGCTCGCGAAGGACCCGCGCTGGGCGCACGTCCAGGACGTGTCCGACCTCGACGAGTGGACCAAGGGCGAGATCAACCACTTCTTCGAGCACTACAAGGACCTGGAGCCCGGCAAGTGGGTCAAGGTCGACGAGTGGGCGGATGCCGCAGAGGCAGAGCGACTCGTGGCCGAATCGTTCGTGCGGTTCCAGGAGCACGACGAGCAGACCCGCACGCAGGGTGAGGGCGAAGCGCCCAAGACCGTCTGACGGCGAGCGTTGTGAAGGGCGGGTGCTGCGGCATCCGCCCTTCGTCGTTTGCTAGACCGAGACGCCGCGGGCGCGCAAGAACGGTGCCGGATCGCGCCGCACCCCGTCGTCATACACCTCGAAGTGGAGGTGGCAGCCCGACGAGACCCCGGTGTTGCCCGCGTACGCGATGACCTGGCCGGCTCCGACGTTCTGACCGACGCCCACGGCGAAGCCCTGCGGGCGGATGTGCGCGTAGCCGGTGACGATGCCGCCGCCGTGGTCGATCTTGACGTAGTTGCCCCAACCGCCATAGCTGAATGACGCGTGGATCACACGGCCGGCCGCTGCGGCGTAGATCTGCGAGCCACAGCCGTTCGCAAAGTCGATGCCGCGGTGGCCGCTTCCGCTGCAGCCGCTGTCGGAGCAGATGCTGTCACGACCGCCGAACCCCGAGCTGATCCATCCGCCGTGCGGGCGTACCCAGCCCTGACCGCCACCGGATCCGCCGGGTGCAGCACCGCCGCCACCGCCACCGCCACCGCCGCCACCACCGCCACCGCCACCGCCACCGGCGTTGTTCTTGGCAGCCTCTTCGGCGGCCCTGCGTTCGGCTTCTATCTTCGCGAGTCGCTCGCGCTCGAGACGGGCCAGGCGTTCGGCCTCGACGCCGGCCTGGTAACCGGCGACGGTCTGCGCGGTGGTGTCCCGCAGCGCCGCGAGCTGTGCCTGCAGTGTCGCCTGGTGCTCGGTCTGCAGCGCGAGTGCCGCCTGCGCGGCTTCGGCGGCAGCCTGCGCCTGCACCATCTTCATCTCGGCCTCGGACTTGAGGCGGTCACGTTCTTCGCGGGCGACGGATGCCTGATCGCTCAGGCTCTGCGCGTTGTCGCGGGCACTGACGGCGTCGGTGTAGACGGCCTGGTTCGCGGCGAGGAGCTTGTCCATCGTGCCGAGCCGGGCCAGCAGGTCGTCGGCCGTTGCGGCCGAGCCCGAGAAGAACAGTTGGAGCGAGGTGTCGCCGCCGCCGTTGCGGTACAGCTGCGCGGCGACCTGGCCGGCCTTCTGCGCCGCCTCCAGTGCCCGAGCCTCTTCGGCATCCGCCTGCGCCTGCAGTGACTCGGCGCGATCCACAGCGGCTTCGAACGCCTCCTGTGCTGCCTGGTACTCCAGGCCCAGGCGCTCGGCCTCGGCCTGCTTGTGTGCGACGTCGGCCGTGAGGTCGCTGATGAGCTTCTCGATGCGCGTGATCTCGGCGTTCTTGGCCGCCTCGTTCTGCTTCGCGCGCTGCACGTCGTCCCACGAGGGGTAACTTGCGGCGAAGGCGGCGGGCACGAACGGTGCGGCGAGCGCGCTGGCAGCGACCAGGCCGAAGGCGCCGACCGTCAGGACGCCGCGGCGGGTGATGCCGCTGGCAAGCGCACGCTGCTCAGCCGGGGTTGGGGCGCAGCCGCAGTCTTCGGGGGTTTCCTTGCGCGGGAAACGCACGCGGCACCTCATCTCTTCGCCTCGTCGGGGGAACCAAGGCGTATTCACAGTAGCAACAACAGCCCCATCTGCAACGTTGAGCAGGGGTTTTCTGCGGCCGGACCAGGCTGCCTCTCGGCCCATCGTGGGCCCTCGACTCCCTCGGCACGCGGAGGACGCGCCCTCGATTGGTGTTTTGCCCCAGCAATGCTTATGCTTGGTCGTCGGTAAGCATGAGCACCGGGTTCGTCCCAACGGGCTCACTCGGCCCCATCGTTTAGCGGCCTAGGACGCCGCCCTTTCACGGCGGTAGCACGGGTTCGAATCCCGTTGGGGTCACACCTACAATTGAATATGCATGGCCCTGTAGCGCAGTTGGTTAGCGTGCCGCCCTGTCACGGCGGAGGTCGCGGGTTCAAGTCCCGTCAGGGTCGCTCCACAGCGACGGGCCCTCTTTCGAGAGGGCCTCTCGTGTCGGACGCGGCAGTCATCGCACCGCCGCGCGGCTCTGTAGCTCAGTTGGTAGAGCGCACGACTGAAAATCGTGAGGTCACGGGATCGACGCCCGTCGGAGCCACTGGCCCTTCTTCCAGGCTTCTACTGGGAGGGGGGCCTTTGACGTTAACGCCCGGATGCCGCGACGAAGCCATCGGGTGAGGTTTTTCCGCACGCACGTCGTCGAGACCCTAGGCTCGCCTCGAGCGCGGCACTGGGGTCGGCGCTCGAAAGGCGGCGACGATGGCCACCTCCCGGCATGCGGCGAGGGCTAAGCGAGCGAACCCACGCCGTCGCGCGGCGGCGCTGATCGCCGTGCTGGCGGTCGCCGGCATCGCCGTGGTCGCCGCAGTCGTGATCCCGCCGCTCACGGCGGCGGGCCGCCCTGCACCGCCGAGCACGCCGGCGCCCCCGCGGGCCACCGCCGCTCCGCCGCCGCCGGCCCTGACCTCCGCCGAGCAGTTGCTGTCCGCAACCGAGGACCCCGGCGCCTGCGCTGTCACGTTCCAGCTCGACATCAACCCGCCCGATCCGCTGCTGGTCACCCAGGGCCAGCTGTACGGCGCGCTGCCCATTCCACGGCGCGATGGTGCCGTGTTCGCCGGCTGGTACCCGACGGCAGCGGATGCCGCGGCGCACGCGGCATCCGCACGCATCAACGGTTCGAAGCTCGCTACCTGCACCGATCGTCAGCGCACCCTGTTCGGCGCGTGGATGGCACCCGACGATGTCGCCGCCGAGGACACCGCAGTCCCGATCCTGATGTACCACCAGTTCACGACGAACCCCGAGGGCGAAGACGACTGGCTGCGACTGAACTACGCGTACATCGGCGACTTCCAGGCGCACATGGACTACATCGCGGCGGGCGGCTTCTACCTGCCCACCTGGGATGAGCTCAGTGCCTTCATCGACGGGGTCCTGTACCTGCCCGCCCGGTCGGTGATCATCACCGACGACGATGCCCACCACACCTGGCTCGAACTGGCAGCCCCGATCATCGAGTCGAAGGGGTTGCTGACGACGTCCTTCGTCATCACGAAGTTCCGCTCCGAGCCGGCACCCAACCCCTACGTGCTCCAGCGCTCCCACACGCACGACATGCACGAGGCCGGCGGCAACGGTCAGGGCCGCATCGTCAACTGGTCGGCGGCCGAGATCGCCGCCGACCTGGAAACCTCCGCACAGATCCTGGGCGCGAAAGAAGTGGTGGCCTACCCGTTCGGCCATTACAACGACACCGCGAAAGAGGGGCTGCGCCAGGCGGGATTCGACCTGGCCCGCACGATCGAGCAGGGATACGTGCGCCCCGGCACTGACAAGCTGGCCCTCCCCTGCATCCGCATCAACTACGGGATGACCGTGGACGACCTCAGGCAGCTCATCGACTGACGGGCTACCCTGGGACGACCCGACCGCCCGACGACAGGACGCCGATGGATCTGACGATCATCGTCCCGACCTATAACGAAGGTCCGAACGTCGTCGAACTCCTCGCCCGCATCGGCGCGGTCATGGGAGAGCGGGACTTCGAAGTGCTGTTCGTCGACGACTCCACCGACGACACCCCGGCCATCGTGCGGGCAGCCGCCGCTGCTTCCCCCTTCCCCGTCCGGATGCTTCATCGCGCCGAGCCCATCGCCGGCCTCGGCGGCGCGGTCGTCGAGGGGTTCCGCCACGCGCAGTCGCGATGGTGCCTCGTCATGGACGGCGATCTGCAGCACCCGCCGGAGACCATCCCGGCGCTGCTCGAGCGCGCCGAGGCGGGCGGCGTCGACGTGGTGATCGCGTCGCGCTATGCCAGCGGCGGCACGTCGAAGGGACTGGCGGATGCCACGCGGACGGCGGTATCCCGGGCATCGACGCTGCTGACCAAGGCGATGTTCCCCCGCAAGCTCCACGGCTGCTCCGACCCGATGACGGGATTCTTCCTCATCGACCGCGAGGGGTTCGACGTCGAGGCACTGCGCCCCCGCGGATTCAAGATCCTGCTCGAGGTACTCGCCCGCCGGCAGCTGCGCACCGCCGAAGTGCCGTTCAACTTCGCCGAGCGTCATGCCGGCGCGTCCAAGGCATCCTTCAGGCAGGGCGTACGCTTCCTCACCCAGCTGACGATGCTGCGCTTCGGACGGATGTCGGCGTTTGCCCTGGTGGGCGGGTTCGGCGCGATCGTGAACCTCGTGATCATGTGGGGACTCATCCGCCTGGGCGTCGAGTACGTCGTCGCGGCGGTCATCGCCAGCGAGCTGACGATCATCGGCAACTTCCTGCTGCTGGAGTACCTCGTCTTCGCCGACATGCGGTCCGAATCCGGCCGCATGCGGCACCGATTCGTCCAGTCCTTCCTGTTCAACAACCTCGAAGCGGTCATCCGCATCCCGATCATGTGGATGCTGGTGGAGAGCACGAACATCCCGAGCGTGCTGGCTGCAGCCCTGACACTGGTGGCCGCGTTCGTCGTGCGCTTCGTGTTCCACGCGCTCGTCGTCTACGCACCGAAGCGCACGACGGTCGTCGCTGTCACGCCCGACCGCCCTGCCGTAGGCGTCCGCGCCGAGCCCTGAGGCACCGAGCGGACGCCCAGCCGTCCGGCCCTAGGCTGGCGGGATGACTGTTCAGCCCTCCACCCTCACCGTGTTCGGCGCCGACTGGTGCCGCGACTGCCGCCGCACCAAGTCGCAGCTGGACGCCCTCGGCGTCGGCTACGAGTACATCGACCTCGAGACCGACCCGGCCGCCGCCGACGTCGCCCGCGAGATCTCGGGACGCACCAACATCCCCGTCGTGGTGTACCCCGACGCCACTCACCACGTCGAGCCCAGCAACGACGACGTCGAAGCCAAGCTGCGCGAACTCTCGCTGATCTGACCCCTACACTGCCCCCATGGGCTCTGTCGCGGCATCCGCCGATCTGACCCGGAGCACGATCGCCCGCTACGCGGTGGGCTCGATCGGCACGGGCGGCTTCGCCACGCTGCCGGGGCTGGTGCTGACGTACTACCTCACCGACAGCCTCGGGGTCACCGCGGTGCTCGCCGGCGTGATCGTCGCTGCCGCGAAGATCTGGGACGTGCTCATCGACCCCGTCATTGGCGCGCTCACCGACCGTGACCTCGCCCGCCACGGCTCGCGCCGCCGGCTGATGGCCGTCGGTGCGCTCGCGCTGCCGGTGCTGTTCGCGCTGACCTTCGCCGCACCGCCGCAGCTGGGCCCGACCCTCGGCGCCTTGTGGGTGCTGGTCGCGTTCGTCGCGACGGCCACGGCGTTCAGCCTGTTCCAGGTGCCCTACATCGCCCTGCCGGCCGAGCTCACCGGCGACTACGACGCCCGCACCACCCTGCTGACCTGGCGCGTGGTGGTGCTGACCTTCGCGATCCTGCTGTTCGGTGCCGGCGGCCCGCTGCTGCGCGGCGTGACCGGCGACCCGACCACCGGCTACCTCCTGATGGGGATCGTCGCGGGGGTCGTCATCGGTGCCGGCATGCTCGTGGCAACCGGAGTCGCCGGCCGCACCCGCACTCGCCGCTCTGCGATGGCTGCCGGCGGCACGTCGGCGGCGGAGCAGGCCGCACTGACCTCCCCCACCTTCAGCGGGCACGCCGAGCAGGCGATCGGCAAGGACGCCACCACGCCCGCCGGCGGCATCCGCGACAATTTCCGCTCCGCCTACGAGGCGCTGCGCCGCAGCGCGCCGTTCCGGGCGCTGCTGGCGACGTTCTGCCTGCAGGCGCTGGCCACCGGCATGATGCTCGCCGGCGCGCAGTACCTGGCGACCTGGGTGCTGCGATCCGAGGATGCCGTCACGCTGCTGTTCGTCGCACTGATCGCCCCCGCGCTGCTCGCCGCCCCCGGGTGGGGACGCATCGCGCGCCGCATCGGCAAGGAGCGCGCGTTCGTGTTCGCGAGCGTGCTGTTCGCCGCCGCGGCGCTGACCACGATCGGCGCGATGTGGGCGCCGGGCGCCTGGATCTACGGCCCGGTCGGCGTCGCCGGCATCGCCTACGCGGGCATGCAGTCGCTGCCGATGGCGATGCTCCCCGACGTCATCGCGCACGACGCGAGCCGCCACGGACCCGGCCGGGCCGGAGCGTTCGGCGGCGTGTGGACGGCGGGCGAGACCGCCGGCTTCGCGCTGGGCGCGACGACCCTGTCGATCGTGCTGGCCGTCACGGGCTACGTCGAGCGCACCGCCGGGCAGAGCGTCACCCAGCCGGATGCCGCCGTCGACGGCATCGTGCTGAGCTTCAGCGTGATTCCCGCCGCGCTGGTGGCGCTGAGCCTGGTCACCCTCACCCGGTACCGGCTGCGCCGCAGCGACATCGAGTCCGCCGGCACGCCTGCGGTCCCCGCCTAAACTGGACCTCCCGATCCGAAGGAGTGCTCCCGTGGCATCCATCGCCTCCCCCGCCGCTGCCTCCGCACTCGCCGACGCCGAACGGGCGAAGCTGGATGCCGCGATCGAGGACCTCCGCACCGGCACCCGGGTGTGGACGGGCCTCACGATCGGGCAGCGCCGCACGCTGCTGCGCCGCATCCGCGCCGCCGTGGTGGCCGTCGCGGAGGAATGGGCCGACGTCGCCGCGACGTCCAAGGGCCTGGAGCCGGGACATCCGCTGCGGGGCGAGGAGTGGCTCTCCGGACCGTATGCCGCACTCGTCGCGCTCGACGCCTACGCCGACACGCTCGGCGCGCTCGCCCGCGGCGCGAGTCCGCTCGACGGGCTGAAGATCGACGAGGCACCGGGCGGCCGGGTGCGCGTGCACGTGCTGCCGATCGCGCCGATCGACCGGCTGCTGCTGTCGGGGTACACCGGCGAGGTGTGGCTGCAGCCGGGGGTCTCGGCCGCCGACGCGGTGCGCACGGCGGGGCTGGGGCAGCTCGCGCGCGGGGAATCGGGCGGCGTGGGACTGGTGCTCGGGGCCGGCAACGTCACGGCGATCCCGTTCCTGGACGTGCTGTACGAGCTGCTCGCGTTCAACCGGGTCTCGCTGCTGAAGGTCAACCCGACCCAGGATGTCCTCGTGCCGGTGTTCGAGCGCGCCCTCGCGCCGCTGATCGGGCCCGGGATGCTGCGCATCGTCCGAGGCGGTGGTGACGTGGGCGGGTACCTGACGACGCACCCAGACATCGACCACGTGCACATCACCGGGTCGGTCACGACGTTCGACGCGATCGTGTGGGGCCGGGGTGCGGATGCCGCCGCCCGGCGCTCGGCGGGTGAGCCGCAGCTGACCACACCCATCACGGCGGAGCTGGGCGGGGTGTCCCCCATCATCGTCGTGCCGGGCGAGTGGTCCGACGCCGACCTGCGCTTCCACGCCGAGCACGTCGTGACGATGCGCCTGTACAACAGCGGCCACAACTGCATCGCCGGCCAGCTGATGCTGCTCAGCTCCGACTGGCCGCAGCGCGAGGCGTTCCTCGCGGCGCTGCGCACCGCATACGACGCGGCGCCCCGGCGCTCGGTCTGGTACCCGAACGGCCAGGCAAGCGTGGCTGCCGCGGCATCCGCGTATCCCGGCGCCGAACTCAGCGATGACGGCACCCGCCTGCTGGTGCACGCGCAGGGGGAGGATGCCGCGGCGATCGAGACCACGGAGTACTTCGCCCCCGTGCTCGGGGTCGTCGAGCTGCCCGGTGTCGGGCAGGAGTTCGTCGACGCCGCCGTCGCGCATGCGAACGACCGGCTCACCGGCACGCTCGGGGCGAATGTCCTCGTAGACCCGGTCGTGCAGACGGCGCTGGGCGACGGGTTCGAGCGCGCCATGGCGCAGCTGCGCTACGGGACCATCGCGATCAACGCGTGGACGGCGCTGGGCTTTCTCACCCCGACCTGCACGTGGGGCGCGTTCCCCGGCGGCACGCTCGCCGACGCCCCCAGCGGCATCGGCGTCGTGCACAACGCGCGACTGCTGGATCGGGTCGAGCGCAGCGTCGTGCGCGGGCCATTCCGCCCGTTCCCGGCGTCGCTGTCGGCCGGCAACCTTGCCGCGGGCGGCCGGCCGTCGGTGCTGCCGAAGCCGCCGTGGTTCGTCACCGCCCGCACCGGGGCCGCCGTGAGCGAGGGCCTGACGCGGTTCCGCATGGACGGCAACCCCGCGCGCCTGTCGGTGACGCTGCTGCAGGCCTTCGGCGCGTAGCGCCGCCCCGCTCCCCTCGCTCCCCCGCCCCCAACGCCCCCGCTGCCTGCTGTTCGGTCGTCCCATTCGACCCTTCCTATCGCCGCTGCGGGCTCTATCGTGACGACCGAACCACGTGCGCCGGCGCTCGGTCGCCGCATCCGCACCCGTCGGGTGCCCGCACTGGGGCATTCGCGTCGACCGAACGGCCGCGCACCAGCACGCACGCAAGCTGGTGCGCCTCCTCCACAGGCCCCGATCGCGCGGAGTCATCCCCCGATCGGCCAGTGACGCGCACGCCGGCCCGCGACCATCGGCACGGTGGATGGATGCCGCAACGCACACCCCTCCCCTCCGAACTCGGCGACGCCTTCACCGTTGCCCAGGCCGCGGCCCTCGGCGTTACCCGCAAGCGACTGACCCGGCCGGACCTCGCCCATCCGTTCCACGGCGTCCGGATGCGGCCGGCTGCAGGCGTCCCGGATGCCGGCTTGTTCGCCTCCCGGCGCGCCGAGCTGTGCGCCCGGGTCAGGGCGTACGCGCTCGTGATGCCCGAGGAGGCGTTCCTCTGTCTGGGCACGGCCGCGGTGCTCCACGGGTATCCCCTACGCCTGCCGGCATACGCCCCCATCGAGGTGGCGGTGCATCATCCCGGGCGCGCACCCCGTGGCCGTGGCGTCAATGGTCACGCCGTGCGGCCATCGCTCGCGCATGTGAACGCGGTCGACGGCATCCGCGTCACGTCCCCCGCGACGACCTGGGCCATGCTGGGCGCTCGTCTCGACCTCGCCGAGCTCGTGGCCTTCGGCGACGCGATGGTCCGAGTGCCGCGCCATCCCGGTGGGTTCCGTCCACCCAGCGGGCCACCGCTGGCAACGATCGAGCAGCTCGCCGCAGCATCCGTGGCGGGGCGTCGTGTCGGCGTGGATCGGCTGCGCCAGGCGCTTCCGCTGGTGCGCACCGGGAGTTCTTCGCCTGCGGAGACGAAGACGCGGCTCATGCTGGTGAACGGCGGGCTGCCCGAGCCGCAACTCGACGTCGACGTGTACGACGCACACGGGCGATGGCTCGGATGCAGCGAAATCGCGTACCCGGCGTACCGCGTCGCCGTTGAGTACGAGGGGACCACCACCGCACGTCGCGCGAGCAGTGGAACCGGGACATCGAGAAGTACCAGGCCTACGCCGAGGCGGGGTGGCGCGTGGTCCGGCTGACGCACGAAATGGTCGACCGCCATCCACGTGAGGTGGTGCGTCAGGTGGCTGCCGCACTGCGAGCCGCGGGTTGGCGCGGCTGACCGACGGCATCCGGTCGTCACGAACGTCCCCGCAGGCGCCGCGAACGGGGGCGGATGCGACGCCCCGACGGCCCGCGACCTCGCTCGGTCGTCACGAACGGACCCAACGCCGCCCGCCACGGGACGGATGCGACGACCGAACCACCCCGGCGGTGGCGCGAGACTCAGTCGAAGCGCTGCCCGGCGCTCACGACTGTGACGCCTCCGCATACGCCGGGAATCCAGCCCCGCCCGACGCCACCGCATCCGCGACCCCTGCGAACCGGTCGGTCGCGGCGCGCAGCGCGGCGGCGATCCCGGGTTCGGAGGCGGAGTGCCCGGCGTCCGGAACTACGACGAACTCGGCCTCCGGCCACGCCCGGCGCAGATCCCACGCCGTCATCATCGGCGTGCAGACGTCGTACCGGCCCTGCACGATGACGCCCGGAATGTGGCGGATCGCCCCGGCATCCGCGATCAGCTGCCCCTCGCGCAGCCAGCCGCGGTTGAGGAAGTAGTGGTTCTCGATGCGCGCGAAAGCGGTGGCATCGGCGGGGTCGGACATCGACGCGACGAGCTCCTCGTCGGGTCGCAACGTCACCGTCGATGCCTCCCAGCGCGACCACGCGACCCCCGCCGGCACGTGCACGGCCGGATCGGGGTCACTCAGTCGCCGGTGGTACGCCTCGATGAGGTGCGCCCGCTCGAGCACCGGGATCGGCGCGATGAACTCCTCCCACAGATCCGGGAAGATCGAGGACGCGCCGCCCTCATAGAACCACTCCAGCTCGCAGGCGCGCAGCGTGAAGATGCCCCGCAGCACCAGTTCGCTCACCGCGGCCGGATGCGCCTGGGCGTAGGCCAGCGCGAGCGTGCTGCCCCACGATCCGCCGAACACCATCCACCGGGCGATGCCGAGGCTGCGTCGCAGCAGGTCGATGTCGGCGACCAGATGCCACGTGGTGTTGTGACGAAGGTCGGCATCCGGGCTGCTCGCGTGCGGCGTGCTGCGTCCGCAGCCGCGCTGATCGAACAGGATGATGCGGTAGACCTCGGGGTCGAAGAACCGCCGCTGCCAGGGTGACGTGCCGCCACCGGGTCCACCGTGGAGGAACACGACGGGCTTGCCATCGGGGTTGCCCGACTGCTCCCAGTACATGCGATTGCCTTCGCCCACCAGCAGCTCGCCGGTTTCATACGGCTCGATGGGTGGGTAGAGGATGCCGTCGAGGTGCGCGATGTCGCTCACAATTCCGATCCTGATGCAGAGAAGGTGTCGCACGACTGGGCGCCGTGCTGGTAGCCGGTGTCGAACCAGCGTTGACGTTGCTCGCTGGAGCCGTGGGTCCAGCTCTCGGGATTCACCGTGCCGCCGGATTGCCGCTGGATGTTGTCGTCGCCGACGGCTGCCGCTGCCCCCAGGGCATCGCGGATCTCGGTCTCGGTCGGTGCCTGCATGAACGGCACGCCGTTCTCATCGACCTGCCGGGGAAGGTCGGCCACCCACGCGCCGGCGAGGCAGTCCGCCTGCAGCTCGATGCGCACGCCGTTGCTGTCGGGGCCGCTGTCGCCCGGCGGGTAGCGGTCGAAGATGCCGGTGATCTGCTGCACGTGGTGCCCGTACTCGTGGGCGAGCACGTACAGCTGCGCGAGGGGCCCTGCGGTCGTGCCGAACTGTTCGCGCAGGATGCCGAAGAACGTCGGGTCGACGTAGACGGTCTCCTCCGACGGGCAGTAGAAGGGGCCGGTGGCGTTGGATGCCGTGCCGCACGCAGTCGGCGTCGACCCGTCCACCACGATCAGCTGCGGCTGGCGGTAGCCGTCCAGCTCCGCCGCCCAGAACTGGTCGAGGTTCAGCGATGCGGCGGCCAGGCGGCAGTCGTCTCTCGCGTTCGCGTCGGCGCCGCTGTCGCAGTTCTCGATCGCGGACTCCTCCGCCGCCCCGCCGGCGCCGGCCCCGCCCAGCAGGCTGGTGAAGTCCTGGCCGGTGAAGATGCTCAGCAGCAGCACCGCGATGCCGCCGATGCCGGCGATGCCCCCTCCGACGATGGCGCCGCCGCGGCCACGGCGCTTGGCCGTGTTGCCGCCGACTCGGGCGTTGTCGTTGAACGTCACGCCTCACAAGGTACCGTTCCGCGCCCGGGAAACCGGGGTGCCGGACCGCGATCGCCCGGGTCCGGTACACTGACCGCCCCTCCGTGCACCTCTAGGCTCAAGGAATGGATGCCACCCCCGTCACCGTGACCATCACCGGCGCCGGAGGGCAGATCGGCTACGCACTGCTGTTCCGCATCGCCGCGGGCGACATGCTGGGTCCGGATCAGCCGGTGCGGCTGCGGCTGCTGGAGATCCCGCAGGGGGTGCGCGCCGCCGAAGGCGCCGCGCTCGAACTGCAGGACTGCGCCTTCGCCCTGCTGCAGGACGTCGAGGTGACCGACGACCCGGCCGTCGCGTTCGCGGGTGCGAACCGCGTGCTGCTCGTGGGGTCCCGGCCCCGGGCGGCGGGCATGGAGCGCGCCGACCTGCTGGCCGCCAACGCCGGCATCTTCGCGCCGCAAGGTGCGGCGATCGCGCAGCACGCCGCCGCCGATGTGCGCGTGCTGACGGTGGGCAACCCCGCCAATACCAATGCCATGGTCGCGGCCGCCGCCGCCGCCGGCGTCCCGGCCGAGCGCTTCAGTGCGCTGACCCGGCTCGATCACGACCGAGCGGTCGGCCAGCTGTCCGCTGCGCTCCAGGTCACGCCGACGACCCTCCAGGCCGTGATCATCTGGGGCAACCACTCCAGTACCCAGTTCCCCGACGTCTCGCACGCCACCGTCGCCGGACGCCCGGTGTTCGACGCGCTGGCGGAGCAGCTGGGCGGGACGGATGCCGCGGCATCGTGGCTCGACGACGTGTTCATTCCGCGGGTGGCGCGGCGCGGGGCGGAGATCATCGAAGTACGAGGGTCGTCGTCGGTCGCGTCGGCGGCCAACGCCGCGATCTCGCACGTGCGCGACGAGGCGCTCGGCACGCACTCGGGTTGGACGTCGGCGGCACTCGTGTCGCGCGGGGAGTACGGGGTGCCCGAGGGACTGGTCTGCTCGTTCCCGGTGACCAGCGACGGGTCCGGTTACCGCGTCGTCGAGGGACTCGAGCTCGACGACCGGGCCAGAGCACGACTGGCGGCATCGGTGGCCGAACTCGCGGCGGAGCGCGACGCGGTGCGGGAGCTCGGCGCGATCTGACCGGTCGCGGGTCAGGCGGCGACGTACGCCCGCAGGTGCTGGGCGGTGAGGCTGTCGCCACGCTGCACCAGCTCGGTCGGGGTGCCTTCGAACACGATCGTCCCGCCGTCGTGGCCGGCACCGGGACCGAGGTCGACGATCCAGTCGGCGTGCGCCATCACCGCCTGGTGGTGCTCGATCACGACGACGGAGTTGCCGGCATCCACCAGCCGGTCGAGCATGCCCAGCAGATTGTCGACGTCGGCCAGGTGCAGGCCGGTGGTCGGCTCGTCGAGCACGTAGACCGCGCCCTTCTTGGCCATGCTGATCGCGAGCTTCAGCCGCTGCCGCTCGCCGCCGGAGAGGGTGTTCAGCCGCTGCCCGAGGGTCAGGTACGACAGTCCCACATCGACCATGCGGGCCAGCGTGGTGTGAGCAGGCCCTGTGGCGAAGAAGGATGCCGCCTCGGCCACCGGCATCGACAGCACCTCGTCGATGTTCTTGCCGTCCAGGCGATACTCCAGCACCTCGTCGGTGAACCGGCGCCCCTCGCACACCTCGCAGACCGTCTCGACGGTGGACATGAAGCCCAGCTCGGTGATGATGACCCCGAGGCCCTTGCACACCGGGCAGGCGCCCTCGGAGTTCGCGCTGAACAGCGCCGGCTTCACGCCGTTGGCCTTCGCGAAGGCGGTGCGGATGACATCGAGTACGCCGGTGTAGGTGGCCGGGTTGCTGCGGCGCGACCCGCGGATGGCCGATTGGTCGACCACGACCACATCGTTGAACGCAGGGAGGTTCCCATGGATGAGCGATGACTTGCCCGACCCGGCGACGCCGGTGACGACGGTGAGCACTCCGGTGGGGATGTCGACATCGACGCCGCGCAGATTGTGCTGCGTCGCGCCGCGGATCGGCATCGTGCCGCGGTGGGGGCGGACGGAGTCCTTCAGTCGGGCGCGGTGATCCAGGTGCCGCCCGGTCACGGTGTCCGAGGCTCGCAGTCCTGCGACGTCGCCGCGATACATGATCGCGCCGCCGTTGCGCCCGGCCCCCGGGCCGAGATCCACGACGTAGTCGGCGATCTCGATGACCTCGGGTTTGTGTTCGACGACCAGCACGGTGTTTCCCTTGTCGCGCAGGCGCAGCAGCAGCGCGTTCATGCGCTGGATGTCGTGGGGGTGCAGCCCCGCCGTCGGCTCGTCGAAGACGTAGGTCACGTCGGTGAGCGCCGAGCCGAGGTGGCGGATCATCCGCGTGCGCTGCGCTTCGCCGCCGGACAGCGTGCCCGAGGCGCGATCGAGCGAGAGGTAGCCGAGCCCGATCTCGACGAACGAATCGATCGTGTGGCGCAGTCCCGCGATGAGCGGCGCCACACTCGGGTCGTCGATGGTGCGCAGCCACTCGGAGAGATCGGTGATCTGCATCGCCGCGGCATCCGCGATGCTCACCCCGTCGATCGTGGACGACCGCGCCGCCTCGCTCAGCCGGGTGCCCCCGCACTCGGGGCACGGCGTGAACTTCACTGCTCGGTCCACGAACGCCCGGATGTGCGGCTGCAGCGCGTCACGATCCTTCTGCAGGAAGCTCTTGGTCATCTTCGGGATGAGCCCCTCGTAGGTCATGTTGATCCCCTGGATCTTGACCTTGGTGGGCTCTTTGTAGAGGAAGTCGTGCCGTTCCGCCTCGGTGTAGTCCTGGATCTTCTTGTCGGCGTCGATGAAGCCCGACTCGGTGAAAGCGCGCACCATCCAGCCGTCGACGCTGTAGCCGGGGACGGTCATCGCCCCCTCGGCCAGCGACTTGGTGCGGTCGAACAGCTCGTCCAGATCGATGTCGCTGACCTCGCCGGTGCCCTCGCAGCGGGGGCACATACCGCCGGTGACGGTGTACTCGCGCTTCACCGCCTTCTTGTCGCCCACTTTGATGGCGCCCGCCCCCGTGACCGACGGCACGTTGAAGGAGTAGGCCTGCGATGAGCCGATGTGCGGGAGGGCGAGCCGGCTGTAAAGGATCCGCAGCATCGCATGAGCGTCGGTGGCGGTGCCCACCGTGGAGCGGGAGTTGCCGCCCATCCGCTCCTGGTCGACCAGGATCGCGGTGGTCAGCCCCTCCAGGAAGTCGACGTCGGGCCGCGGGAGGGTGGGCATGAAGCCCTGCACGAACGTGCTGTAGGTCTCGTTGATGAGCCGCTGCGACTCGGCGGCGATCGTGCCGAACACCAGCGACGACTTGCCCGACCCGCTGACGCCGGTGAAGACGGTCAGCCGGCGCTTGGGCAGGTCGATGGTGACGTCCTGCAGGTTGTTCTCGCGCGCGCCGATGACGCGGATGATGTCGTGGGTGTCGGGGTCGCTGGCGGACTCGACGGCGTTGGCGGTCATGGCGATCCCTTCCGTTGCGCATCTCAGCATGCCCCCTTCTGCGGACATCCGCAGTCCTCGATATCGTGCAGGCATCGCAACCGCACGCGAGGGGAGGTGCGCATGGATGCCGTCATCGTGCTGGCCATCCTGGGGGTCGTCGTCATCGCCGTGGCGACCGGCCTGGCCCCGCGGCTGAACATCGCCGGTCCCCTGCTGCTCGTGATCGCAGGACTCGGGGTGAGCCTGCTGCCGTTCGTGCCCGCGGTGGAGGTGGATCCGGAGATCATCCTCGTCGGCATCCTGCCGCCGCTGCTGTACTCCGCGGCGGTGTCGCTGCCGGCGATCGAATTCCGCCGCGACTTCGGGCCCATCGCGGGGCTGTCGGTCGTGCTCGTGGTGATCAGCTCGGTCGTGCTCGGGCTGTTCTTCACGTGGGCGATCCCGGACCTGGGGCTGCTGCAGGCGATCGCGCTGGGGGCGATCCTCAGCCCGACGGATGCCGTGGCCACCTCCATCGTCAAGCGTCTTGGGCTCTCACCCCGCGTGGTGACGATGCTCGAGGGCGAGAGCCTGCTCAACGATGCGACCTCGCTCGTGCTGCTGCGCACCGCCGTCGCCGCCGTCGCCACCGGCGGCGCGGTTGCGGCGGGCGAGTTCGCCGGCGCCTTCGCGTGGGGCGTGCTGGTCGCGCTGGCCGTGGGGGCGCTGGTGGGTCTGCTGAGCCTGCGCTTTCGCACCTGGGTCGGCCACTCCGCCGCCAACACCGCCGTCGGTTTCGCCGTGCCCTTCGCCGCCTACCTTCCCACCGAGCACCTGGGCGGGTCGGGCCTGGTCGCGGCGGTCGTCGCGGGGATCGTCACGGGGCAGGGCTCGGCGCGGTGGCTCACCGCCGAGCAGCGACTGTCGGCCACGCTCAACTGGCGCACGATCGAACTCGTCCTCGAGGGTGCGGTGTTCCTCATCATGGGTCTGGAGCTCAAGGACATCTGGCGCGAGAATGTCGCTCTGCACGATGGTCCGCTGCGCGCCGCTTGGCTGGCACTCGCGGCGCTCGGCATCGTGCTGGTCGTGCGAACCGGCTACGTCGCGCTGCTGGTGCAGCTGCAGGGGCGCCGCGCGCGCCACAAGCAGCGGGAGCGGCTCGACCGGTTCGGCGCCCGGATCGAAGCCATCGACCCGCAGCAGGGCGACACCGGCACGCCGCCCCACCGCGCGGCCTTCACCGAGCGGCGCATCGCGGCGCTGCGACGGCGGCTGCGGCGCGCGTTCGCCGACCTGGACTACTACCAGTCCTCGCCGCTGGGCTGGAAGCACGGCGCGATCATCGTCTGGGCAGGCATGCGCGGCGTCGTGACCCTCGCGGCGGCGCAGACCCTCCCCCGCGACACCCCCGCCCGGGAACTGCTCATCCTCACCGCGTTCCTCGTGGCGGTGATCAGCCTGCTCGTGCAGGGCTTCACTCTCCCCGCCTTCGCCCGCCTGCTGCGGATCCCGCCGGAAAGCGACGAGCTGACGAGGGACGAACAGGACCGCATCGACGGCGAGCTGCGCGAAGCGGCGATGATCGCGCTCTCTCACCCCGACCTGCGGCGCCGCGACGGCACGCCGTTTCCCGCCGACCTGGTCGAGCGGGTGGGCGGGAGCCTTGCCGATCCCCCCGACGAGGAGGAGACCGTCGCGCACCGGGAGGCGCTGGAACTGCGGCTGGCTCTCATCCGGGCGATGCGCGTGCGACTGGTGTCGCTGTCGAACAGCGGGCTCAGCTCCGCGGCGCTGCGCCACTCGCTGGCCGAACTCGACGCCGACGAACTGAGCCTGCGACTGCGGCTGGACGACGACGACTAGGGTCCGCCCGCCGGCTGCGGGACAATAGTGGGGAGCAAGGAGCCGCCATGACCGATGCCACGCCACAGGATGCCGCCGGGTACCGCGCCCCCGCAGACTATGCGGAGTCGATCGCGCTGCCGACCGAGCCGGGCGAGGTGCCCCCTGCCTTCCGCGACCTGGAGCAGTCGCGCGACTGGTGGCTGGCCCGGCCCGCCGGTTCCCGCCTGGTGGGGCTCGTGGTCGCCCGCGACGACATGCCCTCCATCGTGCGTCAGCGCGATGAGCTCTCCCGCTTCGGCGTGCCGATCGAAGGTTTCCGCCACCCCGCACCCGAGACGATGGAGACCTGGCAGGAGCGCCTCACCCGGCTGTTCGGCCGGCTCTCCGGCGGCGACGTGGTGGTCGTCGCCACCGTGCACGCGCTCGGTCGCAACGTCGACGAGGAGGCCCGCACGATCGCGGAGCTGCGCCGTCGCGGCGTCATCGTCAAAGTGCTGTCGCACACCGCCGACACCGGGGCGGTGCCTCTGCCCTGACGGTCAGGGCGCGCACGCCTCCGCCACCGGCGAACTCTGCCGGTCGGCGCGCACGAGGGTGATCTCGACACACGTGCGCCCACCCGGCTCGGCCGGCACCGTCAGCGTGGTCTGATCGGTGGATTCCATCCGGGACTCCTCGCCGAGGCGCTGGACGGCCCACAGGTAGGTGTCGCCCTCCTCGGGTTCGGCGTTGCGCCACGTGAACGTCACGTTGTCGCCCTGCACGGCCCCTTCCAAGTCCGCCACGGTGGGCACGCCGCCGTCGGGGAGGATGTCGGCCGGGCCCTCTTCCTCGTCCTCAGGCGCCGACGAGGGCTCTGCCGCCGGTGCCAGCAGCCCGGTCGCCGCCGCGAGGGCGATGCCGCCGCCACCGAGCACGACGACGGCAGCCACGATGCCCCCGATGAGCGCGCCGGTCCGCCGGGGGCGGGCGGGTGCCGAAGCCGGGGCCTCCTCCTCGCCCTGGACGGGGGAGTCCGCCACCGGGGGCGCCGCCGCGAACGCCGGCGCGGGAGCGGCCGTGGACGTACCCAGCGGCGCGGAACGCTGCACGGTGGCATCCGGGGGCGCACTGTCCCACATGGGCAGGTGACCGGCGGCGGGGCGCAGCATGGTGGCGCCGACCGTCGTCCCCGCCGGCGGCGACGTGGTGCCCGCCAGCGGGGTCGTCGAGCCGGGTGCCCGCACGATCGGCGGCGGGAGCGAGGGGTCGATGCTGACGATGCCCCGGATGCGGGTCAGCCCGCCGTCCTCGTCTTCCATCGGGGAGTCGTCGACGCTCTCGTCGATGACGTCGATCGGGGTGGCGGCCATGTTCAGCTCGAGTTGCACCCGCTGCAGCGCGCGGGCGAAGTCCAGCGCGCTGGCGTAGCGGTCGCCGGGGGCGGTGGCCATGGCCCGCTCCAGCGCCCGCTGCAGCGAGGCCGGCGCGTCGGCGCGGCCCAGCGGGGGCACCGGCATCGTCAGTACCCGCTGAATGAGTTCCGAACTGCCGTTGCGCTGCCCCGGGATCTCGAAGGGCGACCGCCCTGCCAGCAGCGTGTAGACCGTGGCGCCGAGCGCGTAGACGTCTCCGCTGCGTCCCGGCGACCCTGCCTCGGCGAATGCCTCCGGCGGGGACCACGGGATCGACATGCCCGCCAGTTCCTGCACGGAGTCGCCGGCGGTCGAAATGCCGAAGTCGGTCAGTGCCGGCCGGTTGTATTCCGTGACGAGGATGTTCGCCGGTTTGATGTCGCGGTGCAGGATACCGGCGCGGTGCGCGGTCTCGACGGCGGCAGCGACCTGCACGCCCACCCGCAGCGACTCGGCCACCGAGAACGGCTCACGTCGGTACCGCGCCTGCAGGTTGGGGCGGGAGCAGTACTCCATCACCAGATATGGCCGGCCGTCGTCGGAGACACCGGCCTGGTAGATCGTGACGATCGCGGGATGCGTCGACAGCTGGGCCATGATGTTGGCCTCAGCGGCGAAATCCTCGATGGAGGTCTGGCTGAGCCGATCGGCCAGCAGCACCTTCACCGCGACGCGACGCTGCGGCAGCGCCTGGTCGTAGAGGAACACGTCGGCGAACCCGCCCGAGCCGAGCAGTTCCCGATAGATGAAGCCGGGGATGTCCGGAGGAGCGGTGGGCGGACGTGACGCGTTCATCAACCCTCCCGGTAGGTCACGGTCACTTCGTCACCGAGGTCAAGCGCATCGCCGTCGAGCAGGATGGTCGCCTCCCCGGGGTGCAATCGCATGGGACTGGAGCCGTCCCGGTGCAGCACGGTGCCGTTGGTGGTGTCGAGGTCGACCACGACGGCCGATTCGCCTTCACGGCGCACCTCGATGTGACTGCGGGAGATGTCCTGGCTGGGACTTTCGACCGTGACCAGCTGCGGCACGTCGTCGCCCACGCGTGTGGCACGGGGCCGCCGGCCGATGACGACACCACGGTCGAGCACCAGCGTCCGCCCCGTCGACAGCTCGAGGCGGCCCAGCGCCGGCGGCGGCACCGGGGCGGGCGGGGCGGGCACGGGCGGCAGGTCGGCCTCGGCGCGGCCTCTCGCCCGCATGGCGCGCGCGGCGGCCAGCGACACGGTGGCGCCGTCATGGTCGCCCGCGCGCACCAGGGATTCGCCGCCGGAGTCGGGGCGGGGAGCATCGCCTGCGGCCGCAGGCTGCTGCGCATCGGCGACGGCTGCGGCGGCCACCGAGGCCATCACCGTCTCGCCCCACAGGTGGGCGAAGCGGCCACGGCGGTCGGACTGCACGGTCTCCAGCGGGTCGTCGGCGCCGGCGGCGGAGCGGGCCGCAGCGGCGTCGCCGCTGACCCAGGCCGGTACGTCGATGAGCGGCTCCGGCGACGGTTCCTCGGCATCTGCGGGTTCGGCCTCGACCGGCTCGGCGTCTGCGGGCTCGCCCTCGGCAGGAGCCGGCTCATCGTCGGTGTCGATGAGCGCCGGGACCGGCGGGGCGGTCGGTGCCAGCACCGGCGGGGCGGTCGGTGCCAGCACCGGCGGGGCGATCGGCGCCAGCACCGGCGGGGCGATCGGCGCCAGCACCGGCGGGGCGATCGGCGCCAGCACCGGCGGGGCGATCGGCGCCAGCGGTACGTCAACGGCATCCTGCGTCAGCACGACCGTCACCCCGCCGGCGCGGACGATGCCGTCCACGATCGGAAGGGCGACCCCGGCAGCGGGGCCGATGCGCAACGCCACCGCGCGCGCGTCGGCGACGACGTGTTCGGCCCAGGTGGCGACCCCGGTGCCGCTGAGCACGCAGGTGCGCCCGGCCGCGTCGGTCACGTGGGCTTCCACCGCTCCGCGCACGAGCACGCGGGCAGGCTCGCCGGTGACGACCATCCCGAACGGCGGCACATCGGCGAAGCGGCCACTGGATCCGGTCGCGGCATCCAGCACTCCGGCGAGCCCGCCACCGGAGGCCAGCGCCTGCCAGACCCCCTCGACGATCTCCGGGTCCACCTCGGGGGAGACCAGCGCGACGCCGCGCGGCGATGCGATCGCGTAGGCATCGCCGGCGGTGTAGCGCGCGGGGGTGGGGCGTGATGTGGTCATGACCGGTCCTTCGTAGCGGGCGCGGTGCGGCCTCGGGGACTGCGAGCGGGCTTGCCGGCGGGGCGGATCAGCGACCGCAGGCTCAGCCGCGATCGTAGCCGACGCCAGAAGCCGACCGAGCCTTGCAGGCCGACGATGATCTCGTCGACCTCGCGCCACAGCTCCTCGACGTCCTGCTCGGCCGGTTCGCCGGGACCGAACACGCCGGCATCCGCGCGCTGTGCCACCGCGACGACGCCGGGTGTCGCGAGGGCCTCGGCCAGCACAGCCCCGTCCTCCCGGCGCGTCCCGCCGGTGGGCGTCTTCGCGCCGAAGTCGCGGGCGGTGTCGAGCACTTCGTCCCACGCGCCGCTGGTGCGCTCCGACGGGGCGCCGGTCTCGCGGCGCCGACGGCGGCGACGCAGCTTCAGCAGCAGCACCGCCAGGAAGGGAGCCGCCAGCACCAGCAGGATGCCGATGCCCGCCGCGATCCACGCGAGGATCGCGAGCCACGCGAACGGGCCGCCATCGTCGTCGTCTTCGTTGCCCTCGTCCTCCGGGACGTCCGGCGGCAGGTTGACCGGATCCTGCGCGGGCGGCGGCGGCTGCAGCGTCTGCGGCTGCAGTTCGGTCTGCGGCACCGTCTGCTGGTCGGTCGGGACCTGGTCCTCCGGCGGCGTGGGGTCAAAGGGCACCCAGCCGTACTCGTCGAACGCGACCTCCACCCACGCGTGCAGGTCCTCGCCGGTGGCGGCGAAAGCCCCGCCGGTGGCTTCCTCCTCGGGGTAGAAGCCCATCACCACGCGTGCCGGCAGTCCCAGCTGACCGGCCAGCAGCGCCATCGTGACGGCGTACTGCTCGTCGTCGCCGATCATGCGCTCCGGCGTCGCCAGCAGCGCCTGGATGCGCTCCGAGCCGTGCCCGGCGCGCGAGATCGCCTCGCCCTCGAGTCCGTGACTGAAGAACCCCTTCGCCGACAGCGCGGTCGCGAGGGCATCGACCTGCTCGAACGGGGTGTCGGCCGAGCCGACGAGCTTCGACGCCATCGACGCGGTGCCCTCGGGCACGTCCTGCTGCGGCGGCAGCGCGAGCGGGGCGATCGCGGCCTCTTCCAACTGCGCCCGTGTGGGCGTGCGGGGCAGCACGACCTCGAGTGTGTAGCTGTCGCCTTCGCGCAGCCCCGCGGTCACGACGCCGACGCCGGTCGCGCGGTTGTAGAACGTGGACCGTTGCAGGTCGTCGGCACGGTCGCCGCGGTAGCTGATGCCGGTGAGATACCCGGCATCGGGCAGCCACACGCCGCGGAGCGACCCGATCTCGACCTCGAGCGTGGCGGATTCCCCCTCGACGGTGGCGGGGATCTTGTCGCCCATGCGCAGGAAGCTCGCCGACGACCCGGCGCCCTCGCTCGCGACGTTGTAGACGACGCCGTCGTAGGCATCCAGCGTCGCCAGCCGCACCCGGCCACCCTCTGGCAGCCCCTCGACGGTGAACAGCGTCTCATCGGCCTTGTCGCGCACGTAAGCGCGGAAGGACTGCAGCGGGCTGACGTAGTTGCGCAGATCGATGGGCGGCAGGATCGCGTCGCGCACGACATAGCGGGGACCAGCCGGGGCCACCACGGCGCTCGCGCCGGCACCGAGACCGATCGCCAGCGCCAGTACGCCGGCCGCGGCCAGCACGCGACGCCCGGTGCCGTGCACTGTGGTGGAACCGGATTCGGCCGCGTACCGGTGCGCCGAGATCGAGCGGCGGTACGACGCCCACGCGATCGCCACGACGGCGAAGACGGCGCCCTGGATGATCGGCACCGCCGGCTGGGACATGCCGAACGCGATCGCCAGCACCAGCAGCACGCCGGCGGGCAGCAGCGTCCAGCCGTACTGCCTGGCGCGCAGCGCGATCGAGCCCGACAGCACCGAGACCAACAGCACCGAGAGGTAGGGGACGATCAGGAACGAATCGGATGCCGCGAACGGCGCGACGGCGGTGAGGAACTGCTTCCACGCGAACACGACGCCGCCGGCGAGGGTGAGCAGGCTCTCCAGCGTCGGCACGACACCGCCGAGCGTCGTCGTGGGCACCGCCAGCGGCGCGCCGAAGACGAAGTAGGCCGCGATCGTCGCCGCCGCGAGGGGAAGCACCCCCCACCGCAGCACGGTGCCGAGCACCGCCAGGCCCAGGCCGATCACGAGGGCGCCGAACCCGGTGATGAGGAAGTACGGGCTGTCGAAGGTGGGACCGAACCCGACGATCGACACGGCGATCAGCGCGGCGACCGCGGCGAGATCGATCGCGGTGCGGCGCGTCAGCGGCATCCGCTCGGTACCGGTGTCACTCACGAGAGCACCCGCCGCAGGCCGACGGGAAGGTCCGAGAGCGCGCCGAGGGTGAGCACCGTGGCGTCCCCCAGTCGGCGCAGGCCCGGGGTGGCCCCGGCCGTGCAGGACACGCCCAGCACGCGGGCGCCGCCGGGCAGGGTGCGGGCGGCCGCGCGCAGCGCCGGCGCGGAGACGCGGGACCCGGTGAGCATGACGACGATGCTGGCCTGCAGCGCCTCGACCTTGACCCGCGCGGCAAGCTCCGTGGTCGACGCGACGGCATGGGCGGTCTCGATGCCCGACAGCGCGTCGAGCAGGGGGCGGCCGGCCATGGTGGGGACGGTGACGTCCTGGCTGAGCACCGACACCTCACGGTCGTCGCGGATGGCCTGCGCTGCGATGGAACCGGCGGCCGAGACGGCGAGTTCGAACTCCTCGGGGTCGGCGTACTCGGCGGCGTTGCGCGAGAGGGTCACGACGATGTGCGAGCGCCGGGTGTCTTCGAACTGGCGCACCATGAGCGTGCCGACGCGTGCCGTTGACCGCCAGTGCACGTGACGGCGGTCATCGCCCGGGGCGTACTGACGCAGCGCGTGGAACGACACGTCGTCGCTGGACAGATCGCGGGTGGGAAGGCCTTCCAGGTCCCGCAGGAATCCGGCGGACATCCCGCCCAGCCCGACCGTGTGCGGGTGCACGAACAGTTCGAGCGGATCCGTCCACGCCTGGGTGCGCTGGAAGATGCCGAGCGGGTCGCCGCGGACGGCGCTGACCGGGCCGACCGTCAGCACCGCGCGGCGGGTCGTCGGGATCGCGAAGAGGTCGTCGTGGCTGGCGCCCACCGCCAGCCGCGGCACTTCGAACACCGGGCGGGCGTGGCCGACGGGCAGGATGACGCGTGCGGGCAGGATCGCCCGCGTGCCGGGGTTGCGCAGTGTGAGGCTGCCCACGGCACGCTCGCCGACCACGACCCGCTCCCGGGTCAGATCCAGCGACACGTCGTACTGCGTGCGGCCGATGAGGAACACCGAGCACACGGCCAGCAGCGCGATGCCGCACAGCGCGAGCGTGGTCAGCTCCCACCAGCCAAGGATCATGCCGGCGATGCCGGCGACCGCCGTCACCGCGGCGACCCCCCAGCCCAGCGGCGTGACGACGCCGAAGATGCGGCCGAGCCGACGCGCCACGGGCCCGGCGACGGGGGCAACGGATGCCTCGTAGCGGGCGCGGAGGGTCGGGCGCGCGGCCGAGGGCGCACGCCGAGCGCCCCGGCGCGCAAGCGTCGGGGCGGCGGGGTGCGCAGAGGCGGTCATGCCGCGCGGGCCTGCGGCGCCGGGATGTCGTCGACGACCCGCTGCACGACGCTGCGGGCGGTGACGCCGGAGAACTCCGCCTCGGGGTCCAGCACGAGCCGGTGGCTCCACACCGGCAGCGCGAGTGCCTTGATGTCGTCGGGCAGCACGTAGTGGCGGCCCTCACTGGCGGCCTTGACCTTCGCGGCGCGGACGATTGCGAGCATGCCGCGCACCGAGACGCCGATGGTGGTCTCCTTGGTCCCGCGGGTGGCTTCGGCCATCTGCGCCGCGTAGCGCAGCAGCGCGGAGTCGACGTGGGCCGTCGCGGCGAGATCGGCCATCTCGGCCACGGCGTGGGCCGTGACGACCGGCTGCAGCCGGGCGGTGGGGTTGCGATCGGCGGAGCCGGCGAGGATGCGTTCGGCCACGGCCAGGTCGGGGTAGCCGATGGAGGTCTTCAGCATGAACCGGTCCAGCTGCGCTTCGGGGAGCTTGTACGTACCGGCCTGCTCGATCGGGTTCTGCGTGGCGATCACCAGGAACGGGCGGCCCACTTCGTGCGCGACACCGTCGACGGTGATGCGCGACTCCTCCATGACCTCCAGCAGCGCCGACTGGGTCTTCGGCGAGGCACGGTTGATCTCGTCGGCCAGCACCACCTGCGCGAACACCGGTCCCTTGTGGAAGTCGAACTTGTGCGTCGCCTGGTCGTAGATCGTCACACCCGTCACGTCCGAGGGCAGCAGGTCGGGCGTGAACTGGATGCGACTGCTGGTGCCCTGAACGGTGGCCGCCAGCGCACGAGCCAGGCTCGTCTTTCCCGTCCCCGGCGCGTCCTCAAGGAGCACGTGCCCCTCGGCGAGCATGGCCGTCAGCACGAGGCGCACGACCTCGTCCTTGCCGAGCACGGCCTGCCCGACGTTGTCGGCCAGACGTGTGAACGTGTCACGGAACCACGTTGCCTGCTCCACGGTCATCGTCATGAGTTTCCTGCTTTCCTATGGTCTCGGTGCGTCACCAGACGAACGATTCTGCGGCGCCCCAGCCGACGATGTTGACGTAGGTGACGGCGCCGGGGTCGCCGCGCCAGCACTGGAACTCCGTCGTGGTGCCGGCGCCGATGTGCACCGGGCCCTCGTAGTCGTTCCACTGCCGGCCGCCCGCGATGCACTGGTAGCGGTAGCTGCCGGCGGGGAAGTTGGCGCTGGTGGTGACGGCCAGGTTGTAGCACATGTGCACACAGCCCTGTTCGGGCCGAGGCGACCCCTTCACCGAACGCGCGCTCGGGGGTGGCGGCGGGTCGGAGGTGCGGGCGCTGGCGGATGCCACGCCGCTGACCTGACCCTCGGTGTCGACCACCCGCACCTGGATCGTGTGGTGCTGGGCGTGGCCGTAGTCGACGGCCCGGCTGCCGTTCTGCGCGCCGACGTTCTCCCACCCGCCGCCGGCGATGTTGATCTCGATGCGGGCGATGTCGCGGCCGTTGAGGGCGGGGCGAGACCACGAGAAGGTGATCGACGTGCCGCTGGCCGACGCGCCCGCGCCCGGAGTGTTCGGCGGGCCGAACGGGACGACCCCGTTGGATCCCGGCGAACCGGGGCCGGCGTAGTACTGCCCGTCCATCCGGTTGACCGCTCGGATGGCGATCGAGTAGGTCGTGCCATTGGCCAGCCCCCCGACCGAACCGGAGATGGTCGCTCCCTTGGTCAAGGTCGCAAAGGAGCCGCTCCAGCCGCCGCCGTTGATCGAGTACTCATAGTCGAGCTCGTTCGCGTTGGCGCCGTTGCCGGCGCCCGCCGTCGCGGTGAAGGAGAGCTGTCCGTTCCCCGGCGACGCGCTCACCCCGGTGGGAGCGCCCGGCTCGACGAACGCCCGGCGCGGGGCCGACGGCGCGCTGAACGCACCCTGCCCTGCCTTGTTCGTCGCAGCGACGGTGAAGGTGTAATCGGCCGTCGACGCCTCGACGTTCACGGCCTGGGTGAGCTGGCCGCCGCCGACGGGGATCGTGTTGACGACGCTGCCGCCGCGCAGCACGCGCAGCGTATAGGCATCGATGGCCGCACCGTTCGTCGACGGCTGCGTCCACGACACCTGCAGCTGCGCCTGGCCGCCCACCGGCGACAGACGCTGCGTGGTGGGTGCCGCGGGGGCCGCCGGCGGCCCGGCGGGGATCTCGTTGGGCGACCAGCTGCTCCATGCCGACGGTTCGGGGGCGCGGTTCACCGCGCGCACCCGCACCTGGTAGGCGGTGCCGTTCTCCAGGCCCTCCCAGCGCATCGCGTTGCCGGTCACGCCGGTCTTCTGCGTCGCACCCGACGGTGGGGCGGGCGAGATCTCCAGGTCGAACGACTGCACCGGCGAACCCGGGGTCGACGGCGTCGTCCACGACACGTCCAGCGCGCGGTCGCCGAAGCCCAGCGCCGGCGGCTGCGGGGTGTCGGGCCGGGCGTCGGGCCGGGCAGTGGCCGACGGGGCGGACGGGTCCGAGGTGCCGACGCGGTTGGTCGCGGTGACGGTGAAGTTGTACTCGACGTTGTTGGTCAGCCCGTCGAGGGTGCACGTGGTCGAGGCGCAGGTCTTGGTGTAGTTGCCCGCCGTCGAGGTGACCGTGTAGGACGTGATCTCGGCGCCGTTGTTCGACGGCGACGACCACGACAGCACCACGGTGCGATCCTGCACGCTGGACACCGTCGGGGTACCTGGTACGTCGGGGCGGCCCTGCACCGTCAGCCGGATGCGGCCGTCCACGAGACGGTCGGGGTCTTCGGTGGCATCCTGCACGCGATAGCGCACCACGAGACTGCCGGTGAACTCGGCGCCGGGGGTGACCTCGACACGGCCGTTCTCCAGCACCCGCGGCTGCCCCTGCACCTGCCCGGACTCCACCTGCGCGTCGATGACGGTCAGCGGCTCGTTCGGGAACGGGCTCTGGTCGTTGGCGAGCACATCGATCGTCTGCGTGACGCCCTGGTGCGCCTCGGCCAGCACGTCGTCGGTGGCCACGGCCAGCGGACGAGTGGATGCCGAGACGGTCGCGGTCATCGTCGCCGTGACCGGATCGGTCTCGCCGTCGGTGACCTCCACGTCGATCGTCGCAACGGTGCCCTTGGGGGTGTCCGCGTCGGCGGAAACGCTGAGGACCCCGTCGGACACCGACGCCGAGAAGCCTTCGGGGGCCGAGTCGACGGTGCGGAACTGCAGGTTCGGCACGTCCTCCTCGTTGGGGTCGGACGCGAGACCGCGCAGGTCCAGGGTTGCCGCTTCTTCGCCCGGGGCGACCGTGATCGAGGCCCCCGACAGGGTCGGCGGCTCGTTGTCGGGCGGCAGCACGGTGATCGAGATGCTCAGCGTCGCGATCCGGCCCTCCGGGTCGTCCGGTCCGGTGCCGTCGGTGACCTCGAACGTGATCGCGTCGGCGCCGTTGTAGCCGTCCGCCGAGGTGTAGACCAGTGTCGAGGCATCCTGCACGAGCGAAGCACCGTTGGAGTGGATCGCCGAGACCTTCGCGGCCTCGGTGATGATCGCCCGGCCGCCGCCGGCGACGACGACGTGGTCTTCGAGGGCGATCTCGATCGTCTCGCCGCTGATGACCTCGATGGCACCGGTCGAGCGCAGCGACGGTCGCAGGTCGGCGAAGCCGGGGACGTGGATGAACGCGGAGGCGGTGAGACCGTCGACGTCGGTGACGTCGTAGCGGACGATGCGCGCCGTCTCGGCGATCGGGACGCGCACGACGCCGGCCGAGCGCACCGTGACGTCCTCCTCGGCCGTGCTGATCGCCAGCTCGTCGCGCACCCCGTCGGGGTCCTCGTCGTTGAGCAGCACCTCGACGTCGACGTGCGGCTGATCGCCGACGTCGGCGATCGTCACGCGGTCGTCGCGGGCGATGGGCGTCTGCAGCGGCACATCCGGGTCGATCGTGACGACGAGTGAACCGATGGCCGACGCTCCGCGCTCATCGCGGATCGTGTAGGTCATGGTCTTGGTGCCGGTCTCTTCGGCGCTGGAGATGACCACGCGGTCGCCCTTGACGGATGCCTCGATACCCTCGGGCACCTCCAGGCCGCCGTCGACGAGCCGCACGATGTCGCCCTCGGGGTCGGAGTCGTTCACCGTGACGGGCACGGCGACGGTACGGTTCGGCCGCATCAGCACGACGTCCTTCACCGCGAACGGCGCCTGGTTCACGCCTGTCGCCGGCGCGATGCCGACCCGCACCGAGGCGGTGGCGGAGCGGCCGAGCCGGTCCTGCACCGTGTAGGTGAATTCGTCGGTGCCGAACGACTCGCCGAACGCCTCGTAGAGCAGGAAGTTGTCCCCGACGTCCACGATGCGCCCGAGCGTCGGCGCGGAGGCCTCGCCGACCAGCTGCACCGAGTCGCCGTCGGGGTCGATGCCGTCCAGCGGAATCGGGATCTTCACTTCGGAGCCGCTGAGCACCCGGGCGGTGACGTCCCGGGGGCGCGGTGCCTGGTTGTTCTCGGCATCGACGTCGAGGATCTGGATCGTGACGTACCCGGCATCCTTCTGCCCGAGCGAATCGGCGATCTCGTACGTCGCGTAGACCGTCTTGGCCTCCGGGCCCGCGCGGAAGCGCAGGGCTTCCTCCGAGACGAACGCCTCACCGTCGGCGGGGTCGATCAGCGGATCGATGAGGTCGGGCAGCAGCGTGATCGCGTCGCCGCTGGGGTGGTAATCGTTCTCCAGCACCGGGATGCTCACGACGTCGCCGGCACGCACGACGACGGTGTCGTCGGCGGCGACCGGCGGCCGCAGCTGCGCGGGCGCCGGGATCGGGATCACGACGACGTCACCCTGCGCCGAGTGGCGGCCGTTGGAGATCTGGTACTGGATCGTCACCTGCTGGGAGAGCCCGGACTGGTCGGTCACCAGCAGATAGCGGTGGTCGATGACGGACACCGAGACGCGGGAGTTCGGCGGTGCGGTGACCGACTGCACGACGAGGATGCCGCCGGCCGGGTCGGAGTCGTTGGCCAGCACGTCGATGCGCACGTCTTTGCCCGTCGGCAGCAGCGCGACGTCGCGCACCGCGATCGGCGGGTCGTCGGGGTCGGCTGCCGTCAGCACGTCCACGCGCACCAGACCCACCACCGTCTGCGGTCCGTCGGTGGCGAGGTACTGCACGTAATAGACGCCGGGGGTGGGCGAGACGAACGAGAAGGTCCCGGCGTTGTAATCCGGCGACACCTCGGCGCCGGCGATCTCGGTGACCCGGGCCAGGCGCAGCGGGGCGCCGCTGGGAGAGACGTCGTTGTCCAGCGGAGAGATCGAGATCTTCTCGCCGGTGCGTACCACGACGTGGTCGGGCGACGTGATGGGCTTGGTCGAACCGACCGGGCGCACGTCCACCTGCACGGTGCCGGTGGTGTCCTCGTTTCCGTCGGAGACGGTGATGGTGACCTCGCGGCGACCCTGCACCGACCCGACCGCCCGGAAGGTGATCTCGCCGTCGGAGGTGAAGTCGACCTCGTCGCCACCGTCGGTGGCCGCCGAGCGCAGGAACATGTCGTCGCCGTCGGGGTCGATCCAGTCCAGCAGCGTGTCGTAGGTGATCTGTCCGCCCTGCTCGACGACGACGACCGGGATCGTGCGCTGCACCGGGGCGGAGTTGACCGTCCACGGGCGCACTTCGAGCGAGACGGTGGCCTGATCCGTGCCGCCAGGGCGGCCGTCGTTGACCTCGTACGTGAACAGCTCGTTGCCGGTGGCCCCCTCGGGCACCGTCACCTGCAGCGCGCGCCCGCCGTAGATCGGGGCGAGGTCGCCGACGGTCACCCCGCCCTGCGCCTCGGCGGTGAGCACGTCGCCGTCGGGGTCGTTGTCGTTGTCGAGCACCGGCAGCACCGTGGTGCGACCCGGCCGCACGCCGAAGTCGTCGTCCTCGGCGACCGGCGGGTGGTTGACGTCGGTGCGCTCGGGCAGGGACGTCTCCTCGGAGACCTCGGTGGAGGTCTGCTCGGTCTCGTCGCCGCCTTCGGGCGGGATGATGTCGTCCCAGTTGTCGACCATCTCGAGCGACTCGGTGACCGTCCACGCCGAGCCCGCGACGATGTCGTTGAGCACGACGACGTCGCGGTTCACGCGGAAAACGACGGTGGCATCCGCCGCCATGCCGGGGATCTCGTCGACCAGGTCGTCGCGGTCCTGCGGACAGTCGCGGACGAAGCGGGCCGAGCCGCCCCACGCGGCATACACGCAGCCCTTGAGCGACACCGGCGCCGCGGGGGCGCCGTTGCCGCCGGCCTTGGTCTCGGTGACGTCACCGTCGCCCAGGGGCACGGTGACCAGCGCGGTCGGGGTGGCGTAGCTGACGTGCTCGGTGAAGGTGGAGGGATGCTGCATGACGGCATCCGCCACACCCTTGAGGTCCCGCAGGCCCAGGCCTGCGACCCACAGCCGGGAGTCGGTCTTGTTCAGCAGCACCGGCGTGGTGCCGGCCACCGTGATCGACAGCTCGTCGCCCTCGTTGAGACCGTCGATCTCCTCGCTGGAGGATTCCACGTCTTCCGGCCCCAAGCGCACCGTGGTCACGGTGCCCTGCTCGGGCGAGGCGACGTAGACGGTGCCGTCGGGGCCGGTGACGGCCGCGGCGCCCTCGCCGAACGAGGCGATCGGGTCGTCGGCGGGAGTGAAGCCCGCCAGCCCCGACGCCGGGGTGACCCACAGCGCGCCGTCCTGCGGCTCGAGCACCGAGACGGTGGCAGCGCCGACGCCCACGGTGGCGCCGGTGGGGATGTCGATGTCGCCGACGGTGGCGACGGTGGCCACATCCACCGGAGCGAGCGTGGAGTTGGCCTGGTCGAGGACCAGCACGGTGCGCCCGTCCTGCACGATGTCGTACTGGTCCGAGACGGTGCGCAGCCCGGCGTCGAGCACCTGGGAGGCATCGTTGAAGCGGCCGACGAGGTAGCTGGACTGCTTGGTGACCCAGACGGAGCCGTCGTTCAGCTCGACATCGGTGGTCGGGAACCCCTCGTAAAGGAAGGCCATCGTCGTCAGCGCAATGGCGGAGATGGTGACGACTGACGCCGAGGCAAGGCTGCGCGGGCGCGCACGAAGCCACGCGAAGGACCTCATCTGGAACAGTCCCCCTTTGTCGTGTCCAGCGATTGCGTGGCGTCGGGTCCGACATATCGTCGGCGCTTGGTCCACCCTAGTGGGCGCGCGAGGGTGCCGCCGTGGGGAGAAGTCCCCATGCGCCGCTATGCGCGCCAGATGACGTTTTGCCGATTCGTTCTAGATGCGGTCGAAGGCGAGCTTCTACCGTCGAGGCGGAAAGGAGCAGGACATGGGCACATTGACGATGATCGAATTCCTCAGCGCTGACGGCGTGATGCAAGGCCTCGGCTCACCGGAGGAGGACACCAGCGGCGGCTTCACGCACGGGGGCTGGGGGGCACCTTTCGCAGGCGGCATCCACCGCGCGCAGGGCTCGGCCGAGGCGGCAGCCACGGCGGCCTACCTGTTCGGGCGGAAGACGTACGAGAAGATGGCGTCGTTCTGGCCGCTCCAGCCCGACAGTAACCCGATGGCGGCGCACCTCAACGCTGCCCCGAAGTACGTCGCCTCGCGCACGCTGGGTCTACCGCAGTGGCAGGGGACGGCCCGCATCGAGATCGACCGGCCGGAGGTGGTGGCCGACCTGAAGCGTCAGGTCGACGGCGACATCGCGCTCCTGGGCAGCGGCGCACTGGCCCGCGACCTGCTGGCGGCGGGCCTGGTCGACCGGCTGCGCCTGTTCGTGCATCCGCTGCTGCTGGGCTCCGGCACCCGCCTGTTCGGTGGGCTGCCACAGCCGCGGCGACTCACACTGTCGTCGGTGACCGCCACCGACCTCGGCACGATCTGCGTCGCCTACGACGTCGGGGCGGAGATCGCCGACGTCACGCTTCTGCCTGCTATGGAGCCGGTGACGCAGGAGGTTGGCGCAGGGCGGTGAACGCGGTGGGACGCTCGGCCCGGACGAGCTGGGTCGGCGTCTCGCCCGCGAAGCGCCGCACCTCGCGGGCGAGGTGACTCTGGTCGGCGTAGCCGCCCCGGGCGGCGACGTCGGCGAGGGAGGCGGCCGACAGCGCGGCGTGGGCGCGTTCGAACCGAATGAGCTGGGCGGCCAGTTTCGGTGGGATGCCGGCGGACTCGGTGAAGCGGTGCGACACGTGCCGCACGCTCCAGCCCGACGCGCGGGCGAGCTGGTCGACCCTGACGCGGCCGCCCGAGCGGCGCAATTCCCGCCACATCCACGGCACCAGCTCGTCGACCGCGGCGGGGCTCGCCGCCAACGTCAGCAACGCATCGGTGACGAGGGCGAACCGTTCTCCCCACGCTGCGGCGTCGGCGAGACGATCGGGGAGATTCCGGATGCTGCGCGGCAGCACGTCCCCCGCCGGCAGCACGCGTGCCGCCGTCTCGGTGCCCGGCGCCGCCAGCAGCCGGTGCGCGCCGACCGGAGTGAGGTAGATCTGCACCGACGCATGCCTGCCCGTGAACATTGTGCGGGCGGGGCCGGGCATGAGCCCGGCGAGGAACGCCTGGTAGGTCACGCCGGCGCCCTCACCCGCCGGAAGCTCCACCACGCGCATCGGTGCCGCGAACGACAGATTGAGCACCAGCAGGCTGCCCCCCGGCTGCACGCGGATGCGTCCCTCCGGCGGCGCCTGCTCGTCGAAGCCGAGGATGCCGGCGACGAAGGGGCGCAGTGCGGTCGGGACCGGGTGACGCACGACGACCGGCCCCGAGCCCGCACTCGCATCCGATGCCATGGCACCTCCCGGTGATGCCCGTCCCGCCGATCCACGGTGGCCCCACCGTAGCCCTGCGCGCCGCGACATCCCAGTGTTATGCGCGCCAGCAGCCCGCCACGTGGTCATCGACCATGCCCGATGACTGCATCAGCGCGTACATCGTCGTCGACCCGACGAAGCGGAAGCCGCGGCGGCGAAGCTCCTTCGACATCGCGTCGGATTCGGGGGTGGTCGCGGTGATCTCGGCGAACGATTGCGGGCGCGGCCGGGGCGGAGGGGCGAAGGACCACATCAGCGCGTCCAGTTCGCCCGGCGCCATCGCCTCAACGAGGCGGGCGTTGCCGATCACGGCGGTGATCTTGGCGCGGTTGCGCACGATCCCGGCATCCGTCATCAGTCGTTCCACGTCGTCGTCGTCGAACGCCGCGACGGAGGCGGGGTCGAAGCCGGCGAAGACCTCGCGGAACCGCGGGCGCTTGCGCAAGATCGTGATCCACGACAGGCCCGCCTGGAAGCCCTCCAGGCTCATCTTCTCGAACAGTTCCCGGTCGCCGTGCAGCGCACGACCCCACTCCTCGTCGTGGTAGCGGGTGTACTCGGGGTCATCGCCCACCCACGCGCATCGAGGAACATCGTCGGGGCCGAGACGGGTGTCGATGCTCACCCCGCCACCCTACGGCGGGGTGCGGACGGCGCGCGGGCGCACGATTCAGGAAGAACGGGCCCGCGCATCATCGCACGGGCCCGAGTCGGGACTTCTTCCTGAGTTATGCGCCGGGCAGCGTCACTTCTTCTTGAGTGACTTCTCCGACACCGGCGCCGTACCGGATGCCGCCAGCGCGGCGTAGTACTCGCGCGCCTCCTGCTGACGATCCTGCTCGGCGCCCGACGCGATGGGGGCGCGCACGTGCTCCGGCTCGAAGCCGAACGCGTCGACGAGGTCCTGTGCGTGCGGACGCAGCCGCGCGCACAGCCGGTCGATGTAGCGCGACACCGACGCCGCGCGCTGGGTCGACAGGCGCCCGTGGATCAGGTGCCAGGCGAGGTGCTTCTCGATCAGCGACAGCCCGAACAGGTCGCGCAGCCACGTGAGCACCTCACGCGTGCCCTCGTCACCGGCGCGGTTCACGCCGTCGGTGAGTGCCTCCCACTGCAACAGCTCGGCGTGTGCCCGGGCCGCTTCGATGAGCTCGGACTGGTTCTCGTTGAACAGGGCAGCGGCCGCCGCGGGTGCCAATTTGGCAGCGGGGCGCAGGCGCCCGGCAACATCCGACACCATCTGCTGCACCCGGCCCGACAGCAGGTCGTGCTGCTGATCGGCCCGCAGCCCCAGTTCGACCGAACGTGCCGTGGACCCGAAATCGGTGACCGCCTGGCCGAGCTGGCGCAGACCCGCGCCGTGGAAGACCCTGCCTGCGGTCTGGCCGACGGCGAAACGAGCGAGCTTCGCGGCATCCGCACCCTTGAACTGCTTGGCGAAGTCGCTCAGCAGGCGCTTGCCCACCAGTTGCAGCAGCACGGTGTTGTCGCCTTCGAAGGTGGCGTACACGTCGAGATCCTGGTGGAGCCCCACGAGCCGGTTCTCGGCGAGGAAGCCGGAGCCGCCGCACGCTTCACGGCACTCCTGGATTGTGTCCAGCGCGTTCCAGGTGGACATCGCCTTCAGCGCGGCGGCGAGGGTCTCGAGGTCTTCGCGTTCGTCCGGGGTGTCCTTGCGCCCGCTGAAGACGCCGTCGAACTTCTGGATCAGCTCGTCGCCGGCGAAATGCTGCGCGTACACCTCCGCCAGGCGCGGCAGCAGGCGCCGCTGGTGCTTGGCGTAGTCCAGCAGCACGACCTCGTCGCTGCCGCTGCCGCTGTCGAATTGGCGACGCTGATTGGCGTAGGTGACGGCGATCTTGAGCGCCAGCGCAGTGGCGTTGGTGGCCGCGCCTTCGATGCACACCCGACCCTGCACGAGCGCGCCGAGCATCGTGAAGAAGCGGCGACCGGGGCTGGCGATCTCGCTGGAGTAGGTGCCGTCGGGGGCGATGTCGCCGTAGCGGTTGAGGAGGTTCTCGCGCGGAATGCGCACCTGGTCGAAGTGCAGGCGCCCGTTGTCGATGCCGTTGAGCCCGCCCTTGACGCCGTCGTCCTCGCCGCCGATGCCGGGGAGGAAGTCGCCCTGCTCATCGCGCAGCGGCACGAAGAAGCAGTGCACGCCATAGTTGACGCCGCCGCTGATCAGCTGCGCGAAGACGGTCGCGGCCCGCCCGTGCAGTGCCGCGTTGCCGAGGTAGTCCTTCCAGGCGCCCCGGAAGGGGGTGTGGATGACGAATTCCTCGGTGTCGAGGTCGTAGGTGGCGGTCGTGCCGACCGCGGCGACATCCGATCCGTGGCCGGTCTCCGTCATCGCGAAGGCCCCGGGGATCTTGAGGTTCATCACGTCGCGCAACCACTTGTCGTGGTGGGGTTTCGTGCCGAGGTGGTGGATCGCCGAGCCGAACAGACCCCACTGCACGCCCGCCTTGACCTGCAGGCTCGGATCGGCGAGGACCAGCTCCAGGTACGCGGCGACGTTGGCACCGTTGTCGTTGAGCCCGCCGTACTCCTCGGGGTAGGCCCGCCGCGAGCCACCGTGCTCGACGAGGAGGTGCAGCTGCTCCAGGACCCGTTCCCGGTGTTCGGCCATCGGCTGCCCGTCGATGCGCCAGAACGCCGGGTTCTTCACCATCTCGCGCGCTTCGCGGCGGGTGGCGGCCCAGGTTCCCAGCAGCAGGTCGGTGACGGCGTCGATGTCGATGCGGGACTCGTGGGCCTGCTCGGCGGTGTGCGGCGCGGTCGGGGCGCCACCGGCGGGGGTGCGCTTGCTCGTGGCGGGCTTGCGGGGACGGACTGCGGCGTCGGTCATGGTCACCTTTCGGTGGGAAACGGAATCATACGACCGTAGGTGTCCCACAACCCGACCTCAACCCGGTTGGCTGGTATCGACAGGCACCGCCGCCCACCCCCCGACCCCCCGTTGTGCGCACCCCACACCCGCCGCCGAGTGAGTATTCGTGCCCGCGAGTGAGTATTCGTGCCCGCGAGTGAGTATTCATCGCGTCGAGTGAGTATTCATCGCACCCGGTGCTTGGCGTCTACTCAATGCGGCGGACAGGATGGGACGCGTCGAGAGGGGCGCCGGATGCCGGTGACGCTTGCACGCTGGAGTGAGGACGACTTCGATCTGCTCGTCCGTATGAATACGCCCGAGATGACGGTGTTCCTCGGCGGCTCGGAAACCCCGGCGCAACTCGTCGACCGGCAGGAGCGTTACCTGCGTGCGTGGAGCCTCGGCTCGGGCCACATGTTCCGCATCGATGTCGACGCGGACCCGGCCGGCGGCATCGGCTACTGGGAGGTCGAGCACGACGGGCATCCGGCGTTCGAGACGGGGTGGAGCGTACTGCCGGAGTTTCAGGGTCGAGGCGTCGCGGGCGAGGCGCTGCGTCAGCTGATCGATTCCGCACAGGCGGACGGTCGCCGCGACCTTCTCGTCGCATATCCCGGTGTGGACAACCCGGCATCCAACGCCCTCTGCCGCCATGCCGGGTTCGCCGCGCAGGGCGAGAAGACCATGCCCTGGCGTGGCGGCGAACTCACCTTCCGCATCTGGACGCTCGCGCTGTAGCCGTGCCGTCCACCTGCAATGTCGGCGGCACGAATACTCGCTCGGCAGCACGAATACTCACTCGGCGGCACGAATACTCACTCGGCGGCACGAATACTCACTCGGCGGCGCGGTGGGGTCAGTGGGCGGTCGGCGGGGGGAAGGCCAGCTGCGCCGAGACCAGCCCGTGCTCGCGACTGACGATCTGCGCGCGCCCCGGGGCGGCGCGCACCGGCTTGACCCGTCCGATCAGCGCGCCCTCCTCGGGGTTTCCGCCCAGCAGGATGCCGGTCACGCCCAGATCCGTGAACCGCTGGATGATCGGGTCGTAGGCGGCGCGGCTGGCTCCCCCGGTGCGGCGCGTGAGGATGACGTGCAGCCCCACGTCGCCGGCCTGCGCGAGCAGCGGCTGCAGCACGGCGAGCGGGTTGCCCTGGCTCGTCGCGACGAGGTCATAGTCGTCGACGATGATGAACCCGTCAGCGCCCTTCCACCAACTCCGCTCGCGCAACTGCTCCGGGGTGACGTCGGGGCCGGCGATGCGGTTCCCGAAGTACTGCGCGAGATCGTTCATGCCACCGGTGGCCAGCTCGTGCGACGTGAGATACGCGCCGAGGTAGTCGGCTGGGACCTCGCCGAGGAGCGCCCGCCGGTAGTCGACCACGAAGATCTTCGCCTCATCCGGACGGTAGACGCGTGTGATCTCCTGGACCACGCCGCGCAGGAAGGCCGATTTCCCCATGCCGGAGTCACCGTAGAGGAACAGGTGCGGCTCGACACGCGGGTCGATCCCGAACGCGGACAGCTGCGCCTCCTCGATGCCCAGGAGCAGCCGGCGGTCCTCGGGAGCGGCGAGCGCCCGCAGTTCGTCCAGCGGGAGCATGTCAGGAAGCAGCCGCAGTTTCGGCCCGGGTGCCCCTCGCCACGCCGCGGACACGCGCGCGATCAGATCCTGCACGCCGTCGGAGAGGGTGGCCGGGTCGGATGAGCCGTCGATGCGCGGGATCGCACCGAGCATCTGGAGCTTGGCGGGGCTGAGGCCGCGGCCGGGCTGACCGACGGGGACGTTCGCAGCCTGCTTGCGGTCGACGTCGGAATCAGTCGGATCGCCCTGGCGCAGCTCGAGCCTGGTCTGGATGAGGTCCTTGAGGCTGGCGCGAATCTCAAGCCACCGGTTGGCCGTGATGATCACGTGCACACCGAAGCTCAGCCCCCGCGCGGCGATGGTCTGGATGCGGGCCTCCAGTGGCTCATACTCGCCGCGCACCGTCGCCCAGCCGTCCACGACGAGGAAGACGTCGCCGAAGCCATCGTCCACGTCGCCCCTGCGCCGCCGACCGCGGTAGGTCTCGATCGAGTCGATGCCGTGACGGCGGAAATACTGTTCGCGCGCGTCGACGATCGACTCGATCTCGGCGATCGTGCGACGCACGGCTTCGGGCTCGGTGCGCGTGGCCACCCCGGCAAGATGGGGATGCTGCTGCATCGCCGTGAAGCTACCGCCGCCGAAGTCGAGCACGTAGAACTGCAGCTCCTGGGGCGTGCCGATCAGCGCGAGCGCCGAGACCAGCGTGCGCGCGAGCGTGGACTTCCCGCTCAGCGGCGATCCCACGATCGCGACGTGACCGGCGGCGCCGCCCAGCCCGACGACGAGGCGGTCGCGGCGCTGCTCGAGCGGCACGTCGACGAGCCCGAGGGGCACGGTGAGGATACCGGCCGCGCGCCATCCGGGAGAGATCAGACCGAGCTGCGGGTCCTCCACGAGGTCGGGCATGAGCTCGTCCAGCGAGGCGGGATCGGACAGCGGCGGCAACCACACCTGATGCGCGGCCGGACCGTGACCCTGCATCCGCTCCACGGCGATCTGGAACGTCGCGCGCTCCTCCACGGCGGCGGCCGGGGCGATCACCCGGGCAGGGACGTCCTGCGCTGCTTCGACCGGCTGTGCGGCGGCGGTGAAGACCTCGATGTGCGCTGGACCGTCGACGCCGGACGTCGTCTCATCGACGACATCGCCCGGGTCGGTCTTCGGCCTGCCCGACACGTACGCGGCGCGGAACTGTACGAGGGTCTCGGTGTCGCTCTTGAGGAAGCCGACGCCCGGCTCCTGCGGCAACGTGTACGCGTCGGGGGTACCGATGATCGTGCGTGACTCGGATGCCGAGAACGTGCGCAGGCCGATCCGGTACGACAGGTACGTGTCGAGTCCCCGGAGCTTGCCCTCTTCGAGACGCTGCGAGGCCAGCAGCAGATGCACGTGCAGGGAGCGGCCCACCCGACCGATGTTCAGGAAGCTCTCCACGAACTCCGGCTTGGCAGACAGCAGCTCGGAGAACTCATCCACGATCACGAGCAGGGCCGGCAGCGGGGCCAGGTCGGTGCGCCCGCCGCGGCGCGCCTTCTCGTACTCGCCGACGTTGGCGAAGTTGCCCGCGGCGCGCAGGAGCTCCTGTCGGCGCGTGATCTCGCCCTGCAATGCGTCCTGGAAACGGTCGACCAGTGCCAGCTCGCTGCCGAGGTTCGTGATCACCGCCGACACGTGGGGCATACTCGCCATCCCGGCGAACGTCGCCCCACCCTTGAAGTCGACGAGGACGAAGTTGAGATGCTCGGGTGAATGGGTCAGTGCGAGGGCCAGCACGAGCGTGCGCAGCACCTCCGATTTGCCCGACCCGGTGGCGCCCACCATGATCCCGTGCGGGCCGGATCCCTGCTGCGCCGCCTCCTTGATGTCGAGCACGAGCGGTGCGCCGGTCGTGTCCTGACCGATCGGGACGCGCAGCCGGTCGCGTTCGAGGCGGCCCGACCACACTCGGTCGAAATCGATCGAGCGGACGTCGGGCAGTCCCAGCAACTCGGTGAGCTCGCGCTGGCCCTGCGCGACAGGAGCGTCCTCGACGCGCATCGGTCGCGAGCGCAGCGGCATCAGCCGGCGAGCGGTGGCCTCGGCCTCTGCGATCGACATCGCATCCGGGGTGAACGGTTCCGCTGCGCGCGCGAGGTCGATGAACTCGGCGCGGGCGGGAGGGGTGGATGCCACGGCGCGGCCCCTGCGGAAGGATCCGGTGATCCGTGGCGGCGCAGCATCCGCCAGGGCGATGCGCGCGGTGGCGGGGTGCGTGAGCTCCCCCCAGCGCTGCGGCAGGTCGATCACGGTGACGCCCTGCATGCCTTCGCTTGCCACGACCGGGCTGCCGGTGCCCGGCTCGGCCCCGTCGATCACCAGCAGCACGTGCGGGGTCACCCCCTCGCCCGCCCCGAACCGAGGACGATCCCGCAGCTGCGCGGGCAGCATGTCCTCGAGGTCGTCCAGCGACGCGGCGATCATCCGGGCAGGTCCCAGGCGGTCCTCCACGCGCGGCGACATCACGTGCGGCAGCCACTTCGCCCACTCCCAGTGGGCGGCCTGCTGCTCGCCGGCGAGGATCGCCACGATCAGGTCCTCCGGATCGTGCAGGGTCGCCGCGCCCGTCACGATCGCCCGCGCGAGCGATCGGATGGATTCTTCCTGAGGACCGACGATCTCCAGGCGCGCGTAGTCGTCCAGCTCGATGCCGAGCGGGATGTCGTGCTGGATCTCGTGGGTCAGCATGAACCGGTGCGCCGCGGATGCGGCGACGGGGTCCAGCTGGGCGAGCGGCGGCAGCTCCGGCGCCGCCAGCGCGATGCTCAGCGGCTGATCCGACGTCCCGATGCGGGCCAGGAGAAAGGCCGGGTCCCCCGGTTCCCGTTCCCACACGCGCGACCGCTCCTCGGCGATGAAGGGCAGCGCCGCAGGTGCGGGGGTGATCCACCCGCCGTGTCGGCGCTGCTTGCGTGCGGCCACGCGCACCGTCTCGCGCAGATCGGCCAGGTACGCGAGGTACTCGCGGCGGTTGCCGAGCACCTGCGCCGTGCGCTGCGACCGCTGCCGCCAGCCGTTGACGGCGACGAATCCCAGCGATGACAGCAGGAACATCCCGCCGATGAGGAACCCGGTGGGCCCGGCATTGGTCAGCGTCACCATGACGATCGCACCGACGCTGCCAAGCATCGGCAGCAGCGAGGTGAGGATGCCGCTGCCGCCCTCGCTTGGCACGAGTTCGGGCGGCGGCTGCAGCACGATGCGGCCGTCGGGCAGGCTGGGCGGCGCCAGGCGGGGTCCCTTGCTCACGCGGGGTTTCCGATCAGTCGACTGACGGTGAAAACGCGCTCTCCCACCCGGACGCGGGTACCCTCGTCCAGCGGCGTTCGCACGCCGGAGGCGAGAGGACGCCCGGTGCCGTCCTCGTCGACGAGCTCCGAACCGTTCGTCGAGCCGGCATCGATGACCCACGCCGTCCGGCCGTCGTGCTCGAGACGCAGGTGCATCTTGGAGACCATCCGGTCGGGATCCTCGACGGCGAGCACCGCGTCGCCGGGTTCGGTGGCCACCGGGGCGCGGCCGAGGTTGACGGCGGCAGGCAGGGGGAACTGCGCCCGCTGCCCGGTATCGAATACGAGCAGCAGTTGAGCGCCGCGCAGCGACGGTGGCAACGCCGGGGCCGTCGGGACCGAGGGTGCAGTGGGCACCGTCGGCGGTGGCGGCACGTCGCGGCCGGGCGCCGGGGCCACCGGCTCCCACCCCGCTGCCGACAGGATCTCGGTGGCGGGAGGTCCGGCCGCCGGCACCGGGCGCGCCGCAGCGCCGGCGGAACGCCCGAGCACGGTGGGGGCGGCAAGGCTCGCCGCCGGGCCGGCCGCCGACCGCTCGGGCAACGCCACGACCACCGTCTCGGAGGCCTTGTCATGCCATGACCGACGACGACCGGCGCGGTCCCACGCCGCCGAGGCCACGACGACCCATGCTCCGGCGAGAAGCACCACCGCCGAAAGCAACAGCAGCAGACCGCGCACGAAGGCACGTCCGGCACCGGGCGAAAACGGAACATCCTCTCGTGCGACGCGCATGCGTAGCATCAGCCCGCCGGGCGTCGCGCCCGTGCGGGCCTCCAGCATCCACAGCCCCAGCAGCGCCTCGGCGCCGAGCGCGATCCCCAGCACCGGGGACCCCAGCACGACGCCCACGGCGGTCAGCAATGCGACCAGCGCTACGTCGATCGAGAAGGCGCCGAGCCGGGCCCCGAGGGGCGCGGGCGCACCGACGAAGGTCGATGGCAGGCTCATGCGGCCATCATTGCACGCAGCGCGTCGACGACGTCGGCGGCGAGGAATGCCGCCGGCAGTGAGAGGGCCACCGCGATCCACTCGAGCGCATCACCGGCGCGCGACCATGCGAGCGACCGCACGCCGCGACCGGCGGGGATCACGAGGAAGGCGCTCGCGGCACCGGCGGCGAGCGCCAGGGCGGCCACCACCGTCAGCATTCTCGTGTCCGCCGAGGGGATGAGGGCGATCAGCATCACCAGCAGGACGGCTGCGGCCCCCAGACGCGAGATCCAGCGCAACGCGGGGACCGTCGCACGGCGTGCGCCCAGCAGGAGGGACAGCACCACGGTCACGCCCAGCGCGATCCGGCCGACAAGCACGAGCGGATCGTCGGAGGGGAAGGACGGCAGCGCGATGGGCGCGGCAGCCACGCCCGCCACGACCAGGAGCAGGACGCCGGTGAGCAGGCGGGCGGTGGATCGCTGCACGAGGCGGCGCGCCTCGTCGTCGTCGACGAACAGCACCTCCTCCGGCAGCTGCTGCCGGACGGTCCAACGGGTCGTCTGGAAACGGGCGTAGTCGATGAACGTGCCCGGCGGAACGTCTACGACTGTGGCAAGCAGCAGCCGGTGACCTGCGGGGATGAGACCGAGCGTCACGGCGGCGGGAGCGGCCGCATCCATGCGCCACAGCAGTGCCGCGCCCCACACCACGGCGATGACGAGGAGCACCGCCATGGCGGTGCGGCTTTCGGCGCGCAGCGTTGGGGACGGTGTGGCGGTACCCATGATGCCCGCCAGCGTCGCGGCGAAGAGCGTTCCGACGAACACGGCCAGCACACCCCCGGAGGCGGGCACCGGGGGCACCAGCGCGGCTCCGGCAGCGAACCCGAGCACGAGGACCGCGATGGTGGGGGCAAGCGGAGCGCGCCGCCCGCGCGGCGCACGGACGGCGAACACCGTCCCCGCCAGCATCGCGGCAACGGCCGCGGCCGCCCCGGCGAGCCTACGCACGGAGGTGAAGTCGCCGGTCGGTGTGAACAGCACGACCGCAGCGAGCACGGCCCCCGCCCCGGCCAGCACCCACCACGTGGGCGTCGGAAGATCCGCCGGCGGCAACGACCCCACCCGCGGTCGCCCACGGCCCCGCCCCGGCGCGGGGGAGATGTCGACGAGCATCAGCACGGTGCCGTCCTCGAGGTCTCCCAACAGGGTGTCCGGCGCGATCTGTCGACCGGCGATCTCTACGACGGCTCCCGCGCCCGTCCCGGGATGCGCGCCGACCGCGCGGACAGCGTCGTCCACACGCGCGTGGACGGGCACGACCAGATCGTGGCGGCGCGCGCCGTCGACGATCGCGATACGTCGGCGCCGGACGGTCTCCCGCGTCACCCGCACCCTGCCTTCCCTGGCACTCAGGCGGTCGCGATCGAGTCGCCCGTCGAGACGGACCCGGCACATCACCGGGTCACCGTCGTCTCACCGTCGGGCGAGCCGCCCCAACCTGACGATCGAACATGAGAGTGCCCTCATTTGTCAATGACGTATTTGATCAGGTGCCGATTGCCCATTCGATCTCCCCTTTATGACTGAATTGATGCTGGTGCTCCGGCCCCGCGCCCCCATAGATTGCTCGGTGGCGCTCCGACGTGGACGGGATCGCCGCCGCCGGCGCGGTACCCGTTGCCGACGTCATCAGTTCGCACTGTTCCGGCCTCGGCCGGACCGACAGATTGAGGGGAAGCCGTGGCAGATCTCATCGCCGCAGAAGAAGGCGCACTCCGGCGTGGAGCCGAAGCCGTCAACACCGCGAAGTCCGGAATCGACGAGCAGGTCAAGAAGGTCCGTACCGAGCTGGACCAGGTTGCCGGCTTCTGGAGCGGCGCCGCCGCCAGCTCTTACACCCAGTTGCTCAACCGCTGGAACGACGAGACCACCAAGCTGAACCAGGTGCTCGTCACGCTCGAAGACGCACTGCGCGGCACGGAGCGCGACCAGGCGGCCTCCGAGGAATCCCACCAGCAGACCATCAGCAACCTCGGATCGATCCTCGGCTGACGCCGGGCTCCGCAGAAAGGAAACAGTCATGTCTTCCATCTCCGTTCGCCCCGAGCAGGTCATCGCTCTCGCCGGCCAGATCCGCAACGGCTCTTCCGGCATCCGCTCGCGTCTTGAAGAACTCGAAGCCGAGGTCGGTTCGCTCCGCGCCAAGTGGGACGGCGAGGCCCAGACGGCCTACGACCAGGCACAGGCCCAGTGGAACCAGTCGGTGTCCCGCCTGAACGACCTTCTGCAGCAGATCGCGGGCAAGACCGAGGAGATCGCTCAGGGGTACGTGTCGACCGATAAGTCCGCTGCCGGGCGCTTCGTCTGACGTTTCTCGGGCCGGCGACCGTCTGGTCGCCGGCCCTTCGGCACACATACCGGTGCCGATTCCACGCGCGTGCCGATTCGGGCGCGCATCTGCGACTTGTGAGGGGGTATCTCTATGGCCAAGGTGATCGATCTCGACGCGGGCGGGGAGGTCGCGGCGCACAACGCCAGCACCCTGCAGGAGGTGAGCGCGGAGCTTCCGTCGCCGTCCGTCATCACCCAGGTGGACGGCAATCGCACCGAAGAGGCCCCCAACCGCTTCACCGCCCGACTCGAGCTCCGATCTGAGGCGATCTCACGGCGGGTGGAGGCGATCCGCGCGTTCGTCGCCGCGAACGCCGAGGCCCTCAGCAACGCGGTCACCGCGCTGCGGGAGTCCGACCAGTTGAGTGCCTCCGCCGCCGCCCAGACCGCTGCGATCATCGACGACGTGGCAGCGGGGCGGGCGCTGGGCGGGGCGGCCGCCGGTGCCGCCGCGGGGGGTGCGGCCGGAGCGGCTGCGTCCGCGGGAGCAGCCCAGGGCGCCAAGGACGTCTTCGGCGGCTGAGCGCCGGCTGGGTGAGGATCTCCGAGGTGAGGATACGTAGAGGTAGGGCTGTGCGGCGTACGACGCGCCTGGCCGCCGTTGCCCTGACCGCCGCGCTCGTAGCGATAGGGCCATCAGGCACGGCCGCCGCCACCACCCAGGCGACGCTGTGGTGGTGGGACACCTACGGCATCGGGGCTCTCCACGAGCAGGGGTGGACCGGTGAAGGTGTGCGGATCGCGATCATGGACGACCAGATCAATCCCGACCTGCCCGCATTCGAAGGGCGCTCCCTCACTGTCGCCGACGGCACGCTGTGCGAGGAGACCGATTCCGCCGTCAGCGCTGAAGCGACCTTCGGCGCGAACCACGGCACGACCCTCACCGCGTCCCTGATCGGCACCGGCGCCGGTGCCGGCGGGGTGCGCGGAATCGCCCCGGATGCCGAGGTGACCTTCTACGGGCTGGGCCGGACGGACGAAGTCGGGTCGTGCACCAGCCGCGAGCGTCCCGACGTGCTCAGCCCGTTCGGCGTCGCGCTGCAGCAAGCCATCGACGACGGCGCCCAGATCTTCACAACCTCGGTGGGCTCGCCGACGGAGAGCGAAGAAGGCGACGGCGCGGTGATCGCGGAGGCGATCGCGAAGGGCATGGTGATCGTTCACGCCACGCCGAACCCCGACCAGACCATGCTCGCGTCGGCCTCACTCCCCCTGATCAACGGTGTCCTCGCGGCCAGTGCGGTCGACAGCACGGGCGAGCTGCAGACCGACAAGAACGGGCAGCCCTACGTCCTCGACTACACCCACGTCGTCGCGGCGGGCGTGTCGCTTCCCACCCTCGGCTCCGTCGGCGGGACCTGGGATGAAGGCGGCACCGCATCCGGCTCGTCCTTCGCCGCCCCCCTCGTCGCGGGGATGCTCGCCCTGGCAGCCCAGCGATACCCCGACGCCACCGGAAACCAGCTCCTCCAATCGCTCATCCACTCGACCAACGGCAGCATCCACGAGCCCACCTACGACCCCGCAACCGGCTACGGCTACGGCGCCGCGTGGCCCGCATCGCTGCTCGAGGACGACCCCACCGACTACCCCGACGAGAACCCGCTGATGGATCGCCCCAACGGCATCCCCAGCGCGGAACAAGTCGCCGAGGCGGTTGCGCGTGAGTCGGGTTCCTCCCCCAGCGCGGATCCGGCACCCGTCCCGACGGACGAGGCAGGCGTTGCCGCACCGGGCGGCACCGATCCCCTCGGGCCGATCGGGCTCACCGTCGCCGTGGTCCTGGCCGTCGCCGTGGCCGCCGGCGTCATCGCCGTCATCGTCTTCACCGCACGCAGGAAGCGACTTCACCAAGGAGGAACGCCGTGACCGGACAATGGGAGCAGGGCCTGCGCAATCTCGCCGAGGGCGGCGAGCCATGGGATGTGCCCGCGCGAAACGAACTCATCGTGCGACTGCAGCAGCTCGCCTTCGTCCTGGACAAGGTGGTCAGCGAGCCGGGACTGACCGGGGAGTCCGGGTCCGCCGCGACGAAGACCTTCGCAGCGGCCAGCAAGGACATCGCGGCTCAGATCGCCTACCTGCAGGACGACTTGCAGACCGCGCTGAAGGATGCCAACGCACAGCGAGCCCGGGCGCGTGAACGACTCGAGAGCCTCGGATCGGGTCGCCTGACCGCGGGGCAGGAAGGCGCCGTACGCGGCGCCGTCGCCGGGACCACCCTCATGCTCGGGCCCCTGTCGGTGGTCGCCGGCGAGGGGGCCGTGCAGCTGCTGAACGATTTCCTGGGTGATCAGCGCGAGAAGGAAGCCGAACAGCACTACAAGGAGGTGAGCGAGGCGATCGCGGCGGTGAAGATCGCCGTGCCGCCACCTCTCACGGGTTCCGACGCCGTATTCGCCCCTGACCCGGTGGAACCGGTCGGCGGCACGCCTATCCCCGTCGGCGGTGGGCCCGGTGGCCCTGGCGGCGGGCGGGGTGGAGGGGGCCCTTCGCTTCCCGGCTTCGAGACCGGCGCGGTCATCGGCGAGCCTGGGCCGAACGGTCTCCCGCCGGTCATCGGCAGCCCCCCGGTCATCGGCGGCCCGCCGGTGTTCGATCCGCCCCATTACCCCGCTCCGCACCCTCCCGGACCGCCCATCGATCTCGGGAAGATTCCCCCCGATTACGTGCCGACTCCGGACGGCCCGATCGGCGGCGTGGGATCGCTCCCCGGCGGTGGAAGCAGCGGAGGGGCGACCCTCCCGGGTGGCGGCGGTGGTGCGAGCGGGATGGGACCCGGGCTCGGCGTCGGGATGGCCGTTGGCGGCGGGGGCGCCGCGGCGCTCGGGCGCCTCGGCTCATCGGGCGGCATGCCCGGCGGGCAGGGCGGGGGACTTTCCGGCGGTCTGCTCGGCCGCGGCGGAAGTGCGGGCGCGCCTGCGGGCGGGCTCGGTGTCCGCAGCGGATCCGGCCTCGCCGGTGGCGGCGTCGGTGGTATGGGCGGCGCGGGCGCGCAGGCGGGCGCTCGCGCCGGCACCCCGGGAACCGCGGGCGCAGCCGGACAGACCGGCGGGCGCGGCGGCATGGGCGCCGGCGTCGGGGGCGGCGGCATGGGCGGCGCGCGCGGCGACCGGAAGGAATCGGCGGGCCGAGGGCTGGGCGGACCGATCGCGGAACACCTGGACGACGACGAGGAATTCGGCCCTCGTTCCGAGAACGCCGGGGCAGGCGGACGCGAATGAGCCAGCACCCCGGCACCGGCCACGCCCGCGCAGCGGAGGCAGACGCATGAACGACCGCATCTCGGCCACCGAGGGCGCCCTCGCCCGCGGTGCGAGCGTCGTCTCCGGTGCCCACATCGACATCCAGGACAGCGTCCGCCGTGTGCTCGACGAGCTGGACGAGCTCGGTGGGCACTGGTCGGGCGATGCCGCGAGCGCCTACACCCAGCTCGTCGGCGAGTGGTCGGCGGGTGCGGCCAAGCTCAATGCCGTTCTCGTTCAGCTCACACAGGCGATGCGTTCGACCGACCAGGATCAGCAGGCGCTCGAGCAGCAGCACGGATCCACCATCGGGGGCCTTGGTGCCCTGCTGGGAGGCGACTGATCATGGCCGATCTTCGGGTCACCCCCGCGGCGCTGCACGCGGCGGCCGACCGCCTCCGCGCCGAAAGCGCGCGCATCGATGCCGCCCTGCGTGGCATCGAGAGCGAAGCAGGCGCACTCCGGGCGAATTGGGACGGAGCCGCACAGGCCGCCTACGACACGGCGCAACTGCAGTGGAGCGCGACGTTCCTATCGATGAAGGACACCCTGCACAGCATCGCGAAGGCCACCGATGGCATCGCGGAAGATTACGTGGAGACCGACCACCGGTCGGCGAAGCAGTTCAGATAGAGGCCGCCATGGGAAACACACTCAGATTCGACCCCGCGTCGCTGCAGGCGGCAGCCGGTCGACTCGCGGAGGCTACCGCCGCCATTCAGGCGGAACTGGACGCCCTCGAGGCGGAGGCAGAAACGCTCATCGACCGGTGGAGCGGCGAGGCCGCCGATGCCTATCGGTCGGCGCAGCAGCAGTGGGATGCGAGCCTTCGGAACATGAATTCCGTGCTGCGCTCATCCTCCCGCGCCACCGACGCATCCGCCGCGCGCTACGCCACGGCACGCGCGAAGATTGCGGAGCGCTGGGGATGAGCGGGGTCGAAGAGGCCCCGCGCCCCGACATCGTCGAGCGGCTCGAGGCGTTCCGTGCCCGCGGGATCCGCCTTCAGGGCGACCTGACCGCGCGACTGGACGCAGTGCAGGCGCGCCTGGGGGATGCCGTTGAGCCCAGTCCCGTCCACGCCGATGTGACCCTCGATGAACGCGGCTACCCCATCGCCGCAGAGCTGACCGACGCCACCGGCGCGGGAACCCCTGATCAGGTGCGCGCCGCCCTCACTGCGGCATTCCTCGCCGCCCGCGCCGAGCGGCCGCGCCTGCCGGCTGAGGCGGTGGACCCGTTGATGTCGGTGCTGCAGTCGGCGGCGGCGGATCCGCAGCATGCCGACGATCGCATCGCCGAGGCAGGCAAGACAGTGTGGAACGACCTGGGACAGGCGGGCGTCACCGCTGTGTTCGGCGACGTGACCGCTGTTCATGCGCGCGAAGACTGGATCCAGCGCAACCACCCTGCCGCCATCGCCGCCGAGATACTCGCCCTCGCGCAGCGAGCCGCGACGGCATCCGACATGTTCGGTCGGTTTACCGAGGAGGACAGCCGTGGCTGAAGTGGATCCCGATGCGCTTCGCACCGACGCGCACGACTCGTGGCAGGTCTGGAGCGGAAAGCTCGCCGACGCCAAGGGGCGGATCGACGACCTGACGTACTCGCGTCCGGACTTCTCGCTGATCCCCGGGTCCGGCGATGTGTACGCGGCGTTCACAACGGCAACGACCACCCTGCGGGACTACATCGAGACCGGCGAGGAGATCTTCGAGGGGTTCGCCCGCGCGCTCCTGGACACCGCGATCGAGTACATGCAGGCCGAAGGCGACGCACAGAGCGAGATCGACGCCGTCGAACGAGAGCTGGAGGCGTTGTGAGCTACGTCGATGACATCCGCGAGAACAACGAGGACCAGCTGGACACGGCGGTCAAGGCGATCGACGGGGCGGCCGTCGCTGCTCCGCCGCTGATCCGAAAAGGGTTGCAGGAGTGGGTCGATCGCCAGGCATTCGGTCTCGGCTCGCTCGTGCCTAACGGGTGGGTGGACGAAGCGGCCGATATCGTCGTTGCGGCCGTGGACGAGGTGCTCGACTATTGCCGCGAGAGCGTCGCCATCCTGCGGGAGGCGAACCGATACCTCGGCAGCCCCGACACCCTCCGCGCGGTGGCCGACCGCCTGAACGAGCTGGCATCGAAGGCCGACGAGATCCAGATCACCAAGAGCACCATGCCGGGGCTGCTGAGCTGGGTCGACCCGCCGGCCAGCCAAACCTACGGGTTCGCGGTCGACGACCAGGCGAAGCCGCTCGGCCGCGTGTCATCCACCGCGACCACGATCGCGGGCGCGATCGATCAGCATGCGGACGACATCGAGAACTACTACCTGCAGCTGGCAGCGGTCATCGTCGGTGCCGTGCTCACGATGCTCGGTGTGGTCGCGGCCATTCTCGGGCTCGTCGGAGCGCTGCCGACGGCCGGCGTCTCGCTGGCCGTCTCCGTCGTCGGGCTCATCTCCGCAGTCGCGGGTATCGCCACCAGCGCGATCGCGATCGTGCAGCTTTTCCAGTCCTCGACGCAGGCCAACCGGGGAAAGCTCGACGCGCTGCCCAACACGATCACCGAGTGGGAGGCTCCCGGTTTTGCGCTTGTCCAGTAAACGTCCGCTCTCGATGGCCATCGCCGCCGGCATCGCTCTCACCACCACCGCCTGCACCCCATCCGAGCCTCCCCGACCCGACCCCACCGAGGTCGTCGTGCAGTATCTGGACGCCATCGCCGACGGCGACGCGGCCACGGCCCGAGAACTTGATGCCGCAGCCATCGGCGATCCGCAGTTGCCGAATGTCGACGCTGACACGCTGCGCACCGACGCCGTGCTCGCCGGGGCCCAGCGCATCCAGAATGTGACGGTCGAGGCTGCCGCCGCCACCACCGGCGACGAGGATACGCGCGACGTGTCGTTCCAGTACGAGCTGGCCGGACGGCAGGAGCAGTCCGTCCTCAGCGTCACCTGGAACACCGAAGACGGCGAGTGGCAGTTGGCCGACTCGCTGACCACCGACCTGATGGTTTTCGCAGAAGTGAGTCGCATCGAGATGAAGCTGGTGTCGTTCGAAGTCCCGGGAGCGAGCGTGACCCAACCCGACGACCCCGAGGCGGCGACGCTGAGCTTCCTCGTCTACCCCGCGGTGTACTCCGTCACGGCCGACCTCGACCCGGAAACCCTCGTGGACCCGAGCGCCGGCGTCACGCAGGAGATCGCCGTCGACCGCGCCGTGCAACCGGTCGCGACCTTCCCCGTGACACGGCTGCCGTGAGCCAGACAGCCAGCGCCACGCGCGCCCTCATCCGCCTCTCGGTGCAGAGCGAGGGGCGGCGCCTCGACATCGGCATCCCGGCCCAGGTTCCGGTGATCGAGTTCCTACCCGGGTTCGCCCGAAGCCTCGGGGTCCTCGACCCGTCGATGACGTACGCGGGATACGCGCTGCATCGCGCGGATGGCACGGTGCTGGACGCCGCCACCGGCGTCGCTGCGCAGGGCGTCGAGGACGGTGAGGTCCTGACGCTGGTGCGGGGCGGCCTCGTCGTGCAGCCCCGCGTCTACGACGACATCGTCGAGGCGGTGATCGATGCCACCGCGCAGCAGAACCGCCCGTGGACGCCGCGCGACAACGCCCGCACCGCGTTGACGGTGAGCCTGACGCTCCTGGGTGTTTGTGCCGTCCTGCTTCTGGCCGCGGGGCCCAGCCTCGGGTTCGGCGGCCTGATCGCCGGCGGCGGCGCGATCGTCCTGCTTGCGGTCGCTGCGGTCGTGGCACGGCTCGGTCAGCTCGAGGCCGGTCAGGGGTTGGGCGTGGCCGCCGCGGTCTTCGCGGGGCTGGCGGGCTACCTCGCCGTGCCGTCCTCGTTCGATCTGTGGGGCTGGCCCCTCGCCGCGGCAGGGGCGGGCACCTTCGTCATCGCCGGCGTCGCGCTGGCGCTCATGCCCGACCGCGCCGAGGTGCAGCTTGCCCCGCTGACTGCCGGCGCCGCTCTCGCGATCATCGCCTCTCTCGCGGCGTTCTTCCCGCCGGCGCCGGTCTACGCACTGGCCGTCGGCATCCTCGGCACCCTGTCGGGCGTGCTGCCCTGGCTGGCACTGAGCAGCACTCGCGTGCGTGTGATCTCACCGCAGAGCGATGCGGAGATGTTCGCCGACCCCGTCCCGATCGATGCCGACGATGTCGCCCGGCGCATGGCGCAGGGGCGGCGGATCCTCATCGCCCTCCGCCTCGCGCTCGGCCTCGTCATCCTGGCCGCCACGCCGCTGGTGGCCGCGCAGGATGCCGTGGGCGCGGCGCTGTGCGCCCTCGCGTTCGCGGGGATGATGTTCCCGTCTCGGCAGACCTATGCCCGCTCCGGTGTGCTGGCCGTCATGGCGATGGGCACCGTAGGACTCGCCGTCTCAGGGCTGACCGCCGCGCTGACCCAGCCGGAGCTGCGCGTGGCGCTGCTGGTCGTCCTCACTGTGGCGACGGTCTGCGTCGTGACCGTGACGCTGCTGGCACCCAAGACCCGGATGCGGCTGCTGCGCGTGGCCGACACCGTCGAACTGCTCGTGCTCGCCTCCCTGCTGCCGCTGGGCGTCATCGCCTCCGGGCTGGCCTGACCGGATGGCGACCAAAGGTGATCTGATCGAGGCGCAGAACTTCTCGCGTCGTCGGCTGCTGAGCGCGTTCGTCAGCGGTGCTCCGGGAGGAAAGGAACTCGAACCCGCAACTCCGCTGCGCGCCGTGATCGCCGCCATCGCCCTCACCGCGCTGGTCGTGCTCATCGGAGTGTTCTACGGTTTCATCCGCCCGGGCCTGCCGCAGGGCTGGGAGAACGGCAAGCTCGTGCTCGTGTCCGATACGGGAGCCCGTTTCGTGACCGTGGACGGGGCGCTGCATCCGGTCATCAACACCGCCAGCGCGCGCCTGCTGCTTCCTTCGAGCGAATTCGACGTGATCTCCACCGACCAGGCCAGCCTCGCCGGCACGCCGATCGGCGCGACGCTCGGGATCGTCGGTGCCCCGGACGAGCTCCCCTCCCCCGGCGGGCTGGTCAACGCCGGCTGGACCGCGTGCGTCGCGGAGGACGCGGCGCTGGAAGTGCGCATCGGAGGCGAGGCGCGCGTGGCGGCGGCCGATGACCGCAGCGCGGTCGTCGAATCGGACGACATCCTCTATGTCGTCTCCGGCGAGCGCAGCTTCGCAATCACGGCCACCGACTCCGACGCAGTCCTGCGAGCGGCCGGGATCACCGCCCTGGACCCGACGATCGTGCCGGCGGAATGGCTGAATCTGTTCACGCCGGCCTCGGCGCTGACGCCTCTCGTCGTCGAGGACGTGGGAGAGCGGCTTGCGGGCACGGATCTGCGGATCGGCGACGTCGTCCACGTGGCGGGAACGCCCGACGACGAGCGCCTGCTGGTCCAGCCGGAGGGTTCGCTGGCGGCCCTGTCCCCGCTGGCCTGGCAGTTGTACCAGCTGGGAAGCGGAAAGGCGCTGGGTGGCGAAGTGCGCGAGGTGTCGGCATCCGACGTCGCCGGGCTCGAGACGGCAACCCGACCGGCGGGCGCCGAGGACTGGCCCACCGTGGGCTTCCCCACCATCGATGCCGATGACCGCCCGTGCGCGCAGCTCGAGTCGGCCGGGGACGGGCGCACGCGCACTGCGCTGGCCGTGCACCGCGCGGACGCCGACATCGTCGAGGGTGTGAGCGTCGAACCGGGCGCGGGCGCGGTGGTTCGTGCCGGCGGCCGCGGTGACCAGAGCACCCGGCTGCTCACCCTCGTGGATGCCACCGGCACGGCGTACCCGGTACCGGGGGCGACCGAGGAGACCCTGGCTCGGCTGGGGTACGCCGCGGACGAGGTGGGCGAGATCGGCGATGAGTGGACCGCTCTCCTGCCCACAGGCCCCGCCCTGAGCGAAGAGGCCGCGGGTCGGTCTCCGGCGGCCTCGGCCGACGCGGAGGATCGGTGACCGGCCGGCTGCGCACGGTCGCGGCCGTGGCGGCGCTCCTCACCGCGGTGCTCGCGGCCGCGCCCGGCCCCGTCCTCGCCGCGTCGCCGGTGTCGGCAGCGGCGACCGGGGAATGCACGGCATCCACGCGCATCGCCGAACCGGTGACGGCCCTGGGCGAGTTGCAGAGCGAGGCGGCGTGGGGGCTCACCCGAGGCGCGGGTGTGGTGGTCGCGGTCGTCGACTCGGGAGTCGCCGCCAATCCGCACCTCACCGGCGCCATCGTCGGCGGCGTGAATCTCGTGCCGGACGGCACCGATCCGACCGGCAGCACTGATGCGTACGGGCACGGCACCGCGATCGCAGGACAGATCGCCGCCCGGGGGATCCCCGGATCGGGCGTCGAAGGTCTCGCGCCGGAAACGCGTATCCTGCCCGTCCGCGTGTTCGCCGGCACGTCCGACCAGGACGTGGATGCCGGCTTCGGCCCCGACGTGGGGCGCCTGGCAGCCGGCATCCGCTATGCCGCCGACCACGGGGCGCAGATCATCAACGTGTCCATGAGCACCGTGGGCGCCCATCCGGGTCTCGCCGAGGCCGTCGCATACGCCAGCGGGCAGGGCAGTCTCGTCGTGTCAACGGCGGGAAATCGCGACTCGACGCTGTCGGTCGAGGATGCCGAGGACGACGGGGCGCGCTACCCGGCCGGTTTCGACGGCGTGCTGGGCGTGACGGCGACCGACACGTCGGGGGTCGTGACCGACGCCAGCATCCACGGCCCGCACGTTCGGCTGGCCGCTCCCGGCCAGCTCGTCGCCACCTCGTCCGCCGTCGGCGGCGACTGCGTGTACGCGACGGATGCTCCCGCCACCAGCTACGCCGCCGCATATGCGTCGGCATCCGCTGCTCTCGTGGCGGCCGCCCACCCCGACGAGTCCCCCGCGCAGTGGGCGTACCGGCTCGAGGCGACCGCGGTGCGCACTGATCCGGACCGGCGCGACGACGTCAGCGGCTGGGGCGTGGTGCAGCCGTACGACGCCATCATGCTCGTCCCGGGTTCTGGTCTGCGCGGACCGGCCAGCCCGTTCGTCGACGGTGAGCCCGTTCCGCCCGCCGCGGCGGACGGTGCCGCGGTGCGCGTCACGGGCGACCCCGGCGCCGACGTCGCGGCCATCAACATCGGCATGATCATGGGGATCGCCGGGCTCGTCGTGCTCGCGACTCTCGGCGCGCTCGGGGTGTACGTCACGCGACGGGTGGAACCGACCGCTGCGCGCGCGGCTCCCGCCGGCCGGGGCCTGTTCGGCGACGCGCCGGAAGCCTGACGCGTTCGGTCAGACGCCGTCGCGCCGCAGCGCGAGCCGGTACTCGCCGAGAAGGAACGCTTCACCCAGGGGCACGGGCGTGCCGGACTCGATCTCCTGCTCATCGCCGTCCGCGGTGAGCAGGGACACTCCGTTCGTGGAGCCGAGGTCGGTGATGGTCCACCCATCGCCCGACCAGGCCAGGCGAGCGTGCTGTTTGGACACCGTGCGGGTGTGGTCGGGCACGGCGACGGCCTGCGTCGACTCATCCGGCGAGAACGGACGCCGACCGAGCACGACGTCCTCCGCCACCAAGACGACGGCCGTGCCGTCGGGAAGCAGGAGCTCCCACTCCCGCACGCCGCTGACCACGTGTGTGTGCTCGTCGACATCGTCGGGGGCGGCGGGGGTGGGGGCAGAGGCGGGGGCAGCGGGCGGCGCGGCGAGAGCCGGCGGAGCGGATGCGGCGGGAGCCGGCGGCGCGGGTGCGGGGGCAGGCGCGGGCATGTGCATGATCGGTGCCGGCGTGGGGGTCGAAGCCGGGGCGGGTGGCGCGGGCACGTGCATGACCGGCGCGGGCGCCGCGCCTGCCGGGGCCGACGGCGCCGCGGGTACGCGGGAGGAGGCCGCATGCCCTGCCGGCGCAGGCACGGGGGCAGCAGGCACGTCGGCTGCGGCATCCGCCCCCGCAGGGACCGGGCGCGCGTCGGCCAGCAACGTCGCCCACACCGGGGGAAGCACCGCGCCGAGGGCCGTCATCCCCGCACCCCTGCCGTACCCCACCCCGATGCGGTGCACCGCCATGACCCGAAGGACGAACCCGTATACGGCGACGAACGGCACCAGCAGCAGCACGACCTTCACCGGGTCCACGCTTCCGAGGCGGAACAGCTCCGCCTCGCGCAGCACGGGCACCCAGGCGCGCCACGTGGGAGCGCCGTGCGCGGCGAACACGCGGGCGAGGCCCCACGAGTACCAGACGTGCCACGCGGCGAGGACGATCAGCGCGCAGGCCGACGCCATCAGGACAGGCGCGGCAGCGGATGCATCGGGCACGGAAGGGTCCTTTCGGGGCATCGCACATCGATGCCCCGACGCTATCGTCTTCCGCTCCCGGCAGCACGAATACTCACTCGGCAGCACGAATACTCACTCGGCAGCGGGGCGGGTCAGGCGGCGGCGATCACGGCGAGCACGGCCTCGCCGTAGGCCTCACGCTTCTTGGCGCCGATGCCGGTGATCCCGTCCAGGTCCGCGAGCGTGCGGGGACGATGCTCGGCGAGCGCCCGCAGCGTCGCATCGCCGAAGACGATGTAGGCCGGCATCCCCTGCTCCCGCGCGGTCTCGGCACGCCACGCGCGCAGCGCCTCGAACAGGCCGCGGTCCCCCTCGCCGAGACTGTCGGCCGCCGAGGCCTTCCGCACCCGCGCGGCGGTCGCCGGCCGGCCGATCGTGTCGCGCCGCAGCGGCACCGCCGCCTCACCGCGCAGCACCGCACCGGCGGGGTCGCCGAGGGCGAGCGTGCCGTAGTCGCCGCGCGCGACGAGGATGCCGCGGGCCAGCAGCTGCCGCACGATCGAACGCCAATCCTGATCGGTGAGGTCCGCCCCCAGCCCGTACGTCGACAGTCGGTCGTGTCCCTGCTGGCGGATCCGCTCGGTGTCGGCGCCGCGCAGGATGTCGATGAGGTGCCCCGCGCCGAACGACTGGTTGCGCTCGCGCTGCAGCCGCACGATCGTCGACAGCAGCTTCTGCGCCGGCACCAGGCCGTCGTACGTCTCCGGCGTCTCCAGGCAGGTGTCGCAGTTGCCGCAGGGACCCGACTCCTGGCCGAAGTAGCCCAGCAGGTTCTGTCGACGGCATTGCACCGTCTCGCACAGCGCCAGCATCGCGTCCAGATGCTGCCCCATGCGCATCTTGAACGTGCGGTCGCCGGGGCTCTGATCGATGAGTCGCCGCTGCTGCACGACGTCGCCCAGGCCATACGCCATCCAGCCGACCGCGGGTTCGCCATCGCGACCGGCGCGGCCGGTCTCCTGGTAGTACCCCTCCACCGACTTCGGCAGGTCGATGTGCGCGACGAAGCGCACATCGGGCTTGTCGATGCCCATGCCGAAGGCGATCGTGGCGACCATCACGACACCGTCTTCGCGGAGGAACCGTGACTGATGCCGCGCGCGAATGCCGGCATCCAACCCCGCGTGATACGCCAGCGCGTCAAGACCCTGCGTGCGCAGATACTCGGCGGTCTGCTCGACGGATTTGCGGCTGAGCGCATAGACGATGCCCGCGGACCCCTCGGGCATCGACCGGATGAACGACACCAGCTGCCGCCGCGGATCGACCTTCGGCACAATGCGGTACTGGATGTTGGGGCGGTCGAAGCTCGCGACGAAGTGCCGCGCCTGCGGCAGGTGCAGCCGCTCGGTGAGCTCCTGGTGCGTGGCGCGGGTGGCCGTCGCGGTGAGCGCCATCCGCGGCACCCCGGGGAAGCGCTCGGCAAGGTCACCGAGGGCGAGGTAGTCGGGGCGGAAGTCGTGACCCCACTGCGACACACAGTGGGCCTCGTCGATCGCGATGACGCTGAGCTTTCCCCGCTGCAGCAGCGACGTCGTCTGCGAGCTGGAGAGCCGCTCGGGGGCGACATAGATGAGGTCGAGGTCACCGGCGAGGTAGTCGCGCTCGACGGCCTGCCGCTCGGCGGCCGACTGCGTGGAGTTGAGATAGGCCGCGCGCACGCCGTTGGCGATCAGCGCGTCCACCTGGTCGTGCATCAGCGCGATCAGCGGCGAGATCACGAGCCCAGTGCCCTCGCGCACGAGCGCAGGCACCTGATAGGTGATCGACTTCCCCGCGCCGGTGGGCATGAGCACGACGGCATCGCCACCACCCACCACGTGCGCGACGACATCGCCCTGGTCGCCGCGGAACTCGTCGTACCCGAACACCTCTTTGAGCACGGCGCGCGGGTCGGAACCGGTCAGTTCCCGACGAGGCGGCAGATCAAGACCTGCGGATGCCGCGGCGGGCGATGCCGCGCGCGGCGGCGTCGCGCGCGGGGGCGTCCAGGTCTGCTCCGGCGGGGGCATCCAGCCGTCGTCCGGCGGGACGTCCCAGTCCTCAGGCGGCGGTTCGTACGCGTCGAAGGGTGCGTCGGACGGCGCCCATCCGGCATCCGTCGTGTTGCGCCCGTCTCCCACCCGAACACCCTACCCAGCCCGGCTGACACCGGGCTGCGCAGGTCACCCCCCGCCGCCGTCGCCGCCTCCGCCACCGCCGAATCCGCCACCGCCGAATCCGCCCCCGTCGAACCCGCCGTAGCCGCCCCCGCCACCGTCGAAACCGCCGCCACCGAACCCGCCGCCGGAGTACCCGTCGGACTGGACGCCGCCCATCTCCCCCACCCACGCGGGCTCCCCGGCGAGCTCGAGCGAACCCGCACCGACGGAGTAGTACGCGATGAGGACCGACGAGGTCAGGAAATGGCTCGCCACGAGGGCGGCGAGCACCGGATCGTCGAACGGCCACACGATCGACGTCCGATCGGGGCGCCGGCCACTGCTGCCCTCGGGGCGCTCGTCCTCGAGCACCGCCGTGCCCGCACCGCCGCCGGACGCCGCCGTCCGGCGCAGCACGCTCGCCAGCAGCGTCGGCTCGGGATCGCGGGCCTGTTCCTGCTCCGACATGAACGGCCGCAGTTTCTCGAACATCTCGGCGCGGCGATGTCTGGACAGCTGCTTGAAAGCCGACTCGTGCGCGCGTTCGATGACGCTGGCCGGCAGGGTGTTCAACAGGTACACATAGCGCGACATGCGCTCTTCGTCCGACACCGCGGCGTACGGGACGCGGCGGCGACGGCGCCTCCACAGGACCATCGCTTCACCTCCCCATTCAGGTGCCTGCAGGCTACGCCGCCGCACGTGCGCGCACCATGGACTTCTCGTGCGAGATGGAGGCCTCTCAGCACCACCGCTCGGCCAGCGCCGAGATGACCGTGAAGTTGCGATTGGTCGCCACTCCCAGCAGCTTCGCCGCCCGCAGCGGGTCGACCCTGCCCGCCTCGTAGCCGGGCAGCAGCAGCGCGTGCGCCGCACGGCCGCGCACGATCATCTCGCCGAGGTCCGACGAGGTCGACTCGATCTGCTCGATCGCCGCAGCGGAGGGCTGCTCCTTCAGCAGGTACACGTAGTGCCGCGCCAACTCTGGCCGGGCCGCGTTCAGTTCCCGGGCGGTGTCCGCGATCGCGGCCAACTCCCCCGCGGCGAACACGATCGTCGGCACATCGAACCCCCGGTCGGCCGCGAAGGCGCGCTCGAGGCGGTCTTCGATGCGTGCGCGAGAGCGCATCGCCGTGGTGAACCGCACGTTGCCGGTGTTGATGTGCGTCGCGGCATCCGCGAAGCCCGCCTCTTCCACCACGCGACGGATGTCGCCCTGGGGGAACACGCGCTTCGCACCGAGATTGATCGCCCGCAAGAACGCCAGGTAGGTCGCCACAATGCCATTGTGCTCGGCACCGCAGCCGGTGCCTACGGCCGGCGTGCCACAACTCAGTCCCGGCCGGGCCGGAACCACCCCCGCCGCCCTCCCACCCGCACCCGCACGGACTGAGTTACGACACGGGCCCCGCTACAGCCGCACGACCTCGGTCACCCGGACCACGGCGGCGCCCTCCTCGACCGACGCCGCCAGGTCGACCTCGGCCCGGATGCGCCAGTCGTGGTCGCCGGCGGGGTCGTCGATGATCTGCTCGACGCGCCAGGTGCCGGATGCCGCGTCGGTCTCGTCGATGACGCACAGTCCCGGCGAGCGCGCCGGACCGCCGGTGAGGATCTCGTCGTGCTCGTCGTAGTAGGAATCCAGCGCGGCCGACCAGTCCGCGTCGGGGTCCAGCGCGGTGAGCGCGTCGTCGTCCTGCAGCGCGGCCAGCCGCACCCGGCGGAACATCTCGTTGCGCACCAGCACCGTGAAGGCGCGGCGGTTCGTGAGCACCGACGGCGGCGCGGGCGGCACGACGGGGGCGTCCGGGTCGGCGGTCGGGTTGGTCAGCGCCTCCCACTCGTCGACGAGGCTCGAGTCCACCTGGCGCACGAGTTCGCCCAGCCACTCGATGACGTCCATGAGGTCGTCGGTGCGCGCCTCGGCCGGCACGGTCTGGCGGATCGCGCGGAACGCGTCGCTGAGGTAGCGCAGCACCAGGCCCTCGCTGCGGCCCAGCTGGTACAGCGCGACGAACTCGCCGAACGACAGGGCCCGCTCGTACATGTCGCGCACGATGGACTTCGGCGACAGGTGGAAGTCACGCACCCACGGCTGGCTCGAGGCGAACACCTCGAACGACTGCAGCAGCAGCTCTGCCAGCGGCTTGGGATAGGTGATGTCCTCGAGCAGCGCCATGCGCTCCTCGTACTCCACGCCGTCGCGCTTCATCGCCGCGACCGCTTCGCCCCGCGCCTTGTACTCCTGCTGGTTGAGGATCGCCCGCGGGTCGTCGAGGGTCGCCTCGATGACGCTGACGACGTCGAGGGCGTAGTGACCGGTGCCGACCGTGCCAGCGGCACCGGGCGTGGCATCCGCACCCCGGCCCAGCTCCACCTCGGGATCGAGCAGGTCGATGGCGGCGAGCGCGAACGGCGACAGCGGCTGGTTGAGCGCGAAGTTCGGCTGCAGGTCGATGGTGAGTCGGATGCCGTCGGCGCCCGATTCCACGATGCCGGCGGACACCAGCGTGCGGAAGATCGCGATCGCCCGACGGGCGAGGTCGTACTGGCGGGCGCGGGGCTCGTGGTTGTCGAACACGAGCGAGCGGACGTTGCCGAACACGTCGCCGCCGCGCCCGATGACGTTGATGAGCATCGCCGCGGTCAGCTGCAGGTGCGGCATGAGCGGTTCCGGCTGCGCCTGGATGAGCCGCTCGTACGAGCCGAGACCCCAGTTGACGACCCCGGTGGGCGCCTTCTTGCGCACGATCTTCTTGCGCTTGGCGGCGTCGTCGCCGGCGCGGCGCAGTGCCGCCTCGTTCTCGATCTCCCACTCCGGGGCCATCACCACGACGTTGCCGTAGGGGTCGTACCCGGCCCGGCCCGCCCGGCCGGCGACCTGATGGAACTCCCGCGCCGACAGCTGCCGCATCTTGACGCCGTCGTACTTGGACAGCGCCGTGATCACGACGGTGCGGATGGGCACGTTGATGCCGACCCCGAGCGTGTCGGTGCCGCAGATGACCTGCAGCAGGCCCCGCTGGGCAAGGGTCTCCACCAGGCGCCGGTACCGCGGCAGCATGCCGGCGTGGTGCACCCCGATGCCGGCGCGCACGAGCCGCGACAGCGTCTTGCCGAACGCGGTGTTGAAGCGGAACCCGCCGATCGCCTCGCCGATGGCATCCCGCTGCTCCCGCGAGGCCACCTTGCCGCTGGCCAGCGCCTGCGCGCGCTCCAGCGCGGCGGCCTGCGAGAAGTGCACGATGTACACCGGCCGCTCCTTCTCGTCCAGGAGCGAGGCCACCACCTCGTGCACGGGCCGGCGCTCGTAGGAGAAATGCAGCGGCACGGGTCGCTCGACACCGGTGACCATGGCGGTCGGGCGACCGGTGCGCCGAGTGAGGTCGTCCGCGATGTCGGTGACATCTCCCAGGGTCGCCGACATGAGCAGGAACTGCGCGCGCGGCAGCAGCAGCAACGGCACCTGCCAGGCCCATCCGCGGTCGAGGTCGCCGTAGTAGTGGAACTCGTCCATGACGACCTGGTCCACATCGGCATCCGCGCCCTGCCGCAGCGCGATGTTCGCGAGGATCTCGGCGGTGCAGCAGACGATCGGCGCCTCGGGGTTGACCGACGAGTCGCCGGTGACCATCCCGACGTTGTCGGCGCCGAAGATGTCGACGAGGGCGAAGAACTTCTCGCTCACGAGCGCTTTGATGGGGGCGGTGTAGTAGGTGCGGCCACCCGCGGCGAGGGATGCCGCATGAGCGGCGATCGCGACGAGCGACTTGCCGGTGCCGGTGGGGGTGGACAGCACCACGTTCGCGCCCGAGACGAGTTCCATGACGGCCTCGTCCTGCGCCGGGTACAGCGCGAATCCCTGTTCGGTGGCCCACGTCACGAACGCGTCGTACACGCCGTCGGGATCGGGCGCGGCACGGACGGCGTCAAGAAGGGTCACACTGTCGAGTCTGCACGACGCCCGGGCCGGCGGGGCACCCCGGCCAGGCCGGGCACGCCCGATCGGAGGCGCCTGGGCGAGCAGGCGCCCCGGTCAGCAGCAGCGCGCGCCGGGATTGCGGTCCTGCTCGGCCATCTTCTGCCGCCAGAACTCCCGCTCGGTCGGCGGCTCCTGGTCGGGGTGGTGGATGCGCTGGTGGGCGACGAAGGTGGCATACGCGCTGTCGCCCATGAGGGTCTGGAAATACCAGCGGATGCCGCGGCCCGCCCGCCGCACGAGGGATCCGAGTCCCCCGCGCGACGTGCGGGCCACCGCATTGCTCTGGTCCATCAACCGGCCTCGCTCAGTGCCCACCGGTGGTGGGGCGCTTGTCGGCGGGAAGCTGCTCCCACAGCTTCTCGATCTCGCGCTCCTCCTTCGTGGCGATGAGTCCCGCCGGGGCGAAGCGCCGCGAGGGCACGGGCGGCACTTCGTGGTCATCCCCGCCGCCGCGGCGGATTGCCTGGATGCTCACGAGCACCGACGTCGTGATGACGATGATCGACAGCACCACGAAGATGATCGACAGCGTCCCCTGCACGGCGGTGTTGCGCACGACCGCCTCCATCGCCGCCACCGTCGGCGCCGTGCCGAACGAGGTCTCGCCGGCGGCGAGCGCGTTTCGGAACGCGGCATTGTTGGCCCAGTAACCCACCTGCGGCACCGGCGAGAAGATCTTGTACATCGACGCCGTGATGGTCACCACCGCGGTGAAGGCCAGCGGCAGCGCGATGATCCACAGCCACTTCACGTAACTCTTGCCTCGTTTGGCGACGATCGCCAGCACGACCGACAGCGCGATCGCCGCCAGCAGCTGGTTGGCGATGCCGAACAGCGGGAAGAACGTGTTGATGCCGCCGAGGGGGTCCGTCACGCCCAGGATGAGGATCGCTCCCCAGCCGGCGACCATGATCGCCGTGCAGATCCACACTCCGGGTCGCCAGGACAGGTCGCGGAACTTCGGGACCACCACGCCGATGGAGTCCTGCAGCATGAAGCGGGCCACGCGCGTGCCGGCATCCACCGCGGTCAGGATGAACAGCGCTTCGAACATGATCGCGAAGTGATACCAGAAGGCCATCATCGCTTGTCCACCGAGGGCCTGCTGCATGATGTGCGCCAGACCCAGGGCCAGCGTCGGTGCGCCGCCGGTGCGGGAGATGATGCTCTCCTCGCCGACGGCGGCCGCAGTGTCGGTGAGCATGTCCGGGGTGAGGTTCACCCCCGCCAACCCCAGGCCGTTCACGAACGCGACGGCCCCTTCCACGGTGCCCAGGGTCGCGGCGGCGGAGGCGTTCATGGCGAAGTAGATGCCACGGTCGATGGAGATCGCAGCGACCAGCGCCATGATCGCGACGAACGATTCCATGAGCATGCCGCCGTAGCCGATGAAGCGGGTCTGCCGCTCCTTCTCGATGAGCTTCGGCGTCGTGCCCGACGCGATGAGCGCATGGAACCCCGAGAGGGCGCCGCACGCGATCGTGACGAACAGGAACGGGAAGAGCGGTCCGGAGAACACCGGCCCCAGCTCCCCATCGGCGAACTCGCTGAACGCGGGAACGTTGATTTCGGGACGCACCAGCACGATCGCGCCGGCCAGCATGACGATGACGCCGATCTTCATGAACGTCGACAGGTAATCGCGCGGGGCCAGCAGCAGCCACACCGGCAGCACCGCGGCGATGAAGCCGTAGATGATGATGCCCCAGGCGATCGTGGTGCGATCCAGCGTGAACAGCGCCGCGCCCCACTCGGTGTCGGCGATCCAGCCGCCGGCGATGATCGCGGTGATCAGCAGCACGAAGCCGATGATCGAGATCTCGGTGATCTTGCCGGGCCGGATCCATCGCAGGTAGCAGCCCATGAACAGCGCGATCGGGATGGTCATCGAGACGCTGAACACGCCCCAGGGGCTCTCGCCGAGGGCGTTGACCACGACGAGCGCGAGGATCGCGACGATGATGATCATGATGAGCAGGGATGCCACGATCGCCGCGGTCCCGCCGATGCGGCCCAGTTCGTCGCGGGCCATCTGACCGATCGTGCGGCCGCCGCGGCGCATCGAGAAGAACAGCACCAGGTAGTCCTGCACCGCACCGGCCAGGATGACGCCGACGATGATCCAGATCGTGCCGGGGAGGTAGCCCATCTGGGCTGCCAGCACCGGGCCGACCAGCGGTCCGGCGCCGGCGATCGCGGCGAAGTGGTGGCCGTACAGCACCCGGCGGTCGGTGGGGACGTAGTCCTTGCCGTCCTGCTTGTATTCCGCAGGGGTCGCGCGCCGGTCGTCGGGCCGGGTGATGTGCTTCTGGATCACCTTCGAGTAGAAGCGGTAGCCGATGAGGTAGGTGCACACCGCGGCGAACACGAACCAGATGGCGTTGACGGTCTCGCCGCGCACGATGGCGAGCATGACCCATGCGAGCCCGCCGAGGAGGGCGATGCCCGCCCACAGCAGGATCTTCGGCAGCGTCCAGCGCGTCTCACGCTCCGGCAGGGCGACGGGAGGCAGGTCGGGGTCTGGGGCGAGCGCCGCGGCGCCGCCGTGTGGGGTAGGCGGATGAGTAGTCATCGGTTCTCCTTGGGCGCGACATTGCGTGGCACCCAAGGTAGACGCATCACGCCGACGACCCGGTGAGCCTCGCGGAATCGGCGTGCCGCACCTACGTTGGAATCCAGCGACCCGGAGGAGCCCCCATGGCCGACAGTGATAACCCCACGACAGTCACCCGCGACGACGGCGACAGCCGCTACGAGATCCGGCTCGGGGGTGTGCTCGCGGGTTACACCGAGTTCGAGATCGACCCGCGCGGGCGGTTGCGCTTCATCCACACCGAGATCGATCCGGCGTTCCGCGGGCGGGGCGTGGCAAGCGCGCTCCTCGGCGAGGCGATGGCCGATGTCGCCCGCCGCGGCGAAGTCGTGGAACCGCTGTGCCCGTTCGTGGCGAAGTACCTGCGGGAGAACGAGGTCGCCGGACTGGTGGTGCAGTGGCCGTTCCGCAGCGGTCAGGATGCCGCCGGGGAAGCATCGGCATGACCCGATGGGACGCCGAGGCCGCTGCGCAGCCACTCCCGGCTGCGGAGGCCAAGACGTCCACCGCCGAAGCGGAGACCCCCGGCGTGCTGCTGCTGGAGGCGCGTGAGGTGCCGTTGGGGGGCCTGCGCGGCATGCAGGTTCACCGGAGCCTGCCGCAGCGCAACCTGCCGACCGTCGGTGCGTGGTGCTTCCTCGACCGGTTCGGCCCGCAGTCGACGATCATGCGCGTCGAGCCCCACCCGCACATCGGGCTGCAGACGGTGACGTGGCCGCTGGTGGGCGAAGTGCGCCACCGCGACACCGTGGGCAGCGACGTCGTGGTGCGCCGTGGCGCGCTGGATCTCATGACCAGCGGGGCGGGGATCGCCCACTCCGAATACTCCGTCGGCGACGGCCCGATTCCGCTGGATGCCCTGCAGCTGTGGGTCGCGCTTCCGGAGTCCCGCCGCCACGGCCCGCCGGCCTTCGAGCAGCACGAGCAGCTGCCGCAGGTGCCCCTCGGCGACGGCACGGAGGCGACCGTCGTGATGGGCTCCCTGGCGGGCGTGACCTCACCGGCATCCACCTATACGCCCCTCGTCGGCGCGGAGCTGCGCCTTGCCGCCGGCGCCCGCGTGCGGCTGCCGCTGGCGGCGTCGTGGGAGCACGCCGTCGTCGGCGTCACCGGTGAGGTGATGGTCACGACGGGGCCGGATGCCGCGGTGCCCCTCGCGCCGCAGCAGTTGCTGTACCTCGCACCCGGGCACGACGCCGTGGAACTGACCGCGAGCGCGCAAGCCACGGTGTTCTTCCTCGGCGGCGAGCCGTTCGAGAGCGACATCGTGATGTGGTGGAACTTCGTCGGTCGATCCCACGAGGAGATCGTCGAAGCGCGCGAGGCGTGGGAGGCCGACTCGCCGCGGTTCGGTCACGTCGTCGGGCACGGGCCGGAGCGGGTGCCTGCCCCGCCGCTGCCCGCCGTGCGGCTGCGCAGCCGTCGCCGCCGAAGCTGAGGGATTTCCTGGTTTTCTCCGGGAGACCGCCCGGCACCCACCGATCGCGAGCGGATACGCTGGGACGCGTGGCCCCGGCATCCCGTCTCTCGACGCGCGTTCTGCTGACGTGCGCGGCGATCGGTGTGGCAACGGGCCTGCTCGGCGGCTTCGCCGGCTGGGTGACCCCCGCGATCGTCGCCGGCATCCCGATCGTCTACGGCTTCGTGCTGGGCGTGCATGTGCTCCCCGGCATCATCGCGCAGGAGGCCGTACGGCTGCCCTGGGTGGCGCTCATCTCACACCTGATCGCAGCGCTGGTGGCCAGCGCCATGGCGCCGCACTGGGCGATGCGCTTCATCGGTACGGCGTTGCTGTTCGGCGGCATCCAGGAGCTCGTCGCCGCCGCCACCCGCTACCGGGTGTGGAAGCCGTGGCGGTTCTTCATCTCCGCGGTCGTCATCGGCGTGCTCGTCGCGGTGGTCGTGGCGACGGTCGCGAACCTCGCCACGCTGGCGCCGTGGGCGCAGGTGACGTACCTGGCGCTGTCGGTGCTGGGACCGGTGGTGTGGACGGCGGCGGGGCTGGCGATCGGTGTCGCGCTGCGCCGCGCCGGGGTCGCCCGCGCGAGCGTGTACTGACCTGCCATGTTTCGGTGAGGCTCGGCTAAGTTGGGGCGGGACCCCGTCCCTTCGTCTTCTGGATCCGCCGTGACCTCCCCTCGACGCGACGAACCCGCCGCGTCGGCGGCGACGTCCACCGCCCCGCTGCTGCGGGTGACCGAACTCGGCGTGCGCTACCCCGGGGCGGATGCCGCTGTCCCCGCGGGTGCCGACCTGACGATCGCCCGCGGCGAGGTGGTGCTGCTGCTGGGGCCGAGCGGCTCGGGCAAGTCGACGCTCGCGTTGACGCTGAACGGCCTCATCCCGCAGGCCGTCCCCGCGACGGTGAGCGGGTCGGTGCAGGTGGCGGGGGCGGATGCCGCAACCACCCCCGTCGCGCAGCTGGCGACCCAGGTGGGCATGGTCTTCCAGGATCCCGACGCGCAGCTGGTGACCGGGAGCGTCCTGGACGAGGTGGCATTCGGCCCGGAGAACCTGCGAATGCCGGCGGCCGAGGTGCTGGCCCGCAGCGAGGCGGCGCTGCGCCGCGTGGGGCTGTGGCAGCGCCGGCACGAGAACCCGGACCGGCTCTCCGGCGGCGGGCGGCAGCGCCTCGCGATCGCCTGCGCCCTCGCGCTGGGGTCGCCGCTGCTCGTGCTGGACGAGCCGACGGCCAACCTCGATCCGCAGGGGATCGACGAGGTGTACGCCGCGCTGGCGGAGCTGGTGGCCGCGGGCGACCACGCCATCCTGCTGGTGGAGCACAACCTGGATGCCGCCATGGCACTGGTGGACCGCGTCGTCGTGCTCGACCACGACGGGCGTACGTTCGCCGCCGGTCCCGCCGCCGCCGTGCTGCGCGGGCGGGCGGCGGAGCTGCACGAGATGGGGGTGTGGCTGCCCACCGCCACAATCGCCGCGCTGCGCCTGCGCAGCGCCGGGTATGCCCTCGATCCCCTCCCGCTGACCCCGGCCGAACTGCACTCGGCGCTGGAGGAGGCGCCGGCGCCCGATGCGGCATCCGTCCCGCCGACTCGCACGCCGCCGCCCGGCGCCGGCGGCGCCACGCCGCTCGTGCGGGTGCGGGGGCTCACCGTGTCGCGCGGGCAGTCGCGGATCCTGCACGGCGTGGACCTGGACGTCCACGCCGGCGAGTTCGTTGCGGTCGTCGGTGCCAACGGTGCCGGCAAGACCACCCTCGTGCAGGCCATCGCCGGGGTCGTCCGGCCGCCGCGCGGCGCCGTGCAGGTCGGCGACATCGATCCCGGCAGGGCGGATGCCCGCACGCTGCACCGGCGCATCGGGTTCGTCTTCCAAAACCCCGAACATCAGTTCATCGCGCACACCGTGTTCGACGAGCTGGCGCACGGCCTGCGGCTGCAGAAGCTCCCGGAGGCCGAGGTGCGGGAGCGCACGCTCGAGGTGCTGGCCCGGTTCGGGCTGGCGGCGAAGGCCGATGTGCACCCGTTCCTGCTGTCCGGCGGGCAGAAGCGCCGGCTCTCGGTCGGCACGGCTCTCGTGGCCGGCGCCCCGGTGCTGGCGCTGGACGAACCCACGTTCGGCCAGGATCGCGCGCGGGCCGACGAGCTGCTGGGGCTGCTGCGCGACCTCAACCGGCAGGGCACGACGATCATCGTGGTGAGCCACGACATGCAGCTGGTGGCCGAGTACGCCGATCGCACGATCGTGCTCGGTGACGGGCGGGTGCTGGCGTCGGGGCCCACCCCGGAGGTGTTCGCCGACGACGACCTGCTGCTTCGGGCGGGGCTGCGCCCGCCGCCGCTGCGCCAGGCGCTGCACGGCGTGACGCGGCATCCGGAGCTGGCCGCCATCGCGCGTCTGGCCGACCTCCCCGGCGGTGCGACATGACGACCGCTGTCGACCCGTACGCCCAGCTCCGCCCCACGTCGCCGGCGCGGTTCCTCTACGCCCTCAACCCCCTGGCGAAGTTCGTCGCGCCGTTGCCGGCGATGCTGGCGCTGGTGTTCGTGCGCGATGCCGCGACGCCGCTGGCGTTCGCGGCGCTGGCGTACCTGCTGCTGCTGATCGGTGCGCGATTCACGGTGCGACTCGCGGGGATCCTCGGGCTCGCCGTCCCCCTCGGCATCCTCCTCATCGGTTTCGGGCTGAGCGTGTGGACGGATGCCACGCTGGTCTCCGGCACCGGTGCCGTGCTGCAGCTGGGCGGGTGGACGCTGTATGCCGGCGCGGTGCAGGTCGGGTTCGCCACCGCGCTGCGCCTGGGCGCGATCGTGGTGCTCGCGCTGCTGCCGGGGCTCACCACGACCGGGCCCGACCTGGTGCGGTCGATGGTGCAGCAGCTGCGGGTGCCGTACCGCATCGGCTACACCGCGCTGGCCGCGTTCCGCTTCGTGCCCCGGTTCGGGCACGAGCTGGACATCATCCGCCAGGCGCATCGGGTGCGCGGCTCGCACGGCGGACGCGGCCCCTTCGCCGCGATCGCCCGCTGGTCCGGCTACATCGTGCCGCTGCTGGCGGGCGGCATCCGCCATGCCGAGCGGGTCGCGCTGGCGATGGACTCGCGCGCGTTCGGGGCGTACCCCGACCGCACCGAGCGGCATCTGGTGCCGTGGCGCGCCCGCGACACGGTGTTCGTCGCACTGTTCTGGCTGGTCACGGTCGCGCTCTCCCTGCTGCTGGCGCCCTGGGGCGGCTGAGAAACCACAAATCGGACGAGAAACCACGCGATGCATGGTTTCTCGTCC
>NZ_JANJFD020000012.1:0-160856 GCF_024623575.2 Microbacterium sp. zg-YB36
CCGTTGCCGACCCCCCAAAGGGAATCGGACTTTGATCCAAAGGAATCTCACCCAGCCAAAGCTGGGACGAGGTTATTTGGCATTTGACAAGTGCACGCTGTTGAGTTCTCAAGGATCGGATGCTCCTGCCGGCCGGCCTCACGGCCTGCCCTGCAGGGCAACTTCTCTATCTTAACCATCTCGCTTGGCTTGTCAAATCGACACGCCGGTGAGATGGGCAAGTCCATCCAGGTCAGAAGACCTTCGATCCGGGGACCGAGAGGATGGTTTGTGGCCGCTTGAGGGGTGCGGGGCCTAGGGCCTCTCCGCTGTCCCTGTGGGGCCAACAGAGAAGACTTTACGTGGATCCCAGGGACTCGGCAAATCCAGCTGGGATCCCGGGAGTGTCGCGCGTCATTCCGCGGCGAGCAGCGTGCTCAAGCCATCGGCGAGCACGGCGCCGCCCGAGGCTGCCAGCGCCTGGGACACCGCCGACTGCGTGATCTGCTCGGCGGCGGCGATCTCCCGCTGGGTGGCCCCGAGGCACCGGCTGTACGTGATGCGCCGAGTGCGCTCAGACATCCCCCCCACCAGCTGGTCCCGCGTGAGGAACGACGAGTTCGCCAGTCGAACCGCGGCGCCGTCGCCGGCTCCCTCCCCCGCAGCGGCGACCGCCCACGTACGCGCGTTCGACAACGACCGGCTCTGCTTGCGGTGCACGATCTCGATCGCCGCGCGCGCCGCCCACCACGCGGGCCCCTCGGAGATCGTGCCGACGGTGATCGACGGGACATCCGCAAGCGGCCCGACGCCGATGCCGAACCGGCACTCGATGCCGTCGGGAAGCGCCAGGCGCAGCAGTAGCAGCGACGCCGAAGCCGCGACCAGCGAGGGATAGACCCCCTGCAGCTCATCACCGACGATCGGACGCAGCGCCCGCACCGCGAGCGGGAAGTCTGACTCGACGCGAGCGATCGTGTCGTCGAGGTCGCGCTGGGCCGCGGCGCGGTCCTCCAGGCGACGGGAGCCGACGATGTCGGCGATCACCGCGGCATTCATGAGATAAGCCTAACGCTTATCTTCGCGAAATATCAGTACTGGGCTTATCTAGCGGATGCCGACCGCATGGGCTGCGGCCTGCGCGCGCGCCACGAGTTCGGCCCGCTGCTCGGTGACCCGCGCCGGCGCGGTGCCCCCTACGCCGTCGCGGCTGGCCACCGATCCCTCGATCGTCAGCACACTGCGGACATCGGGAGTGAGCTGCGATGAGACGGCGGCGAGCATGTCGTCATCTGCCTCGTCCAGGTCGATCCCCCGCTCCTCGCACGCCTGCACGAGCGCACCGGAGATCTCGTGCGCATCCCGGAACGGGACGCCGCGCCTGACCAGCCAGTCCGCCACATCGGTGGCCAGTGAGAAACCCTGCGGTGCCAGCTGCGCCATGCGCTCGGTGTGGAATCGCAACGTCGCCACCATCCCCGCGAATGCGGGCAGCACGACTTCGAGGGTCGTGACCGAGTCGAAGACCGGTTCCTTGTCCTCTTGCAGGTCCCGGTTGTACGCCAGCGGCAGTCCCTTGAGCGTGGCGAGGAGCCCGGTCAAGTTGCCGATCAGGCGCCCCGCCTTGCCGCGCGCCAGCTCGGCGATGTCGGGGTTCTTCTTCTGCGGCATGATGCTCGACCCCGTCGAGTAGCCGTCATCGAGGGTGACGAAGCCGAACTCGCGGGTGTTCCAGATGACGATGTCCTCGGCGAACCGGGACACGTCGACGCCGATCATCGCCGTGATGAACGCGAACTCCGCCACCACGTCACGCGCGGCGGTGCCGTCGAGGGAGTTCTCCGCCGGGCGGGCAAGCCCCAGTTCGGTGGCCACCAGCTGCGGATCAAGTCCCAGGGTCGCCCCCGCCAGGGCCCCGCCGCCGTACGGCGAGACGCTGGCGCGCGCCGTCCAGTCGCGCAGTCTTTCCAGATCGCGCACCAGCGGCCACGCGTGGGCCTGCAGATGGTGCGCCAGCAGGATCGGCTGCGCATGCTGCAGGTGGGTGCGTCCGGGCATGATGGCGGTCGGGTGCGCCTCGGCTTGCGCCACGATCGCGTCGATGACCTGCAGGATCTCGTGCGCGATCGTGCGCGCATGGTCCAGCAGGTACAGGCGCACCAGCGTGGCGATCTGATCGTTGCGACTGCGCCCCGCACGGAGTTTGCCGCCCAGATCCGCGCCGACCTCAACGATGAGTGCCGCCTCCAGCGCCCCGTGCACGTCCTCGTCTGCGGGGTCGGCGGCGAGGGTTCCGTCCTGCACCGCGACGGCCAGCGCATCCAGGCCCGCATGCATTCGGGCCTCTTCGTCGGCAGTGAGGTAGCCGGCAGCGGCGAGCGCCTTCGCGTGGGCATGCGAGCCAGCCAGGTCGTACCGGGCGAGCGCCCAGTCGAAATGCGTCGAGCGGCTCAGCGCCACCAGTTCGGGCGAGGGGCCGGAACTGAATCGGCCGCCCCACAGTGCGCCCGCATTCGTGCCTTCGCTCTTGGATCCACTCACCCGCCCAGCCTACCGGGGCGCGGCGGTCCGCCCGGGTACGGCGACCCGGCACAGCAGCGCCACCAGCCGCTCCAGCGGACCGCGGCCCAGCAGCAGCGCCCAGAGCGTACAGCCGGCGAGGAGCCCCAGTGTGATCGGCCAGAACGGCTCGAGGGCTCGGAACCCGGTGAGATCCTCAGTGCGCCCGAGCGCCGCGAGCGCCCAGACGACCCAGACCACCAGTTGCGCGACGTACGCCGTCAACGGCATCGCACCGGCCGCGCGCAGCGGCAGCACGACCCAGGCCAGCGGCGTGCGGCACAGCAGCAGGCACACCGCGATCGCCGCGATCGCGAAGCCTCCCGAGCCGATGACCTCGAGGATGCCGCTGGAATGCGGCCGCGCCGTCCACACCGCCCCCGCGAGAGACTCCGCCTCGGCGAACTCCTCTGCCCCGGACGCGGCATCCAGGCCGTAGCCGATCATCGCCAGCGCCACCCCGACCAGGAGCATCCGCAACTGCGTCTCCAGATCCCGCAGGTTCGTGCGCGCCAGCCCCATCCCCGCCAGGATGAACGCGAGCCACACCAAGAACGGGTAGTGCCAGCCCAGCAGCAGGGCGAGGTCCCCGCCGGCAGGAGTCTCCCAGAACTCCCACCGATCCAGCCAGGCCTGCACGATGGGCATGGTCACCGCGACTGCCGCGGCGGTGATGAGCAGCGGCCGCGCTCCCAGCCGGGTGAACGGGATGCCGAGGACGAACAGCACCGCATACGCCGGCAGGATCACGTAGACCGGGACCCCGGTGGCGATCAGCGCGACACCGAGCAGGTAGAGGATGCCGGCGCGCACCGCGAGTCGCCCCCGGGCGACGCGCAGCGGGTCACCGGTCAGCGGTGCCGCTCCCCCGGTGATGATGCCGATCGACACTCCCGCGAGGGTGGCGAACAGGATCGACGAACGGCCGTCGGCGATCGCCGTCCACGTCGCCGGGTCGGTCCAGCTCCACTCGACGCCGTCCAGCAGGTGGGCGGCGAGCATACCGACGATCGCCAGACCGCGCGCGAGATCGATCCCGGCCAGCCGGCCGGGCGAGTTGAGGCCGCCTACTGCTGCCGCAGCAGCCACACCAGCAAGGCCTTCTGCGCGTGCAGCCGGTTCTCGGCCTCATCCCACACGACGCTTTGCGGGCCGTCGATGACCTCCGCGTCGACCTCGTAGCCGCGGTCTGCGGGCAGACAGTGGATGAAGATCGCCCCGGGGTCGGCCAGCGTCATCGTTTCGGAGGTCACCTTGTAGGCGCCGAGGTCGCGCAGGCGCGCGATCTTCTCCTCCTCCTTGCCCATCGACACCCACGTGTCGGTGACGATGACGTCGGCACCGGCGGCCGCCTCGATCGGGTCGGTGTACAGCGTCAGCGATCCACCGGTCTCGGCGGCGCGACGGTCGGCGTCGGCGACGACGTCCGCGCGCGGCGCATACGCCTCGGGCGACGCGATGCGCACGTGCATACCCGCCGTGACGCCGGCAAGGGCGTAGGAGTGGCTCATGTTGCTGCATCCGTCGCCGAAGAACGTCAGCGTCAGGCCCTTGAGCTCGCCCTTGTGCTCATGGATCGTCAGCAGGTCGGCCAGCAACTGACAGGGGTGGAAGTCGTCGCTCAGGGCGTTGACCACCGGCACGGTGGTGCCGGCCGCCATCTGCTCGAGCCCGGCCTGCGCGTAGGTGCGCCACACGATCGCGGCGACCTGGCGTTCCAGCACCCGCGCGGTGTCGGCAGGGGTCTCCTTGCCGCCCAGCTGACTGCTGGCGGTGGAGATCACCAGCGGCGAACCGCCCAGGTCGGCGATGCCGACGGCGAAGGAGACGCGGGTGCGCGTGGATGACTTGTCGAAGATCACCGCGACCGTCTGCGGGCCGGCGAGCGGCTTGGTCTTCCAGCGGTCCTTCTTCAGGTCGATCGCGAGCTCGATGATCTCGGCCTGTTCGGCGGCGGTCAGGTCGTCATCGCGCAGCAGGTGACGGGTCACTCGGATGCCTCCTCGGTATCGGCAGGGACATCGAGCAGGAGTGCCTGCTCGACGGTGGAGAGGGCGCGCGCGAACAGTTCGGCGAACTCGTCGATCTCGACGTCGCCGATCGTCAGCGGCGGCGCCAGCCGCACGGTGCTGTCGTTGGCGGCGTTGATGATGAGACCGTGTTCGTGCGCGGCGGCGACGACGGCACCGGCGACCGGATGCCGCAGCGCGACACCGATCAGCAGTCCCTGCCCGCGGCATCCTTCCACCAGGGACGAGTCGATCGCGGCGATCGCCTCGCGGATCTGGGGCCCGCGGACGGCGGCGTTGCCGACGAGGTCGGCGCTCTCGATCTCGGCGAGGACCGCCGCGGCGACCGCGGTGCCGAGGGCGTTGCCGCCGAACGTGGAACCGTGGGTGCCGGGGTAGAACAGCTCCGCCGCGGCACCGAAGGTGATGAGCGCGCCGATCGGGAAGCCGCCGCCGATGCCCTTGGCCACGGTGATGGCGTCGGGGGTGATGCCGGCGTGCTGGAACGCGAACCAGGCGCCGGTGCGGCCGGCGCCGGTCTGGATCTCGTCGATGATGAGGAGTGCACCGTGGCGTTCGGTGATCTCCCGCGCCGCCTGGAGGTACCCCTCGGGGAGCTCGACCACGCCCGCCTCGCCCTTGATGGGCTCGACGAACAGCGCCGCGACGCGATCGTCGATCGCCGCCTCGAGCGCTTCGATGGTGGACTCGATCGTCTCGACACCGGGCACCATGGGCAGGAACGGCTCCTGCATGTAGGGCTTGCCGGTCAGCGCGAGCGTCCCCATGGTGCGGCCGTGGAAGGCGTCCTTCAACGCCAGGATGCGTGGGCGATCGGCTCCGCCGTGCAGCCGCGCGAGCTTGAACGCCGCCTCGTTGGCCTCGGCGCCGGAGTTGCCGAAGTACACCCGGCCGGTATCACCGGTGCCGGCCAGCCGCTTCAGCTGCGCGGCCAGTTGCAGCTGCCAGGGCGTTGCGAACAGGTTGGACACGTGCGCGAGCGTCGCCGCCTGGGCGGAGATGGCTTCGACGAACGCGGGGTGGGCGTGGCCGAGGGAGTTCACCGCGATGCCGGCGAGGAAATCCAGGTAGCGGCGCCCGTCGGCATCCCACAGCGCCGCACCCTCCCCCCGCACGAACAGCGCCGAACGGTCGCCGACGTTGCGCACCAGGTCCCGTTGCGCGTCTTCCTGCCAGTTGTCTGCGGTCATCCCGCCACCACCTCCGTGCCGACGCCCTGCGCTGTGAAGATCTCCACCAGCAGCGAATGCGGCTGGCGTCCGTCGATGATCGCGGCGGTGTCCACGCCGCCGTCCACCGCATCCAAGCACGCCTGCATCTTCGGGATCATGCCCGATTCCAAGCGCGGCAGCATGGCGCGCAGCTCGGTCGAGGTCAGGTGCGAGACCAGCGAGCTGCGGTCGGGCCAATCGGCGTAGAGGCCGGGGACGTCGGTGAGGACGATGAGCTTGGTGGCGCCCAGCGCCACGGCCAGCGCCGCCGCCGCGGCATCCGCATTGACGTTGAGCGACTGGCCGGGGTTGTCCAGGTCGGGAGCGATGCTGGAGACCACGGGGATGCGGCCTGCCGCCAGCTGATCGAGCACGGGCTGCGGGTCCACCTCGACCACGTCGCCGACGTTGCCGAGGTCGTGCTCGACGCCGTCGATGTGCACGCCGCGGCGGCGGCCGCCGAACAGCCCGGCATCCTCACCGGACAATCCGCTGGCGAACGGGCCGTGCGTGTTGATGCGGCTGACCAGCTGCGGGTTGATCTGGCCGGTGAGCACCATGCGCACCACCGAGATCGCCTCGGTGGAGGTCACCCGGTAGCCGCCCTTGAACTCACTCGGGATCGCGAGGCGGTCGAGCATTTTCGAGATCTGCGGACCGCCGCCGTGCACGACGACGGGGTGCACTCCCACGAAGCGCAGGTAGGCGATGTCCTCGGCGAAGGCGTTCTGCAGCTCCTCGGACACCATCGCGTTGCCACCGAACTTGATCACGATGATCTGCTCACTGAAACGCTTGAGCCACGGGAGCGACTCGATGAGGACGCCGGCTTTGATCGCCGCCTCTTCGGGCGTGGTCTGCTGGATGTCGGTCATGAGGCGTACGCGCTGTTCTCGTGGACGTAATCGTGGGTGAGGTCGTTGGTGAGGATGCTCGCCGTCTCGGTGCCCGACTTCAGATCGATGAGCACGCGCGTGGCGCGGGGCGTGAGGTCGACCTCCTCGCGGGGGCGGTCGGGGCCGCCGGCAGTGCACACGCGCACGTCGTTCATCCACACATCCACGTCGTACGGGTCGAAGGCGGCATCCGTCGTGCCGATCGCCGCCAGCACGCGACCCCAGTTGGGGTCGTTGCCGAAGATCGCGGCTTTGAACAGGTTGTTGCGGGCCACCGAGCGCCCCACCGTGACGGCGTCGGCTTCGGTCGCGGCGTTCGTGACCTGGATCGTGATGTCGTGGCTCGCGCCCTCGGCATCGCCCTGCAGCTGGCGGGCCAGGTCGCTGCACACCGCGATGAGCGCGGTGCGGAAGGCGTGCGGGTCGGGGACGACATCGCTCGCGCCGCTGGCCATGAGCGTCACCTGGTCGTTGGTGGACATGCACCCGTCGGAGTCGAGCCGGTCGAAGCTGACGCGGGTGGCCTCGCGCAGGTGCGCGTCGGCCTGGGCGGCATCGAGCACGGCATCCGTCGTGATCACCACCAGCATGGTGGCAAGGCCCGGGGCGAGCATGCCGGCGCCCTTGGCCATGCCGCCGATGGTCCAGCCCTCGCCGCGGTAGGCGCTGCGCTTGGGCACGGAGTCGGTGGTCATGATGGCTTCGGATGCCGCTTCTCCCCCGTCGGGGCTCAGCGCCGCGATCCCCTGCTCGACGCCGTCGAGCACCTTGCCGCGGAACACCTCGTCGCCGGTGCCGATGAGGCCCGTGGAGCAGACGAGGATGTCCCCCGGGCTGACCCCGAGCAGCTGCGCCGCCTTCTCCGCCGTCTGGTGGGTGGTCTGGAAGCCGAACGAGCCGGTGAAGCAGTTGGCGCCGCCGGAATTGAGCACGACCGCCTCGACCACGCCGTCGGCGATCGCCTGCTGCGACCACAGGATCGGGTTGGCCTTGGCCCGGTTGCTCGTGAAGACGGCGGCCCCCACCTTGCGGGGTCCCCGGTTGACCACGACGGCGACGTCGGCGTTGCCGCTGGACTTCAAGCCCACCGCGACCCCTGCGGCTTCGAATCCCTGTGCTGCCGTGACGCTCACGGTGCTACTCCGTTCACGGTCAAGCCTGCGGCCTCGTTCAGGCCCAGGGCGATGTTCATTGATTGGATCGCGGCACCCGCGGTGCCCTTGACGAGGTTGTCCACGGCGGTGACGACGACGACGCGGTTCGCGGCGCGGTCGATGGCCAGTCCCATCAGGGCGGTGTTGGCGCCGAGCACGTCTGCGGTGCGCGGGAAGCGGCCCTCCGGCAGCACTTGCACGAAGGTGTCGTCGCGGTAGGCGTCTTCCCAGGCGCGGCGGATGTCGGCATCCGTCGCTCCGGCTGCGATCGGCGCGGTGCTCGTGGCGAGGATGCCACGGGACATCGGCACGATCACGGGGGTGAAGGAGATGCGGATGGCGGCCGTCCTGCCGGCGGAGTCGGTTTGCTTGCTCGCGGCTTCGGCGAGCGCCTGGCGGATCTCGGGGATGTGCCGGTGGCTGCCGCCGACGGCGTACGGGTTCGCGGTGCCGAGGACTTCGGCGGCGAGCAGGTTCGGCTTGAGGCTCTTGCCCGCGCCGGAGGGACCGACGGCGAGCACAGTGACGATGTCGCCGGGGTCGATGACGCCGGCGGCGACGCCGGGGGCGAGACTCAGGCTCACGGTGGAGGCGTTGCATCCGGGGGCGGCGATGCGGGTGGCGCCGACAAGACGGTCCCGCTGTTTACCGCCGGCGATGGGAAGCTCGGGCACGCCGTAGGTCCACGACTCGTGGAAGTGTCCGCCGTAGAACTGCTCCCAGGCATCCGCCGACGTCAGCCGGTGGTCGGCCCCCGCGTCGATGACGAGTGGGGTGTCGGCGAGCGCGTCGGTGTACTGGCCGGACTGGCCGTGTGGCAGCGCGAGGAACACGATGTCGTGGCCGCGGAGGACCTCGGCGGTGGTGTCCTGCAGCTGCAGGTGCGCGAGCGAGCGCAGGTGCGGCTGGTGGTCGATGAGGGGCTGTCCGGCGTTCGAGTGCGCTGTGACGGTGCGGATCTCGATGTCGGGGTGAGCGGCGAGCAGGCGCAGGATCTCGCCGCCCGCATAGCCGGAAGCGCCGGATACGGCGACCGAATAGGTCATGGGTTCAACCTTATTGTCTGGGAAACGGGGCCAGAGACGGCGACTCCGACGCGACGGGTCGTCGCGCGCAGGGCCGCCTAGAGTCGGCGGCCGTCCAGACGCCGGCGCGCGACAGCGACGCTCATGACGAGCGAGACACCGTGCGCGGCCGAAGACATGCCGCGACGATATCCCCCCTCTCCCCCCGCCCGCAAATCCCCGGGCGCTGCCGAGTGAGTATTCGCGGTGCCGAGTGAGTATTCGCGGTGCCGAGTGAGTATTCGCGGTGCCGAGTGAGTATTCGCGGTGGGCGCCACCGCCATCCACCGCGGCTCCTCACCCGAGATCAGCGAGAAGGGCCAATTCCTCGGCGCGGGTGAGGCCGGAACGGCGCGCGCGCTCGAGACCGGCCCGCCGCTCTGCTTCGAGGGTGCGCTCCAGTGTCATCCGCAACGGCCGCAGCCGCCCACCGAGGATCGTGTATGCCACGTGCGAGCGCGACCACATCCCGGTGCGCCCCGGTGGCAGCCACAACGGCAGCGACCGCGGCCCCGCCCAGTACGTCACACCGTGCGCCTGCAACCACTCGTCCGACGCCTCGACCACCGCACCGGTGTGCCCGGCCACCTCGCGCGCCTCGGCGAGCACCGCGCCCAGCGGGTGCGGATCCCCCACCGCGTTGACGACACCGGTCCAGCGCGCATCCCCGATCGCCACGACGAAATCGGCGAGGTCGTCGACGTCGATCACCGCGGCACCGCGCCCCTCGGTGGGAGGAACGAGCACCGCGGCATCCTCGGCGAGCGCGAAACGCGCCACCCAGTAGCCGAATCGATCGCTCGGATCCTCCGGCCCCGCGATGAGCCCGGGGCGCACGATCGCGGCGCGGTGCCCGAGCGCCGCGCGCACGGATGCCTCGGCCGCCGCCTTCTCATGCGGATAGTCCGATTCCTCGCCCTCCGCCAGCGGTGCCACCACCGGTGCGGACTCGTCGGCGCCGGCGACGTCGTCGTCGGCATACACCGAGACGGTCGAGACGAAGGTCCAATGCCGCGTCGTGGATGCCAGCGCGACAACGGCGGATGCCACGGCTGCGGCATCCGACGACAGGTCGACGATCTCATCCCACTCCCGGCCCGCCACCGCGGCGTAGGCGTCGGGGGCGGTGCGGTCGGCGGCGATCAGCCGGGCGCCATCGGGCGCGGGACGCCCGCCGCGTGCCAGACATGTGACCTTCGCTCCCCGGGTGAGCCATTGATCGGCGATGCGGGACCCCAGCCACCCGGTGCCACCGAGGATCAATACGTCTGTCATGGGTCGATTCAACCGGACGCGGGGCCGCGGCTGCGACGAATACTCACTCGGCGCGACGAATACTCACTCGGCGCGACGAATACTCACTCGGCGGCGCGAGCGGGGTCGGAGGCAACTGCCAGGATCGAGCCATGCTCACCACGCTTGCCGTCTCCGGCTACCGGTCGCTGCGCGACGTCGTCGTGCCGCTCGCACCGCTCACCGTCGTCACGGGTGCCAACGGCTCGGGAAAGTCCAACCTGTACCGGGCGCTCCGATTGCTCGCGTCCACCGCCAGCGGCTCGCTCATCGCGGCCGTCGCGCGCGAGGGCGGGCTCCCGTCGGTGCTCTGGGCGGGTCCGGAGAACGGCGGCGGACAAGGCACACAGCGGAGAGGACCGGTCGCCGTGCAACTCGGCTTCGCCAGCGACGAGCTCGGCTACCTCGTCGACCTAGGCATCCCCCAGGTCGACCCGACCAGCGTCTTCGCCCGCGACCCCGAGGTCAAACGAGAGCAGGTCTTCGCCGGCCCGCTCGCCAAACCCGCGACCCTGCTCATCGACCGACTGCGCGGCGCCACGCGCGTTCGCGACGGGGGCTGGACCACCCTCAACCAGCCGCTCGCCCCGTTCGAGAGCATCGTCACCGACCTCGCCGATGGCGACACCGCACCCGAACTCCTGACGCTGCGGCGCATGCTCGGCTCTTGGCGCTTCTACGACCACTTCCGCGTCGACGCCGAAGCCCCCGCTCGTCGCCCCCAGGTGGGCACACGGTCCCACACGCTCGATCATGGCGGCGAGAACCTCGCGGCGGTGTGGGCGACGATCCAGGATGCCGGATTCGGCGATCCCCTCGACCGCGCCGTCGACGCGGCGTTCCCCGGGGCGAAGGTGCAGGTCACCGGCGCCGACGGACTGTTCTCACTCTCCCTGCGGCTGCCGGGATTGTTGCGCCCGCTGCAGGCCGCCGAGCTCTCGGACGGCACCCTCCGGTACCTGCTCCTGTGCGCGGCCCTGCTGCCGGCGCGCCCCGCCCCGCTGATCGTTCTCAACGAGCCCGAGGCGAGCCTGCACTCGGACCTGCTCGAGCCACTGGCCGGGCTCATCGCCGCGGCATCCGACCGTACCCAGCTGCTCGTGGTGACGCATGCCACGCAGCTGGCCGAGGGACTGTCGGATGCCGTACAGGTCGAGTTGCAGCGCACTGCGGACGGCACGGTCGTCGCCGGCCAGGGCATGCTCGACGCCCCTGCCTGGAACTGGGGATCGCGCTGATCGCGACGCGGCGGTGACCGAGCGCTTCCCACACGCGCCGCGCCGCCGAATACTCACTCGACAGCGCGAATACTCACTCGAGACGAATACTCACTCGACAGCGCGAATACTCACTCGACAGCACGAATACTCACTCGACAGCGAGGTCAGTCGCGGATGGCGGCTCCGAGGCGCTCGGCGGCCACGGCGACGCCGGCGAGCTTCGCCTCGGTCGCCTCGGCGGCGGTCAGCGTGCGGTCGGGAGCGCGGAAGCGCAGCGCGAACGTGAGGCTCTTCGCGTCGTCGGGCAGGCCCGGGCCGCGGTAGTCGTCCACGAGACGCAGTGACTCCAGCAGCTCCCCCGCACCGTCGACGAGCGCGGCGCGCACGGCGGATGCCGGCGTCTCGCGCGGCACGACGAGCGAGACGTCCTGCGTCGCGGCGGGGTATCCCGACAGTGACGCGACGACGACCCGGTCGCCGGCGAGGGACAGCACGAGGTCGAGGTCCAGCTCGGCGACGATGACGCGACCGGGCAGGTCCGCGGCCTCCGAGACGGCGGGGAGCACCTCGCCGACGTACCCCACCTCGATGTCGCCGACCGTCAGCACGCCGGTGCGCCCGGGGTGCAGCGCGGCGCGCTCCCCCTGCGCGACGGAAATCTCGACGCCCGCGGCCACCGCGATCGTGCGGACGGCGTCCAGCGCGTCGCCGAGGTCGAACGCCTCGGCGGCCTGCCCCGGCTGCTTCGCGACGCGGTGACCGGTCAGCAGCACGGCGACGTGACGCGGCTGCGGCGGGATCGACGCGTCCAGCGCCGCGAGCGTCGCGGCATCCGGCCGCACGGCCAGCGGCGGCACCTGGTCGGTGCCGTACGCGACGCCCGGCTCGGGCAGGAACACCGTGCCGGTCTCGAACAGCGCGAGGTCGCCGAACCCGCGGGCGAGGTTGCGGTGCGCGACCTGCAGCAGGCCCGGCACGAGCGAACGCCGCAGGAACGGCGCCTGGCCGTCCAGCGGATTGGCGAGCTTGACGCTGGACAGGTGCTCTCCGGAGGCCGACCCGTGCAGGTCGTTCTGCTCCGCCGTCGTGAAGGGGAACGACGGGGTCTCGGTGTACCCGGCGGCCGCGAGTGCGTTGGCCACGCGGCGACGCCCCGCCTGCGCAGGGGTGAGCCCGCGGCCCGACGGCGGCACCGGCAGCACCGAGGGGATGCGGTCGTACCCGTTGATGCGGGCGACCTCCTCGGCGAGGGTCCACTTGTCGGTGAGGTCCGGTCGCCACGACGGCGGGATCACGACCCAGCCGGCACCGGTCTCGGTGACCTCGCAGCCGATCGTCTCCAGAGCGCCGACGATCTCCGCATCGCTGTAGTCCACGCCGATGAGCCCGGGCACGAACTCCCGCGGCAGGTCGATGCCCGCGATGTGCACGTCGGCGAACAGGGCGCCGCCGACCTCGGTGTCCAGCGTGCCGCCCGCGTACTCGACCATCAGGTCGGCCACGCGCCGCGCCGCGACGAACGGGATCAGCGGGTCCACGCCGCGCTCGAAGCGGCGCGATGCCTCGCTGGGCAGCTTGTGCCGCCGGGCGGTGCGGGCGATCGAGACGGTGTCGAAGATCGCGGCCTCGATGAGCACGTTACGGGTGGCGTCGGTCATCTCGGTGGGGCCGCCGCCCATGACGCCGGCCAGGCCGATGGGGCCGGACTCGTCGGTGATGAGCAGGTCCTCGCCGCTGAGCGTGCGCTCCTTGCCGTCGAGGGTCGTGAGCTTCTCCCCCTCCTGCGCGCGACGCACCGTGATGCCGCCCTGCAGCTTGTCGAGGTCGTACCCGTGGATCGGGTTTCCGAGCTCGAGCATCACGTAATTGGTGATGTCGATCAGGATGCCGAGCGAGCGGATGCCGGCGAGCGTCAGCCGCGCGATCATCCACGGCGGCGTGGGCTTGGTCGGATCGACGTCGCGCACGATGCGCACGACGAACTCGCTCGCACCGACACGCCCGCGGATGGGCGCCTGATCGTCCACGGCGACGGCGAAGCCCTCGACGGGCTGCTGCAGCTCGACCCAGGCGCGCTCCCCCGGGTCGCGGAAGTCCGCGCCGGTGGCATGGGCGTATTCGCGGGCGACGCCGCGGATCGACAGCGCGTAGCCGCGGTCGGGGGTGACGTTGATCTCGACGGCGACGTCGTCCAGGCCCAGCAGGGCGATGGCATCCGTCCCCACCTCGGGATCCAGGCCCAGCTCCACCAGACGCAGGATGCCGCTGTGCTCGTCGCCGAGGCCCAGTTCCTTGGCGGAGGCGATCATGCCGTCCGAGACGTGGCCGTAGGTCTTGCGCGCCGCGATCGGGAAGGGACCGGGCAGCACGGCCCCGGGAAGGGTCACCACGACCTTGTCGCCGGGGAAGAAGTTGCGGGCGCCGCACACGATGCCGCGTACCCCGCCGTTGGCCTCGCCGACGTCGACCTGGCACCAGCGGATCGTCTTGCCGTTGGACTGCGCCTCCTCGACGAACTCCACGACCCGGCCCACGACGATGGGGCCCTGCAGGTCGAAGCCGTGCACGTCCTCCTCTTCGAACCCCACCGACACGAGGGCCGCAAGGACGTCGTCGGGCGTCGCGTCCGCCGGAACGTCGACGTATTCACGCAACCACGAGAGCGGAACGCGCATCAGACCACCATTCCAAACTGCTCGCTGAAGCGGACATCGCCTTCGGCCATGTCGCGCATGTCCTGGACATCGCTGCGGAACATGAGAGTCCGCTCGAATCCCATGCCGAACGCGAAGCCGGAGTAGACCTCGGGGTCGATCCCGGCCGCGCGCAGCACGTTGGGGTTGACCATGCCGCAGCCGCCCCACTCGATCCAGCGCGCCCCGCCCTTGAAGGTGGGATGCCACAGGTCGAACTCGGCGGACGGCTCGGTGAAGGGGAAGTAGTTGGCGCGCATGCGCGTCTTCGCCTCGGCGCCGAAGAGGGTGCGCGCGACGTGGTCGAGCGTGCCCTTCAGATGCGCCATCGTGATGCCCTTGTCGACGACGAGACCTTCGAACTGGCTGAACACCGGCAGGTGCGTGGCATCGAACTCGTCGGTGCGGTACACCCGGCCGGGCGCGAGGATGTAGATCGGCAGGTCGCGTTCGAGCATGCTGCGCACCTGCACTGGGCTGGTGTGCGTGCGCATGACGAGGTGTCGCTGCACCGGGTCGACGTAGAAGGTGTCCTGCATCTGGCGTGCCGGGTGGTCGACGTCGAAGTTCAGGGCGTCGAAGTTGAACCACTCGTGCTCGAGCTCGGGGCCTTCGGCGATCTCCCAGCCCATGCCGACGAACAGGTCCGCGATCTGCTCCTGCAGCAGGCTCAGCGGATGCCTCGCACCGGTGCGCGCACGCTGCGCGAGCGCGGTGATGTCCACGCGCTCCGCCTCGAGCTGGGCGGCGGTCTCCGCCGCGACCAGCTCCGCCTCCCGCGCGGCCAGCGCCTGGTTCACGCGACCGCGCGCCTGGCCGACGAGCTTGCCGAATTCCGCCTTGCGCTCGTTGGGCACGGAACGTAGCTGCGCGTTGAGGGCGGCCAGCGGCGAACCCTCGGCGGAGTGCGCGGAGCGCGCCGCCTTCAGCTCGGCCGTGGTGGCGGCGACGGCGATCGCGGCCAGCGCCGCGTCGACCGCGGCATCCACCGCTTCAGGGGTGATCTCGGGAGAGTCAGACACGAAGAACGAGTCTACCGACCGCTGCAGGGCGAACCTGGCGACGGGGTGAGCCGACGACGACTACTCGCCCCTGCTGTCGTACTTGCCGGCGCCCAGCTGCATCGAGATCACCTCGGTGTCGGTCGTCTCGGCGACGGGATGGTGCGTCTGGTCGACGAACACTCGGGGCGAACGGCGCACGCGATTCTGCAGCACGTGCGCGATGTAGGACAGTACGAGGCACAGCACGATGTAGATCGCACCGCCGACGAGGGCGGCGGGGATCAGCGGCGAACCGTAGACGGCGTTGGAGCCCAGCAGCTTCACCAGGTACAGCAGCTCGGGGTAGGTGATGATGAAGCCCAGCGCGGTGTCCTTCAGAGTCACGACGAGCTGGGCGACGATGACCGGCATCATGGCGCGGATCGCCTGCGGCAGCAGCACCAGGCGCATCACGCCCGCCTTGCGCAGGCCGATTGCGTAGCCGGCTTCCCGCTGCCCGCGCGGGAGCGACTCGACGCCGGCGCGCAGCACTTCTGCCAGCACCGAACCGTTGTACGCGATGAGGGCGATGACCACGGCCCAGTAGGGCTCCATCTTGACGTCGATGACCGGCAGACCGTAGTAGAGCAGGGTCATGAACACCAGGACCGGGATGGCCCGCAGCACCTCGACGATCCAGCCGACCGGGACGCGGATCCAGGCATGGTCGGACATACGGCCGATGGCGAGGACGAAACCGAGCACGAGGGCGCCGACGGCGGCGACCCCGAAGGCGGCGAGGGTGTTGCCGGTGGCCTCGAGGAAGAGCATCCAGATGCTCGCGTAGCCGAACAGCTCCCACTTCTGGGCGCTGAACTGGCCGGTCTCGGCGAAGCGCCAGATGACCCACCCGAAGATGGCGAGGACCACGAGGATCGTGGCGACTCCGATGATGCGGTTGCGGACGATGGCCTTGGGCCCGGGGACGTCGTACAGGACGGAGCTCATCGCGCGACCCTCCACTTGTTCTCAATCGCCCGCTGTAGCCAGGCCATCAGCAGCACGAGGACGACGAAGATGACCATCACCCACAGCAGCACGACGAGCTGGTTCTCACCGCGCTCGCTGAGCCAGGAGCGCACCGAGCCGAGGTTGAGTACGGAGAAGCCCGCAGCCACCGTGGTGTTCTTCAGCAGGGCGATGAACACGCTCATCATCGGCGGGATGACCGACCGAGTGGCCTGCGGCAGCACCACGAGCGTCATCACCTGGCTGAACGTGAGGCCGACGGCGCGGGCAGCTTCTGCCTGGCCCACCGGGACGGTGTTGACGCCCGAGCGAATGGTCTCGGCGACATAGGTGGCGGTGTAGATGCCCAGCGCGACCGTGGCCAGCAGAATCGCGTCAATACGCTCCTGCAGCAGGATCGGCAGGCAGAAGGCGAAGAAGAACATCACCAGGGTCAGCGGGGTGTTGCGGATCCAGTTGACGTACACCGTGCCGACCGCGCGCGCGATCGGGACGGGTGAGACCCGCATCGCCCCCACGATGAGACCCAGCACCAGCGCGATCACGCCGCCGCCGAAGAACAGCACCAGGGTGCCGGTGATCGCTTCGCCCCACAGGTCGAGGTTGTCGGTGATGACGCCCATCGATCCGCCTCTCGTAGTTCACAGTCCAGCAGAGACACTCCGGCGGCGGCGCGGGCGCGCCGCCGCCGGAACGGTGTTACTCGACTGCGTCGACCTCGGGCTGCTCGGCGCTCACGCCGGATGCACCCAGGTTGTTCTCGAAGATGACATCCCACACCTCGCCGCCGTCGGTGAACAGCGTGTTGATGTGCTCCTGCAGCGCGGCATCCCCCTTGGTCAGGCCCACGCCGTAGCGCTCCTCGCTGAACACGTCGCCGACGACCTTCAGGTTGTCAGGGTCCTGCGCGGCGTAGCCGATGAGGATGGCCTCGTCGGTGGTGACCGCGTCGACCTGGTTGTTCTTCAGGTCCTCGACGCACGTGGAGTACGTGTCGTACTCCTTCGTCTGTGCCGGGGTCTCGTCCTTGATCCGCTGGATCGAGGTCGACCCGGTCGCCGAGCAGACGATGTCGTCGGCCGTCAGCGAATCGACATCGGTGATCTCATCATTGTCCGCCGCGACCAGAAGGCCCTGGCCGGTGACGAAGTACGGACCGGCGAAGTCGATGTCCAGCTTGCGCTTGTCGGTGATCGAATAGGTGCCGACGTAGTAGTCGATGTCGCCGTTCACGATCGCCTGCTCGCGGTTCGTGGAGGGGATGGCGACGAACTCGATGTCTTCCTCATCGAAGCCCAGCGACGCCGCGATCCAGCGGGCGATGTCGATGTCGAAGCCGGTGCGCTCTCCGGTCGTGGGGTCGAGGAAGCCCAGGCCGGGCTGGTCCTCCTTGACGCCCACGACCACGTTGCCGCGCTCGGTCATGGCGTCGAACGTGGGGCTGCCTTCGAGCGTGACGTCCTCGGCGACCTCCCAGGGGGTGCCGCTCGTGGTTTCCTCGGCGGCGTCGGCGGGGGTCTCCGTGCCACCGGGGGTGCCGCTGTTGCAGCCGGTCAGTGCGAGCGCGGCGATCGCGACGGCCGCGAACGCTCCGCCAATCCGATTGATTCGCATGTGATCCTCCTGGTCGTGGGTATCTTCGGTCTCCGCGCCGGTGCAGGGCGCGACGTATTCAGTGGGTGATGAGTTTGGAGAGGAAGTCTTTGGCCCGCTCGCTCTTGGGCTTGGTGAAGAACTCGTCCGGAGTCGCCGCCTCGACGATCTGCCCGTCCGCCATGAAGACGACACGGTCGGCGGCCTTGCGGGCGAAGCCCATCTCGTGGGTGACGACGATCATGGTCATGCCATCCTGGGCGAGGCCGACCATGACGTCGAGCACCTCGTTGATCATCTCCGGGTCCAGGGCGCTGGTGGGCTCGTCGAAGAGCATCACCTTCGGCTTCATCGCCAGCGCCCGCGCGATCGCGACGCGCTGCTGCTGACCACCGGACAGCTGTGCGGGCAGCTTCTCCGCCTGCTGGGCCACCCCGACGCGCTCCAGCAGGATCCGCGCCTCCGCCTCGGCATCCGCCTTCTTCATCTTCTTGACCCGGATCGGGCCCAGCGTGACGTTCTCGAGGATGGTGAGGTGGGAGAAGAGGTTGAAGGACTGGAAGACCATCCCGACGTCCGCGCGCAGCGCGGCGAGGGCCTTGCCCTCCTTGGGCAGCTCCTTGCCGTCGATCGTGATCGTGCCGCTGGTGATGGTCTCGAGGCGGTTGATCGTGCGGCACAGCGTCGACTTGCCCGAGCCCGAGGGGCCGATCACCACGACGACCTCGCCGCGGTTGACCGTCAGGTTGATGTCCTTGAGCGCCTGGAAGTCGCCGTAGTGCTTCTGCACATCGGAGACCACCACGAGGGGCTGCCCACGCTGGACATCGATGTTCGAGGTGCGCGGAGCAGCCTGCGGGTCTGGAATCGCCATGGGGACACCCTATTCATGCGTTGCGGCACGGAGTAGGGCGCTTGACGCGACCTTTACCGTTCTGAAACAAAACCGACGCGAGCGGTCAGTCCTCGGTTCGCTGCGCGAAAGCGCTCTCGTACAGGCACACGCTCGCGGCGGTGGCGAGGTTGAGCGACTCGGCGCCACCGTAGATCGGCAGGCGCAGCGCGATGTCGGCGTGGGCGAGCGCGGCGTCATCGAGCCCGCGGGCCTCGTTGCCGAACAGCCACGCGGTGGGCTGTGCCAACAGGCTCCGCCGGGCCAGGAAGTCCTCTCCCCCGACGTCGGCGGCGACCACCTGCATCCCTGCGGCGCGTGCGCGTGCGGCCGTGGTCTCCAGGTCGGCGCCCACGGCGACCGGGATGTGGAAGAGCGAGCCGGTCGTGGCACGCACGACCTTGGGGTTGTACAGATCCACGGTGCGCCCAGTGAGGATGACGGCGTCGGCGCCGGCGGCATCCGCTGCCCGGATGATGGTGCCGAGGTTGCCCGGGTCGCGCACTTCTTCGCAGATCGCGATGAGCTTGGGACCGGCGGCGAACACGTCGCGCACCGAAGTGGGCGCCTGCCGGGCGACGGCGACGATACCCTGCGGGGTGACCGTGTCGGCCATGGCGTCGAGGACCGCTTCGGTGGTGAAGATGACGTCGATGCCGGCATCCTGCGCCGCCTCACGCACGTCGGCGTGGCGTTCCAGCGCACTGGGGGTCGCGAACAGCTCGACGAGCGTGTCGGGGCGGTGCGCCAGCGCTTCACGCGCGGCCTGCGGTCCCTCGAGGAGGAAGAGGCCGGTCTCCTGGCGGGCACTGCGCTTGGTCAGTTTGGCGACAGCACGCACACGAGGCGAACGCGGATTCTCGAGCACAGTCCCATCCTAAGCGGCGAATGTGCGCCGTCCGGGTACGACGAAGGGGCGCCCTCCGAGGAGGACGCCCCTTTCCGATGAGCGCCAGGCGCTGACGGAATCAGGTCGATTCAGGCCTTGGGAGCGTTGACGTCGGCCGGCAGCGCGGTCTTTGCCGTCTGGACGAGCGAGGCGAAGACGGCCGGCTCGTGCACAGCCAGCTCGGCCAGCATGCGACGGTCGACCTGCACACCCGCGATACCCAGACCCTGGATGAAGCGGTTGTACGTGATGCCGTTCTGACGGGCAGCGGCGTTGATGCGCTGGATCCAGAGGCGACGGAAGTTGCCCTTGCGCTTGCGGCGGTCCCGGTACGCGTAGACGAGCGAGTGGGTGACCTGCTCCTTCGCCTTGCGGTACAGACGCGAGCGCTGACCGCGGTAACCGGACGCGCGCTCGAGGATGACGCGACGCTTCTTGTGGGCGTTTACAGCCCGCTTGACTCTTGCCATTTTCTTCTACTTTCTAACGTGCGTGGAGGCTCAGCGACCGAGCAGCTTCTTGGCGACCTTGGCGTCGCCCGGGGCCAGAACCTGCTCCTGGTTGAGGCGGCGGGTACGACGGCTCGACTTGCCCTCGAGGTTGTGGCGCATGCCGGCCTGCTGCTTCATGAGCTTGCCGCTTCCGGTGAGCTTGAAGCGCTTCTTGGCACCCGAGTGGGTCTTCTGCTTCGGCATCTCTTTCTTCCTTCGTTCACGTCCCGCGCAGGCGGGAGTCGGTACCCCGCGGTGCGGGAGTATGTGGGGGCCTATTCGGCCGTCTGTTCGGCGGGCTTGGCAGCCGGCTTCGGGGTGGGCTTTGCCGCCGGCCTGGGGGTGGGCTTGGCAGCCGGCTTTGCGACCGGCTTTGCGGCCGGCTTGTCCGCAAGCTGCTCGACGGGCTTTGCGGCCGGCTTGGCAGCAGGCTTGGCGGCCGGTGCTGCGGCGGGCTTGGCAGCGGGTGCTGCGGCCGGTGCTGCGGCGGGCTGCTCGACGGGCGCTGCGACGGGCTTGGCTGCAGGCTCCTCGACCGGCGCGGCGACAGGCTCCTCGACCGGCTCGGCGGCAGGCTGCGCAGCAGGCTCTTCGACGGGCTCGGCAACAGGCTGCTCGACCGGCTTCTCGACGGGCTGCTCTTCCTGCTCGTCGATCTGCTCGTCGAGGTCGTCGTCGTCGTGCTCGTCGTAGTGGTCGTCGTCGGGACCGCCGGAGCGGGCCTGACGGGCCGCTTCCTTGTTGGCAGCGCGCGCGGCGTTCTGCTCGGTCTTGACCTCGGACTTGTTCTTGTGGGGAGCGACCACCATGACCATGTTGCGACCGTCGATCGTGGGGCTGGATTCGACCGTGCCGAACTCCGCCACGTCCTCGGCGAACTTGCGCAGGAGACGCACACCCTGTTCGGGGCGCGACTGCTCGCGACCGCGGAACAGGATCATGGCCTTGACCTTGTCGCCGGCCTGCAGGAAGCCCTCGGCGCGCTTGAGCTTGGTTATGTAGTCGTGCGCCTCGATCTTCAGTCGGAATCGGACCTCCTTGAGGACCGTGTTCGCCTGATTGCGCCGCGCTTCCTTGGCCTTCTGCGCCGCCTCGTACTTGAACTTGCCGTAGTCCATGATCTTGACCACGGGCGGCTTCGAGTTCGGGGCCACCTCGACCAGGTCGAGTTCGGCCTCCTGGGCCAGGCGCAGCGCCACCTCGATGCGGACGACGCCGACCTGCTCACCCGCGGGGCCGACGAGGCGGACCTCGGGGACGCGGATGCGGTCATTGGTGCGGGGATCGCTGATGCGGAGCTCCTCTTACGTAACGAATAGGACCGGCCACCGCGACGATCCGCATTTCAGCGGTCCCTCGCGGGCGGAAGATTCGCACGTTCCACCCGCACAGCGCACCTGCGCCGAGCTTGTGCACCCTGGCTACTCCGTACGAGACGGAGCGGAGTGCGTGGACCCGGTAGCCTTGAGCGGCAAGCGCGGGTGGGATGTGATCCTCTTTCGATCCGGGGGAGAACCCCCCGGTGCCCGCGAAAGTCTAGCAGAAAGTGTGATGTGAACACGATTCCCCTTGGGCACGACGATCAGCCGACCTCCGGGAGTGCCCCGGATGCCGCAACCGAGGCCCGCTGGGAGGAGCAGGATCGCGCCGCCAACTCCGCGACCCGGGACATCGCCGACGTGCCCGCGGTCGAGGTGATCACCACGACCGCGGTGCACTTGATGAGCGCCGCCGCAGTGAAGGTCGGGCTCGCCGACGACCCGCAGACGCAGACCGACCTCGATGAGGCGCGCAAGCTCATCAACGCGCTGGCCGGCCTGATCACCGCCGGTGCCCCCGAGATCAGCGACATGCACGCCCGGTCGCTCCGGGACGGCCTGCGGTCGCTGCAACTTGCGTTCCGCGAGGCATCCGTCGTCCCCGACCCGATCGGTAAAGGCCCCGGCGAGAAGCTGACGGGCCCCGTCACCTGAGCGCCCGCGAGTGAGTATTCGAGCCCGCGGGTGAGTATTCGCATCCTCGAGTGAGTATTCGAGCCCGCGAGCGAGTATTCGCGTCGGCGTGAGTACTCACTCGGCGGCCGCAATACTCACTCGGCAGTACGAATACTCACTCGGCGGCGGGAATACTCACTCGGCGGGGCGGGTGAGCTTCACGGTCAGGGAATCGACCAGCACCGCGATACGGTCATCGGCGGCCCAGCGCGCGGCGAGCCGCTGCAGCACGGCGTCGAGCTCGGCCTGCTCCAGGCCGGCGACCAGCTGCAGCCGCACCAGCAGCTCGGGCCCGCGCAGCCGCGCGTCGGGATCGCCGGGCTCCATCGACAGATCGAGCACCGCCAGCTCTCCCCCGATGCTCTCCTGCAGTCCGCGGTACACCTCCGGGGACGCGAAGCTCGGCTCCCACTCGTGGCCCTGACCGATCGCCCAGACGGCGGGCCGGCGCAGCACGAACTCGGTCTCACTCGTCGGATCGATCACGATCAGGTCGGTGTCATCGTGCGCGGCGGCCACCGCGGTGCGCACACCGTCGGCAGGCACGGGGCGCGCGGTGGCATCCCACCGCTGCATCGCCGCGACCGAGCTGAACACCGGGAGCACCCGTCGCCCGTCCGGCGCGGCCACCGTCACGATCGACAGTTCCTGCGTCTTGTCGACGACCAGCCCGGTCGGCCCGACGCCCTCGTCGCCCTTCTCGGCGACGAGCGGAATCAGCAGCCGCGCGGTGCGGTACGCCTCGACGACAGCGGTCTGGTCACCGGTGCCGGCGCGGAATGCCTGCAGCGCCGCGAGCAACGAGGGATCGGCGGAGCCGTCATCGCCCGCATGCGGGTTTGACTGGAAGCTGCGGCCCTCCCACGGCACCCCGGCGGAGTCGCCGGTGTGCGCGCAGCCGGGCTCAGGATCCGGCGACATCCAGCGCCTCGGCGAGGGTGAAGGCCTTCGCGTACAGCGCCTTGCCGACGATCGCTCCCTCGACGCCCAGCGGCACGAGTTCGCGCAGCGCCGCGATGTCGTCCAGGCTCGAGATGCCTCCGGAGGCGACGACCGGCTTCGTCGTGCGCGCGGTCACGTCGCGCAGCAGCTGCAGGTTGGGTCCGCGCAGCGTCCCGTCCTTCGTGACGTCGGTGACGACGTAGCGGCGGCAGCCGGCCTGCTCGAGTCGGTCCATGACCTCCCAGAGGTCCCCGCCCTCGCGGGTCCAGCCGCGCGCAGCCAGGGTCGTGCCCCGCACGTCGAGCCCGACGGCGATCGCGTCGCCGTAGCGGGCGATGACGTCGGAGGCCCATTCCGGGTTCTCCAGCGCCGCCGTGCCGAGGTTGATGCGGGTGGCGCCGCTTTCCAGCGCGGCATCCAGCGTCCGGTCATCGCGGATGCCGCCGGACAGCTCCACCTGCACGCCCTTGACGTGCTTGATCACCTTGCGCAGCACGCTGGTGTTGTTGCCGCGGCCGAACGCCGCGTCGAGGTCGACCAGGTGGATCCACTTCGCACCCTGGCGGGCCCACAGCTGCGCGGCCTCGACAGGGTCGCCGTAGCTGGTCTCCGACCCGGCCTCCCCCTGCGTCAGGCGCACGGCCTTGCCGTCGGCGACGTCGATGGCGGGGAGGAGGATCAGCTCGGGGGTGGACGCGAAATCGTTCATGGCTCCAGGGGTGGTACAGGTTCGGTGGCGCGGCGAGGGCCGCGACGACACGATGTCAGAGCGTAGTCCGGGGCAAGGCGCCGATCCAATTGGACAACAGGCGGATGCCGGCTTCGCCCGACTTCTCCGGGTGGAACTGGGTCGCCGACAGCGGCCCGTTCTCGACCGCGGCCAGGAACGGCGCACCGTGGCGGCTCCAGGTCAGCGCGGGGCTCGGGAACGGCGGCATGACATCGAGGGTCCATGACTGGGCGGCGTAGGAGTGGACGAAGTAGAACCGTTCCTGCTCGATGCCGCGGAAGAGTACCGAGCCCTCCCCCGCCTCGACGGTGTTCCAGCCCATGTGGGGCAGCACCGGGGCGTCGAGTTCGGTGACGGCGCCGGGCCATTCGCCCAGGCCCTCGGTGTCGACGCCGCGTTCGACGCCGTGCTCGAACAGCACCTGCATCCCGACGCAGATGCCGAGCACCGGCCGGCCGCCGGCGAGGCGGCGGTCGATCAGCTCATCGGCGCGGCTCGCGCGGAGGGCGTCCATCACGGCGCGGAACGCGCCCACTCCGGGCACCACCAGGCCGTCCGCCTCGCGGACCAGACCGCGATCGGACGTCAGCCGTGCGTCGGCACCCGCCGCGACCAGCGCCTTGACGGCAGAGTGGACGTTGCCCGATCCGTAGTCCAGAACCGCGACGACGGGCCGATCTCCGTTGATGCCGGTCACAGAGCACCCTTCGTGCTGGGTACGCCCTGCACGAGCGGGTCGAGGGACTTCGCCTGGCGGAATGCGCGCGCGAAGGCCTTATACTCGGCTTCGGCGATGTGGTGGGGGTCGCGGCCGCCGAGCACCGTGACGTGCACGGTGAGGCCCGCGTTGAACGCGATCGCCTCGAACGTGTGGCGCACGAGCGATCCGGTGAAGTGGCCGCCGATGAGGTGGTGCTCGAAGCCCACCGGCTCCCCCGTGTGTACGAGGTAGGGCCGGCCGCTGATGTCGACGACCGCCTGCGCGAGCGCCTCGTCGAGCGGGACGAGCGCGTCGCCGTAGCGGGAGATGCCGGTCTTGTCACCGAGCGCCTCGCGGATCGCCTGGCCGAGGACGATCGCGACGTCCTCCACGGTGTGGTGCGCGTCGATGTCGGTGTCACCGGAAGCGCGCACGGTGAGATCGGTCAGCGAGTGCTTGGCGAACGCCGTCAGCAGGTGGTTGAAGAACGGCACGCTGGTGTCGATGTGGCTGCGTCCGGTGCCGTCGAGGTCGAGCTCGAGTTCGACGGTGGATTCGCTGGTCGCACGGCGCACGGATGCGGTGCGAGCCTCGGGACGGGTCATGACTTCGAGTCTACCGAGGCCAGCGCGTCGAGGAACGCTGTGGTCTCCGCCTCGGTGCCCGCCGTCACCCGCAGGTGACCGGGGATGCCGACGTCGCGGATCAGGATGCCGCGGTCGTACAGCGCCTGCCAGGTCGCGGCGGGGTCGTCCACCCCGCCGAAGAGCACGAAGTTGGTCCAGGACTCGTGGGGCTCGTAGCCGAGCGCTTCGAGCGTGGCCGAGATGCGGTCGCGCTGCGCGACGATGTCGTCGACCATGCGCAGCATGACGGGGGCGTGCCGCAGCGCGGCGGTCGCGGCGGCCTGCGTGAGGGCGCTGAGGTGGTAGGGCAGACGCACCAGGCGCAGTGCGTCGATGACCGCGGGGTCGGCGGCGAGGTAGCCGACGCGGGCGCCGGCGAACGCGAACGCCTTACTCATGGTGCGCGAGACCACCAGGCGTTCCCGCCCCGGCAGCAGCGACAGCGCGGTGCGCTCCTCGTGCGGGGCGAACTCGGCATAGGCCTCATCGACGATCACAATGCCGTGGCTGGCCTCGTACACCGCCTCGATCACATCCAGCGACATGGGCGTGCCGGTGGGGTTGTTCGGGGCGCAGAGGAAGATGACGTCGGGCGACGCGTCGGCGACCTGGGATGCCGCATCAGCCGGGCTCAGCGTGTAGTCATGGGCGCGGTGGCCCGCGACCCAGGTCGCGCCGGTACCCCGCGTGAGCAGCGGGTACATCGAGTAGCTCGGCGCGAAGGTGAACGCGGTGCGGCCGGGTCCGGCGAAGGCCTGCAGCACGTGCTGCAGCACCTCGTTGGAGCCGTTGGCCGCCCAGATCTGGTCGGCCGTCAGGCCGTGGCCGAGGTAGTCGGCGAAGCCCTCGCGCAACGCGGTGAACTCGCGGTCCGGGTAGCGGTTGATGTCACGCAGCGCCCGGGCGACGGAGTCGAGAATGTCACCGGCGACCTCATCCGGGATGGGATGGGTGTTCTCGTTGACGTTGAGGGCCACCGGCAGGGGTGCCTGCGGGGCGCCATAGGGGGTCTGGCCGCGCAGGTCGGCGCGGAGGGGCAGGTCGTCAAGACTCACGATCACCCCTCCAATGCTAGAGCGCATGGGAGGCTCAGTGGCCGGCGACGTACTCCAGCGGGATCGACAGGCGCTGGCCTGCGGCGAGGTTCGACGACTCCAGCGCATTCAGACGCACGATCGCGTCGATCACATCGCGCGGGTCCGCCTGGGGCGCGACCTCTTCGGCGATCCCCCACAGCGATTCGCCGGCACTCACCGTGACGGTCTCGAACGTGCCGGGGGGAGCCGGAGCATCCATCGTGGCGAGGGCACCGCCGCCGCTGAGGATACCGAAGCCGAGGGCGGCGACCGCCGGGAGTGCGGCGATGCCGGCGAGCACGCGGCGACCGCGCGGGGTGATCCGCAGTCGCGTCGTGGACGGTGCGGTGCCTGCGATCTCGATGGTGGTCATGGGGTCCTCCTCTGTGGCGATCTTCGCATCCGGCCCTCGGCCGGGAGAGCCGGATGCGAAGTTCTCTTCCGAAGTTATCTTCGATGTTCTAGGGTGTCAAGTACGAAACCTGCTCGGAGATCAAATCGCACGCGACACGCGTACACCTCGTCGCCGTGGCATCCGTCACCGGATACGGTTTCGATAGGAGCACCCCACCACGGACCTCCGACATTCGAAGACCGCTGCCCCGTGCGGCGAGACGGGAGAGGGCGAGATGACCGACACGACACCGGGCGGCCGCGAGCGCGCGCAGGAGAAACCGCAGACGCGCCGCCGCAAGAGCCTGAGCGACAAGCAGCTCGCCATCCTCGAAGTGATCCAGCGGTCGATCGCCCGCCACGGCTACCCGCCGAGCATGCGCGAGATCGGGGATGCGGTCGGGCTCAAGTCGCTGTCGAGCGTGACCCACCAGCTCAACCAGCTCGAACTGAGCGGGTACCTCCGTCGCGACGCGGGCAAGACGCGCGCGATGGAGGTGCTGATCGACCTCCCCGGCAGTGCCGCCGAGAACCCGGCCGATGCCTCCCCCGCGGTGGGCGACGCCGCCCTGGTGCCGCTGGTGGGCCGCATCGCCGCCGGCGTGCCGATCACGGCGGATCAGCAGGTGGAGGAGATCTTCCCGCTGCCGCGCCAGCTGGTCGGCAAGGGCGACCTGTTCATGCTGAAGGTCAGCGGCGAGTCGATGATCGACGCCGCCATCTGCGACGGCGACTGGGTCGTCGTGCGCTCTCAGGCCACCGCCGACAACGGCGAGATCGTCGCGGCCATGCTCGATGGTGAGGCGACGGTGAAGACCTTCCGCCAGCGCGACGGTCACACCTGGCTGCTCCCCCGCAACAGTGCGTTCGAACCGATCCTCGGCGACGAGGCCGTGGTGCTGGGCAAGGTCGTGGCGGTACTGCGCGCGATCTGATCGACGCACCGTCGACGACGACGAAGGGGGGATGCCGCTACGACCGCGGCATCCCCCCTTCGCATTGCCGCGTCATGCCCCCACGGTAGCCACGCGACCGGCGGCCGCGGTCGGATGTGACGATCTGTGTCCCCGCGTAACGTGGGATGTATGGTCGACGTCCTTCCGTACGGTTCCTGGCCCTCCCCGCTGTCTGCGGCCGACGTGTCCGAGGCCTCGCCTCGGCTGGAAGGCGCGCGCTTCGTCGGCGACGAGGTGTGGTGGGGGCAGACGGTGCCTGCGGAAGGCGGGCGCACGACGGTGCGGCGGCGACGGCCCGACGGCACGGTGTCGGACGTGCTGCCGGCAGGCTGGAACGTCCGCTCCCGCGTGCACGAATACGGCGGCGGCGCGTGGACGGCCTCGCCCGAGGGCCGGCTGTACTTCGTCGAGAAGGCCGATCAGCGCGTCTACGTCCATCGTCCCGGCGCAGAGCCCGTGGCGCTGACGCCCGCTGCCGGGGATGTGCGCTACGGCGGGCTGACCTGGCAGGCGGGCACCCTGCTGGCGGTGCGCGAGGACCACACCCGCGGCGAGCGCCCGGTGCGCCACATCGTGTCGATCGGGACCGCCGGCGTGGTCGAGGTCGCCGGTGGCAGCGATTTCGTCGCCCACCCCGCCCTCTCGCCCGACGGCCGCCACCTGGCGTGGATCGCGTGGGATCACCCCGACATGGCGTGGGACCGCGCGCGCCTGCTCGTCGGACGGCTGGAGGCGGGCCGGGTCGCGCAGCCGACGGTGATCTCCTCCGGCGTGACCTCGCCGTTGCAGCCGCAGTGGCAGGGCGATGACCGCCTCGTCTACGCCGACGACCCCACCGGCCGCTGGAACCTGTGGCGGGTCTCGCTTCCGGACGGCGAACCGGTCGCGGTGTCCCCCGCCGACGCCGACACCGGCGGACCGCTGTGGGTGCTGGGCCAGCGCTGGTTCGCCACCCTCGCGGACGGCCGCATCGTCGCGGTGCGCACCAACGGCAACGACGAAGTGGTGCTGATCTCCCCCGCCGGGCAGGCGCGCGCACTGGGGCTTCCCACCACCGCGGGCGTGTCGATCGAGGATGCCGCCGGGTCACGGGTGCTGCTCACCGGTGCCGGTGTCCAGCACCCCGCGGGCCTGTGGCTCGTCGACGTCGACCGCCCGGGCGAGGCGCAGCCGCTCGTGGGCGGCCAGTCGCCGTGGGATGCCGCGTGGCTGCCGCAGCCGCGAGAATTCACCGTCGACGGTCCCCACGGCCCGGTGCACGCCTACGACTACCCGCCGACCAACCCCGACGCCACCGCACCCGAGGGCGAACTGCCGCCGTACGTCGTGTTCGTCCACGGCGGGCCCACCGCTCACGTGGCGGCGGCGGCATCCGGCAAGATCGCCTACTTCACCAGCCGGGGCATCGGGGTGCTCGACGTCAATTACGCCGGCTCCAGCGGCTACGGCCGTACCTACCGGGAACGGCTGCGGGGGCAGTGGGGCATCGCGGACGTCGACGACGTCGCCGCTGCCGCATCTGGCCTTGCCGCCGAGGGCCGGGCGGATGCCGCGCGGCTGGCGATCGAGGGCGGCTCCGCCGGCGGCTGGACGGTGCTGTCGGCGCTCGTGCGCACCGACGTCTTCGCGGCGGGGATCTCCCGCTACGGCGTCGGGGACGCCCGCACCCTCGCCGAGGACACCCACGACTTCGAGGCCCGGTACCTCGACGGGCTCATCGGCCCGCTGCCGGAAGCCGACGCGGTCTACACCGAGCGCTCCCCGCTCAGCCGCCCGGAGCGCTTCCGCGTCCCGGTGCTGCTGCTGCAGGGTGCCGAGGACGAGGTGGTGCCGCCGTCACAGGCCGAAGCGATCCGTGACGCCCTCGCCGCGCGCGGCGTGCCGCACGCGTACGTGCTGTACGAGGGCGAGGGCCACGGCTTCCGCCGCGCCGAGACCGTCGTGCACGCGCTGGAGTCGGAGCTGGCGTTCCTGGGCCAGGTGTTCGGCTTCGACACTCCGGGCGTCGCGCCGGTAGAGCTCTCCCCCGCCGGCTGACCCGCGTTCGGTCGACGCGTCCGGCCCCGCGCACACTCAGCACAGGGACGGATGCGACGACCGAACGTCGCGGGTCAGGCGTCGGTGCGGAAGCGCTCCAGCTCGGCGGCCAGCCGCGGTGACACGTGCGCGTGCAGCGCGGTGCCCTCCTCCTCGTGGGACTGGGCCACGATGTGCCCCGTCTCGTGGGCGGCCGACACCAGATCGCCGCGGTCGTACGGCACGAGCGCTCGCACCTCGACCGCCGGCAGCGGCAACGCCGCCTCGACGACCTCCCGCAGCTGCGCGATCCCCTCACCGGTGCGCGAAGAGACGAACATGGCGTCCGGCTCCAGGCCACGCAGCACCAGCCGGGTGTCCTCGTCGACGAGGTCGGCCTTGTTGAACACGACGATCTCGCGGATATCGCGCGCGCCGACGTCGCCGATCACATCGCGCACCGTCGCCAGCTGGCTCGCCGGGTCGGGGTGCGAAGCATCCACGACGTGCACGATGACGTCCGAGGCCGCCACCTCTTCCAGGGTCGAACGGAACGCCTCCACCAGCTGGTGCGGCAGGTTGCGGACGAACCCCACGGTGTCGGTGAGGGTGAACACGCGCCCGTCGGCGGTCTCGGCGCGTCGCACGGTGGCATCCAGCGTCGCGAACAGCGCGTTCTCCACGAGCACGCCGGCGCTGGTGAGGCGGTTGAGCAGGCTGGATTTGCCGGCGTTGGTGTACCCGGCGATCGCCACCGAGGGGATCGTGTTGCGTCGGCGCTCGGCGCGCTTGGCGTCGCGTGCCGGCGCGAAATCGCGGATCTGGCGGCGCAGCAGCGCCATGCGCGTGCGGATGCGGCGACGGTCGAGCTCGATCTTGGTCTCACCGGGTCCGCGCGAACCCATACCCGCGCCGCCGGCGCCCACCTGGCCACCGGCCTGACGGCTCATGGAGTCACCCCAGCCGCGCAGCCGCGGCATCAGGTACTCCAGCTGCGCCAGCTCGACCTGCGCCTTGCCCTCGCGGCTCTTGGCGTGCTGGCTGAAGATGTCGAGGATGACCGTGGTGCGGTCGATGACCTTGACCTTGACGACGTCCTCGAGGGCACGCCGCTGGCTCGGCGCCAGCTCCGTGTCGGCGATGACGGTATCCGCCCCGACCGACACGACGATGTCGCGCAGCTCCTGCGCCTTGCCGCGCCCCACATACGTCGCCGGGTCCGGGTGGGGTCGCCGCTGCAGCACACCGTCGAGCACGACCGCGCCGGCCGTCTCAGCCAGCGCCGCCAGCTCGCGCAGCGAGTTCTCGGCATCCTCCTGGGAGCCCTGCGGGTACACCCCGACGAGCACCACGTTCTCCAGCCGCAGCTGGCGGTACTCGACCTCGGAGACATCCTCGAGCTCGGTGGACAGGCCAGGCACGCGCCGCAGCGCGGCACGTTCCTCGCGCTCCCACTGCTCGCCGTCGCTGTCGCCATAGGCGGTGGCTTCGTCCTGCAGCGCCTGCGCCGCACCCAGCCCGTGGGTCTGGGCGTCGGCGAAGCTGCTCACCCGCACGTTCCGGCGCGCCTCAGCGCGCGCCAGCACCCGGTCGACCGGATCGATCGGTGTCGAATCGGCGTTCTCGGGAATGGTGGTGTCTGTCATGTAGTCCTTCCGGGACGCCGCGCGAGGCGGCATCCATAAACTCTAGCTTTCCGCCCTGCTGGCGGCCTCCGCTACGCTCGCAGCATGGGGAATGATCACTACTTCAGTGCGTCCCCGTCCAGCTCCGATGATCTTCGCCGTGTCCGGGTGACCCTTGCCGGACGCGATGTGGAGGTCACCACAGCGGGCGGGGTATTCAGTCCGGGGCACGTGGATTCGGGCACCGAAGTGCTGTTGGCCAATACCCCGCCGCCACCACCGGGCGGGCATCTGCTCGATCTCGGCTGCGGCTGGGGCCCCATCGCGCTGTCTCTCGCCATCGATGCGCCGCACGCGACCGTGTGGGCCGTCGATGTCAACGAGCGCGCCCTGGATCTCGTGCGCCGCAACGCCGAGACGTTGGGGCTCGACAACGTCAACGCCGTGCTTCCCGACGATGTTCCCGACGACGTGATGTTCCGCACCATTCGCTCGAACCCGCCCATCCGGGTCGGCAAGAACGTGCTGCACGGCCTGCTGCAGCACTGGATCCCGCGCTTGGGCGAACGCAGCGACGCGTGGCTCGTGGTGCAGCGCAACCTGGGGTCCGATTCGCTGCAGCGCTGGCTGGATGCCACGTTCGCCGACGGCTACAGCGTGCACCGGGCGGCGACCGGCCGCGGATTCCGGGTCATCAAGGTGCGCCGCCACGGGTCGACGCCGACGGCCGAGATCACCCTCCCCTGACGAGGCTCCCGAGGCCGCCCGCCGCGGCTGCTCGTCCGCGCGGCGCTCAGGCCAACGCGACCTCGCCGCTGAAGACGAGGGTCGCCGGTCCCGACAGCAGCACGTGCTCGCCGTCGTCGTCGATGCGCACCCGCACGCCGAGCGTGCCGCCTGGCACGTCGACGCGCCACTGATTGGGTGCCGCCGGTCCTGCCCAGTACCGCACCGCGAGGGCGGCGGCGGCCACCCCGGTGCCACAGCTGAGCGTTTCGCCGACGCCGCGCTCGAATACGCGCATCGTGATCGCGCCGATGCCGTCCCGCACGAGCGGATCGGCCGGAACGACGAACTCGATGTTCGCGCCGTGACGCGGCGCCGGGTCGAGGATCGGCTGCACCGTGAGGTCGAGTCCGTCCAGCTCCAGGTGGGTGGGAAGCGCAACGACGACGTGCGGGTTGCCGACGTCGATGCCCTGCCCGGGGCGGGCCACGTCGAGTCCGCGCGCTCGTACCAGGACGTCCGCGGCCTCCGCCCGCCACAGGCCGAGGTCCACTTCGAACCCGTCGTCGGAGCGGGTGACCCGCTTCACGCCGGCGCGGGTGCCGATGTCGAGGTGGCCGCCTTCGGGGAGGTCGGCCAGACCCCGGTCGACGAGGTAGCGGGTGTAGGCGCGGATGCCGTTGCCGCACATCTCCGCGACGGAACCGTCGGCGTTGCGGTAGTCCATGAACCACTCCGCACCGGCTGCGGCCGCGTCCAGTCCGTCCGGCAGCGCTGCGGAGCGCACCACGCGCAGGATGCCGTCGGCGCCGATGCCGAAGCGTCGATCGCAGAGCACGGCGACCTGGTCGTCGGAGAGGTCGATCGCGCCGTCCGGGTCGGCGAAGATCACGAAGTCATTGCCGGTGCCGTGACCTTTGGTGAACGGGAGGGTCTGCGGCATCCCTCCAGTGTATCGGCGCGCATGACGCGGATGCCGAGTCCGGTGGCCTCAGTCGTCGGCGATCAGCCGCTTCCCCGTCGCCCAGATCTCGAACGGCTCAAACCCCAGCTCTCGGTAGAAACCGCGGGCGCCGGGGTTGTCCGGACGCACCATGAGCTGCACCTTGGGGCATCCGAGTGCGAGCAGCCGCGCCTCGGCCTCGGCCACCAGCGCCCGCCCGATGCCCTGGGAGCGTCTCCCCGGCGCGGTGGCGAGGTAGTGCAGCCAGCCGCGGTGCCCGTCGTACCCTGCCATGACGCTGCCGACGACACCGCTGCCGTCGACGGCGACGAGGAACAGTTCCGGCTGCACCGTGAGCTTGCGGGCGATGTCGGCCCGCGGGTCGTTCCACGGCCGCGTGAGTCCCGCCGCTTCCCACAGGGCGACCACCTGTTCGGTGTCCGCGACGGCGAACGGTCGAAGCGCGACGGTCATACGAGGGATTCTGCCAGCGCAGCGGCATCCGCCCCGGACGCCACCCAGGTGACATCGGCGTAGCGGCGGAACCACGACACCTGGCGCCTGGCGTACCGCCGCGTCAACGCCTGGGTCTGCGCGATCGCGTCCTGCTGCGTCAGCTGCCCGTCCAGCTGCGCGAGGGCCTGGGCGTAGCCGATCGCGCGGCGCGCGGTGACTCCGTCCTCCAGTCCCTGCGCGCGCAGCGCGGCGACCTCGTCGAGCAGGCCGTCGCGCCACATGGCATCCACGCGCGCGTCGAGCCGGGCGACCAGTTCGTCGCGCGGCACCGCCACCCCCACGATGCGTGTCGGGGTGTGCCACAGCACCGGGGCGTCGGGCAGCGCCGCGCCGTGCGTCGCCTCTCCCTGCGCGAGCACCTCGAGCGCCCGGACGATCCGTCGCCCGTTGCGCGGGTCGACGCGCTCGGCCGTCGCCGGATCCAGCTCGCGCAGCCGAGCGAACAGGGCGCCGGGGCCGAGGTCGTCGAGCTCCCGCTCCAGGCGCGCGCGCAGCTCGGCGTCGCGGGGCGGAAACCGGAAGTCGTACAGGACGCTGGACACGTACAGCCCGGAGCCGCCCACCAGGATCGCGTCGGCGCTCCGGCCGTGGATCGCGGTGATCGCGGCGCGGGCCGCCTGCTGGTACCAGGCGACGGCGGCGTCATCGGCGGGGTCGAGCACGTCGAACAGGTGGTGCGGGATGCCGCGGCGTTCGCTTTCGGGCAGCTTCGCGGTGCCGATGTCCATACCGCGGTACAGCTGCATCGCATCGGCGTTGACGATCTCGGCGGCCCGTCCGCGTGAGCCCAACGCTTCGGCGAGGTCGAGTGACAGCGCGGTCTTACCGGTGCCCGTGGCGCCGACGACGGCCCACAGGGACGGCTCAGACACCGATGCGGAGTGTGGGAAGCCCGAGCGAGACGGCCCGGGGCGCACCGGACTCAGCGGCCGGAGCCGGGACGCCGCAAGACTCCGCCTGCGTCCGGTCCCACGCGTCGCCGGCGCGCGTACGGCGGATTCGCAGCGGCGCGCCATCGGGAGCGTCGGCCAGCAGATGGAACGGCGCGGCGTGTGTGATCACCGTCGTGACCACATCGCCCGGCCGCGGCAGGGCCGATCCGGCGGGCACTTCGAAGTGCACGAGCCGGTTGTCCTCGGCGCGGCCGGTGAGCCGGTGCGTCTCGGCATCCTTCTTGCCCTCACCTGTGGACACCAGGACCTGCACCTCGCGGCCGACCTGCTTCTGGTTCTCCTCGAGGCAGATGCGCTCCTGCAGCGCGGTGAGGCGCTCGTAGCGCTCCTGCACGATGTGCTTGGGCACCTGGTCGGGCATGGTCGCCGCCGGGGTACCCTCGCGGATGGAGTACTGGAACGTGAAGGCGGTCGCGAACCGCGCTGCCGCCACGACCCGCATCGTGTCTTCGAAGTCCGCCTCGGTCTCGCCGGGGAAGCCGACGATGATGTCGGTGGAGATCGCGGCGTTCGGCATCCGTTGGCGCACCCGATCGAGGATGCCGAGGAAACGCTCCGACCGGTACGAGCGGCGCATCGCCCTGAGGATGCGGTCGCTGCCGGACTGCAGCGGCATGTGCAGCTGCGGCATGACGGCGGGGGTCTCCGCCATGGCGGCGATGACGTCGTCGGTGAAGGCCGCCGGGTGAGGGCTGGTGAACCGGATGCGCTCCAGGCCGGGGATCTCGCCCGCCGCGCGCAGCAGCTTGCCGAACGCGGCGCGGTCGCCGAACTCGACGCCGTACGAGTTGACGTTCTGTCCCAGCAGGGTCACCTCGATCGCCCCGTCGTCGACGAGGAGGCGGATCTCGTTCAGGATGTCGCCGGGGCGACGGTCCTTCTCCTTGCCGCGCAGGCTCGGCACGATGCAGAAGGTGCAGGTGTTGTTGCAGCCGACCGAGATGGAAACCCACCCGCTGTGCACGGCGTCGCGCTTGGTGGGCAGCGTCGAGGGGAACACCTCGAGCGACTCGAGGATCTCCAGTTCGGCTTCGCCGTTGTGACGGGCGCGTTCGAGCAGGCTGGGGAGGGACCCCATGTTGTGGGTGCCGAAGACGACGTCGACCCAGGGGGCCTTGCGCTGCACGGTCTCCTTGTCCATCTGCGCGAGGCAGCCGCCGACGGCGATCTGCATGCCTTCGTGCTTGTCCTTGCGGGACTTCAGGTACCCGAGCGTGCCGTAGAGCTTGCCGGCGGCGTTGTCGCGCACCGCGCAGGTGTTGATGACGATGACGTCGGCATCCTCGCCCGTGGTGGCCGGCACGTATCCGGCGCTCTCGAGCGAGCCGGACAGACGCTCGGAGTCGTGCACGTTCATCTGGCAGCCGAACGTGCGCACCTCGTAGGTGCGCGCGCGACCGTCGACCGTGTGCGCCGCCGATGACGGGGCGATGAGCGTGGGAATGGCGGACGGGAAGGTCATGATGTTCCCCATTGTAGATTCCGATGCGAGCGGTGTGGTCGGGCACCGGTGGACTCACGCTCGGTCGTCACGAACGCCCCCAGATTCAGCGGGACGGGGACGGGTGCGACGACCGAATGGCCACACCGCTCGCCCCCGCCGCAACGCGCCGCCACAGCAGAAACGCCGAGCCCGAAGGCTCGGCGTTTCTGCTGCGTGGGAGCGTCAGCTGAAGCGCACGCCGCCGGGGGCGCGCTTCTCCGTCAGCGCCGTGCGGGCCGCGGTGGCCGCGACCGAACCGGAGTAGCCGCGCCGGGACAGCTGTCCCATCAGCCGGCGCATCGCGGTCTCCTGATCGACACTGTCCAGCTGGCGCGCCTTGGTCCGCGCGAACTCCAGCGCCCGCTGTGCCTCGTCGTCGGGCTCTTCGTCCAACGCCTCGTCGGCGATCTCCCGAGGGATGCCGCGCGATGAGAGCGTCTGCGCGATCGCGCGCCGCCCCTGTGCCTTGCGGTGGGTGCCGGCATGGATCAGCTGTTCCGCCAGCCGCGCGTCGTCGAGGTAACCCAGTCGTGCGAACGAGTCGAGCAGGGCTTCGAGATCGTCAGCGGGGAGGTCGTGCTCGGCGGCGGCCGCGCGGGCCTCGGAGACCGACAGCTGCCGGGCGCGGAGTTTCTTCAGAAGAATGCGCTCGGCAGCGGCGACCCGGTCGGCGAGCTCCTCGTCGGACTCCTCCTCGACGGGCGCTGCTTCCTGAGCCCACCCGGTGCGCCACTGCGGCGGCCGCTCGCTGGATTCGGCGGGCGAGCGTCGCCCGAGGCGGGCGAGGGCATCGGCAGCCTCGGCGACGGGGTCTGCGTCCCCGACGGCCGCGCGACCGGGCGCAGCGGCAGCGGCCCTGGCCCGCGCCGGTTCGGCGGCCACACGGCGCCCGCCGAACAGCGGGATGACGGGGGCGATCCCCTCGGCGTCCGAGGGGACGCCCCCGTCACTGGAGAACCGGACCATCAGGCGGGCCGGCGTGCGGCCAGCTCGTCGCCCGCGGGTTCCTCGACGACCTTCGGCTGACCGACGCCGAGCTTCTGCTTGATCTTCGTCTCGATGTCGTTGGCGATGTCGGGATTGCGCAGCAGGAAGTTGCGGGCGTTCTCCTTGCCCTGACCGAGCTGATCGCCCTCGTAGGTGTACCAGGCGCCCGACTTCTTCACGAGTGCGTGCTCGACACCGAAGTCGATGAGGCTGCCCTCGCGGGAGATGCCGGTGCCATAGAGGATGTCGAACTCGGCCTGCTTGAACGGCGGGGCCATCTTGTTCTTGACGACCTTGACGCGGGTGCGGTTACCGACTGCGTCGGTGCCGTCCTTCAGCGTCTCGATACGGCGGATGTCCAGGCGCACCGACGCGTAGAACTTCAGCGCCTTGCCACCGGCGGTGGTCTCGGGCGAGCCGAAGAAGACACCGATCTTCTCGCGCAGCTGGTTGATGAAGATCATGGTGGTGTTGGTCTGACTCAGGCCACCGGTGAGCTTGCGCAGTGCCTGCGACATCAGTCGCGCCTGCAGACCGACGTGCGAATCGCCCATCTCGCCCTCGATCTCGGCCTTGGGCACGAGAGCGGCGACGGAGTCGATGACGATGAGGTCGATGGCACCGGAGCGCACGAGCATGTCCGCGATCTCCAGGGCTTGCTCGCCGGTGTCGGGCTGCGACACGAGCAGCTGGTCGATGTCGACGCCGAGCTTCTGCGCGTAGTCGGGGTCCAGCGCGTGCTCGGCGTCGATGAAGGCGGCGATGCCGCCGGCGCGCTGTGCATTGGCGATGGCGTGCAGGGTGAGAGTCGTCTTACCCGACGACTCCGGACCGTAGATCTCGATGATGCGGCCGCGCGGCAGACCGCCGACGCCGAGCGCGACGTCGAGGGCGATGGAGCCGGTGGAGATCACGGCGACCGGAGCGCGCTCGTCGCTGCCCAGTCGCATGACCGAGCCCTTTCCGAACTGCCGGTCGATCTGGGCGAGGGCCGATTCGAGGGCCTTCTCGCGGTCAGCGGGTGATGGCATGACGTGCTCTTCTCTGCTCGCGGTCGGTCGCCTGTAGGCTGACGCGCTCCGCCCCGGCTGGGACGGATGCTGCGACAAGGCGTGTGGTGTGCGATGACGTGGTCCACGCTACGGATGGCCTCCGACATTGAGTCGATCGCCTCCCGGAAATGTGGACGGATACGCCCTCGACACCTCTGTACAGGAGCCTACGACCGCATCGAACAGATCTTCGACGACACGCCGAACGCGATTCGGCGGTACCGACGAAAGCCGGATCCGGCGGGCGGGGACGCGTCAGCGTCGACGGGCGTCGAGCCGACCCACGCCATACCGGCGGTCGTCGGGCACATCTGCCTCGATGCACAGCGCGACCCACACCTCGCGAGCCGGAGTTCCGGCAGCCAGCGCCTCCCGAGCGGTGAGCCCGCCGACGCGCGTGAGCACCAGGTCGGCCACGAGGGCAGAGCCGCGAGTGCCGAACTCGTCGGTCACGGCGCGGTCGAATTCGCTTCGACGCATTCCGCGGTCAGCGTAGCGACAGTGCGGGCTCGGCCTCGACCGAAGCCACGAGGTCGTCGGGGACGACATCGGGGAAGGTGTGCATGCCCTCGAGGACCGAGATGCGGTCGCCCACTTCGCGCATGACGGCGGAGATGGGTACATCGAGCGCGTCGGCGACGGCGGCGAGAATCTCGCTGGAGGCTTCCTTCTGACCGCGCTCCACCTCGCTCAGGTAGCCCAAGGCCACGCTGGCGCGACCCGCCACCTGACGGAGGGTGCGCCCCTTCTGCAGACGGAAGTCACGTAGGACTTCGCCGATCTCTTGACGAACCAGGATCATTTCGGGCCCCCTCTCGCTATCCATGCCCATTGGGTGCACAACAGTACAACACCGAACGGTGTCACTGTAATCCCGGTTGTTGTGCGTCCCATGGGAATCATGTAACGGACAACGCACGCCCGGAGCGCGTTGTTCCCGTCACAGCGCTTCCAGTGCGAACGAGATCGCGCGCACCGCGGCGGCGGTGCGGATCTGCTCCCGGTCGCCCTCCAGCTGGAGCGACTCCACCCGCGAGCCCAGGGAGGTCGACACCGCGATGTGGACGGTGCCCACCGGCTGACCGTCGGGCGAGTCGGGTCCGGCGATGCCGGTGGTGGCGATGCCGATGTCGGCGGGACGGTCGGGCGCGCCCAGCGCGCGCCGGGCGCCGCGGGCCATCTGCCGGGCGACCCGCTCGTTCACCGGACCGTGGGCATCCAGCAGCACCTGGTCCACGCCGAGCAGTGTCGCCTTCAGCTCCGTGGCGTACGCGACGATGCCGCCCCGGACGACGGCGGAGGCACCGGGGACTGCGACGAGGGAGGCAACGACCAGGCCGCCGGTGAGCGACTCGGCCACCCCGACGGTCCACCCCAGCTCCCGCAGGCGCTCCACGAGCACCTCAGCCTCGCTGCGGCGCCCGCTGGAGACCAGCGTCTGCTCGGCCTCGTCGGGAAGGTCGGGGTCGGGTGCGGGGCGGAACGGACTCACGACGCTTCCTCACGGCGCAGCCGCCGGGCGCCGCGCACCTCGGTGAGGATGTAGTCGATGCCGCTGGCCACCGTCAGCAGCACGGCGATGGTCATCGTGACGGTGTTGACCCAGTGGATCCACTCCCCCACGACCGTCCACAGCGGCAGCAGCGCGAGCGAGAGGGCGACCGCCTGAGCCACGGTCTTGACCTTGCCCATCCAGGCCGCAGCCACGACGTGGTTGCTCGCCACGACGAGGCGGTGCACGGTGACGCCGATCTCACGCACCAGCACGAGGATCGTCACCCACCAGGGCAGTTCGACGAGGATCGACAGACCAACGAACGCGCAGCCGGTGAGCACCTTGTCGGCGATGGGGTCCAGCAGCTTGCCGAGGTCGGTGACGATGTTGTGCCGCCGGGCGAGGTAGCCGTCGATGCCGTCGGTGGCGATCGCGACGATGAACAGCACCGCAGCCCACCACCGCAGCGGCCCGTCGGCCCCGCCGTCCGCTAGCAGCATCCACAGGAACACCGGTGCGCAGAGGATCCGCACGATCGTGATCGCGTTGGGAAGCTGCCTCGGAATCGCCACGGTTCGAGCCTAGTGCTGCACGCCTCAGCGGCCGGTCAGGCCCCAGGCATCCTCGTCCTCGCCGCTTTCCTCGACCACTTCGTAGCCGGCGAACTGCTCATCGACGGGATCGTCGTCCTTCTCGTCGGGGTCGTCCTCGCCGCGCAGCCGCGCCAGCACACCGGGCAGCTGCTCCACCGTGACCAGCACGTCGCGCGCTTTGGAGCCTTCGGAAGCGCCCACGATCTCGCGGGATTCCAGCAGGTCCATGAGGCGTCCCGCCTTCGCGAAGCCCACGCGGAGCTTGCGCTGCAGCATCGAGGTCGAGCCGAACTGCGTCGAGACGACCAGCTCGGCGGCGGCCAGCAGCAGCTCGAGGTCGTCTCCGATGTCGGCGTCGACTTCCTTCTTCTCCACGACGGCCGCGACGTCCTTGCGGTACTCCGGGCGGGCCTGCGCCGTGACGTGCGCGACGACCTTCTCGATCTCGCTCTCACTCACCCAGGCGCCCTGCACCCGGATGGCCTTGGACGTGCCCATCGGCAGGAACAGGGCATCGCCCTGACCGATCAGGCGGTCGGCGCCTGGTTGGTCGAGGATGACGCGCGAGTCGGTGACGCTGGTGACGGCGAACGCGAGCCGCGAGGGCACGTTGGCCTTGATCAGACCGGTGACGACGTCGACAGACGGGCGCTGCGTGGCAAGCACCAGGTGGATGCCGCTGGCTCGCGCCAGCTGGGTGATGCGGACGATGGAGTCCTCGACGTCGCGCGGGGCGACCATCATGAGGTCGGCGAGCTCGTCGACGACCACCAGCAGGTACGGGTAGGGCTTGAGCACGCGCTCGCTGCCGGCGGGGAGCTTGACCTCGCCGGCGACGACAGCGCGGTTGAAGTCGTCGATGTGCCGGTAGCCGAACGACGCGAGGTCGTCGTACCGCATGTCCATCTCCTTCACGACCCACTGCAGCGCCTCGGCGGCCTTCTTGGGGTTCGTGATGATGGGGGTGATGAGATGCGGAACGCCCGCGTAGGAGGTCAGTTCCACGCGCTTGGGGTCGATGAGCACCATGCGCACTTCGGTGGGCTTGGCGCGCATCAGCAGGCTCGTGATCATCGAGTTCACGAAGCTCGACTTTCCCGAGCCGGTGGAGCCGGCCACCAGCAGGTGGGGCATCTTGGCCAGGTTGGCCACGACGTAGCCGCCGCCGACGTCCTTGCCGACGCCGATCGTCATCGGGTGCACCGAGTTGGTGGATGCCGGGGAGCGCAGCACATCGCCGAGGGTCACGATCTCGCGGTCGGTGTTGGGGATCTCCACGCCGATGGCGCTCTTGCCGGGGATCGGGGCGAGGATGCGCACCTCGTTGGAGGCGACGGCGTAGGCGATGTTGTTGGTCAGCGCGGTGATGCGCTCGACCTTCACGCCCGAGCCGACCTCGATCTCGTACTGCGTGACCGTCGGGCCGCGCGAGAATCCGGTGACCGTCGCGTCGACGGAGAACTGCGAGAACACGCTCGTGATGGCCTTCACCATGGCGTCGTTGGCCTCGGAGCGCGCCTTGTGCGGCGTGCCGGCTGCCAGCGCCGCGGCGGAGGGCAGGCGGTAGACCGCGCTGGGCGGCAAGCCGTCGCCGTCGCCACCCAGTCCGGACAGGCCGGGCAGCTCACCGTCATCGAGCACCTCGGTGGCATCTTCGCGGATGCCGGTGTCGACACGGCGGGCGCCCCTGCGCACGGCCTCCACGACGCCGGGGCTGATGACCTCGGTGGGTGCGTCCGGCAGCGGCGGCGGGGGCGAGACCGGTGCGATGGCCTGCTCGAACCCGCCGGTGTCGCCGGAGGGCGACAGCAGGGAGGTGAGGTCCTGCGAACCGAGCCCGTCGTGCGGGTCCTCTTCGCGGCCAGACTTGTTGCGACGCCACCACGGCAGCCCGTCGGAGTCGTCGGAGGTCTCCGCCGGCGCTGCGGCGGGCTTCTCGACGCGCTCGGCGTCGAACATCCAGGCGTACAGGTCGCCGAGGCGGTGGCCGATGCGGTTCGGCGGGGTCTTGGTGAGGATCAGCACACTGAGCGCGGCGAACAGGCCCAGCACGACGCACGCACCGATCTGCGTGAGGAAGGTCAGCGGTTCGCCGACCATCCAGCCGAACAACCCGCCACCCGTGCTCAGCGCGGGAAGCCCGGCGTTGGGCTGCGGACGCCCGCCGAGCACGTGGCAGAACCCCGCGATCGTGAGCACCAGCAGGCCGAAGCCGATGCCGATGCGCCCGTTGTCGTGCACCGAGGGCGGATGCCGGAAGAGCCAGCCGGCCAGCCACAGCAGCAGCACCGGGAGGATGAACGCCACGCGCCCGATGATCCCGCCCGCGGTGTAGGCGCTGATGGTGCCCGCCAGCTCGGTGCCGATGAAGAACCACTCCACGACCGACCCGGCGACCGCCATCAGCACCAGCAGGAACGGGAAGCCGTCGCGGCGCTGGTCCTTTTCGAGGTTCTCCGGGCCGAACGCGCGGAACAGCCCGCCGGTCGCGTGGGCCAGACCCATCCAGGCGCGCGAGATCAGCGGCGGTTTCTCCGCCTCATCGACGTAGCGTTTCGGGGCGGGAGCGGGCTTTCGGGCGCGCGGAGACGCCCCCTTCGCGGGACCCTTCGCGGGCGCGCGCCCGCTCGTGGTCGGATTGCTGCTCCTGGCCATTCATCCACGGTACGTCGGTACCACCGACATTGCCCGGAACGACGCGACCCCTTCATTCCCCCGGAAGCCGCGTTCACCGCCGTGGCACACCCGTGCGCACCCGCGTTCGGTGGTCACACCCGTCCCTCCCGCGGGGGTTCGGTCGTCGCATCCGCCCCTCGCGGGGGCGGCACAGGGCCGTTCGCGACGACTGAGCCGAAGGGTGACCGCGGCCGCGGACGCAGAACGCCCGCGCGCCGCAGTGAGCGGCTCGCGGGCGTTGCGCAGAAGCGGGTCAGGCCTCGATGACCAGCGGCACGATCATGGGACGCCGGCGCAGTCGCTGGTTGACCCAGCGGCCGATGGTGCGACGCACGATCTGCGACAGCGCGTGCGAGTCACGCACCCCCGACTTCGCGGCTTCGGCCAACGCGGCGGCGATCTTCGGCTTGACGTCGTCGAACACCGAGTCGTCCTCGGCGAAACCGCGGGCGTGGATCTCGGGGCCGGTGATGACGCGGCCGGTGGCGGCATCCACCACCACGATCACCGAGATGAAGCCCTCTTCGCCGAGGATGCGGCGGTCCTTGAGGTCGGCGTCGGTGATCTCGCCGACGGTCGAGCCGTCGACGTAGACGAAGCCGATGTCGAGCTGACCGACGACGGTCGCGATGCCGTCCTTGAGGTCGACCACGGTGCCGTTCTCGCCGATGATGGTGCGCTCGGCGGGGATGCCGGTGTCCTGTGCCAGCTTCGCGTTGGCCATGAGGTGGCGGTACTCGCCGTGCACGGGCAGCACGTTCTTGGGCTTGAGGATGTTGTAGCAGTACAGCAGCTCGCCCGCGGCGGCGTGACCGGAGACGTGCACCTTGGCGTTGCCCTTGTGCACGACGGTGGCGCCGAGCTTGGTGAGACCGTCGATGACGCGGTAGACGGCGTTCTCGTTGCCCGGGATGAGGCTGGAGGCGAGGATCACGGTGTCACCCGGGCCCGGCTCGATCGCGTGGTCGAGGTTGGCCATGCGGCTGAGCACGGCCATCGGCTCGCCCTGCGACCCGGTGGACATGAAGACGATCTTGTCGTCGGGCAGGTCCTGGGCCTTCTTGTAGTCGATCAGCACGCCCTCGGGCACGGTGAGGTAGCCGAGGTCCGCGGCGATGGTCATGTTGCGCAGCATGCTGCGGCCCAGCAGTGCCACGCGGCGGCCGTTGGCGTGTGCGGCATCCAGCACCTGCTGCACGCGGTGCACGTGGCTGGAGAAGCTCGCGACGATCACGCGGCGCGGGGCCTTGCCGATGACCTGGTCAAGGACCGGGCCGATCGACCGCTCCAGCGGGGTGAAGCCGGGGACGTCGGCGTTGGTGGAGTCGACGAGGAACAGGTCGACGCCCTCCTCACCGAGCCGGGCGAAGGCGCGCAGGTCGGTCAGGCGGCCGTCCAGCGGCAGCTGGTCCATCTTGAAGTCGCCGGTGGCCAGCACCGTGCCCGCCGGGGTCTTGATCGCGACGGCGAGCGCGTCCGGGATGGAGTGGTTCACCGCGACGAACTCGAGGTCGAACGGGCCGACCCGCTCGTCCTGGCCCTCTTTCACGGTGAGCGAGTACGGCTTGATGCGGTGCTCTTTGAGCTTGGCCTCGACCAGGGCGAGGGTCAGCCCTGAGCCGATCAGCGGGATGTCGCGCTTGAGGCGCAGCAGGTAGGGCACGGCGCCGATGTGGTCTTCGTGACCGTGCGTGAGCACGACCCCGACGATGTCATTGAGGCGGTGCTTGATCGGCTCGAAGTCGGGCAGGATCAGGTCCACCCCCGGCTGGTGCTCCTCGGGGAACAGCACGCCGCAGTCGACGATGAGGAGCTTGCCCTCGTACTCGAAGACGGTCATGTTGCGCCCGATCTCCCCGAGTCCGCCGAGAGGCGTGACGCGGAGGGTTCCGGGGGCGAGGGTGGGGGGCGAAGTGATCGCGTTGGGGCTCATCGTGTGGTGCCGTGGACCTTCGGGAGTGCGCCGCCTGCTGCCGCATTGCGGTCGGGACGGAAATTGGAGAAATCAGCGCCGACGACGTCGGTCACCAGGGCAAGCTCATCCTCGATCATCGCCGCTTCCCACTCCTCCGGCCCCACCAGGGGCAGGCGGACGCGGGGGCTGGAGATGCGACCGAGGCCGTGCAGGATGTACTTCGCGCTCACGGTGCCCGGGACGTGGGTCATGACCGCCCGCACCAGCGGTTCCAACTGCTGGTGCGCCGCCGTGGCCGCGGCGAGGTCGCCCCGGTTCACGGCGTCGATCATCACGCGGTACGGCGCAGCCGCGATGTTCGCGGTCACGCCGATGAGTCCCGTCGCGCCGATGGCGAGGTGCGGCAACGCGTTCGCGTCGTCGCCCGAGAAGTACATCAGATCGGTTTGGTTCAGCACCCGGCTGACCTCGCTGAAGTCGCCCTTGGCGTCTTTGATCGCGAGGATGTTCGGGTGCTTGGCGAGACGGAGGATCGTCTCGTACTTGATCGGGACGCCGGTGCGCCCCGGGATGTCGTACAGGATGACCGGCAGGTCGGTGGCATCGGCCACCAGCCGGAAGTGCGTGAGGATGCCCGCCTGCGTGGGCTTGTTGTAGTACGGCGTGACGATCATGATGCCGTCGGCACCGACCTTCTCGCTGGCCTTGTAGAGCTCGATCGCGTGGGCGGTCTCGTTCGAGCCGCCGCCGGTGATGATCTTGGCGCGTCCGGCCGCGACGTCCCGGCCCACCTCCACCAGGCGGATCTTCTCGGGGTCGGTGAGCGTGCTCGTCTCCCCCGTCGTGCCGGTGACGACGATACCGTCGGCCCCGGCGGTGATGACGTCGTCGATGTGCTTCTCGACCGCGGGCCAGTCGACTTCGCCGTCGGCGGTCATCGGAGTGACCAGCGCGACGAGGACCTGTCCGAACGGGTTGGCCTGATGCGTCATGCTCCCAGGGTATCGGTTCGTTCGCACTGCCCCGATAGGGTCGCGGCATGACCTGGCAGACGCGCACGAGCCGCGAGGTGTACGGCAACCGGTGGATCCGCGTCCGGGAGGACACCGTCAGCGGCCCCGCCGGGGACGGCATCTACGGCGTCGTCGAGATGCGGCATCCGGCCGTCTTCGTCGTCGCGATCGACGAAGCGGACCGCGTGTGCCTGGTCGAAGTGGACCGGTACACCGTCGGCGTCTCGCTCGAGGTGCCCGCCGGCGGCTCCGACGGCGAGGACCCGCTGGTCGCGGCGCAGCGCGAGCTGGCCGAGGAAGCCGGCGTCACGGCATCCGGTTGGCAGGCGATCGGCGCGATGAACGCGCTCAACGGCGTCGCTGTGGCCGCAGAGCACGTCTTCCTCGCCCGCGGCATCGCGGCGGTGGCGGATGCCGCGCACACGCAGGCCGAGGAGGGCATCCGCGCGGTGCGGTGGGTGCCGTTCGGCGAGGTGGTCACCATGATCGCGGACGGGACGATCTCGGACGGGGAGACGGTGGCCGCGCTCGCCTACGCCGGCATCCGGCTGGGGCGGTTCGCCTGATCAGCGGCCCCGCGATGCGGTCGCCACGACCAGCCGGTCCGGGAGGACGCGGGTGAGGCCCACGAGCACCTTGTAACGCAGCGACGGCACCGACACGCTCTTGCCCCGTGCGACGTCGCGCAGCGCCGCCGCGACGACGTCACCGGCGTTCAGCCACATCCAGCCAGGCACGCCCTCGCGGCCGATGGCCATGCCCATCCGCTCGTGGAAGTTGGTGTGCGTGAACCCGGGACACACCGCCGTGACCGTCACGCCCCGGGGGCCGTAGGCCACGTTCGCCCACCGGCTGAAGCTGATGAGCCAGCCCTTGACGGCGCCGTACGTCGATCGCGGGGTGAAAGCGGCGACGGATGCCACGTTGACGATGCGGCCGCGACGGCGCTCCAGCATCCCCGGCAGCACGGCGTGCATGAGGCGCATCGGCACCGCCACGTGCAGGTCGAGGTGCCGCTGCTCGTCCTCGATGTCATTGCGCTCGAACGCCAACGGCAGCCCGAACCCGGCGTTGTTGACCAGCATGTCCACGGGGTGCTCGCCGTCGCGCAGCCGGGCCACGACGTCGGCGAGCTGGGCCGGGTCCAGCAGGTCCGCGGCGAGCGCCTCGGCATGCACGCCGTGCTCGTCGCGCAGGCGCCGGCACAGGGCGTCGAGCGCGTCGCGATCGCGGGCGACGAGCACCAGGTCCATGCCGCGCGCGGCGAGCTGCCGGGCGAATTCCGCGCCGAGGCCCGAGCTCGCGCCGGTGATCAGTGCCGTCTTGGCCATGAGGTGACCCTACGACGCGCGTTCGAGCCGGAGGAAGCGATACCGGATGCCCTCACGCGAGGTGGACCACCCGGCGTCCGGTTCCGCGGCCACGACCTGCCACCCGTCGCGGTCGGGGGCGAAGGTGTCGCCGTCGACGCGGGTGTCCAGTTCGGTGACCTCTAGCCGGTCGGCCCGCCCGATCGCCTCACGGAACAGTCGGCCGCCGCCGATGACCCAGATGCGCTCCGGCTCAGCGGCCTGCGCGAGCTGCAGCGCCGCGTCAAGCGACGCTGCCCGCTCCGCACCATCGGCGGACCACTGCTCGTTGCCCGTGATCACGATGTTGCGGCGCCCGGGCAGCGGCCGGAACCGCGCCGGGAACGACTCCCACGTCCGGCGCCCCATCACCACGGGGGCGCCGGCGGTGACGGCCTTGAAGTGCGCGAGGTCTTCGGGCACGTACCAGGGCATGCCGCCGTCAGCGCCGATCACCCCGCCCTCGGCCTCGGCCCAGACGAGGCCGATGGGTGCGGTCATACCGCGACCGCCCCGCGGATCGCGGGGTGATGCTGGTAGTCCTCGACGACGAAGTCCTCGAACCGGTAGTCGAAGATCGACTCCGGCGTGCGGGCGAAGCGCAGCGTCGGATACGGGTAGGGCGCGCGGTCCAGCTGCTGCCGCACCTGGTCGAGGTGGTTGTCGTAGATGTGGCAGTCCCCGCCGGTCCAGACGAAGTCGCCCGGCTCCAGGTCCGCCTGCTGCGCGACCATGAGCGTGAGCAGCGCGTACGAGGCGATGTTGAACGGCACCCCCAGGAACATGTCGGCGCTGCGCTGGTACAGCTGGCAGGACAGCTTGCCGTCGGCGACGTAGAACTGGAACAGCGCGTGGCAGGGCGCGAGGGCCATGTTCGGGATGTCGGCGACGTTCCAGGCCGACACGATCAGGCGCCGCGAGTCGGGGTTGGTGCGGATCTGCTCGATGATCTGCGAGATCTGGTCGATGTGACCGCCATCGGGGGTCGGCCACGACCGCCACTGCACGCCGTAGACCGGGCCAAGCTCACCGGCGGCATCCGCCCACTCGTCCCAGATCGTCACGCCGTGATCCTGCAGCCAGGTCACGCTCGATTCGCCGCGCAGGAACCACAGCAACTCATAGGCGATCGACTTGAAGTGCACGCGCTTGGTGGTGATGAGGGGGAACCCCTCGGCCAGATCGAACCGGATTTGACGGCCGAACACGCTCGTCGTCCCGGTGCCGGTGCGGTCATCCTTGTGCGTGCCGTGGGCCAGCACGTCGCGTAGGAGGTCCTCGTAAGGGGTAGGGATCGCCGTGGTCACGGCTGCCACGATACCCGCGGCCGACCCCGCCGGCCGCGGGCCCGCAGGGTGCGTCGCCGCGCCGTCACAATCGTCATTGTTGCTCTTCGTCCAGAGCCACCCGTTAGCCTGGGCCGTGGTGAACCTCGTCGATGCTGTCTATGTGCTCACCGCGCTGCTCGCGGTGACGCTGGGCGTTGGCGCTTTCGCACGGTGGCGACAGGGCCGGCCGCAGCGGCAGATTCCCAACGAAGTCGTCGATCCGCAGCGCCTCGGCGCCGAGCGGCTGGGCGACACCGCGACGCTGCTGCAGTTCAGCACCGAGCTGTGCGCGCGCTGCCCCGGCGTGCACCGGGTGCTGTCCGCCCTCGCCGAAGACCGCGACGGCGTGCTGCACCTGGATGTCGATCTCACGCACCGGCCCGACATCGCCAAGCACTTCCAGATCCTGCAGACCCCGACGACCCTCATCCTGGACGGCGACGGGGTCATCCAGACCCGTTTCGGCGGGGTTCCCAACCGCCGCGTGGTCGAGCTGGAACTGGCTCGGCTGACCGGATCGTCGGCGCGTGCCTGAACAGGCGGATGCCGCGCCGCGCGGCATCGACCCGCGCGGCCCCCGGTTCGCCGCCGGCATCACCTCCGTGCTGCTGCTGGGGACGGTGCTGCTGAGCCTGGTCAGCATCTCCACGGCGCGCGGCCCCTTCGGCTGGTTCGCCTATCAGCCGCTCGCCGACGAGGTGTTCCTGCCCCAGGGCTGGACCGTCTCCTCCGCCTCGCTCGCGCAGCGCGCCCTCGACCCCGGCTTCCTCGCCCTGCTCGTCGTGGCATTGCTGTTCCTGTGGGGCGTGCTCTCCCCGCGCACCGCACCCTGGGGCGTGCTGTACCGCCGGTTCATCCAGGCTCGACTGGCGCCGCCGACCGACCTGGAAGACCCCCGCCCGCCCCGGTTCGCGCAGGGCGTCGGCCTGTTCGTCAGCGTCGTCGGGCTCGCGCTGCACCTGGCAGGGGTCCCCTGGGCGCTGCCGATCGCGGCGGCGATGGCGTTCATGGCGGCCTTCCTCAACGCCGTGTTCGGGCTGTGCCTCGGGTGCCGGCTGTACCTGCTGCTGCAGCGGATCGGCCTGGTCGGTCGCGCCCGCCCCACCGCGGCCTGAGCGGGCCTGCGGCGTTTCGCCGCGGCATCCACCCGGTTAGGCTCGCACCGGAAGCGCACCCGCGCCCCGGACCGGGAGGACCAGCATGAGCGTCACGAGCGAAGCCAGCACCACGTGGAAGGGCAGCCTGTTCGAAGGCTCCGGCGAGACCGCACTGGAAAGCTCCAACCAGGGCCCGTTCGCAGTGAACTGGAAGGCCCGCAGCGAAGGATCGTCGTCGGTGACGACACCGGAGGAGCTCATCGCCGCCGCGCATTCGGCGTGCTTCAGCATGGCCTTCTCCCTGGCCCTCGCCGAGAACGGCACCCCGCCGGAGCAGATCGAGACGACCGCGTCGGTCACGTTCGTCCCCGGCAAGGGCATCACCGGCAGCCACCTCAACGTCAACGCCACCGTGCCGGGCCTGTCTCCGGAGGACTTCGCCCGGCTGGCCGAAGAAGCCAAGACCGGCTGCCCCGTCTCGGCCGCCCTCGCCGGCATCGAGATCACCCTCGAGGCGACCCTCGCCTGATGACGGACCAACCGATGCCGCGGCGTGTGGTGCTCGCCGGCGCCTCCGGCCTGATCGGCCGCGCCCTCGCCCGATCGCTGCGCGCCGACGGCATCGGTGTCACCACGCTCGTGCGGCACGAGCCGACCGCACCCGATGAGGTGACCTGGCTCCGTGACGACCGGCCGCTGGATCCCGCGGTGCTCGCGGGCGCGGACGCCGTCGTGGGTCTCAACGGCGCGAGCATCGGCCGGTTCCCCTGGACGGCGTCGTACCGGCACGAACTGCTGTGGTCGCGCATCACCCCGACGCAGGCCCTCGCTTCGGCCGTGCGCGCCCTCGGCGACGACGCACCGGCGTTCGTGTCGGCATCGGCGGTCGGCTACTACGGCTCGGCGCCCGGCACACCGCTGACCGAGCATTCCGGCCGCGGCGAAACGTTCCTGGCGGACCTGTGCGGCGAGTGGGAGTCCGCGGCGTTCGCCGCCGGCGACCGCGCGCGCGTCGCCGTACTGCGCACCGCACCGGTGGTCCACCGCGACGGGGTCCTGAAGCCCCTCATGCTGCTCACCCGGGCGGGGCTGGCCGGGCCCATCGGCCGCGGCACGCAGGTGTGGCCGTGGATCTCCCTGGACGATCAGGTGCGCGCGATCAGGCACGTCATCACCGGCGACATCGAGGGACCGGTCAACCTGGTCGGCCCGCAGCGGGCCACGGCGAACGACCTCGGCTTCGCCCTGGCGGTGCAGATGAACCGCCCCTACGTGCTGCGCGCGCCGGTCTGGGCACTGCGGCTGGTGCTGGGCCGCGACGCGACCGAGGCGCTGCTGACGACCGATGCGCACGTCGTGCCCGAGGTGCTGCAGCGCACCGGATTCACCTTCGACCACCCCACCGTCGAGGCGGCGGTCGCGGCGGCGCTGGCGGTTTAGCCCTGCTCGGCCCGCTCGGCGCGCTCCCTGCGGTCCCTGCGCTCCAGCGCGATAGCCCGCCGCACCGCGCCACGGGCGCGACGGCGGTCGCCGGCGCCGTCGTAGGCCAGACCCAGCCGATACCAGGCACGCCAGTCGTCGGGAGCGGCCTCCACGGCGGCGCGGTACGCGGGGAAGAGGGCATCGGCATCCTCCCGCAGCGGACGACCGCTGGGACGGGTCGCGACGGCCTCGGTCGGGATGGCGCCTTCGGCCTCGAGCCGCCGCCCCACCTGCTGCGCGCGGATGCCGAACCACAGTTCACGCCCCAGCGCCCATGCCGCCAGGAGCGGCAGCACGAACAGCGCGACGCCCATGGCGATGCCCACCGGCTCGCCGCTGGTCAGCAGTAGCCAGCCGCGGTGGGCGACCAGCGCGATGTACAGCGCGAGCATCGTCGCCATCACGGCGACGCCGATGCGGGTGCTCATGCGCCGGTGGTGCGAGCGACCTGGCCCGGTACGCCGCCCTCGTCGACCGGCTTGCCGGTCGGCTCGGGCCCAGGGACGCGCAACCCGATGTCGAGGAAGCTGTCCAGCCCCACCGTGACACCGCGGGCGTCACGGGCAGCCTGCAGCGCCAGCCGGATGCCGGGCGCGTAGGCGCGCGCCGGATCGATCGTGTCGTGCACGATCGACAGCGACTCCCCCGGACCCGACAGGATCGTCTCCTGACGGGCGACCACGCCGGGGCGGCGGAGCGAATGGATCGGCACGCTCGCGACCTGCTGGCCGCGCGCCCGCTGGTCGACGTAGGGAGACTCGACCGGGCCGACGGCGGCGCGGCCGGCGGCGATGAGCTCGGCGGTACGCACTGCGGTGCCGCTGGGCGAGTCGACCTTGGTCTCGCGGTGCGCCTCGATGATCTCGATCGAGGGGAAGAACGGGGCCGATGCCGCCGCCAGCGCCGAGCCGAGCACGGAGCCGAGCGAGAAGTTCGGGATGAACACCGCGCCGGTGCCGGCTTGATGCACGAGCGGGCGCACCAGTGCGATGCGCTCGGCCGACCAGCCCGAGGTGCCGATCAGCAGCTGCTTGCCCTGCTCGATGGCGTGGCGCACGGCGTCGATCGAGACGGCCGGGGTCGAGGTGTCAACGACCAGGTCGGCGGCATCCATCTCGGCCAGATCGCTCGACGACGACAGTGAAGCCACCAGTTCGAAGTCGTCCAGGTCGGCCACCACGTCGCGGACGATGCTGCCGAGCTTGCCGGTCCCGCCCACGATGGCCACGCGTGTCGTCATGGCTCCAGCCTACGGGGCTACGCTCGAAGCCATGGTGAGCCTGCGTCCCGCGCCCGTCGACGATCCCACCGCGCGAGAGCTGCTGACCGAGTACTTCGGGATGCGGGCCGAGGGCTTCCCCGAGCAGGCGTATCGCACCGTATTCCCCGAAGTGAATACGTTCACGCCCCCGGCGGGAGTGTTCCTGCTGGCGCTGGACGACGACGACGGTCGAGCGGTCGGCTGCGGTGGCATCCGTCTCATCCCCGACGGTCCCCACGGCCGGCGCTATGAGGTGAAGCACCTGTTCCTGCGACCCGAGACGCGTGGCCGCGGCTGGGGGCGGGTGCTGCTGGCCGGGCTCGAGGCGAGGGCGCGGGAGTGGGGAGCGGGCGAACTCGTCCTCGACACCCACCACACGCTCGAACCCGCGGGACGGCTGTACGCGGCATCCGGTTTCCAGGCGATCGAGCCCTACAACGACAACCCCAACGCGACGCGCTGGTACGGAAAGGTGCTGTAGCCCTCGGCACAGCCCAAGACGCCGGACGGATGCCGCAGCTCACGGACGAATACTCACTCGGGGTGACGAATACTCACTCGGCGTGACGAATACTCACTCGGCGGCAGCGGCGCAGGCTCAGCTCCCGCCGCGCAGCGCGGTGACCGGCTCGATCCGCGACGCCCGTCGCGCCGGGAACCAACCGGCGACCAGCCCCACCACGGCGCCGAGCACCGCGCCACCCACCGCGATCCAAGGGTTGACCACCGGGGTCCACTGCTGCACCGCGGCGAAACCCACCACCGACAGCACCGCCAGGGCGGCGCCCAGCAGCCCGCCCAGCAACCCGATGATGATCGACTCCACGACGAACTGCGACGCGATCTGACGCCCGGTCGACCCCAGCGCGCGGCGCAGCCCGATCTCCGGCACCCGCTCGATGACGTTGAGCATGGTGACGTTCGCGATGCCCAGCGCGCCGGCCAGGAGCACGATGCCCCCGAGGACGAGGAACACCACGTTGACGTCGGCGCTGACCGAATCGCCGAGGTCGGAGCGGGCCGAAGGCGCGGAGACCTCGAGGTTCTCCGGCGCATCCGGCGACAGCGCGATCGCCGACTGCTCCCCGACCTGCGGGCCGGTGCCCATGACGATGCGGATCTGCATCTGGCCGGGAGCGCCCAGCGCGCGCTCATGGCGGGCGGTGCGCATGGGGACGACGACCGCGTCGAGCAGGTCGCCGCGCGCCTGGACGCCGTCGAACACGCCGAGCACGGCGTAGGGCACCCCGCCGATGAACACCGACGGCTGACTGTCGACCCGGTTGATGCCGAGCCGTTCGGCGGCACCGGCGCCGAGCACGACGACGCGGTCCGCGCGCTCGTCATGGCCGGCGTCGAACATCCGCCCGGTGACGAGATGTCCGCCCAGCACGTCGAGCAGACCGGGTGTCGAGGCGATGAGATCCGGCGAGGCCGTCGCCGGCGCCGACGGGTCGTTGACCGGCACGGCCGTGATGGTGTCGGTGCCCAGCGACACGTCGGCGATGAGGGTGGCCGCCTCCACTCCGACCAGCCGCACGACGCGGTCCACACCGTCCCACGGCAGCCGTGTGGTCGCCGCGCTGCCGCCGGAGGAGGTGCGCGCCTCACCGGGGGCGACGACGACCTGCGTCGCCTTGACGGCGTCGAACTGCCGGGCGATCTGGTGTGCGGCGGTTTGCGAGAAGCCGATCGTGGCGACCAGCGCGCCGATGCCGAGCACGGTTCCCACGAGGGTCATGGCGAGCCGTCCGGGACGCGACCCGATGTCGGCGGTGGCCTCAACCAGCAGATCCGCCGCCGTGTACCGGTCGGCCCGCGGCACCTGCGTCACGAGATCGTGCGATGCGAGGGGGGCGGATGCCGCGGCGCGGCGCCGCCGGAACCAGCGGACCATCAGGCTTCCTCCGTCAGGCGGCCGTCCGCGATGCGCACGCGACGATCGGCGAGTGCTGCCACCGCGGCATCGTGGGTGATCACCACGAGCGTGAGCCCGTCGGCGCGGAGGTCGTCGAACAGCGCCATGACCTCTTCCGACGTCGCGGCATCGAGGTTCCCGGTGGGTTCGTCGGCCAACAGCACGCTGGGCGTGCTCACCACGGCCCTCGCGACGGCGACGCGCTGCCGCTCCCCGCCCGAAAGGGTCGTGGGCAGGAACTCCGTGCGGTGACTCAACCCCACCCGCTCCAGCGTGCGGCGGGCGCGGTGTTCCCGTTCGCCGCGGGGTACCCCGCTGTACAGCATCGGCATGAGCACGTTGTCCAGCACGGTGCGCCTGGGCATGAGGTGGAAGGACTGGAAGACGAAACCGATGCGGCGAGCGCGCACGGCGGCGCGCTCGTTCTCCGTGAGCGTGCCGGTGACGACGCCGTCGATGCGGTACTCCCCGACGCTCGGGCGGTCCAGCAACCCCAGGATGTTGAGCATCGTCGACTTGCCCGAGCCGCTGGAACCGACGATCGACACGTAGTCGCCGCGGTCCACCCGCAGGTTCACGCCCTTCAGCGCCTGCACCTCCGGAGGCCCGGGGAACGACCGCGTGACATCGTGCAGTTCGAGCAGCGCCTGGGTCACCGGCCGACCACCACGAGGTCGCCCTCGCTCAGTGCGCCGTCGGCCGACACGATCTCCACCGATCCCCCGGCTGCCAGTCCGGTCTCCACGGCCACCAGCCGGGTGACCGCGTCGGCGCCGTCGCGGGGATCGCCCTCGACGACCTCGACGCGGGCCTCACCGCCCGGGCCCGCAGTGAGCGCGGCGAGCGGAGCGAACAGCACCTCGCCGGCGGTCGCACCCACCGGCAGCGACACGCGCACATTGCTGCCCTGCAGTTGCATCGCCTGCTCGGTCGTGAGCTCGTCGGGCTGCAGGGCGATCTCCCAGCGGTCACCCTGGGTCGGCCCGGGTGTGAGGGCGGAGATCACCGCGCGGTGCGGGGTGCCGTCGGGCAGCTCGAACGTCGCCTCGCCCCCGACGGTCAGCAACGCCGCGTCCGCGGGGGCCGCGCTGCCGGTCACGGTGATCGTCGCACCCGACACGATCATCGCCGCACCCTGCAGCACCTGGCCGCGCGCCACGTTGACGGCGTCGACGCGACGGGGCAGATCCCCCAGATACAGCACCTCGCCTGCCGGGAGCGCCGGCAGCGCCTGATCCCGCGCCCGGGCGAGGCCGTCGCGCGCGTCGGCGAGCTGGCGGTTGGCCGCTTCGACGGCTCCGCGCTGCCCGCTGGTGTCGGGAGCGGCATCCAGCTGGCGCCGTTCCAGCTGCCGCAGCTCCAGTGCGTCCTGCAGGTCGGAAAGCTCGGCCTGCCACGCCGGCACCTCCGCGGGATCTCCGGGGGGCTGGCCTCGTCGTACGTCGAGCGCACGCTGAGCGCTGTTGACGGCGTTGTCGGCGGCGCGGATCTCGACCGCGGAGGCGCCGCCGGCGGCCTGCCCGAGATCGGCCCGCGCGGCGGCGAGCGCCTGCTCCGCGGCGCTCACGCCTTCCTGCGCGGCACGCACCGCGTCGGCCGCACCGGGATCCGCCGCCGGCGCGGGGTAGCCGATCTGGGTGTACAGCGCGGTCACGGCAGCCGCAGCGGTCTCGTCGAAGCGGTCCGATGCGGGGTCGCCGGCGTCGATGCCCACCTGGCGCATCGCCTCCTTGAACTGCACCACGTCGGGACCGGTGAGGCCGTACACGAGCGTGCGATAGGCGGGCAGGTCGCCGGGCAGCACGATGACCGGCCGGCCGGCGACCTCCAGCGCCACCGACAGCGGCGTGAGCGTCGCGCCTGGCTCGGGCACGCTGCCGGTGACCACGGCGGGACCACCGAGCGCGGCGGTGTCGATCGTGACCTCGACCGAGTCTGCGTAACCCACGTCCCCGCGAATGGTGACGTCGTTGCTCAGGATGCCGCGCTCCATGGCCACGGTGATCAGACCGGGCGCGGGCGGGTCGGTCAGCGACGCCGCATCGGCCGGCGACAGCACGAACCGGCCGACCAGCAGTCCCGCGACCAGGCTCACGACCGCCGCCGCGGCGATGATCCACAGCACGCGGTTGGTGCGGAACACGCGCCGCCAGCCCTGCACCCGGCTGAGGGCAGCGGTCTCTACCGCCGGATCCGGCGCTGCCCCCGCGACGGGATCGGTCGACGCTTCCGCGTCACCGGCCGGAAGCAGCTCGTCGAAGACCCGCGCGTCGCGGCGGGTCACCTATCGCCCCTGCTCGGCTGCGGCCTTGAACGCGTCCAGTTCTGCCTGGTGATCGGCGATGAACTCTTCCTCCAGCGTCGCATTGATCTCAGCCTGGTTGTCCCGGAAGTCGGTCTTCTCGCGGCAGTCCAGGTCGACCAGCGCCAGCTCGATCTCGCGCTCGCCCAGTTCGGCGAGCTTCGGGTCGTCCTCGATCCACTCGGTCTGACCCTCGTAGTAGGCGTTCAGCTCGTCGCTGATCGATGTCTGCGCATCGGTCTGCGCGGTGAATCCCGGGTATCCCCCCTCATCCATGCACGCGGCCCACTCGGCGTTGAGGTCTGCCAGTGCGGGGTCGTTCTGCATGTCGGTATAGAACTCGTTGATGGCATCCATCAGCGGCTGGTGCTCGTCGGAGGTGGTCGGGTTCTCCCCGTCAATCTCGTGCTGCGCCCAGCCGTGGCATCCGGCCGTCGTCCAGTCCCACTCGTACGAACCGTCCTCGGCCATCTCCTCTTCGGGCACCCCGGGGCCGTACAACGCCTCGTAATACGCAGCCTGCTCCGACTCCGACAGACTCATGACGTAGTCCTGGTTGGGGTCGACGTACTCCTCGTCCGGTTCGGCCGGCTGGTCCTGGCCGGGGTAAGTGATCATCCCGTAGCCGTACTGCGCGACCCACTCCCGCGAGTCGGGCTCCCAGACCATGTCCGACTCGAAGGAGATGGAGCCGGTGTTGGGGGCGGGGATGTACTCGAACCCGTCCTCGGTCATGCACTGCGCCACGAGCTCCTCGCGCTGGACGTGCTCCTTCTCGAAGCGTTCCTGTTGCTCTTCTTCGCTGAGATCCCCGCCCCAGGCAGCGGCGAGGTACGCGTTCAGCGGTGACAGCTCCTCGTCCGCGCCCGGGTCTGCTTCGGGATCGCCGCACCCCGTGAGTGCGACCAGCAGGACGGCGGCACCGACGGCGGCGCCCACAGTGTGGCGGTTCATGGTCCTCCCCAGACTCCGACGCGGCCGACGACCGCCCTTATCCGGTCAGGCTATGGGATACCTGTGAACCGCCGCATCCACCGGGAGGATGATTCCGCCGGCGTGTCTGGTCAGACCGGGGGCAGCTCCGGCAGACCGGTGCGCAGTTCCACCGGCAGGTGACCGAGGTCGTTGTGCGAGATGAGGGTCCACGGCCGTCCGGGGCGCTGCGCGACCACCGTGAGCCCGCAATGCGCCTGGTTCAGGGTGAGCCAGCGCCACTGCGGCATCTGCAGCACTTCGCGCACGAACCACGCGATGACGAAGTTATGGGTGATGATCAGCTCGTGCGCACCGGGCTTGCGGCGGAGGAACTCACCCACGGCATCGGCCATCTGCGCGCTGCCCGCCTCGATCTCGGCCTCGGTGTACGCGCCGAAGAACGATTCGTACACCGCCGGGGTGTCGTCGGACATGCCGGTGGGGACGCAGTCGAACAGCAGCGCGTTGGGCCGCGGCGAGACCGCCGGCAGCCGGTCGGCGACGGCACGGGCGGTTTCGGCGGCCCGCTCGAGCGGCGAGTGCCACACCGCGGTCAGCGGCACGCCGGAGAGCCGGTCCGCCAATAGCGCCGCCTGCCGCTGGCCGCGCGGGGACAGCGGTCCGTCATCGATGCCGTGTTCGGCATCGAGATGCTCTCCGTGCCGCACGAGGTACAGATACTGCGTCACACTGGGCTCACTTCATCGGGGGTCCGTGCCGGGGCGCACCGCCCCAGCCTATGTCAAGGGCCCGGATCACCCGGCGGCGCGAGCAAGTTCTGCCAGCTGGCTACGGCCGAGTTTGACCCCGACGCCCTGCACCAGCTCCTCGACGTGGGTCGGCGAGTAGACGTTGACGATGGGCGCGACCACGGTCTTCTGTGCGAGCAGCCACGCCAGCGCCACCGCGGCATCCGATACGCCCAGTTCGGTGCCCAGCGCGTCGACCGCCCGCAGCATCCGGGTGCCGCGCCGGTTCATGCTTGCGGCCAGCTGTGCACCGCGCACCGACGCTCCGGCGCGCGCCCGCGAGCGGTGACGCCCGGAGAGGAATCCGTGGGCCAGCGCCTGCGACGGGGTCACCGCGATGCCCTGGGCTCCGGCGACCAGGCGCAGGTCCCCCTCGAACTCGTCGCGACGCAGCAGGTTGTACGGCACATCGAGTGCGGTCACGCGCGGCAGGCCCGCCGATGACAGGATGCGCGCCTCGACCAGCTGGGGTGCGGTGAACCCGAAGACGCCGAGGGCGCGCACCTTGCCTGCTTCGATCAGCCACTCCACCGTCGCCAGCGCGTCCTCCAGCGCGGTGCCGCCGCCGTCGGCGTCGCCGTCGAGGTAGAGCATGTCGATGCGATCGGTGCGCAGTCGCGTGAGCGAGGATTCCACCGCGCGCACCAGGTTGACCGGTCCGAGTCCCGGGTGGTCGGGGTGAGCGCCGATCCGCACCGCGACGACGAGATCGTCGCGCAAACCACGGGAGTGGATCCACTGCCCGATGATGTGCTCACTGCGACCGCTGGAGTGCGCGTCGGAGGTGTGCACGGCGTTTCCACCGAGCTCGACGTAGGCGTCGAGGATCGCGTGGCTGGATTCCAGGTCGACGTGCCACCCGAACTCGGCGCCGCCGACGATGAGCGGGAACACCGACAGCCCGGATTCGCCGAGCACGGTACGCACGCCCCGCCCCAGCGGCGGGCCCTGCACCGGGATCGGCGCTGAGGGATGGGGTGCGCGAGGCTCGCTGGCAAGGCGCGGCGATGCACTCGCCGAGCCGACGCTGAACAAACCCATGACGCACCCCCTCAGGCGATCCGCAGAGCGGATGCCGAGCCATTTTTTCCACGCCCCCGGCGCTTACCTCCGAGGCTAAGGCAGGCCACCGACACCACCGGCCATCGCCGTGCACGGAGAGTGAACTTTCCATAACGTTCTGGTCACGCCGTAGGCGGGGTGTCCACCGTTCGGGGGACAAACGGCGGATGCCCGCTCCCCACAAGGGGGAACGGGCATCCGGACGACGCGCTCGGTATCACCGAGCGGCGGTTCAGCTTTCGACCGTGACCTCGGCGTCGTCGGCGGGAGCAGCCTGCTCGGCGCCCTCCTCGACGACGGGCTCGAGGGACAGCTTGCCGCGATCGTCGATCTTCGTGATGCGCACGAGCAGCTTTTGCCCGACACCCAGCACGTCCTCGACGTTCTCGACACGCTTGCCACCGGCGAGCTTGCGCACCTCACTGATGTGCAGCAGACCGTCCTTGCCCGGAAGCAGCGAGATGAAGGCGCCGAAGGCGGCGAGCTTCACGACGGTGCCGAGGAACTGCTCGCCGACCTCAGGGTTGGTGGGGTTGGCGATCGCGTTCACCTGGGCACGGGCAGCCTCGGCCGCGGGGCCGTCGGTTGCGCCGATGTAGACGGTGCCGTCCTCCTCGATGGAGATCTGCGCGCCGGTCTCGTCCTGGATCGCGTTGATCGTCTTGCCCTTCGGGCCGATCAGCTCGCCGATCTTGTCGACCGGGATCTGCACGCTGATCACGCGCGGGGCGGTCGGGGCCATCTCGTCCGGACCGTCGATCGCAGCGTTGAGCACGTTCAGGATCGTCAGACGCGCGTCCTTGGCCTGCTGCAGCGCGGCCGAGAGCACCGACGACGGGATGCCGTCGAGCTTCGTGTCGAGCTGGATCGCCGTGACGAACTCGCTCGTGCCGGCGACCTTGAAGTCCATGTCACCGAGGGCGTCCTCGGCACCGAGGATGTCGGTCAGCGCCGCGTAGCGGGTCTGACCGTCGACCTGGTCGGTCACGAGCCCCATCGCGATACCGGCGACGGGAGCACGCAGCGGCACACCGGCGTTCAGCAGCGACAGCGTGGACGCACACACCGAACCCATCGACGTCGAGCCGTTGGAGCTCAGCGCCTCGGAGACCTGACGGATCGCGTACGGGAACTCCTCGCGGCTGGGCAGCACCGGCGCGAGGGCGCGCTCGGCGAGGAAGCCGTGCCCGATCTCGCGACGCTTCGGGCTGCCGACTCGGCCGGTCTCACCGGTCGAGTAGGGCGGGAAGTTGTAGTGGTGCATGTAGCGCTTGCTCGTCGTGGGCGACAGCGAGTCGATCTGCTGCTCCAGCTTGAGCATGTTCAGCGTGGTGACACCCAGGATCTGGGTCTCGCCGCGCTGGAAGATCGCCGAACCGTGCACGCGGGGGATGACCTGCACCTCCGCGTCGAGCGGACGGATGTCGGCAAGACCGCGGCCGTCCATGCGCACACCCTCGGCGAGGATGCGGCCACGAACGATGGCCTTGGTGACCGACTTGTACGCGGCCGAGAACTCCAGCGGAGCAGCTGCGGGCAGCTCGCCCGCCTCGGTCGCGGCGATCAGTTCCGCCTTGACGCGGTCCTTCAGCTCGTCGTCGGCGTTCTGACGCTCCTGCTTGTCGGCGATCTGGTAGATCGGGACGAGCGAGTCGTAGGCGCGACCGGCGACGAAGTCGTAGGTCTCCTGGCTGTAGGGCAGGAAGACCGGGAACTGCTTGATCTCCTTCGCGGCGGTGTTCGCCACGACGTTCTGCGCGGCGACGAGCTCCTTGATGAAGGGCTTCGAAGCCTCCAGACCCTGCGCGACGACCTCTTCGCTGGGCTTGGTGGCGCCGGCCTTGATGAGGTTCCAGCTGTTCTCGGTGGCCTCGGCCTCGACCATCATGATCGCGACGTCGCCGTCGGGCAGCACGCGGCCGGCGACGATGAGGTCGAACACGGCCTCTTCGAGCTGCTCGGCCTTGGGGAACGCGATCCACTGGTCGCCGTGCTCACCGTGACCGGGCATGAGCGCGAGACGGACACCGGCGATCGGGCCGGAGAACGGCAGGCCCGAGATCTGGGTCGACAGGGATGCCGCGTTGATCGCGAGTGCGTCGTAGAACTCGCCCGGGGCGATCGAGAGCACCGTGATGACGATCTGCACCTCATTGCGGAGGCCCTCGACGAACGAAGGACGCAGCGGGCGGTCGATGAGACGGCACACGAGGATCGCGTCGGTGGAGGGGCGACCCTCACGGCGGAAGAACGAGCCGGGGATCTTGCCCGCGGCATACGAACGCTCTTCGACATCGACGGTCAGCGGGAAGAAGTCGAAGCCCTCACGAGGGTGCTTGCCGGCGCTGGTGGCCGACAGGAGCATCGTCTCCTCGTCGAGGTAGGCGGCGACGGCGCCCTGCGCCTGCTGGGCGAGGCGGCCGGTTTCGAACCGGATGGTGCGGGTGCCGAAGCGTCCATTGTCGAGGACGGCTTCGGCGGCAGTGATTTCAGGACCTTCCAAGAGGTCTCTCCTTCTTTGTTTAGACTCGCACGCGCGTTTCGCGCACGAGATCGTTCGAAGGAGCAGGAACAGGCAGATATGGGCGCGCGGATGATGATCCGCAAGGACCGCCTACGCTGGCCACCAGTCGAAGGTCACCGTCCGTCGGACGGGAACCCACCACAGGGGACCAGCTCTCTGCCCGGTCTGCTCCACAGCTCAGTATTCGATTGAGCGGATGCCACACGGGCACCCTGCACGAGCCTACCAGGCCGCCCTGTGCGCATACACGCCTGGTCCAGGGCGGGATTCCCGGCTTAGGGTGGAGCCCATGAGTACCCCTGACAAGACCCCCGACGCGGCATCCGAGGAGATGAAGCGCAAGTTCAAGGAGGCGCTGGACAAGAAGAACTCCCAGCACCGCAAGGGCGAGGCTCACCTCGACGCCGATTCCGCCGTGCACGACACGCACGGCCCCGCCTCGATGAAGCGCGAGTTCCGCCGCAAGAGCGGGTGACCCGCGACCCGCTAGCGGGGGTGACTCCCCCTAGCGGGGCTGGACGGCGTACGGCTTCTCGGTGAGCCGGTGCTGGAACTGAAGGATCGCAGGGTTGCGCACGTCGCCGCCGCTGACTTCGATCGCCCGCGAGATGGTCTCGTCCTGCGCCCACGCGTGCGGACCGGCCATCACGGTGGGAAGGAAGCCGAGCAGCGCTTCGCTGATCTCCCAGCTCGCGGAGTTCCACAGGTACGACGGGCTGTGGTCGACCGCGTAGTAGTTGACGCTGCCGCCGACGGTGAACATCGGGTCGGCGAAGCCGGTCGGCCGCGCCCACTCGAAGCCCATGCCCTCGTCGCAGGACACGTCGACGATCAGGCTTCCGGCGCGGAACGCCGCGAGGTCCTCGGTCCGCAGGTACAGCAGCGGCCGGTTGGGATCCTGCAGCGTGCAGTTGACCACGATGTCGCTCTCCGCGAGGAAGGGCGCCAGCGGCAGCCGGCCCTCATCGGTGATGACTTCGCTCACGTACGGCCCGTCGTGGTCGAACTGGATGATCTGCGTGGCATGGATGGGCGCGGCCACCGACGCGGCCGCGCGGTTGGTGAGGACCCGCACGTCGTGCACGCCGTGCGCCCGCAGCGCTGTGACGGCGCCACGTGCGGTGGCGCCGAAGCCGATCACCACCGCCGTGAGCCGGCGCCCGTAGTCGCCGGTGGAGCCGCAAAGCTGCAGGGCATGGAGCACCGAAGAGTACCCGGCGATCTCGTTGTTCATGTGGAACACGTGCAGCCCGAAGGTGCCGTCGCTGCCCCAGTGGTTCATCGCCTCGAACGCGATCACCGTGAGGGACTTGTCCAGGGCGAGCTGGGTCATGACCTCGTCCTGCACCAGGTGCGGCCAGCCCCAGAGGATCTGGCCGTCGCGCATCTGCCGCAGGTCGTCGTGCTGCGGCTTGGGCAGCAGCAGCACGTCCGCGGCTGCGAACAGCTCCGCACGGTCGAGCACGCCGCCCACGAGCGGGCGCAACTGATCGTCCGAGACGCCGAAACGCTCGCCGTAGCCCGTTTCCAGCAGCACATGCGGGCGCAGCTGGTCGGGGATGCGCTCCAGGTGGCCTGGATGCAGCGGCACCCGTCGCTCGTCCGGCTTGAGTGAAGCGCCGACGACACCGAGGGTGAGTGGATGCTGAGCGGTCATGGTCGTCCTCGTCCCGTTGCGGGGGCCCGGTGGACTCCGTGCCCCGACGGTATCAGTGCACCGCGGACGCCGGGACCGGCTACTCCCCCGCCAGGCCGCCCAGCAGGTGCCCGAACGACCGGCCCTCGCCCAGGTACTGCGCCGGGTCGAAGCTGTCCACCGCCACCGACGGCTCTCGGCGCGCGATCGCCGCGGCCAGTTCGCGCGCGCCGCGGTCGATGCGGGACCCCAGTGGCGCGACGTCGTCGGGATGGGCACCCCAGTCACTGGATGCCGCGAACACTCCCGTGGAGACGGGGGCGGCGTGCAGATACGCGAACAACGGCCGGATCGCGTAGTCGATCGCGAGCGAGTGCCTGGGCGTGCCGGCGTTCGCACCGATGAGCACCGGCATCCCGGTGAGCGCGTCGGGGTCGAGCACGTCGATGAACGACTTGAACAGCCCCGAGTAGCTCGTGGAGAAGATCGGCGTGACGGCGATGAGCGCGTCCGCGGAGATGACTGCGTTGACGACACGCTCCAGCGCCGGCGGCGCGAAACCGGTGAGCAGGTTGTTGGTGATGTCGTGCGCGTGATCGCGCAACTCGAACACGTCGACCTCCGCGGAGATGCCCTGCCCATCGGGACCCTGCTCCTGCGCGAGCGCGCGCACGGTGGCCGCGGCCAGCCGGTCGGCGAGCATGCGCGTCGAGGAGGGGTTGGACAGTCCCGCCGAGACGACGGCGATGCGACGCGCGGTCATCGCGCACCGTCGTTCAGGCCGAATGCCGCGCCTGCCGGCGCCGGGGCGTCCTGATAGGGCGAGGGTCCGCTGAGGTTGTCGCCGCGGTTGGCCCGGGGCCGCGCGGCACGCGGGGCGGCGTCGCCGTAAGCTGCGGCGACGCGGGCGGCGTGCGTCGGGGCGTCGGGCACCTCGGCGGGGCGGTGCTGCGCGAGTTCCTTGCGCAGCACCGGCACCACCTCACCGCCGAGGAAGTCCAGCTGCTCCAGCACGGTCTTCAGCGGCAGCCCGGCGTGGTCCATCAGGAACAGCTGACGCTGGTAGTCGCCGAACATGTCCCGCATCCCGGCGTACCGGTCGATGACCTGCTGCGGCGAGCCCACGGTGAGCGGGGTCATCTCACTGAAGTCCTCCAGCGACGGGCCGTGCCCGTAGACGGGGGCGTTGTCGAAATAGGGACGGAACTGCGCCACGGCATCCTGCGAGTTCTTCGCCATGAACGCCTGGCCGCCCAGCCCCACGATCGCCTGCTCGGGGGTGCCGTGACCGTAGTGCGCGTAGCGCTGCCGGTACAGGGCGATGAGCCGCTGATAGTGCTCGGCGGGCCAGAAGATGTTGTTGGCGAAGAACCCGTCACCGTAGTAGGCGGCCTGCTCGGCGATCTCGGGGGTGCGGATCGAGCCGTGCCACACGAACGGCGCCACACCGTCCAGCGGCCGCGGGGTGGAGGTGAAACCCTGCAGCGGGGTGCGGAATTCGCCTTCCCAGTCGACCACGTCCTCCCGCCACAGCTTGTGCAGCAGGGCGTAGTTCTCCACGGCCAGCGGCAGGCCCTGGCGGATGTCCTTGCCGAACCAGGGGTACACCGGTCCGGTGTTTCCGCGGCCGAGCATGAGGTCGGTGCGGCCGCCTGAGACGTGCTGCAGCATCGCGAAGTCCTCGGCGATCTTCACCGGGTCGTTCGTGGTGATCAGCGTGGTCGCCGTCGACAGGATGAGCCGTTCGGTGCGGGCGGCGATGTAGGCCAGCGTCGTGGTGGGCGACGAGGACCAGAACGGCGGGTTGTGGTGCTCGCCGAGCGCGAAGACGTCGAGGCCGACCTGCTCGGCGTGCTCGGCGATCGTGATCGTCGCGCGGATGCGCTCCGCCTCGCTCGGGGTCTGTCCCGTCGTCGGGTCCTGCGTGATGTCGCTGACGGTGAAGATGCCGAACTGCATCCCCGGCCAGGTGGTCGTCTGGTCCACGGTCGCTCTCCGATCCCGGATGCCAGCGGCATCCGTTTCCATGCAAATGAATGTATCTGGTGAAACGCGTGTCGCCTCAGGTTATTCCCGCACCCACGCAGAGCTCCCCCACCCTGCGCGGGTAGGGTGGCGAGGATGAACGAGGCGGCACCGGCGGAACCGAACGCGGCTCGCGCTCCCCGGACAGGGGCGGTCGCGCGCCCCAAGCCGCGCGTGCCGTTCTGGGACAACGCGCGGTTCGCGTGCATCGTCCTGGTGGTGCTGGGCCACGCCGTGCAGCGGCTCACCTATGACTCCGACATCGCCCAGGCGGTGTACTTCCTCATCTACGCGTTCCACATGCCGGCGTTCGCGATCATCTCCGGGTATTTCTCCAAGTCGGGGACGCCCAACCAGCGGCAGATGGCCCGCGTGATCACCGACATCATCGTGCCCTACCTCATCTTCGAGGGCCTGTGGACGCTGACCAAGTGGCTCGTGGAGGGCTCGGCCAACCCCAACCCCACCGAACCGTCGTGGACCCTGTGGTTCCTGTTGGCGCTGGGGATCTTCCGGCTGATCCTGCCGTATCTGGCGCTGCTGAAGCGGCCGCTGCTGTGGACGCTGGCGATCTCGATCGGCGCCGGATACCTGACGAACCTCGACTCCACCTTCTCGCTGTCGCGCACCCTGGGCCTGCTGTTCTTCTTCACCCTCGGCTGGTGGCTGCGCGACCGCGACATCGTCGCCCGCTTCGACCTGCTGCGCTCACGGTCCTGGTGGGTCGTGCTCTGCGCCGCCGGGGTGCTCGCGGTCGCGGGCTGGGCGGCGTGGTTCTACATCGACACCTGGCTGGCGATGGACCTCGGCGGATGGCTGTTCTACGACGACGCCTACGCCGCGCTCGGTGCGAACACCTGGTGGGCGGGCGGGGTGCGCCTGGTGATCATGGCGATCGCCCTCATCCTCTCGGCCGCCTTCTTCACGCTGCTACCGCGTCGCGACCGGTGGTGGACGCACTTCGGCCAGTACACGATGTACGTCTACCTGCTCCACTCGTTCGTGCTGTACCCGTTCCGCGAATCCGGTGTGATGCGCGCCCTCGACCCCACCTGGTTCTGGCTGCCGGTGGTCACGGCGCTGTCGGTGGCCATCGCACTGGGGCTGGCGACCAAGCCCGTGCGCACGGTGTTCCGCCACCTCATCGAGCCGCGCCCGCAGTGGTTGTTCGCCGACCCGACCCTGGCCCGGCGCGAGGGCCGCGGCAGCGACCCGACCGGATCGCGGCGCACGCCCGAGCCGCCCCACCCGCGCGCGAACCCACCCCGCCGTAGCACGCAGCGCTGACGCGTCCGGTCGCCCGCACGGGTCGACGCTCGGAGACCCGGCGGCGCACGAACGACGAGGGCCGCCCCACACCGTGGGGCGGCCCTCAAGAAGTTTTGTGCGATTGAACGCTGGCTGCGATGCCTTAGCGGCGGAGCCCGAGACGCTCGATCAGCGTGCGGTAACGCGCGATGTCGATGTCCTGGAGGTAGCCGAGCAGACGACGGCGCTGACCGACGAGCAGGAACAGGCCACGACGCGAGTGGTGGTCGTGCTTGTGCTCCTTGAGGTGCTCGGTCAGGTCCTTGATGCGCTGCGTCAGCATCGCGACCTGCACCTCGGGGGATCCGGTGTCACCGGGGTGCGTCGCGTACTCTTCGATGATCGCCTTCTTGACTTCTGCTTCCAGTGCCATAGGTGATCCCCTCTCTCCTCGTTGCGCGGCGCCCGACGCCTGATGCGTGGGCTCTCTTTCTCCGCGGCCGATCGAACGGCAACCTGGAAAGTCTACCAGTCCCCTTCCCGCACAGGCGACCCACCTCCGACGTAGCCATCCGGCCGTTCGACGGCGGATTCCGGCCGTTGCATCCGCATCCCATGCCCGGCGCCTGCACCCGGCGTTAGAGTCACGGCGTGAACACCGCTCCCGTCCCGACCGCGACGCCGGAACCGTCAGTCGCCCCCGCTCCGGCGCCGCAGCCGGCGGCAGCCGTGCTCACCCTGCAGTTCGTCCTGACGGGCATCATCTGGGGCTCGAGCTTTCTGTTCATGAAAGTCGCGCTCGAGGGCGTCTCCCCCGCCCAGGTGGTGTGGTCGCGCCTCGTGCTCGGCGCGCTGACCCTCGGTCTGTTCGTCGTGCTGCGGCGCGACCGGCTGCCGCGCAGCATCCGCATCTGGGGGCACATGACCGTGCTCGCGCTGTCGTTCTGCGTCGTGCCGTTCCTGCTGTTCTCGTGGGCGCAGCAGTTCGTCACGTCGGGGCTGGCGAGCATCTACAACGCCACGACGCCGATCATGACCGCGGTCATGGCATGGGCGGTGTTCCGCGTCGAGAAGCTCAAGCCCGCCCAGATCGCCGGCATCCTCATCGGCGTGGCCGGGGTGATGGTGATCATCGCGCCGTGGCAGGGCCTGGATCTCTCCCAGAGCCTCGTCGCGCAGCTCGCGATCCTCGGGGCGACCGCATGCTACGGCTTCAGCCTCGCCTACATGCGGCGGTTCGTGTCGGACTCGGGCATGAGCGCCCTGGTGTTCTCGTTCCTCAACATCGGCATCGCCGCACTGGTCATGCTGCTGCTCACCCCGGTCATCGCGCTGACCCCGGTGCGGCTGGATGTCTGGATCGTCCTCAGCCTCATCACGCTGGGGTGCCTGGGCACGGGCGTCGCCTACATCTGGAACCAGAACGTGCTGCGCGCATGGGGGCCCACGCGCGCCTCGACGGTCACCTACATCACTCCGGTCGTGGGAGTGATGCTGGGAATCGTGCTGCTGGGCGAGACGCTCAGCTGGAACGAACCCGTCGGTGCGCTGCTGGTGTTCCTCGGCATCCTGCTCGCGCAGAATCGCCTGCGCCGAAATCGACGGCGGGCGGATGCCGCGTGAGCTGAGCTCCGCGGCATCCACCCGAAGCGTCAGGCCTGCAGTGCGCCCTGCAGGTCGAGCGTGATGGCGACGTCCTTGCCGACCAGCACGCCGCCGGTCTCGAGGGCGGCGTTCCAATTGAGACCGAAGTCCTCGCGGTTGATGACCGACTTCGCCGTCGCGCCCGCCTTGTAGTTGCCCCACGGGTCGACGCCGAAGCCGCCGAACTCGAGTTCGAAGGTCGCGGGCTTGGTGATGCCGCGGATGGTGAGGTCGCCGTCGACGAGGAAGTCGCCGTTCTCCAGGCGCACGCCGGTGGAGACGAAGGTGAGTGTGGGGTGGGTCTCGGCGTCGAAGAACTCGGCGGAGCGCAAGTGCGCGTCGCGGCCTTCGTCCTTCGTGTTGATCGAAGCGACGTCAGCGGTTGCCTCGACGCGGGCTTCGAGAGGGTTCTCGGGCGCGTAGATCGTGCCGCTCTTGACGTCGAACGTGCCGCGCACCTTCGAGATCATCATGTGGCGCACGCTGAAGGACACCTCGCTGTGCGAGGGGTCGAGCACCCAGGTGCCGGGCTTGTAGCCGGAGATCTCGGTCGGGGCAGCGCTCGTAGCTTCGGTCATGTCGTCCTCCAAATCGGGCCGGGGGATCCGGCGCACTGTGGAGACAACGCGCTCGAGCACGGTGTATTCCCATGAATGTAAATCGGGTATCGAGGCGCCGTCGCCCCGGATGCGGAGATCGGCTCAGGACTTCTGCGACGTCCCCGCCTCAAGGATGGACACGATGGAGAACAGCGTGAAACAGACCGCGCCGAGCCCCGTGAGAACGCGCGCCGGGATGAAGAAGGATGCGTCGGTGATCGCCGCTTCGGCGAGGAATGCGGCGAAGAACAGGCAGAGCAAGCACGTGAACACCGGGATGAGCGGCACCCGGTTCGCCAGCGGGAATCGGCGCCGCCACACCGATGCGAGCAGGAAGACCTTCGAGATGATGCTGAAGCAGATCATGCCCAGACCCAGCAGAACGCAGCCCGGTGCGATGCGTTCGGGTCGATCCGACCCCAAGAGCACGAACAAGCCCCAGATCACCGTCGCCGAGCCCATGACTGCGACCCAGAGCGTCCAGTACCAGCGCTCGGTTTCATCGAACTGATTGCGCACCTGGCGCACCACCGTGGCCACGAGCGAGATCAGGCTCGAGCAGATCGCCGCCAGCCCCAGCATGACGTGCCCCGCGACATAGTGATCTGGTTGCGCAGCCCCAGTCAGGAGCACCACCGCCCACACCCCGGCGACCAGCGCGGCCACAGCAGGCACACCGATCAGCACCGCAGCCGCGGGCTTCGCGTACGCACCTGCGGGCACGCCGTCCTCGTGACGTCCCGCGGAGTTCTGGGAGATCAGCGTGAACGCGCTCGATGCCGTCGCGACGGTCGATACGCACGCGGCGATGAGTCCGACGCCGAACACCACATGACCTGCCACGAACGAGTCCGCAGCCGTGCCCGTCGCGCGGATCCACAGCCCCCATGCCATGGTCGCCACGGCGACGCCGTACCCGATGGCCGGAAGGATGTACCGCCACGCGGGCGCGAAGGTCCCCGTGATCTGGCGGATGATCATCGCCGCCGTGGTGAACAGGGCGATGCAGATCGCGGTGAGTGCGATGAGCACGTGACCGGCGACGAAGTGGCCGGCATCCGTGCCACCGCCGAGGACATACAGCCCGAATCCCAGACACACGGCCCCCATGAGGAGGGGGATCGCCCGGAACAGGATGCTGATGCCGTAGTTCATGGTGACCACTCCCTGACGGACCCGTCGGCGTGACGGCGGGCGTAGCAGGAACGGTATCCGCGGACCGTCGGGTTCTCAAGGTCCGAGGGCGGCGTCCGCTGCGAACGCCGGAGGGGCGGATGCCGCAGCATCCGCCCCTCCGTGAGTGCGTCGTGTCAGCCGACCGCGATGAGGTCGATGATGAACACCAGGGTCTTGCCCCCGAGGAAATGACCGCCGGCGGGGCCGTAGGCCAGGTGCGGCGGGATCACGAGCTCGCGGCGGCCGCCGACCTTCATGCCGGGGATGCCGTCCTGCCAGCCCTGGATCAGGCCGCGGAGCGGAAACTGGATGCTCTCGCCGCGGCTCCACGACGAGTCGAACTCTTCACCGGTGTCGTATTCGACGCCGGCGTAGTGGACCGTCACGGTGTCGCCGGGCTTGGCCTCGGCACCGTCGCCCACGATGATGTCGCGGATGACGAGTTCGGAGGGGGCGGGCCCGGTCGGAGCGTCGAATTCGGGCTTGGTGCGGTTGTCAGTCATGGTTCCATCAAACCCGAGCCGCCCGGTGCGGTCAACGCGAGCGCCATCCTTGACACCCCGCGGCGGGCGAGAGGATGATGGGAGTTAATCAACTCAGCGCTCGGGAGTCACGCAGGCATCGCCGCGGCACCGAGCGCTGAGTTGTAGATCCGGGTCATGTCCCCCGTTACTGCCCGAACACCGCAGCTCGGGCCGCGACCGCCCGCGCCAGGAAGATGCGTTCATCCTCTGCCGCGTTCGCGTCCCGGCCGGACAGTGCGCGCTGTCGGGCGGCGGCGAGCGCGGTGGCATCCGCGATGAATGCCTTCATCGCACCGGCGCGTCCACCGGGCAGCGTGCGGGCCCACGCCATCGCGCGGCGCCGGCCGGCACCGGTGGCGAGCATGGCGACCTCACCCTTGCTGAACCAGCCGGCTGCGGCGTACTCCCCCAGCCGCGCCTCGGTGAGCCGTGCCTCTTCCCGCAGCAGCAGCAGCACCCCCACGATGAACAGCGCGAACAGCGGCACCTGCAGCGACACGTACAGCGAGAAGAAGTTGGCAAAGACGGCCGACCCGTTCCACAGTGCGTGCAGCACCGCCGCACCGAGCATGCCCACCAGCCACGCCCGCATCACACGCCCCACCGGCGCGCCGTCTCGGGCGACCCGGCCCAGCGCGTATCCGGTGACGGCGGTGAACATGACGTGGGCGAAGGGCGAGAGGATGCCGCGGAGGAAGAAGGTCACGGTCGTCTCGGCCACACCGCCTTCGATGAGGCTCGTGGCGAAGTAGAGGATGTTCTCGGTGAATGCGAACCCGGCGCCCACCAGCGCGCCGTACACGACGCCGTCTATGGGACCGTCGAACGCCCGACGCCCCACGACGAAGATGATCAGGAGCCCGAGCCCCTTGGCCAGCTCCTCCACGATGGGAGCCTGGATGACCGACGAGAACGCATCGCGCGCGGCCGACCCGTCGTCGCCGATGACGAGTGTCAGCACCAGATCGATCGCCAGGGTGATCACGACCGCCGCGATCGCCCCCCACGCCACGGCGAGGGCGACCAGCGACCGTGGCTCCGGCTCCCACCGGTCGGCGATGCGCACCGCCAAGAGCACCCCGACGAACGGCACGAGGGCCAGCAGCATGCCGATCAATGAGGCCGCGGCGCCGAGGAAGGTCAGCAGATATGCCGCCAGCGCCACCAGCAGCACGACGAGCACGCCCGCGATCCAGATCGGCGCGGTGCGTCCCTTCCGCGGCGGGATCGGCAGCACCGGCGGCGATGCCGGAGCGGGGGCGATGATCGCTGGGCGACCGGGGTGCGGCTGGGACAGCGCGGAGGTGTACGACACGAGCTTCAGCATATGGCTGCCCATTCGCGGCGAATTCACCACCCGCGATCCCGATAGCCTGAACGGATGCGCTTTGCCCACGTGAGCACTGCCGCGGGCAGCCCTCCCCGACTGGCCGTCATCCGCGACGATCACGCCCTCGTCACCGAAGACCTCTTCCCCGGCGCGCCACACCGCCTGGCGCAGCTCATCGACGGGGGTGACGAGCTGCTCGCGCGGGTGCGCGAGGCCAGCGAAACCGCCACCGGGTGGCATCCGCTGTCCGCGGTGTCGTTCGCGTCGGCCGTGCTCGATCCCCCCGTGGTGCTCGCGATCGGGTTGAACTACGCCGCGCACTCCAGCGAACTGGGGCTGAAGGCCGACACCGCCCCCACCGTGTTCGTGCTGTGGCCGAACTCGCTGGCCGCCCACGAGGCCACCACGAGCTGGCCGCGTTCGCTCAGCGAATCCGTCGACTACGAGGCCGAGCTGGGTGTCATCATCGGGCGTCCCGCGAAGAACGTCGCCGTCGACGACGCGCTGGACCACGTCTGGGGCTACACCGTCGTCAACGACATCACCGCCCGGGACATCCAGTTCTCCGAAGCGCAGTGGTCGCGGTGCAAGTCGTTCGACGGCTTCACCCCCACGGGGCCCTTCGTGGTGACCGCAGACGAGATCGCCGACCCGCAGGACCTGCACATCTGGGCGATCGTGGACGGTCAGACGGTGCAGGATGCCACGACGGGCCAGATGATCCGATCGGTGGCCGCCCTGGTGTCGCACCTGTCGTCATCGGCCACGCTGCTGCCGGGCACCCTCATCTCCACGGGCAGCCCGGGCGGTGCCGGCTACTCCCGCGACCCGCAGATCTTCCTGCGCGACCGGTCCACCGTCACCGTCGGCATCGACGGGATCGGCTCACTGACCACGCACTGCCGCATCAACGACTGACCCCCGCGTGCCGGAGCACGCGGGGGTCAGTCGATGTGATGGTCAGTCGATGGTCAGTTGCAGTCGATGATCTGCCCGTTGCTGAGCTGCCATTCGCCGGGGCCGAGCTCGGCGCACGCGCTGATGAGCGGGAACAGGGTGGAGAAGAACACGATGCCGACGATGGTGCCGATGACCATCAGCACGATGCTGACGATGATCGCGGCCAGCGCCCAGCCGTTCTTGACGCCGGCCTTCTTGCTCTGCACGAACGCGACGATGCCGAGGATCAGGCCCAGCAGCGCGAAGAAGAACGACGCGACGAACGCGACGATGCCGAGCGTCTTGCCGGGGACGGGCGCGTCCGGAGCGCCGTAAGGGGCCGGAGCGCCGTAAGGGGCCTGGGTGCCCGCGGGCGCGTTGGGGTCGTATGCCGGCGCGGCGCCGTACGCGGGCGGTGCCGACGGGGCGCTGGGCGGCTGGTAGGTGGGCTCGCCGCCGGCGGGCGGGACCGCGGGCGGGGTGGGGTTCTGCGGGTCGGACATGTCTGCTCCTCGATACGCGGGCCTGTCCCGGTTCACTCCGACGCTAGTGGGCGGGGTCCGCGCACGACAAAGCGGTGCGCTCAGCGCTCAACCGTGATATCGGGGCTGGGCACGATCGGGATGGCGGCGGTGATCGCTTCCAGCCCCGACAGGCGCGCCGGGGACAGCTGCTTGTCGACGTCCTCGCGGCTCATGAGCCCCGCCTCCACGACGAGATCGCCGACGTTGTGGCCGGTCAGCAGCGCGGCCTTGGCCAGCGCGGCGGACGCCGCGTACCCGAGGAACGGCGTGAGCGCGGTGATGACCCCCACCGAGGCCCCCACCATGGCCCCGAGGCGCTCCCGGTTGGCGGTGATGCCGTCGACGCAGTTCACCCGCAGGGTGCGCATCGCACGCCGCATCCAGGTGATCGATTGGAACAGCGAATGCGCGATGATCGGCTCGAATGCGTTCAGCTGCAGCTGTCCCCCCTCCACCGCCATCGTGATGGTGAGGTCGGCACCGGCGACGGCGAACGCGACCTGGTTGACGACCTCCGGGATGACCGGGTTGACCTTTCCGGGCATGATGCTGGACCCCGCCTGGCGCGGCGGCAGGTTGATCTCCCCGAAGCCGGCCTGCGGGCCGCTGGAGAGCAGGCGCAGGTCGTTGCTGATCTTCGACAGCTTGATCGCGTTGCGCTTGAGGGAGGAGGAGAACGACATGAACGAGCCGGTGTCGCTGGTCGACTCGACGAGGTCGACGGCGGTCTCCAGGTCCAGACCGGTGATCCCGCGCAGATGGCGGCACACCGCGGCGGCGTACTCGTGGTGGGTCGTGATGCCGGTGCCGATCGCGGTCGCGCCCATGTTGATCTCGTAGAGCAGCGACGCGTTCTCGTTCAGCCGCGAGTAGTCCTCGCCCAGGGTGGTCGCGAACCCGTGGAACTCCTGCCCGAGCGTCATCGGCACGGCATCCTGCAACTGGGTGCGCCCCACCTTGAGCACGTCATGGAATTCCACGGCCTTGGCCAGGAACGACTGCCGCAGCAGGTCCAGCTCCTCCAGCAGCGTGCGCAGATCCAGCCCCAGGCCCACCTTGATGGCGGTGGGGTAGACGTCGTTGGTCGACTGGCTGCGGTTGGTGTGGTCGATCGGCGAGAGGTAGTCGTAGTCGCCCTTGGGACGACCGGCCAGCTCCAGCGCGATGTTGGTGATGACCTCGTTCGCGTTCATGTTGGTCGACGTCCCGGCGCCGCCCTGCACGACGCCGACGACGAACTGGTCGTGGAACTCGCCCTCGATCACCAGCTGCGATGCGCGGTCGATCAGATCGGCCCGTTCGGCGTCGAGCACGCCGATCTCGAGGTTGGCTCGGGCGGATGCCTGCTTGACCATCGCCAGCGCGCAGACCAGATCCCGGTAGACCGAGATCGGCCGTTGCGAGATCGGGAAGTTCTCCAGGGCCCGTGCGGTGTGGATCCCCCAGTACGCGTCGCCGGGTATCTGCAACGACCCCAGCGAATCGGTCTCGGTACGGGTGGTCGGGGTGTGGTGCAGTGGCATGGCGCGTCCTTGTGGGGTGCTCACAGCGTCGTGAGGGCGATGCGTTCAGCCTACCCGCGCACGCGGCATGCCACCGGCCGACGGGGTCAGCGCGCGGGCTTGCGGGAGAACACCTCGAGGCGCTGTTCGGGCGTCAGCCGGGACATCTCGGCCACCCATTCCGCGGAGAAGAAGTCACCCGTCGGCGCGTCGACCACCGGCACGACGGCGTGGGTCACGGTGTCCTCGTAGACGTGCACGAGGTGGAACGATTGCCCGGCATCCATGCCGTTGACCTCCACCGGCGGGCGCTGCAGGTTCATCGTGTAACAGGTGGCGGCGGCCACGCTGACCGGGACGCCCGCGAACGTGCCGTGGGTGGAGTAGTGCAGGTGACCGGCGAGGATGCCGCGCACGTCGGTGCCCGCGATCACGTCGGCGAGGGCGTCCTGATGGCGCAGTTCCAGGATGTCGAACAGCGGGATGTGGCTCGGCAGCGGCGGGTGGTGCAGCGCCAGCAGCGTCCCCAGCGGTGCCGGCTCGCGCAGGATGCCGCGCAGCCACTCCAGCTGGGCGGGGTCGAGGTCGCCGTGGTGCCAGCCGGGCACGCTCGTGTCCAGGGCGATCAGTCGCAGACCGCCGAGGTCCCACACGCCGGTGACCGGCTCTTCGGAGGCTTCCAGCCCCAGCAGGTCGCGTCGCAGTTCGGGCCGCTCGTCGTGGTTGCCCGCCACCCACACGACCGGCGCGCCCAGCCGTGCCGCGACCGGTTCGACGGCCGCCCGCAGCGCGCGGTAGGCCTCCGGCTCGCCGAGATCGGTGAGGTCCCCGGTGAACACCAGGGCGTCGGGGCGGATGCCGAGCCGCTCCACGGCCGCGAGGGTCTCGGTCAGGTTCGCCAGGACGTCGAACCGCCCGCCGAGCCTGCCGTCGCCGCCGAGCAGGTGCGTGTCGCTGAGATGCACCAGGACACGACGGGCCGGCGGATGGCTGCCGAACTGCGGGGGCTCCATGCGGCTGAGTCTAGGCGAGGCCGGAGACGCTCCTTGCCGGGGGAACGGCCTCAGTGGCCGAAGACGATGAGCATGAGAGCGCCCAGCACGGCCAGTGCGGAGACCGCGAACGACGCGAATGCCCCCAGCAGCGCGAGCTGCTTCTGCGCGTCGCTCAGCGGGCTGCGCGAGGCTGCCTTCGCTGCGGCCTTGGCGCCCCGGCGTGCCTGCTTCTCGGTGATGACCGTGATGGCGTCGGTGAACTCCGCAGGAGTCACGACGGGAGCCCGTCCCGAGCGGACGAGCAGCCGCAGCCCGAAGGCGTAGAAGGTGACGACCACCACGGAACCCACCAGCGCCGCAGCGAACACCTGGACGAAGGCGAGCCAGTCGATTGCGACGGTCATTTGCCGGCCTCCCCACTGTCGGTGCTCACGTGAGTCGCCGCGGCATCCGTCTTCGCCTGCGCATCGGCACGCACGTGAGCGGCCGCGGCATCCGTCTTCGCCTGGGCATCGGCATGCAGGCGCGTGCGCTGACGGCGAGTGGGCGGCGGATTGCGCTTGACCTTGACGGCGCGGCCGGACTCGGCGACGTCGCTCATCGCGTTGGCGGAGGTCACTTCGTCGCGGCGTGAGCGGATGAAGATCGCCAGGACGATGACGGCGGCGATCGCCGCACCCACCAGCACCCCGATGACCTGTCCCAGCCACACGACCAGGAGTGCTGCGAGCGCGCCGACGATGCCCGCTGCGGGCAGGGTCAGCAGCCAGCCGATCATGATGCGGCCGGCGGTGCGCCAACGCACCTTGGAGCCGCGTCGTCCCAGCCCGGAGCCGATGACCGACCCGGAGGCGACCTGAGTGGTCGACAGGGCGAACCCGAGCGCGCTGGAGGCGAGGATCGTCGAGGCGGTGGATGCCTCGGCTGCGAACCCCTGAGCAGGCTTGACGTCGGTGAGGCCCTTGCCGAGGGTACGGATGATGCGCCAGCCGCCCATGTACGTTCCCAGCGCGATGGTCACCGCACACGCGATGACGACCCACAGCTGCGGCTCGTGGTGGGCGCTGGACTGCCAGCCCACGGTGATCAGCGCGAGCGTGATGACCCCCATGGTCTTCTGCGCGTCGTTGGTGCCGTGCGCGAGCGCGACGAGCGACGACGTGAAGATCTGGCCCCAGCGGAACCCGTCGCGGCCGTCCGGCTTGGAGTCGTAGCGGCGGGTGAGGGCGTAGGCCAGCTTGGTGACGGTGAAGGCGATGATGCCGGCGGTGAGCGGGGCGATGAGCGCCGGCAGCACGACCTTCGACAGCACCACGCCCATGTCGATGGCCGACGCGCTGGCACCGACCAGGGTGGCTCCGATGAGCCCGCCGAACAGGGCGTGCGACGAGCTGGAGGGAAGACCCAGCAGCCAGGTGAGCATGTTCCACGTGATCGCGCCGATCAGCCCGGCGAAGATGATCGCCGGGAAGATGGCCGCCGAGATCTCGTCCTCGCGGATGATGCCGCCGGAGATGGTCTTGGCGACCTCGGTGGACAGGAACGCGCCCACGAGATTGAGCACGGCCGCGAGGAGGACGGCGGTTTTCGGCTTCAGCGCACCGGTGGCGATGGGTGTCGCCATCGCGTTGGCGGTGTCGTGGAAACCGTTGGTGAAGTCGAAGAACAGTGCCAGTACGATGACCAGCACGACGATGAGGGCTGCGGTTTCCACCGTTCGCTTTCCGTCAGGAGATGTGTGGAGGGTGCCGACGATATCGGCGTGCGAACGAACAGTTCAGCGGGGATTCATGCTCCGTTTACCGAGCCGAGAAAATCCTCGCACATCCGCAAGCGCGTCGTGAACCGTTCCCACAGGTTCAGCCCGGACACACAGGCGCGCGCCCCCCGTGCGGCTAGCGTGGTGGGGTGACCGTCACCGCGCAGACGCCCCAGGCCTCCCCCGCTCCTCCCGTCGCCCCGCAGCGCCCCATCACCCGGACGCATCACGGCGACGCCGTGACCGATCCGTACGAATGGCTGCGCGCGAAGGACGACATCGAGGTCACCGCGCACCTGGAGGCGGAGAACGCATACACGGCCGCGCGAACGGCGCATTTGGAGCCGCTGCGCGAGCGCATCTTCCAGGAGATCAAGGGCCGCACCCTCGAGACCGACCTGTCCGTACCCACCCGCCGCGGCCAGTGGTGGTACTACGGTCGCACCGTGGCAGGCAGCCAGTACGGCATCCAGTGCCGCGCACCGCTTGCCTCCCCCGAGGACTGGACTCCCCCGGTGCTGTCTCCCGATGTGGCCGTCCCCGGGGAACAGGTGCTGCTGGACGGCAACGTCGAAGCCGAGGGGCACGAGTTCTTCTCGCTGGGAAGCTTCGAGGTCAGCAACGACGGCAACGTGCTGCTGTACGGCGTGGATGTCGAGGGCGACGAACGCTACACGGTGCGCGTGCGCGACCTGCGGACCGGGCAGATGCTGCCCGACGAGATCCCCGGCACCTTCGCCGGGGCGACGTTCTCCCCCGACGGCCGGTTCATCGTCTACACGACCGTCGACGATGCCTGGCGGCCGGACACGGTGTGGCTGCACGAGCTGGGAACGCCGGTGTCCGAGGACGCGAAGCTGTTCCACGAACCGGACGAGCGGTACTGGGTGGGCGCAGGCTTCACCCACAGCGAGCGGTTCCTGATGATCGAGCTCGGCTCGTCGATCACCTCCGAGGAGTGGCTGCTGGATGCCGACGACCTGCGCGGCACACCCCGCGTGGTGTGGCCGCGTCGGGAGGGAATCGAGTACGACTCCGAGCATGCCGTCGTGGACGGCCAGGACGTGCTGTACCTCCTGCACAACGACGGCGCGCTCGACTTCGAACTCGTGCGCGTTGCGGCATCCGACCCCTCCGGCGCCCGCGAGACGATCATCGCCCACGAGCCGGGCCGACGCCTGCTGGGCGTGTCGACCTTCCGCGACTGGGCGGTCGTCGGCTACCGCCGCGACGGGGTGGAGCGGCTGGGCATGCTCGACTACGCCACCGGCGGCGTGGACGAACTCGTCTTCGATGAGCCGCTGTACAGCGTGGGACTGTCGGGGAACCCGGAGTGGGCTCCTCCCCTGCTGCGGCTGGGCTACGGCTCGTTCGTCACGCCGGGCACCGTCTACGACTACGTCGTGGCCACCGGCGAGCTGCTGCTGCGCAAGCGCCAGCCGGTACTGGGCGGCTACGACGCGGCGGACTACGCCCAGGAGCGGGTGTGGGCCACCGCGCAGGACGGCACGCAGGTGCCGGTGTCGCTGGTGTGGAAGCGCTCGTTCGGCGCCCCGGATGCCGGTGACCCCCGGCCGCTGCACCTGTACGGCTACGGGTCATACGAGCACTCGATCGACCCCGGGTTCTCGGTCGCGCGCCTGTCGCTGCTGGACCGCGGCGTCGTGTTCGCCGTGGCGCACGTGCGCGGCGGCGGCGAGATGGGCCGGCAGTGGTACGAAGACGGCAAGATGCTGCACAAGCGCAACACGTTCACCGACTTCGTCGATGCCGCCCGTCACCTCGTCGAGGCGGGGTACACCTCGCCGGACCGGATGGTCGCCGAGGGCGGCTCCGCGGGTGGGCTGTTGATGGGCGCCGTGGCGAACCTCGCCCCTGAACTGTTCGCCGGCGTGCTGGCGGAGGTGCCGTTCGTGGATGCCCTGACGACGATCCTCGACCCGTCGCTGCCGCTGACGGTCATCGAGTGGGACGAGTGGGGCGACCCCCTGCACGACCCTGAGGTGTACGCGTACATGAAGTCGTACACGCCGTACGAGAACGTCCGCGAGGGCGTGAGGTATCCCCGGATCCTGGCCGTCACCTCGCTCAACGACACGCGCGTGATGTACGTGGAGCCGGCGAAATGGGTCGCGCGGCTGCGCGAGGTGGGCGCGGACGCGATGCTGAAGTGCGAGATGGTCGCCGGTCACGGCGGGGTCTCGGGTCGCTACAACTCGTGGAAGGAACGTGCCTTCGAGCTCGCGTGGCTCCTGGACGTGCTGGGCCTCGCCGCCGCCGAGTGAGTATTCGCGCTGTCGAGTGAGTATTCGTGCTGTCGAGTGAGTATTCGCTGGCGCGCAGCGGCATCTGTCGCCTGATTCTCCCGACAACAGGAGATCTCACCGGTACAGGACGATCCTGCTGATTTCGTCCTGTGCCGGTGAGTTCTCCTGAGCCGGGGAGACGGTCAGCGGTGCAGGCCCTGTGCGATGGCGGCCGAGATGACGGCGATGACCTGCTCGGGCTGGAACAGCACCTGGTAGTAGTCGAAGCGCAGCACGGTGTAACCCAGCAGCACTAACCGCGCGTCGGCGGACAGGTCACGGCGCCGATCGCGCGCCTGGTGGTGGGCAAAGCCGTCGATCTGCACGACGAGGTGCTCCCCGATCAATCCGTCGACCGGGTGCCCGTCGATCCACACCTGCTGGCGCACGGCGACACCGATCGAGCGCATCAGCAGCACGAACCGGGTCTCGACGCCGGAGTCGGACAGGTCGGATGCCGCAGCCGCGATCGCCCGCGCCGCCTCACCGCGCCACTGGATGCGGGCGAGCACGGCGGGGTGGACCGACTTCTGCCGGATCGCCGACTCCCAGACGCAGAGCGCTTCGGCCATCGGCAGACAGCGGGCGACCTGGAACAGCACGTTCACCAGCGGATCGAACAGGGAGGCCTTGCCGACCGGCGCCGGCCCTTGCGCCCAGTGCAGGTGCACGCCCTCGGCAGTGACCCGGGAGGCCGTCGGCGCCACCGCGATGTGGATGCCCTCGTGCGACGGCGTCCAGAGGTTCGCGCGTGCTGCGGCAGTCACGCAGGTGAGGCGGCCACCCGCTTCCGCCGCACGCCGCACGTCGGGTGTGCAGTCGCCGGCGACCAGCCAGCTGCGTCGTACGCGCGCCACGGCGCCCCGCTGCACCGCGACGCGGATCGCGTGCGTGGAGAATCCGGCGGCCTTCAGCGCGGTGGAGTGGGCGCCGCCACCCTGAGCCGCCAGCCAGTGGGTGAGTTCGGTCGTCGAGCGCATGCCGTCATGATGGTCCGCTGGGCGGCGCGCGTGGCCGCGGTCGGGCGCCATCCGGGGATGAACCGACCGAACCGGGGCCTGTGGAGGAGGCGCGGCCGGCCCACACAGCATCCGGCCGTCTCCCCACAACAGGAAGACTCACCGACACAGGAGGATTCCGCCGGAAACGTCCTGTACCGGTGAGATCGCCTGCACCGGGGAGACGGATGCCACAATCGCCCGCAATCCGGCCCGGCATCCGGCAGTCTCCCCACAACAGGAAGACTCACCGACACAGGAGGATTCCAGCGGAAACGTCCTGTACCGGTGAGATCGCCTGCACCGGGAAGACCGGCGAGACGGCGCGACGACCGGGGGTCAGCCGAAGAGCGCCGCGGCCTCGTCGTAGCGGTACACCGGCACCGTGTTCAGCTCACCGAGGGCCTCCTCGAAGGAGACGCGCACGATGTCGGTGCCCTTGAGCGAGACCATCTGGCCCCAGGCGCCGTCCATGATCGCGTCGGCGGCGTGCAGGCCCAGCCGAGTCGCCAGCACACGGTCGAACGCCGAGGGCGATCCGCCGCGCTGGATGTGACCGAGCACCGTGGCGCGGGTCTCGATGCCGGTGATGCGCTCGATCTCGGGCGCGAGCATCTCGCCGATGCCACCCAGCCGCGGCCGGTTGAAGGCGTCGAGGCCCTTGTCACTGTAGGCCTCGTCCATGCCGGTGAGGGTGAAGCCCTCCGAGACGACGACCAGCGGCGCACGGCCGCGGTCGTGGGCCTTGGAGACCTGCTCGCAGACGTCGTCGATCGACATCGGCACTTCGGGGATGCAGATGACGTGCGCCCCCGCCGCGATACCGGCGTGCAGCGCGATCCAGCCGACGTGGCGGCCCATGACCTCGGCGACCATGCAGCGCTGGTGCGAGTCGCCGGTGGTACGCAGGCGATCCATCGCATCGGTGGCGATGTTGACGGCCGTGTCGAAGCCGAACGAGTAGTCCGTTGCGCGCAGATCGTTGTCGATCGTCTTGGGGACGCCCAGGACGTTGATGCCGTCCTTCGCGAGGCGGTTCGCCGCCGCGAGGGTCCCCTCGCCGCCGATGGCGATGATGCCGTCGATGCGGTGGCCGTACAGCGTCTTGGCGATGTTCTCGGCGCCGCCGCGCGGACCCTCGTAGGGGTTGGTGCGGCTGGTGCCGAGGATCGTGCCACCGACCTTCGACAGGCCCTTCACCTCGTGGCGGGTGAGGGGGAAGAAATCACCGTCGACGACGCCGCGCCAACCGTCGCGGATTCCCACGAACTCGAGGTTGTAGGTCGTCGTGCCCTTGAGCACGACCCCGCGGATGACCGCGTTCAGGCCCGGGCAGTCGCCGCCGCTGGTGAGGATGCCGATCTTCATGGGGGAGATCCTTGCTGTCAGGTGATGGTGCCGGCCACGCTGCCTCCGACGACACTATCGTCGGAGGGCAGCGCCTGCCACACGGCCCGGCCGGGGTAAATCAGTCCCCGCCGAGCGAGCGGCGCAGCAGGTGCATGAGCGCCGACAGCTGCACCGAGTCGGTCGAAGCGGCCTCGGCTGCCTCGCCGTCCAGGGCGCGGGCCGCCAGGCCCTGCTTGGAATCGATGAGCTCCGCGATCTTCGTGTCGATCGTGTGCGCGGCGATGATCCGCCATGCGGTGACCGGCTCGCCCTGACCGATGCGGTGCACACGGTCGATCGCCTGGGTCTGCTCGGCGGCGGTCCACGACAGTTCGGCGAGCACCACGTTGGATGCCGCCTGCATGTTCAGACCCACGCCGGCCGCCGTCAGCGAACACACCGCGACGCCCACACCGGGATCGTTGTTGAACGCGTCGATGGCGTCCTGACGAGCCGGGGTGGTCTGGTCGCCGCGGATGGACACGGTGCGAAGCCCCGCCGAAGCGAAGTGCGCCTCTGCGGCATCCATGACGTCGATGTGCTTGGCGAAGAACACGACCTTGCCCACCGACCGCTGCAGCTGCACGGTGTAGTCGGCCGCGAGCACGGCCTTGGCCTGGCCGATGCGACGCACCATCGTGAAGACGTTCTCGGCGCCGGTACCGGCCGCCTTGGACTCTTCCAGCTCGGTGTTGGCCACCAGGCGCACGATGTCCTCGTCGAAGTCGCCCAGGAAGATCCGGTCGCCTCGTGCCTCGAGGATGCGGCGGTACTTCGCCGCCAGGCGTCCGCCGAGCTCGCGCTCGGCGTCGCGGATCGACCGGCCGAAGTCGTCGTCGAGCTCCACGGGGAGGTCGGCGATGAGCTTGTCGGGCAGGTCTGCGGCGACATCCTTCTTCTTGCGACGGACGATGCCCATCGAGATGACGGCGTTGCGCGCCTCGGGGTAGAACGCCTTGTCCGCAGGGGTCAGCCCGGTGGCATCCAGCTTCTCCATGAGCTCGGGACCCGGCTTCTCACCGTTGGTCCAGCCCAGGAACCGCCAGATCGCGTCGAAGTCCTCGACGTCGTTGATCAGCGGCGTGCCGGTGAGGGCGAGCATGAGCGGGTCGTGCACCTGATCACGCAGGCGTGCGCCCAGCGCCAGCACGTTCTGCGAGCGCTGCGAGGAGAGGTTCTTGATGAAGTGGGCCTCGTCCACGACCATGCCCTTGAGGCCGATCGAGGCGAGCCACGCCAGGTGCCGGTCGAGGATCTCGTAGTTGACGATGAACACATCCGCGAACGCGTCGAGGTTCTCGCCGTCGCCGTGGATGACCGTCGCCCGACGCTGCGGGGTCCACCGCTCCACTTCGCGCGCCCAGTTCATCTTCACGACGTTGGGCACGACCGCCAGCAGCGGGTAGGCGTCGGCGACGGATGCCGCGAGCACGGACTCCGCCGTCTTGCCCAGACCCGGCTCATCGGCCAGCAGGAAGCTGCGGTGGCCCTGGCGCACTGCTTCGAGGAAGCGCGACTGGTGCGGCATGATCGCCAGGCCCTTGGGCGACAGGCGATCGAACTCGGGGACAGGGGGCAGGTCCATCGAAGCAACGGCGCCACCGGCACCGGATTCGAACGCCTTGTACAGCGGCCCCATCAGTTCCCAGCCGTCCAGGCGCCTGCGGGGCGTGGCGGTGGGGACGCGGTGGTCGAGATCGGGGGGCAGGAACGGGTTCGCCTCGCGGCGGGCTTCGACCTGCGGCGGAATCACCTGGCGCGCGGAGACGGCTGCGGGCACCCCGGAGGTGACCGCCGGCGCGCTGTCGGTGATGATCAGTTCGTCCGGCGCGAGCTCGGCGCCCGATTCCAGCAGCCAGTCACGGCGCATGCGCCGGGCGACCGGCGACGTCGCCTGGTCGACCTCGAGCAGCTGGATGAGCGAGGTGTCGCGTGCGGCGGTCTTAGCCAGGATGGTCGCGACGCCGTCGAGGCGCTTGAGCAGTTCGGCGCGCGCCGCGTCGGTGACGGTGGTGTCGGCCTTGACCCGAGCGCGCTCTTCGCGCACCAGGAAGGCGATGACCTGGAACTTGACCCGGTTGGTGGGGCCGAGCTTGCCGCGTTGGGCCTTGGCCTCGACCTCGCGCACCTTGCGGGCGAGGATCGGGATGATGGGGGCTTCGTCATCGCGTCGAGACGACGTGTTCTTCCTGCGCCGCGACGTGGACTGTGCGGCAGGTGCCGTGGTCGGCATGCTCCTCCTGGGGCGTGGATGCCGGATGCCTCGGGCTCTCCCGAGACGGGATGGATCTGCGTGTCACCGCGTGCGGCTCGGTTGCCGGGACGACCGCGGGTCGGGGCATGACGCGCAACTCACCGCGGGCATTCCTGCGGCCGGTTGCGGCCGATGGCGGCCGACTGCGGCGATGAAGCGTCTGTTCCCCGGCGCTCAGTCTAGAGCATGTGGACTGGTTACTCCCAGACCATCGATGCGACGTCTTCGGTGTATGCCCCGGGATCGTAGTTCAGCCACACCGTGGTGATCCACCCGTTGCCGCGGAAGAAGTGCGATTCGCCCTTCTCCGAGACGGTGTCGTCGTAGCTGAGGTGGAAGGCATCGTCAGTCGTCGGCGAGCACCTGCTGCTGCCAGGTGGCCAGCAGCGCGGGGTCGTCGGTGACGATGCCGTCGACGCCCAGGGCGGTTGCGGCATCCCACTGCTCATCGGAGTTGAGGGTGTACACCACGATCCGCAACCCCGCATGATGCAGCTCGTCGACGATGTGAGGCTGCTCGAGCACCGCACGACGAGCGACCAGGATGCCCTGCGCCGAGAACTGCCGGGCCGCCGCGACCACATCGGCCGGGAGGCGCTTGAGGATGATCAGCAGCGGCAGGTGCGTGCCGGCGGATTCGACGGCGGCCAGGGTGCGCGCATCGAAGCTCGCGACGATGATCTGCTGGTCCAGTGACCGGGCAGCCACCTCGGCGACGAAGGCGGCCGCCGAGGCGGCATCCCACTCCCCCTTCAACTCGACGATCGCGCGGCGCCCCGACGCCGCCAGCACGTCGAGGAACTCCGCTGCGGTCGGCACCGGGGTGCCGGCGAAGGACGCGTCGAACCAGGAGCCGGCGTCGAGCTCACGCACCTGGGCGAGGGTCAGCTGGGCGAGCCTGCCGTGCCCATCGGTGGTGCGATCCACGGTGGCGTCGTGCATGAGCACGATCTGACGGTCCGCGGTCAGCGCGAAGTCCACCTCGACGTAGTCGAACCCGGCGTCCAGCGCCGCCTGCACTGCGGGCAGGGTGTTCTCCGGCGCCGCAGCGGCGCCGCCGCGGTGGCTTGCGATGAACGCTCGATCGCCGGGGGTGCGCGCGTCACCCAGCAGTTCCCGCGCGCTCACCCGATCGGGCCCCGCACCGAGGACGGCGATGACGACGCTCGCGACGGCGAGCACGCAGACGATGGCGAGAGCGGCGACACGGTCTGATCCGGGTGCGCGCACGGTGGCATCGGGCATCGAGCGGGTCCTTCTTCCCCAGTGCGTCGTCGTCGACGCGTTGGTTGACTCTACACACGGCGTTACCTTTTCGTTACCTCCGGCCGGCGCGAGTCGTCGCGAGCGTGCGCGGCTACGCTTGATCCATGCCCCGCATCACCGAACGCGAACTGGCCGCCACGATCGATCACGCGATCCTGAAGCCCGATTTCACCCGCTCCGACGTCGACGCGGAGCTGGACACCGCGGCGCAGTGGGGCGTGTTCAGCGTCTGCGTGCGCCCCTCCGACATTCCCTACGCGGTGCGGCGCCTCGACGGCACCGGCGTCGCGGTGGGCACCGTCATCGGCTTCCCGCACGGCACCACCTCGACCACCGCGAAGGTCGCCGAGACCATCCGCGCCCTCGAAGACGGCGCAACCGAGTTCGACATGGTGATCAACATCGGCGCGCTGCGGTCCGGCTTCGACGACGAGGTCACCAGCGACATCCGTGCCGTGGTGGATGCCGCCGGAGGTCTCGTGACCAAGGTGATCCTCGAGACGAGCCTGCTCGACGACGAGCAGATCGCCCGCGGCAGCCGGCTGACCGAAGCCGGCGGCGCCGACTTCGTGAAGACCTCCACCGGGTTCGCCGGCGGCGGCGCGACCGTCGAGCACGTGCGTCTCATGCGCGCCACGGTCGGCTCCCGCGTGCAGGTGAAGGCCTCCGGCGGGGTGCGGAGCCTGGACACCGCGCTGGCGATGCTCGATGCCGGCGCCACCCGCCTGGGCACGAGCGCGAGTGCGACGATCCTCGGCGGCCTGCGCGCGGTCCTCGCCGGCGAGCAGTCCGCGGGCGCCGTCGACGAGTCGTCGTACTGACGCCTACCGCAGCGCGGCCCGCACGCGCTGCACGTCGTCGCCCATCTGCGCGATGAGTGCGTCGATCCCCTCGAAGGCGACCATGCCGCGGATGCGCCGGGTGAAGTGCACCTCCACGCGGTGGCCGTACAGGTCGAGGTCGGTCTCGTCGAGCACATAAGCCTCGACCTGACGCAGTGTGACGTCGTCGAACGTGGGATTGACGCCCACCGAGATCGCGGCCGGATAGCGAGTGGTCGCGTGCGGGTTGGGCGCGGCATCCGCCCGGTCGATCGCGCCCTCGTCGACGAGCCAGCCGGCGTAGACGCCGTCCGCCGGGACGAACCCCTCGGTCTGCGGCGACAGGTTGGCGGTGGGGAAGCCGAGTTCGCGGCCGCGTTTGAGGCCGTGCACCACCACGCCGCGCACCGCGGGAGGGCGTCCGAGCAGGCGGGCGGCGGTCTCGACGTCGCCGGCGTCGAGCAGGTTGCGGATCCAGGTGGACGAGACCCGGCGGCCGTCGTCGTGCGCGCGGATGTCGTCGATGACCTCGACGCGGAACCCGTACTCGCGGCCGAGCTCAGCCAGCAGCTGCGGGTTTCCCGCTCCCCCGCGGCCGAAGCGGAAGTCGCGGCCCACGAACACCGTGACCGCGCCGATCGCGTCCACCAGCACGGTGCGCACGAACTCATCGGCCGGGAGGTCCGCCATCGCCCGGTCGAAGCGCAGCACGAGCGTGGCATCCACCCCCGTGTCGGCGAGCAGCGCGAGCTTCTGGTCGAGGCTGACGAGGTCCTCCGGGCACGCCTGCGGGCGCAGCAGACGCAGCGGGTTGCGGTCGAAGGTCACCGCGACGACGCGGGCGCGCTCGGCGGCGGCCTCGACGCGGGCGCGGTCGATGCCGGCACGATGGCCGGTGTGCACACCGTCGAACTTGCCGATCACGACCACCGATGGGCCGAAGCCGGCGGGGACCTCTGCGGGATCGTGGAACGTGATCACCAGGACGACCTCTCGGCGACGGGTTCGGGTGCCACGGCGGCTGCGCCGGGGCGGTTGCTCGCGAGCCACCACAGCCCCAGGAAGGGCAGCGCGAGCGGGATGAAGAGGTACCCCTCGCCGTACCACGACCACACCGTGGGGTGGTCGAACAGCGCGGGCATGACGAAGGTCAGCGTGCCGACGACGATCACCCCGGTCAGCTCGAAGCAGATCGCAACCCACGCCACGACGTACCAGAAGCGGTTGCCGGCGAACACCAGGGCGAGCGTGGCGACGATGTAGACCACCGCAGCAGCCGCCGACAGACCGTAGGCGAGCGGCGCCTCGTCGAACCTCTCGACGATCTGCACGAAGGAGCGCCCGGTCGCGGCGAGGGCCATGATCGCGTAGACGACCACGAGCACACGGCCGACGCCGGTCATGCGCGGGCGGGAAGACATATCGCGCTCCAGTGTAGGCGTGGTGGCCGGCGGGCGGCTCACGCGACCTGAACCGTCCAGATGACCTGCATCCGCCACACCATGACGGCCACCGACAGCGCCGCCACCCCCATGATCACGGTGCTCCAGCGGCTGCGCTCGATGAGCGCCCACGCCACCGCGGCCGGCGGCAGCAGCACCGCCGAGACGAGGTAGACCCAGAATTCCAGCAGGCTGCCCGACGGCGGGTTGCCCGCCAGGGGCGCGACGATGCCGATGACCACCTGCGCCAGCAGCAGCAGCTCCACCAGCGCCAGCCCGCCCACCGTGAGGTCGCTGGGGCGGCGTCCTGCCAGTCCCAGCGTGAGGCACAACAGCCCGGCGACAGTGGCGACGGCGACCTGCACGTACGCGAACCACAGGATCATGCGGCATCCTCGGGGATGTTCATGGCGCTCTTCACATCCGCGCCGCGGCGCTCCACCACGCCGACCAGGCGGCCGTCGGGGTCGATCGCGGCCATGTGCGGCCCGTGCAGCCGTTCAGCGGCACCAGTCAGGCGCTTGCCCTGGCGCAGATCCCGTGCCTCATCGGCGGTGACCGGGAAGGTGCCCAGCACGCCGGCGGCGGCCTGCGCCTGCGGCACCAGCCGCGACGCGTCGATGTCGTCGATCGCGACGGCATCGGTCACCGAAAACGGTCCGATGCGGGTGCGACGCAGTGCAGTGAGGTGCCCACCGACCCCGAGTGCGCCGCCGAGGTCGCGGGCCAGGGCGCGGATGTAGGTGCCGCTGGTGCAATCGACGACGACGTCCAGGTCGATCGCGGTCTCGCTGCGTCGGGTCGTGACGACGTCGAAACGCGACACCGTGACGGCGCGCGAGGCAAGCTGCACGTCCTCCCCGGCACGCACGAGGTCATACGCGCGCTTGCCGTTGACTTTGATCGCCGACACGCGGCTGGGCACCTGGGAGATGTCGCCGGTGAGCTCGGCGATGCCGCGGGCGATCGCCTCCGGCGCGACGGCCGCGATCGCCGCGGCATCCGCCGTCGCCGTCACCGCGCCGTCGGCGTCGTCGGAATCGGTGGCGACGCCCAGGCGGATCGTCGCCTCGTAGGTCTTGTCGAGCCCGACCATGTAGGTCAGCAGCCTGGTCGCGCTGTCCACTCCGAGCACGAGCAGGCCCGTCGCCATCGGGTCGAGCGTGCCGGCGTGCCCGATCTTGCGGGTGCCCAGCGCCTTGCGGGCGCGGGAGACGACGTCGTGGCTCGTGATGCCGCCGGGTTTGTCCACCAGCAGGATGCCGGCCATCAGCAGAAGTCCCGGTACGTGCGCTGCGGGTGGTCCCAGTCGGTGTTGTCGATGATGGCGGATGCCGCCTGGCGCGGGTCCGCTTCGCGCAGGTACAGCTCCTGGCCCTGGCGGTAACGCCGGTTCGACGCCGCCGACGGGTCGGGGTCAGTGCCGTCGCGCTCGGCCATCCGCGCGAACGCGACGTCGACGGGGACGTCCAGCCAGAGCGACCAGTTCCACAGTCCCCGCAGTTCCGGGCGGTGCAGGAAGATGCCGTCGACGATGAGGACGGCATCTTCCGGCGCGGTCTGCGGCGGCACGTCGACGGGCTCGTCGCGGTCGACGTCCCACACCGCGGTGCGCAATGGTGCTCCGGCGCGGAAGGGGTCGATCAGGGTGCGGCGGAACGTGTCGTAGTCGTAGGAGTCGCGGTAGAAACCCTCGGGCGAGGTGCGCCCGAGGGCGTAGCGCTCGGCGCGCGGGCGGTGGAAGCCGTCGACGGAGGCGCGCAGCACGGGTCCGGTGAACGCGGTCGCCAGGCCATCGGCGAACCAGGTCTTGCCTGCGCCGTCGATCCCGTCGACGGCGATGATCACGCGTCCGCGCGGCAGGTGCTGGCGCACCTCGTCGCGCAGGTCACGCCACAGGGCGGGGGCGGTGGGCTGCGGCATCCCTCCAGCCTACGACGCGTGCGGTGTGCGGCCGGGCGCAGGTGCCCTCGCCGCCCGGGCGCCTGGGCGCCTGGCCGCCACGTAGGCTGATCCGGTGCCCGACATCGCCACCCCGCTCATCGCGTGGTACCGGGACAACGCGCGGGACCTGCCGTGGCGCCGCCCCGGGTTCGGGGCGTGGGGCGTGCTGGTCAGCGAGTTCATGCTGCAGCAGACGCCGGTCGCCCGAGTGGTGCCGCACCTGACCGCGTGGCTGGAGCGGTGGCCGACGCCGGCGGATCTCGCCGGGGATGCCCCGGCAGAGGCGGTGCGGCAGTGGGCGAACCTCGGGTATCCGCGGCGGGCGCTGTGGCTGCACCGCGCGGCGGTCCAGATCCGCGACCGGCACGACGGGCAGGTGCCGTCGGATGTCGACCAGTTGCTGGCATTGACCGGGATCGGCGACTACACGGCACGCGCCGTGGCCGCATTCGCGTACGGTCACCGGCATCCTGTCGTCGACACCAACACACGCCGAGTGCTCGCCCGCGCCGTCGACGGCCGATCGCAGCCGGGCTCCCCCGCCAAGCGGGACCTGGCGGCGATGGCGGCGGTGCTGCCGGCCGACGATGCGGAGGCGGCGGCCGTCAACGCCGCGACGATGGAGCTGGGGGCGGTGGTCTGCACAGCCCGGTCGCCCCGGTGTGAGGTGTGCCCGCTCGCCCGGGTGTGCGCGTGGCGCGCGGCCGGGTACCCGGACACCGGCGACGAGCGCCGCCGGCAGGCACGCTACGAAGGCAGCGACCGGCAGGCGCGGGGTGCGGTGCTGCGGGTGCTGCGGGATGCCGACGCGCACGCGGTCGCCCTCGACGCGGTGATCGCGAACTGGCCGGATCAGCGGCAGCGGGACCGTGCGATCGACTCGCTCATCGCGGACGGCCTCGCCGAGGCATCCGGCGGGATGCTCGCGCTCCCCCGCTGAATACTCACTCGACGACGTGAATACTCACTCGCGAGCGGGAATACTCACTCGGCGTCTTCGGTGCGGGGCTTGACGTAGGGGTCGGGCTCGCCGGCGTACACGGCGCCGGTCGCGAGCCCCGCCACGGCGGCGTCGCGCTCGCGCGCTTCGCGCAGCAGATCCTCGATGTGCCCGGCGTTCTCGGGGATCGCGTCGGGGATGAACTCGAGGGTCGGGGTGAGCCGGATGCTGAGCTGGCGGCCCACTTCGCTGCGCAGCATCCCGGTCGCGGCCTTGAGGGCCTCGGCCGAGTCGTTGCGCTCCTTCTCGGTGCCCAGCACCGTGTAGAAGACGGAGGCGTGCTGCAGGTCACCGGTGACTTTCACGTCGGTGATCGTCGTGAAGCCCAAACGGGGGTCGCGAAGACCCTTTTCGAGCCGCTCCGCGATGAGCACGCGGATGCGATCGGCCAGTCTGGCCTGACGCTCTGAAGACATGGTTCTCTCCCTGGAGGTGGAAGCGGGGGGCGCCGGTCGGCGCCCCCCGCCGATCGATCAGCCCCGCCGGCTCGAGCCCCGCACGGGGGGTTGGCGGACCGCACCCCTCCGCCTCTTACCACTGGTTCCCCCCCGTGGTGGGGCAGGGGGGGGCCGCCGGCCGGCCCCCCCGCCGATCGATCAGCCTCGCGGCTTCTCGACCATCTCGGTGGTTTCGATCTCGTCACCGATCTGGATGTCGTTGAACTTGCCGAGGCCGATACCGGCTTCGTAGTCCGTACGCACCTCGGTGACGTCATCCTTGAAGCGACGCAGCGATTCGATCGCCAGGCCGTCCGCGATGACAACGCCGTCGCGAATGACTCGCGCCTTGGCGTTGCGGGTGATCGTGCCGGAGCGGACGATGACACCGGCGATGTTGCCGAACTTGGAGGAGCGGAACACCTCGCGGATCTCGGCGACGCCCGACCGGACCTCTTCGTACTCCGGCTTGAGCAGGCCCTTGAGCGACTGCTCGACATCGTCGATCGCGTTGTAGATGACCGAGTAGAACCGGATGTCCACACCCTCACGCTGAGCACGCTCACGCGCCTTGGCGTCGGGGCGGACGTTGAACCCGATGACGATCGCGTTGTCGATCGTCGCGAGGTTCACGTCGGACTCGGTCACGGCACCCACACCGCGGTGGATGATCCGCAGCTGCACTGATTCGTCGACCTCGATCTTCAGCAGCGACTCCTCCAGCGCCTCAACGGCACCGGAGACGTCACCCTTGATGATGAGGTTGAGCGACTCGACCTTGCCCTCCTGGAGAGCACGGGTGAAGTCCTCGAGCGAGATGCGCTTGCGGGCCTTGGCCAGCTGGGCGTTGCGCTCGGCCGCTTCACGCTTCTCAGCGATCTGACGGGCGAGGCGATCCTCCTCGGTGACGATGAACGTGTCACCGGCTCGGGGCACGGAGTTCAGACCCTGCACCTGCACGGGACGCGAGGGGTAAGCCTCTTCGACCGCGTCGCCGTTCTCGTCGACCATCGCACGGACACGGCCGTATGCCGTGCCGGCGACGATCGCGTCACCGATGCGCAGCGTTCCGGACTGGATCAGCACGGTGGCGATGGAACCGCGGCCCTTGTCGAGCTTCGCTTCGATCGCGACACCACGAGCAGCCTTGTTCGGGTTGGCCGTGAGGTCCAGCCCGGCGTCGGCGGTCAGCAGGACCGCATCCAGGAGAGCCTGGATGTTGGTGCCCTCACGAGCCGACACGTCGACGAACATGACGTCGCCGCCATACTCCTCGGCGACCAGGCCGTACTCGGTCAGCTGCTGGCGCACCTTGCCCGGGTTGGCGTCGGGCTTGTCCACCTTGTTGACCGCGACGACGATCGGCACGCCGGCCGCCTGCGCGTGGTTCAGCGCCTCCACCGTCTGCGGCATGATGCCGTCATCGGCGGCGACCACGAGGATCGCGAGGTCGGTGACCTGCGCACCTCGGGCACGCATGGCGGTGAACGCCTCGTGACCGGGGGTGTCGATGAAGGTGATGGCCCGTTCGATGCCCTCGTGCTCAGTCCACACCTGGTAGGCACCGATGTGCTGCGTGATGCCACCGGCTTCACCGGCGACCACGTTGGTCTGACGGATCGCGTCGAGCAGTCGCGTCTTACCGTGGTCGACGTGACCCATGACGGTCACGACGGGCGGACGGATCTCGAGGTCGTCTTCGCTCTCGGCTTCCAGCTCCGCCTCGAGGTCCAGACCGAAGCCCTCGAGGAGCTCCTTGTCCTCATCCTCGGGCGAGACCATCTGGATCTTGTAGCCGAGCTCGGCACCGAGCACCTCGAACGTCGCCTCATCCAGCGACTCGGTGGCCGTGGCCATCTCGCCGAGGTTGAACAGGATCGTCACGAGCGTGCCGGGCTGCACCGTGTAACCGGTGATGGCCTCGATCTTGTCGGCGAAGTCGGCGATCGATGCGCCGCGGCGCATGCGGATGATCTCGCCGTTACCGCGCGAGACGTTGATGCCGCCGACGACCGGCGCCGACCGCATTTCGAATTCCTGCCGCTTCGCCCGACGCGACTTGCGCTGCTTGGACTTGCCGCCACCCTTACCGAAGGCACCTGCGGTGCCACCGCCGGGTCCACGACCACGGCCACCGCCGCCACCGGGACGACCGGCGAAACCACCTGCGGGGGGACCGCCACCGGGACGACCGGGACCGCCGGTAGCACCACCGGGACGGCCGGGACCGCCGGGACGCTGCTGGAACGGAGCGCCGGGACGACCGCCGCCACCGGGGCGACCGGCGCCACCGGGACGCGGTGCGCCCGGACGGGGTGCGCCGGGACGCGGTGCCTGCGGACGGGGGATGTTGCCCGGGCTGGGCCGCTGGCCCATGCCCTGAGTCGATGCGAACGGGTTGTTGCCCGGACGGGGACCTGCGGGGCGCTGACCCATGCCCTGCGCGGAAGCGAAGGGGTTGTTGCCGGGGCGCGGAGCACCACCGGGACGCGGAGCACCCGGGGTGGGCGCGCCGGCTGCGGCGCCACCCTCAGCGGGCTTGGCGGTCTCGGGCTGGGCCGGAGCCGGCGTTGCGGCGGCGGGTGCCGCGGGAGCGGCAGGCTCCGCGGCGGGTGCCGCCAGGCGCTGCCGGAGCCGCGGGGGCTGCCGGTGCCGGTGCGGGCGCCGGAGCTGCTGCCGGGGCGGCGGGGGCCGGTGCGGCGGGCGCTGCCGGACGAGCCGGGCCGGGACGGCCGGCAGGACGCGCGGATGCGCCGGGGGCGGGTGCGCCGGCGGCGGGCTTGGCACCGTCGGCCTGCAGGGCCTGACGGAGCTTGCGAGCCACCGGGGGCTCAATGGTCGAGGAAGGGCTCTTGACGAATTCGCCGAGCTCCTTCAGCTTCGCAAGCGCGACCTTGCTGTCGACGCCGAGCTCGGAAGCGATCTCGTGCACGCGTGGTTTTGCCACAATTCTCCTGTCTGAAGGCCTGCCCCAGACAGGGCAGACCGCTAGTTGCGGACGGGTCTCATTTCGAGCCGTTCACTTTGAGTCCATAGCCGTTCAGCCGTTTCGCTGGAAGTGGTTCTGAAGGGTCTGCGTGTCAAGCGAACCTGACACACGCAATGCTCGTCCGAAGGCACGGCGCCTGATGGCGGCATCCACGCATTCACGCGTGGCGTGCACCCACGCACCCCGTCCCGGCATCGATGCGCTCTCGTCGAGGACGAGCTGCGTATCGAAGGCCACGACTCTGGTGAGCGTGGCCCGGGGGGCACGTGCGCGGCACCCCACGCACGTTCGAACGGGTTCCATCCTACCCCCTCCTGGATCCGCAGCGGATGCCACCCCTCCGGTGAACCGGAGGGATCAGCTCTCCTCGAGGATGCTGTCGGGCTGGATGTCGATCTTCGCGCCGGTGAGCTTGGCGGCCAGACGGGCGTTCTGACCCTCCTTGCCGATCGCCAGCGACAGCTGGTAGTCGGGGACGAGGGCGCGCACGGCCTTCGTGGACGCGTCGAGGATGAAGCTCGACGTGACCTTCGCCGGCGAGAGGGCGTTCGCGACGAACGCGGCCAGCTCCGGGTGGTAGTCGACGATATCGATCTTCTCGCCGCCGAGCTCCTCGGTCACCGCGCGCACGCGGCGTCCCAGTTCGCCGATGCAGGCACCCTTGGCGTTGATCGACGGGTCGGTGGTGGAGACGGCGACCTTGGTGCGGTGGCCGGCTTCGCGCGCCAGCGAGACGATCTCCACGAGACCGGAGGCGATCTCGGGCACCTCGAGGGCGAAGAGCTTGCGCACCAGGCCGGGGTGGGTGCGCGAAACGGTGATCTGGGGGCCCTTCAGGCCCTTCGACACGCTCGTGACGTAGACGCGCAGGCGAGAGCCGTGCGGGTAGGTCTCCCCCGCCACCTGCTCCTCCGGGGGCAGGATCGCCTCGACCGTGCCGAGGTCGACGTGCACCATGCGGGGGTTGGGGCCCTGCTGCACGATGCCGGCGACGATGTCGCCCTCCTTGCCGCGGAACTCTCCCAGCACGGCTTCGTCGGCGATGTCGCGCAGGCGCTGGCTGATGACCTGCTTGGCGGCGAAGGCGCCGATACGGCCGAAGTCCTCGGGCGTCGTCTCCTCCTCGCCGACCACGGCACCCTCGTCGTCGATCAGCGGCACGTAGATGGCGACATGACCGGTCTTGCGGTCCAGCTCGACCCGCGTGCCTGCCGGCACCTCGTCGGTCGCGGAGGTGTGCTTTCCGTAGGCGGTGAGGATCGCCTGCTCGATGATGCGCACGAGCTCATCGAACGGGATCTCCTTCTCGCGCTCGATCGTCTTCAACAGTCCGAGATCGATGTCCACGGTGTCCTCCCTATTCAGCTTGTCGCGGCGCGCAGAAGCGCAGCCGCATCCCCAATACCTTACCGGATGCCGTGTGTCCAGACCCTGGGAGCGGCCCGCGTTCACCTCGGGCAGGAGTCGAGCACACGGTCGGCGCGCAGAGCCTGCGCCTCGGTGTCGATCTCGGCATCCATCACGGTCTCGCTCCACTGCAGCATCAACGGCAGAGCGTGTGACCGCGGCTGCAGGATGTCCTGGTGATGCCCGCCGGGCACCACCCAGCGGAACACACGCTCCCCGCTGCCGCACAGCCGGGTCACCAGCTGGCGCTGCAGCACCGTGGGCAGCACCTCGTCGTCAGAGCCCCAGCCCACGAAGATCGGCGTCCCCCATGGTCCCTCCGGGACGTTCTCGGCGAGCCGCTTGCCCAGCGCCCCGGTCGTGAGGTCCGCCACGTCGATCGGGTCGTCCTCGGACAGGCCCAGCGCGGTCAGCGCTGATACGACGACACCCGGTTCGCTCAGACACCGCTGCGCCATTTCACGGACCACCTGGCGGGCACCGGAGGCGACGTAATCCTCCAGCTTCACATCGGCGTACGTCTCCGCGTACGGCACCAGCACCCACGAGACCATCACCGTCAGCAGCGCCCCCGCCCCGGGCCGGGCGAGCTCCTCGGCCAGCGCAAGCGGGTCGGCCGCCGGGGCGAGCAACGCCGTCCCCCGCACGTCTATTCCCGGGGTGTACTCCGGCGCGATCTGCGTGGTCCACAGCGCCGCGTGCCCACCCTGCGAATGCCCCCACACGAGGGTGCGCGGAGACAACACCAGATCATCGAACTCACCCGCGGCCAGCACCGCGTCCAGCGCGGAGCGGGCCTCGCCCCGACCGATCAGATACGGGAAGTCCCCCGGCGCCCCCTGCCCGCTGTAATCGGGGGCGACCACGACCCAGCCGTTGGCGACGGCACGGTCGACATCGGGGATCGCCCACCGCGTCGCCGTCCCTCCGGCCAGGCTCGGTGCGCACCCACGGGCGACGCCGGTGGTGCCGTGGTTCCAGATGACGACGGGTCGGGGCTCGTCGGACGGCTCATTCGGAATGATCACCAGGGCACTGCCCACCGCGGGGTCGCCGAGGGCGGAGCGGGTCGTGTAGAGCATGCGCCGCACGCTGGCCCCGGCGGGGGCGGCGCCCATGTAGTCGTCGGAGCGGATCAGCCGGCCGTGGCCGTCGGGCAGCTCAGCGGGCGGCTCGTAGAACGCGTCGATGACGGGCGCGCCGTCGGCCAGCCAGGAGTTGAGCCAGGACCCGCCGGCGGCCGTCGCCACCAGCAGCAGCGCGACGGCGTAGCGGCCCGCGGCCGCCCAGGCGCGTCGGCGGCGGCTGGGCGCAGGCCGTTCCGGCGCGGCATCCGCACGCCCGTCCGCCACGATCGCGCGCACGCCGCGCGCGATCAGCTGCGCCCCGAAGACGACCGTGCGCGCACCGAAGAGCACCGCCACAACGAGCACGCTGACGTCCGGCCAGGTCAGCGCCAGCACGCCGAAGACGATCTGCGCCCCGCCCCAGGTCAAATCCAGCACGCGCTGGCTGACCGTGCCCTTTCGCAGCGCGTCGCCGACCGAGGCGACACCGGCGACCATCAGCAGCACCGCGAGGGCTGCAGGGAGCAGATCGAGCCGGGGACCGAACCAGATGGCCACCGCGAGCCCGCCGACGATCCACACCACGCCGAACGCCCGGTTCCACCAGCTGGAGCGATGCGGCGAGAGCAGCTCCACGGCGCCGGCGACGATCGCGCTGGCCCCGATGTACACCGCCAGCAGCAGCAGCGACGTGAGCGGGCGGAACACGATGAGCAGGCCCAGCGCCACGACGATGAGACCCACGACCAGCAGCACCGGGGCGGGCGCCCGCCCGATGAGTCGCGGCAGCGAGGCCCACCGGGCCTTGAATCCGCGACCTTGGCTGTTCACCCGGGAATCGTACCGGCGGCCGCCTCGGCAAACCCTGCGTGAGCCCTAGGCTGTGGCGGTGACCGAAGCTGCACCCAAGCGCGCCGCCCGCGAGATCGCGCACCACCCCGCGACACGGATCGGCGCGCGCGCCGGGTACGCCGCCAACGGCATCGTGCATGCGCTCATCGGCGTCATCGCGCTGATCATCGCGTTCGGCGGCGACGGCGACGGCGACCAGACCGGCGCCTTCAAGGCCATCGGAGGCGCACCGCTGGGCTTTGCCGCCCTGTGGGTGCTGGCGATCGCACTGTGGGCGCTGGCCACCTGGCATCTGGCCGAAGGCGTGATCGTGCGCGACCCGCGGGGTGATGCGAAGGGACTCGCCAAGAAGTGGGGGGTGCGCGTGTCGGAGTGGGGGCAGGCGGTGGTGTTCCTTGCGCTGGGGATCATCGCGGCAGCCGTCGCGCTGGGTGCCAGACCCGATGCCGAGGCCGCCGCCGAGGACGCCAGCCGCGGCGTGCTGACGATCCCCGGCGGGCCCTACGTGCTGGGGCTCGTGGGACTCGGGGTCGGCATCGGCGGCATCGTCTTCGTGGTGATGGGGGTGCGGCACAGCTTCCACAACAAGATGGACATCCCCGACACCCGCCTCGGCAACGCCGTGACGACGCTGGGGGTGGCCGGGTTCATCGCCAAGGGCATCGCCCTGGTGATCATCGGCATCCTGCTGCTCGTAGCCGCCACCACGGCGGACGCCTCGGCGGCCGGCGGTCTCGACGGCGCCCTGCAGGCACTGCTGGGCATGCCGCTGGGCACCGCCGCGGTGGGCGCGGTGGGCATCGGGTTCATCGCGTACGGCGTGTTCTGCGGATTCCGCGCGCGCTACGCGGCCCTGTGATCCGGCTCAGCGAGTGAGTCGGGCGACGACCTCCGTCGCGGCGACCACATCGCGCTCGCCGGTGCGTCGGTCCCACAGCTCCACCTGACCGTCGGCGGCGCCGCGGCCCACGATGACGATCTGCGGCACGCCGACCAGCTCGGCGTCGCCGAACTTCACTCCCGGCGACACCTTCGGCCGATCGTCGAAGAGCACGTCCAGCCCCGCGGCATCCAGGTCGGCGGAGAGCTTCTCGGCCAGCTCGAACGCGAGAGCATCCCGACCGGTGGCCACCACGTGCACGTCGAAGGGCGCGACCGACGCCGGCCAGATCAGGCCCTTGTCGTCGTTGTTGAGCTCGGCGATGATCGCGAGGATGCGCGTGATGCCGATGCCGTAGGAGCCCATCGTGACGGTGACGAGCTTGCCGTTCTCGTCGAGCACCTTCAGCCCCAGGGCGTCGGCGTACTTACGGCCGAGCTGGAAGACGTGACCGATCTCCATGCCGCGCGCGAGCTCCACCGGGCCGGAGCCGTCGGGGGCGGGGTCGCCCGCGCGCACGGTGGCGATCTCGATGAACCCATCGGCGGTGAAGTCGCGTCCCGCCACAAGCGAGTGCACGTGTTTCTGGTCGATGTTCGCGCCGGTGATCCACGACGTGCCGTCCACCACACGGGGATCCAGCAGATAGCGGATGCCGGTGGCCGACTCCTCGCCGAGGATCGGGCCCTTCTCGGACCACGGTCCGATGTAGCCCTTCACCAGCAGCGGCTGGCCGGCGAAGTCCGCCTCGGTCGCCTGCTCCACCTCGGCGGGGGCGAAGGCGACCTCGACCCGCTTGTCGTCGATATCGCGGTCGCCTGGGAGGCCGATGACGACCAGTTCCCGCGTGCCGTCGAGGTGGCGCAGCGCCAGCACCACATTCTTCAGCGTGTCCGCTGCGGTGTAGTCGCCGGGCAGCTGTGCGTTGCAGTGCGTCACGAGCGTGTCGATCGTGGGAGTGTCCGGCGAGTCGAAGATCACCGGCTGCGGCAGACCGTCGAACGGGATGGACTCCGGGACGACCGTTGTGAAGGCCTCGACGTTCGCGGCGTAGCCACCCGCGGAGCGCACGAACGTGTCCTCGCCCACCGGGGTGGGGTGCAGGAACTCCTCGGAGCGGGAGCCGCCCATCGCGCCGGCATCCGCCTGCACGATGACGTACTCCAGGCCCAGCCGCTGGAAGATGCGCTCGTACGCGTCGCGCTGCGCCTCGTAGGAGGCATCCAGTCCCGCGTCGGTGTAGTCGAAGGAGTAGGCGTCCTTCATCGTGAATTCGCGTCCGCGCAGGAGCCCGGCACGGGGGCGCGCCTCGTCGCGGTACTTGTCCTGGATCTGATAGATCGTCAGCGGCAGGTCCTTGTACGACGAGTACAGGTCCTTCACCAGCAGCGTGAAGACCTCTTCGTGGGTGGGGGCCAGCAGGTAGTCGGCACCCTTGCGGTCCTGCAGGCGGAACAGCGCATCGCCGTACTCCTCCCACCGGCCGGTGACCTCGTAGGGCTCACGCGGCAGCAGCGCCGGGAAGTGCACCTCGTAAGCGCCGGCTGCGGCCATCTCTTCGCGCACGATCTGCTCGATCTTGCCCTTGACCCGCAACCCCAGCGGCAACCAGGCGAACACGCCCGGCGCCTGGCGGCGGATGTAGCCGGCGCGCACGAGCAGCCGATGGCTCGTGACCTCCGCATCGGCGGGGTCTTCACGGAGGGTACGGAGGAAGAAGTGCGACAGACGGGTGACCACGAGGAGTCAGTCTACGGATGCCACGCCCCCGGCGTGGCCGTCACGCGCGGGAACCGGGTCAGCGCGTGCGCGAGTACTCCGGCACGGTGACCACGGTGAAGGACGAGCACGACTGCACGTCACAGATGGCGCATTCGGTGCCGCGACGGTAATGCTCGTGTGCTTCGCGGAGGTGACCGCACGCGCACATATCGGTCGGCAACGCCGTCACCTTCGGTGTCTTTCGCATGTGCCAGGCCTCCCTCGGCCAACGGGGCTTCCCCGGTCGATCTCCGGGGGTCCCTGTCCTCCCAGACAGCCGCTTGATTCCATTGTGGACCGGTTTTCCTGATTGTCCACCGAATGGGGGACGTGACGCGCCGGAAGTGGGCCGCTGTCCCCCGAAAGGGGGACGAAAAACCGCGAAAAAACGGCTCTGTCCACCGAAGAGGGGACAGGTTTCGGCCCTTCCGTTACGCGACTCATCGGTAGCGTTCACACGGATGTAACACCCGGCCGGAACGCTCGAACCATCGACAGCGGACTATCAGAGCGCCGCCGGGGGTCTCCATAAGAGACACGACACCGCCGGCGCCGAGACGCGCAACACGCGCAAACCAGCCCCGTGTCCGTGCCATCACCGACAACCCCCATCCGTTTGTGCTCCCCCAAAGGAAAAGGCGACTCACTGTGACTTCACCCCAGCACCCCGCGCCCCGCGTATCGATCATCGTTCCCGCCCGAAACGAGGCGAGGAACCTGGAGATCGTGCTGCCGCTGCTTCCCGACGTCCACGAGATCATCGTCGTCGACGGCCACTCCGTCGACGGCACCGCCGATGTCGCCCGCCGCGTCCGCCCGGGCGTCGAGGTCATCACCCAGACCCGCAAGGGCAAGGGCAACGCGCTGGTGTGCGGGTTCGAGCACGCCACCGGCGACATCATCGTCATGTTCGACGCCGACGGCTCGGCCGACGCCGACGAGATCCCCCGCTTCGTCGACGCGCTCCTGCGCGGCGCCGATGTCAGCAAGGGCAGCCGCTACATGGCCGGTGGCGCGAGCGAGGACATCACCTTCCACCGGAACCTCGGCAACCGCGGCCTGAACCTGCTGACGAACATCCTGCTCGGCACCCGTCACTCCGACCTCTGCTACGGCTACAACGCCTTCTGGCGCCGCATCCTCCCCGGCCTCCAGCTCCCCGCCGCGAACATCCCCGGCGCCGAGGGGCAGATGGTGTGGGGCGACGGCTTCGAAATCGAGACGCTGCTGACCTGCCGCATGGCGGAGAACCGGCTTCGCGTGGTCGAGGTGCCGAGCGTCGAGCTGCCCCGCATCCACGGCGAGAGCAACCTCAACGCCATCACCGACGGGCTGCGGGTGCTGCGCACCGTGCTCGACGAGCGTGCCAAGCGGTGGGGATCAAAGCGAGGCGCAGGCCTCATCGCCGCCGCAGCGGCACCCGCGCCGCTGCGCGCCGAGGAGCGCGTGGAGTCGATCGGCCGGTGATGACGGTCAGTGTCGTAATCTGCGCCTACACACTCGACCGCTGGGATCAGCTCGCGCTGGCCATGGCCTCGGTGTCCGCCCAGGGCAGCGCAGACGAAACGATCCTCGTCGTCGACCACAACGACGAGTTGCTCGAGCGCGCCCTCGCCCGGTGGCCCGAGGCTCGCGTGATGGCCAACGAGGGCCCGCGTGGCCTGTCCTCCGGCCGAAACACTGCGCTGCGCGTCGCCGTCGGTGACATCGTCGCCTTCCTGGACGACGACGCGGTCGCCGACCCCGGCTGGCTCGACACGCTGATCGGCGGCTTCACCGACCCGTCGGTGGTCGCCGTGGGCGGCAGCGCCGTGCCCATCTGGCCGGGCGAAGCGCCTGCCGTGCTGCCCGACGAACTGCTGTGGATCGTCGGATGCAGCTATCGCGGCCTTCCCACCGAACCCGGTCCGGTGCGCAACGTGATGGGGTGCTCGATGGCCTTCCGCCGGGAACCGCTGCTGGCCATCGGCGGGTTCAACGCCGACACCGGTCGCGTCGGGAAGCTCCCGATCGGATGCGAGGAGACCGAAGTGTGCATCAAGCTGCGCCAGGTCGACCCGGCCCACGTCGTGCACTATGAGCCGTCGGCCCGCGTGCGTCACCACGTCAGCGCCGATCGCGTGCGCATGGCCTACGTCGCGCACCGCAGCTGGTGTGAGGGGCTTTCCAAGGCGGGCATCGCCCGCACGGTCGGCCGCCAGGACGCCCTGTCGGCCGAGTCCGCCTACGCCACCAGAGTGCTCCCCGCCGCGGTGTGGCGGGAACTGCGCCGCGGACCGCAGGGTCTCGTCGCCGTCACGGCGATCCTGCTCTCGCTGGGCCTGGCCGGCGCCGGCTACGTACGAGGCCGGTTCGCCCAGGTGCGCACCGGCGGCACCCGCGGGTCGCTGACCCAGAAGGCGGCTGTATGACTGCGGCCCCCCGCAGCGCTGTATCCGACCACACCGCCGCGGTGGGGCGACGCATCACGCGCGACTCGCTGTGGCTGTCGTCGGGGTATGCCGTCACCTCACTGTCGGGGTTCGTCTTCTGGATGCTCGCCGCGGTGTGGATCCCGCAGACGCAGTTGGGCCTGGAGGCCTCGGCACTGTCGATCATCATGGCCGCCGCTGCACTGGCATCCAATGGTCCCGGCAGCGCACTGGTGGTCATGCTGCCGATGGGCGGCCCGGCCGCGTGGTCGGTGCTGCGTCGCGCCTACGCGGTGACGGCGGCGCTCGGCGCGGCGGCGGGCCTGGCGGCGGGCGGGCTGGTCGCCGTCGTGCTGCGCCCCGGGCTGCCGGGCGTGGTCACCGTCGTCGGTGTGATGGTGTGCACTGTCGCGTGGGCGCTGTTCAACGTGCAGACCCAGGCGCTGGCCGGCGCCGCCGACGCCCGCGGCACGCTGATCGTCAACGGTTCGGCGAACCTCGTCAAGCTCGCCCTGCTGGCGCTGCTGGCGCTTGCCGTGCCCGGCATGCCGCACCCGCTGGTGACCGCGACGATCGTCCCCGCCGCCATGGCCATCGCCGTCGGCGCGTTCGCGCTGGTGCCCCGGGCGCTGCGCCGGGAACAGGCGCTGCGACCCAGCACCCGCACCTGGGATGCCCCGACGGCCCGCGCGTTCGGCCTGTTCACAGTGCAGAACGCCGTCGCGGTGGGCGTGGTGATGTGCGCCGGCCTGTCGCTGTCGTTCATCGTGACCGCGCTGTCCTCCCCCGCGGAGGGCGCGGTATTCGCCATCGCCTACCAGTTCAGCGTCGCGCTGGACCTGGTGGGCGTCAGCGTCGCCACCGCGCTGGCCAAGAGCGCCGCTGCCGACTTCGACCCGAGTGCCGGGCTCGCCGGCGCCTACACGCGCACGGTGTTCCTGGTGGTCGGTGCGCTCGGTGTCGCCGCCACGGTCGCCACCCCGGTGCTGTTCCTCATCGCCGGCCAGGACTACTCGCCCCTGTACGGCATGGCCGTCGTGGGCGCCCTGGCACTGGCGAGCCTCATCCGTCCCGGCTACGACATCTGGTCCGCGCTCTCCCGCGCGCGGCACCGGGTGCGTCCGGTCCTGTGGAGCAACCTGCTCTACGTATCCATCCTGTTCGGCGTCGTGCTGCTGCTCGTCCCCACCCTGGGGGCCCTCGGAGCCGCACTCGCCATGGTCTGCGGGGTCTGCGCGCTCGCCGCCGTGGGCGCCGTCGGACTCCGCCGCGTGCGTGATCTTCCCGCACGCGCCTTCGACTCGAAAGGTGTTGCCGCATGACGACACTTACCCTCCCCCTGGCCATGCCGCTGCACGGCGACGTCGATCGCCGCGAGGCGATCTGGGTCGGCCTGATCGAGGCCGACGACATCGCCACGACGCCGGATCGGATCGCACTGGCATCCGGTGATGCGTTCGACCGGGCACGCCTGCTGGTGCGCGATCACGGTACCGTCCGCGGTTACGTGACCCTGCCCGTCGTCGCAGGCGCTCTGGATGCAGAGGCCCTCAGCGACGCGGTGGCCGCACTGCCGCCGGTACCGCCGGCAGCCCGCCCCGCGCCCACTCCCGTGAGCGTCGTGGTGTGCACCCGGGACCGTGCCGACCTGCTGCGGGAGGCGCTGGACGCGATCCGCGCGATCGACTATCCGTCGTTCGAGGTCGTCGTGGTCGACAACGCCCCCGCCACCACCGACACGCACGACCTGTTGCGGACGGAGTACCCGGAGTTCCGCTATGTGCGGGAGGATGCCGCGGGACTCTCCCACGCCCGCAACGCGGGGCTGCACGCGGCCACCGCGAGCATCGTCGCGTTCACCGACGACGACGTGATCGTCGACCCGCAGTGGCTGTGGGCTATCGCGTCCGGCTTCTCGCGAGCCGACGACGTCGGCTGCGTCAGCGGAGTCGTGCCCACCGGCGAGCTGCGCAACGAAGTCCAGGCGTACTTCGACGCCCGCGTCAGCTGGTCCAAGCTCACCGCCTCGCGGGTCTTCCGCCTGAGCGACCCGCCCGCCGACCTGCCGATGTTCCCGTTCTGCGTCGGCGAATTCGGCACCGGCGCGAACTTCGCCATCCGCCGCGACCACATGGTCGCCCTCGGCGGCTTCGACACTGCCCTGGGTGCCGGCACGCGCACCAAGGGCGGGGAGGACCTCGACATGTTCATGCGCGTGCTCTACGACGGCCAGGCGATCGTCGTCGAACCGTCTGCCCTGGTGTGGCATCGCCACCGGGCCGACCTCGAAGCCCTCACCGCACAGGCCGTGGGCTACGGGCGGGGGTTCGGCGCGTGGGCGACCACCGTCGCGCTGGATCCGCGCATGCTCGGCGCCGCGGTGGCACGCTCCCCGCGGGCCATCGCGCGACTGCTGAACAAGCCGATGTCCACGGTGGACGACTCGCCGGCATCCTCGACCCTGTCGAAGGAGTCCAAGCGAGTGGGACGGGTCGAGCTGGGCAGCATCTTCGGCGGCCCGGCGAGTTACTTCGCCGAGCGGCGCGCACAGCGGGAAGCAGGCACCCTCGCCGGTCCGCCATCGCGCGGTCCGGCGATGGAACGCCGCTGCTGGGCGACGCTGGCTGCCATCGGCGGCGTCTTCGGCCTGCTCGCGATGCTGCCGCTGCCGGCCGGACTCTCGCTGGCGTTCGTGGCGCTGTTCATCCTCATCGGACCCGGCGCGCTGGTGCGGGCGTGGGTGGTGCTGCCACCGAACTTCGCACCCATCGTCATCCCCGCCATCGGGATCTCGGTGATGCTGCTGCTGACCACCGCCATTGTGTATGCGCAGCTGTGGAACCCCTTGTTGTGGCTGCTCATCCTCGCCGTCGTCACCTGCCTCGGCGCGGTGGCGACCTTCACCATCAGGAGGACGGCATGACCATCACCGCTGCACGCACTCAGGCCTCCCCCGCCCGACCCGACAAGGCCCTCCCCGCGCGCCGATGGCTGACACCGGCGATCATCCTCGTGCTCGCCGCCGTCGCCTGGGCGGTGGCACTGCCGTCGCTGCGCGATGCGCCGTGGAACCTGTTCGGGCTCCTCGCCGCGGCAAGCCCGCTCTTCCCGGTTTCGGTCGTGCTCGCCACGATCGCGTTCTGCCTGGCCATCGCGCTGCGCGCGACCCGTACCGCCGGTATCGCGCTGGTGTCGACGATCCTCATGATGAGGCTCCCCACCGCCATCTCCACCGACGCTCCGCTGTACTCGTGGACCTACAAGCACTTCGGTCCGATCGACTACATCCAGCGCTTCGGCGCGGTCGATGTGGACATCGACATCTACCACAACTGGCCCGGGGCGTTCTCGTTCATCGCCTGGCTGAACACCGTGACCGGCACCGAGACGCTCGCCATCGCGCAGTGGTTCGCGGTGGGTTCGCAGCTGGCGGTCGCCGCTGCGGTGTTCTTCCTGGCCCGCACCTACGGCCAGTCCACCGCGACGGCGCTCGTGGCGGCGTTCTGCGCGCACGCGGTCAACTGGGTCGCCCAGGACTACCTCTCCCCGCAGGCGATCGGATTCGCGTTGGCCATCGTGGTCGTCGCGCTCGTGCTGGCATCGGTGCGCACAAGAGCTGCCGCGTGGGTGGCGGTCCCGATCTTCACCGCGATCGTGGTGACCCACCAGCTCACCCCCTATTGGCTGCTCGCCGCGGTGTTCCTGCTGACCGTGCTGGGCCGAGTTCGGCCGAAGTACCTCATCGTCGTCTTCGCCGCGATCGCCATCGGCTACATGCTGCTGCACATGAACGTGCTCAGTCAGTTCGGGCGGCTGCTGAATTTCGACTTCCTGAGCAACATCATGACGCCGTCGGCACGCAACGAGACGCTGGGTAACCCCAGCGTCGGGCAGGTCGTGAACTCCTGGGCCGCGCGTGGCGTCACGCTGCTGGTGTGGATCTCGGCCGGCATCGTCACGCTGGTGCGGCTGCTGCGGCACCGCGACCAGTGGCGCAACACGCTCGTGCCCGCCGTCGTGGCGTTCTCACCTGCTCTCATCCTGGTGGCTCAGGGATACGGCGGCGAGGCGCTGTTCCGGGTGTTCCTGTATTCGATCCCCGGCTGCATGCTGATCCTCGCCCCGGGGCTGACCCGGCTGCTGCGCGGTGAGGTGCTCCGGGCACGCCGCGCCGCGCAGATCGGCGTCACCGCCATCGCGTCCCTCACCGCCCTCACCTCGATGCAGGCGTACTACGGCGGCTGGTTCGCCAACCTCGTCACCCCGGAGTCGGTGCAGCTGACCACCCGGGTCCTGCAGGAAGAGGACCCCTCGACGCTGACCATCGGTGTCGCACCCGGCGCGCCGGGCCGCCTCGTGGCGGAGTACGTCGACTTCGTGCAGGCCGACGAACTGTTCGACTCCGGTATCGACATGTGGCTGACGTCGTGGCCCGGGTGGGAGACCGAGCAGTTCGCCGACCCCCGGCGGGTCACGCGCCTGACCGACAGCCTGGTGTGGGAGCAGCGACCGGCCCTGGTCGTGATCACGCAGCAGATGCGCGACTACAGCACCTACTACGGCACGCTCCCCGACGGTGCGCTGGACCGGTTCGAGAGCATTCTCGAGGACGACCCCCGCTGGGTGCTGGACCACGAATCCGAGGACACCCTGGTGTACCGGCTGGATCTCGGCACGTCGAGGCAGGGCTGACCCATGGCGACCGCGACCTCTCCGGCGCCGCCGCAGCAGCGGCGCGCGTCGGCCCCAGCCAAAGGCGGGATCACCGGCGCGGTGATCACGACCTACCTGGCCCGGCTGTCCTCGATGATCGCGTACGTCGTGCTGCTGCCGTTCGTGCTCAGCGCCTTCGGGGCCGAGCAGTACGGCCTGTACATGCTCACCGTCGCGCTCGGGGCGCTGTTCCAGCAGGATTTGGGAATCGGGGATGCCACCACCCGCTTCATCGGTGTGGCACGGCCCTCCGGCGACATCGCCCGCATGCGCAGCGTCGCCTCGGCGAGCAACGTGTTCTACCTCGCCGCAGCACTCCTGCTGGCCTCGGCGACGGCGATCGCATTCGCATTCACCGTGCCCAACGCCGACTTCGGTGCGCACCTCACCTCGACGGCGTGGGCGCTGGCGATCCTGGGCGTGGCGAACGTTTTCCTGCTGCTGGTGTTCTCCGCCAATCGTCAGGTGCTGGCGGGCGTCGGCCGTCTCGGTGAGGTCAACTACCTGCTGATCGGCCTCGCGGCGTTCCGCGTCGTGTTCACGCTGCTCGTCTGCTGGGCGGATCTGGGAATCGTCGCGGTCGCGATGGTGGACGTCGTCGGCATCCTCTGTTTCGGCATCGCCACGTACGTGCTGCGGCGGCTGCGCGCCCCGCAGATCACCGCGCGGTTCGCCGACTTCCGCTGGGATGTGTTCCGGGAGCTGTTCCACGTGAGCTCGCAGCTCATGGTGCTCGGCATCGCCGGGGTCGTGATCATGCAGGTGGGCGGCATCCTCACCGCCCTGCTGCTGCCGATCGGGTTCACCGCGATGTACGCCGCCGGACAGCGCATCTACCTTCTGGTGAAGGAAGTGACCGGGTCGCTCGCCGTCGCCGTGCTGCCGACGGCATCGATGCGCCACGGCGGCGCCGCGGGGGCACCGATCGGTCAGATGTACCTGCGGGGCACGAGCCTGGCGAACATGCTGATGACCCTCGTACTGGTGCCGGTGGTGATCTTCATGCCCCAGATCATGCAGCTGTGGGTGGGAGAAGCCGGTGCCGGAGCGGCTGCGGGCGCGGCGGTCGTGGCGCAGATCCTCGTGCTGTCGATGTTCGCCAACAACAACCACCTGCTCGCCGTCCCCATCCTCACCGCCCAGGGGTCGCTGCGGGGGTTCGCGGTCCTGCACACGATCTGGGCCGTCTCCGGCACGCTGCTGGCCGTGGCGCTGGGCAGCTCGATGGGTCTGGCCGGCATCGCGCTGGGCCTGGCGGTGCCGATCGTGCTGCTCGAGCCCATCTACATCGCCGTCGCGCTGCGGCGGCTGGACCTGTCGGTGCGCGACTTCGCGATCCGCTGCCTGCTGCTGCCGTTCGGCACGGTCGCGCCGCTGGCCGCGGGCTTGATCGCCGTGAGCCTGCTCGACCTGTCGCTGCCGCTCATCGTGCTGGTGACCCTGCTGTGGGTCGCCGCGGCGCTGACGGTGTATTACTTCCTCGCCCTCGACAAGACCTCGCGTGCCCAGCTGAGGTCTGCCCTTCCCACCCGGTCCCGCGCCGGCCACGCCTTGGAGGAATCCCCGTGACCATCCCTATCGACAACACCCGTGAGCCGCTGCCGCGCGCCGGGTCGGACTTCATCGACGAGCTGCAGCGTCGCTCGTTCGATGCGCTGACGCAGCTGCACAGCGGTGTGGAGTCGCTCGTGCTCACCGACTTCCCCGATTACGCGAACATCGGCGACTCGGTCATCGCGCTCGGCCAGGCCGAGTTCTGGCGCCGTGCCGGCATCCAGGTGGAGGCCACCTACTCCTGGGGCACGATCGCCCCGGCCGTGTACGACTCGGCCACGACCGTGGCGATCCAGGGCGGCGGCAACTTCGGCGGGCTCTACCCGCAGCACAGCGAGCACCGCTACCGGCTCGCCGAGCGCCTGCGCCCCGACACACTGCTGATCCAGGAGCCGCAGTCGGTGCACTTCGCCTCCGAGTCCGACCGCGGCCAGTTCGCCCGGCGCATGGCCTCTCGCCCTCAGCTGCGTCTCGCGGTGCGCGACACCGCGTCGCTCGCCGAAGTGCGCGACCTCGTCGCCGACGTCACGCTCGCGCCGGACAGCGTGCACATGCTGGGCCGCCTGGAATCGGCGGCGCCCACACGCGAGGCGGTGTACCTGCTGCGGCGCGACGACGAGAGCGCGCTGCCACCGGGGACCGGTGCGGCCGCCGTTGACTGGCCGGCCATGACCTTCGCCGACCGGCTCGCGCAGCGGCTGCGCCGGACGTTCTTCGAGGGGGCGGTGACCCGCACGATGAACCGGTCCACCGAGCGGTGGTTCGCGGATGCCGCGAAGCGGCTGGCCACCGGGGTGGCGCTGCTCTCCCCCGGCGAGACGATCGTCACCGATCGCCTGCACGCGATGCTGATCGGCCTGCAGATGGGCCGTCGCGTCATCGCGATCGACAACGCGAACGGCAAGCTCACCAGCTACGCCGGCACCTGGCTCGAAGACCTCGACCTGCCCCTCGCTTTCGCCGCCGACCTGCCGACCGCTGCGGAGATGGTCTGAGGATGGTCATGGCAGGCCGCGAGCGGACCGGTACCGACGTGCGCGGGCACGCAACGACCACTGCGAGCGTCGCGGCGGCATCGGGCCGGGTGCTCGATCGCGATCTGCTGTCGGCAGGGGTGTACATCAGCGTGGAGCTGTCCCCCCTGAACGTGCCCGACCGCGCCACGGTGGTCGGCGCGGTGCGCGAGCTCATCGGCATGGGCGCATCCGCCCGCGCGGGCCGCACGTTCGACGGCGCGCGGTGGCGATACGACCCCGACACGCTGGACGAGCAGGCAGAGCGGATGGTGCGCGCACTCCCGGCCCAGTACATCGGCGACGAAGGTCTGCCGCGGCTGCGCGAGGCCGTCGACCCCGACCTGCCCTTCACGGTGTTCCTGGGCGAGGATCGTGCGTCGCTGTGCATCGATCACCGGCTCGGCGACGGCTTCCTCGGCGTGATGCTGACCGCCGGGACGCTGACCGGCAGGCCGGCCCCGTCCGTGTTCGGCTCCACCCGCGACACCGATCCGCTGCGGGCGGCGCTGGCCACGACGTTCTTGCGTCATCCCCGACGGGCGATCGACGTCGTGCGGGACCGCCTGGGCGAGCGCAATACCACGCACGCCGGGGGGCCCACCGTCTCGGCCGAGCGCGGCTCGCTCGACCTCGTCACCGGCAGGATGGACCCCGACACCTACCGGTCGGTGGCGGCGTGGAGTCGCGGCCGGGTCCCCCCGACGCTGGCGATGATGTTCGCGCTGAGCGCCGCGCTTCGTCAGGTCGGGGTTCCGGTGATGGACGAAGGCTCCATCCTCGTCGACCTGCGGCGCTACCTCCCGTCGGGTCGGTCGACGCTGGCGAACTTCGTGGTGGGCCACCCGATCGCCGCAGGCGACGGGCTGGATGCCGCCGGCGCGCGGTTCAGCCGCGACCTGCACGTCGGACGCCCGCTGGCCGCCCTCACGACGGGGCTGCTCACCCGTGGCTGGCGCCGACCGGCGCCCGCGGAGGTGCCCGCCGCCGCGAAGGCGATCGTGAGCGACATGGGGTTCCTGCGCGCCCTCGAGCCACTCCCCTGGTCCGGCGAGGGCGTCGTGCGCGTGTCGGTGGATCCGGCCGGCCGCAACGGGATCACCGCACTCACGGCGGTACTCAAACGCCGCCTCAACATCTCGGTGAGCTTCGACGGCTCGCTGTACGACCGCGACACCATCGCCGCCGCCTGCGAACTGCTCTGCCGCGACCCGGAAGGACTGCTGCCGTGACCACCACCGCCCCACCCCCCACCGAGGCCACCCCGCCCCGCCGCAAGCGCCGGCGGCGCTGGCTCACCCTCGGCATCCCCGCCGGCATCCTCGTGATCCTGCTGGCGGTCGGTGGCGTGTGGTGGTTCACCGGCTTCTCCTTCCTCATGCCCCGCTACGACGACAAACAGGCCCTCTTCGACGACTTCGACGGCACGGCCGGCGCCAAACCCAATCCCGCGTTCTGGAGCATCCAGACCGGTGGCGGCGGCTGGGGCAACAACGAGCTGCAGGAGTACACCGAGGACGCCGTCGCGCTGGACGGCGAGGGCAACCTGGTCATCACCGCGACCGTGCCGGCAGACGGGGGCACCCCCACCTCCGGCCGCATCACGACCCACAACAAGTGGTCGTTCGAGTTCGGTCAGCTTTCGGCACGGGTGAAGCTGCCCGAGGGCCAGGGACTGCTGCCGGCATTCTGGCTGCTCGGCGATGACATCGACCGGGTCGGTTGGCCGAACGCGGGCGAGATCGACATCATCGAGACGCCCAACGACACGTCCCGCAGCCGGCATCATCTGCACGGGCCGATCGGCTGGACCGAGCACTGGGCCATCAACGAAGGCGTGGACCAGCCCGCGCCGCTGGCCGACGACTTCCACATCTACACCGTCGAGAAGCAGCCGGGCCGGATCATCCTCGCGATCGACGATCAGGTCGTGATGGACGTCGAGGAGTGGGACGTGCCGCTGACCGGTCGCTGGGTGTTCGACCAGCCGACCCATGCCCTCTTCAGCCTCGCCGTCGGCGGAAACTGGCCCGGGGACCCGGATGCCACCACCCCCGAGGTCAACGAGATGGTCATCGACTGGCTCGCGTACACCCCCGCCGACCAGACCGAGAGCATCGTGCCGTGAGCGGGCCGGGCCGTGTCGGCGCGCTGCTGCGCAGCCTCGCCGAGGACGCGTCGTGGGGGTGGCGGTCGTTCGTCACCAACAGCGTCGCCGGATCCGTGCTCTGCCCTCGGGCGGTGCGCTACGGCATCCTCCGGGTGCGCGGTTTCGACGTGCGCACCGCGAACCTCTCCCCGAAGTGCACCTTCACCGGCAGCCGGGACATCCGCATCGGCGAGGGCACGTTCGTCAACGTCGGATGCTACTTCGAGGCCGTCGCCCCGATCCGGATCGGCCGGGACTGCCAGCTGGCGATGTTCGTCACCGTCGTCACCAGCTTCCACGACGTGGGGCCGGCGGGCGTGTCCAAGGACCGCGACAGCGCCGGTGTCACCATCGGCGACCGCTGCTGGCTGGGCGCGAACGTCACGGTGCTCCCCGGTGTGACGATCGGCGATGACGTCGTGGTCGCCGCGGGCGCCGTGGTCACCCGCGACCTGCCCGGGGGCGCGGTGTACGGCGGCGTGCCCGCCCGGCTGATCCGCGCCCTGGCGGAGGAGCCGGCCGCGCTTCCCGACTGAAGCGCTCGCGGCCCGATCCGTCTCTTCCGACTCGCCCCACAAGGAACCTCATGCAGACCCCTCCTCCCGCCGCACCCGGCTATGGCCGCCTGACGTGGATCGACGGCGCCCGCGGCATCGCGATCGTGCTCGTCGTGCTCTTCCACGCCGGCATGTTCACCGTCCCCACCGGGCTCGCGTCGCCCTGGTGGGATTCGCTCAATCTCGTCTTCGCCCTCATGCGCATGCCGCTGTTCTTCCTCGTTGCGGGCATGCTCGCCGTCGGGGCCGTCGAGCGCTCGTGGCCGGCGCTGTGGCGCACGCGGCTGGCGGTGTTGGTGTGGGTGTTCCTGGTGTGGACGGTGCTGCGTTTCGCCTACTACCAGGTGATCCCGGAGCCGATCGATCTCAACCAGTCCAGCTGGTGGGACTTCGTCCTGTCCGTCGTCCGCCCCTCGAATGGGCTGTGGTTCCTCTTCGCACTCGCGCTGTTCCTCATCGCCCCGAAGGCGCTCCACGGCAGGGTGAACCGGTGGGTCGCCGTGGGGATCACCGCCGTGGCATCCGCCGTCATGTACGGCGGCGTGACCTTCGACAACGTCGCCTACGACGGCATCGTGCGGTACTTCGTGTTCTTCCTCATCGGTCTGTACTTCCGCGAGGACATCGTGCGCTTCGTGCACCGCCGCCGCTGGCTGGCCACGGCGGCGCTGCTGGTGGCGTTCGCGGCATTCATCGTGCTGCGCGGCGCGACGGGTTGGCTCGTGGACGCCGTCACCGCGATCCCGGTCGGGCTGATCGCCGTCGGCTTCGGGCTGTGCCTGGCGCGCAACCTGGGGCGCACCCCGCTGTCGCGGCCGCTGGAGCACCTCGGGCAGCGCACCCTGCAGGTGTATGTCACGCACATCCTGCTGCTGTCGACCATGACCAGCATCCTGATGCCGTTCGCCGACGCGCCCGCCCTCGCGGGGCTGCGGCCGGTGATGCCGATCCTCATGACGGCGATCGCGATCCCGCTGAGCCTGCTGATCGCTGCGGGCGCCGCGCGGGTGCCGGTGCTGCGGCTGCTGTATGAAGCCCCCGCGTGGTTCTCGCGCGCCCGGGTCGACGCCGCTCGCGGCTGAGGCCGACTCCCGGAAACAGGAGAACTCCCGAGAACAGGACGATTCGCCGGTAAACGTCCTGTACCAGTGAGATCGCCTGTGTCGGGGAGGCGGGTCAGGCGGTGATGACCTGCGCGGTGCCCAGCGGTGCGCCGGGGCCCATCTCGGCGGCGATGCGGTTGGCCTCTTCGATCAGCGTCTTGACGATGTCGGCCTCGGGCACGGTCTTGACGACCTCACCCTTGACGAAGATCTGCCCCTTGCCGTTTCCGGATGCCACGCCGAGGTCGGCCTCGCGGGCCTCGCCCGGGCCGTTGACGACACAGCCCATCACGGCCACCCGCAGCGGCACGGTCATGTCCTTGAGCCCCTCGGTGACGTCGTCGGCGAGGGTGTAGACGTCGACCTGCGCGCGCCCGCACGACGGGCAGGAGACGATCTCGAGCTTGCGTTCCCGCAGGTTCAGCGACTGCAGGATCTGGTGGCCGACCTTGACCTCTTCGGCCGGCGGCGCCGACAGCGAGACGCGGATGGTGTCGCCGATGCCCTCAGACAGCAGGATGCCGAACGCGGTGGCGCTCTTGATGGTCCCCTGGAACGAGGGCCCTGCCTCGGTGACGCCCAGGTGCAGCGGCCAATCACCCCGCTCGGACAACAGCCGGTACGCCTTGACCATCACGATCGGGTCGTTGTGCTTGACCGAGATCTTGAAGTCGTGGAAATCGTGCTCCTCGAACAGGCTCGCTTCCCAGACGGCGCTCTCCATGAGGGCCTCCGGGGTCGCCTTGCCGTACTTCTCCAGGAGCCTGCGATCCAGCGACCCCGCGTTCACGCCGATGCGCAGCGACACCCCGGCATCCTTGGCCGCCTTCGCGATCTCGCCGACCTTGTCGTCGAACTGGCGGATGTTGCCCGGGTTGACACGCACCGCAGCGCAGCCGGCGTCGATGGCCTGGAAGACGTACTTCGGCTGGAAGTGGATGTCGGCGATGACGGGGATCTGGCTCTTCTTGGCGATGATGTGCAGCACATCGGCGTCGTCCTGCGACGGCACCGCCACGCGTACGATCTCGCAACCGGATGCCGTCAGCTCGGCGATCTGCTGAAGGGTGGCATTGATGTCGGTGGTCTTGGTGGTCGTCATCGACTGGACGCTGACAGGAGCGCCACCGCCCACGAGGACCTTGCCGACCTTGATCTGACGGGTCTTGCGACGAGGGGCGAGAACCTCCGGCACACGCGGCATCCCGATATTGACTGCTGGCACACCCCCAGCCTACGCCGGGGGGCCTGCGGGAGGGCTGAGCGCGGACTCCGCGCCCGGCGGTGCGGTGTGGTAGTTTCGGCCCATGTCCGCGAACCTCACCTGGTGGCTCACCGCATAGGCGGTGTGTTCGTGTGACGACAGGCCGCCCCCGGGGCGGTCTTTTTTGTTGGGTTGGCCGCTCCCTTGACGAAAGACCGACCATGACCGCGTCACTTCCCGCCACGCTGGCCGACCTGCCGGCGTTCGCCCTCATCGCGCGCGATGCCGACACCGTCGAGCTGCTCACCGGCGACGTCGTCGACGTCGACCTGCTCGCCGACATCCCGCTGACCGACGCGGACGGCACACCGCGCGAAGTGCTCGCGCTGGTGCCGTACCGCCAGGTGCGGGAACGCGGTTTCGCCTGCCACGACGACGGCGCGCCGCTGCGCTGCCTGGTGGTGGATTCCCACACCGCCCTGCCGCGTGCACAGGTCCTCGCCGAGCTGCCCGTCGACCCGATCGCACTGACGGATGCCGGGTTCGACATCGCCGACGACGACTACGCCGCCATCGTGCGGCGCGTCATTGCCGAGGAGATCGGCCGCGGCGAAGGTGCCAACTTCGTCATCCGCCGGGACTTCACCGCCGGTGTCGACGCGGACCCCCGCGTCGCGGCGCTGACCTGGTTTCGCGCCCTGTTGGAGCACGAACGGGGCGCCTACTGGACGTTCGCAATCGTCACTCCCGGCCACATCGCCGTCGGCGCGAGCCCCGAGGCCCACGTCAGCGCGCAGGGGGGGGTCGTCACGATGAACCCGATCTCCGGCACCTTCCGCCACCCCGCGGGCGGTGCCACCGCCGAGACCCTCAGCGCGTTCCTCGAGTCGACGAAGGAGACCGAGGAACTGTTCATGGTCGTCGACGAGGAGCTCAAGATGATGAGCGCCGTCTGCTCCGACGGCGGGCGCATCACCGGCCCGCATCTGAAGGAGATGTCGCGGCTGACCCACACCGAGTACGTGCTGCGCGGTCGCAGTCGGCTGGATCCGCGCGACATCCTGCGCGAGACGATGTTCGCCCCCACCGTCACCGGCTCCCCCATGCAGAACGCGTGCACCGTCATCGCCCGGCACGAGACCACCCCCCGCGGCTACTACTCCGGCGTGGCGGCGCTGTTCACCCCGAACGGCGACACGGATGCCGCGAAGGACGCGGATGCCGGTGCCGGCACGACCCACGACCTGGACGCACCCATCCTCATCCGCACCGCGTATCTCGTGGACGGCCGGCTGCGCGTCCCGGTGGGCGCGACCCTCGTGCGCCACTCCGACCCCGCCGGCGAGGTGGGCGAGACCCACGGCAAGGCTGCGGGCGTGCTCGGCGCGATCGGGGCGATCCCCCGTGACCTCGCCGCGGAAGCGGCGGACGCCGCGGACGCGCACGTGGGCGTGGCCGTCGGCGGGGAGCAGGACACCGACGCTCCGGCGTCCGCTCCTCGCACGCTCGCCGACGATCCGCAGATCGCCGCGCTGCTGGCCTCGCGCAACGGGCGGCTGGCGGAGTTCTGGCTGAACCCGCAGCCGACCGAAGCCGTCGCCGGCCCGTTCGCCGGGCGCTCGGCGCTCGTGGTCGACGCGGAGGACCGCTTCACCACGATGCTCGCCCACCAGCTGCGCCACCTCGGCCTGGACGTCACCATCGCGCCGTGGTCCGAGGTGTCGGACGCGCAGCTGGACGGCGTCGACCTGGTCGTGGCGGGCCCCGGACCGGGCGACCCCCGCGACCCCGACAGTGCCCGCCTGCGGCGAATGCGTGACGTCGTGCAGCACCGGCTGGCCGACGGACGACCCCTGCTGGCGGTGTGTCTCAGCCACCAGATCCTCGCCGATGCGCTCGGCATCGACCTGGCGCCACTGGCGTCCCCGCATCAGGGGCTGCAGCGGACGGTGGACGTCTTCGGCGAGCGCGCCTCGATCGGCTTCTACAACACCTTCACCGCACGCGTCGCACCGGGCACCGACCGCGTGGGCGAGGCGCAGGTCGCCGCGGATCCGGAATCGGGCGATGTGTACGCCCTCCGCGGCCCCGGGTTCGCCTCGGTGCAGGGTCACCTGGAGTCGATCCTGTCGCGCGACGGCATGCGCACCCTGGAGCGACTGGTCGCCCACGCGCTGTCCTGACGCGGGGTGCGGCGCGTCCGGCGCCCGGCTGTCAGCCGAAGACGGAAATGGGGTTGAACAGGTCCGCGAGGATCAGGATGCCGCCCATGCCGATCAGCAGCACCACGACCACGAACGTCGCCGGCACGAGCCGCGCGGTGTCCACCGGGCGCGGCGGCGGGCGGCGGAAGATCTTCGCCCATGCCCGTTTGATCCCGTCCCACAGCGCCACCGCCACGTGTCCGCCGTCCAGCGGCAGCAGCGGGATCAGGTTGAAGACGAACAGCGCGAGGTTCAGCGAGGCAAGCAGCCCCACCAGCCCCGCGACGCGGTTGAGGACGGGGGCGTCGACGGATGCCACTTCACCCGCGATCCGGCCGGCACCGACGACCGACAGCGGTCCGTTGGGATCGCGTTCGGTCCCGGTGAAGAGGCTCACCGCGGTGTCATAGACCCGCACCGGCAGCTGCACCACGACGCCCACGACCCGCTCGAGGCTCTCGAAGGTCATCTCGGGGCCCGCCCACAGCGGTTGCGGCACGTATTCGGACTGCGCGGTCATGCCGACCATGCCGACCTCGGCGGTGGTGACCTCGCCCTCGGCATCCACGATCTCGCGTTCGGCGAGCACGGGCGTCACCTGCAGGGTCTGCTGCACGCCGTCGCGCTCGACCACGATGGGCAGCTGCTGCCCGGGAGAGTCCTGGATGATCTCGGATGCCTCGGCGAAGGTGGCCACCTCGGTGCCGTCGACGGAGATCAGTACGTCACCGGGCCGGATGCCGCCGGCGGCGGCGGGTGAGGCCGGGTCAGCCTCGGTGCAGTCGGTCTGCGCGGCGGTGCCGGAGACGATGCACTCGCTGACGCTGGCGACCGTCGTCGTCGCCGTCTGCACGCCGATGCCGCTGAGCATGATCGTGAACAGCACGATCGCCAGCAGCAGGTTCATCACCGGACCGCCGAGCATGATGATGATGCGCTTGAACACCGGCAGGTTGTAGAACAGCCGGTTCTCGTCGACGTCAGCCATCGTTTCGGCGTTGGCGGTGCGCGCGTCCTGCACCATCGTGGCGAAGAAGCCGCCGCCGGCACGACCGCTGCGGTCACCGCGCGTGGGTGAGGGCGGGTACATGCCCGACATCGAGATGTAGCCCCCGAGCGGGATCGCCTTGAAGCCGTACTCCGTCTCGCCGCGCCGGCGCGACCACAGCGTCGGGCCGAACCCGATCATGTACTGGCCTACGTGCACGCCGAACTTCTTCGCGGGCAGGAGGTGCCCCAGTTCGTGCAGTGCGATCGAGACGGCCAGTCCTACGACGAGGACGACCACCCCGACGATGAAGGCGATGACGGTCACAGCGGGTCAGGCTACCGTCATCGGCTTTGAATTCGCCGAGGCGTGGCACTCTAGGCTGAGATCGGGGAGGTGCGCGGTGGCCACACGGCAGGTGCGCGCGCTGCGGGGCACCGCGGCGGCGGTGATCGCGACGCTCGTGGCAGCGACCGCTCACACGCTCTCCGGTGGCGGCGCCCCTCATCCGCTCCTGGTGGTCTCGGTCGCCGCGCTGGCCGCCCCCCTGGCGGTGTGGCTGACCGGGCGCAGGCCCGCGTGGTGGCGCACCGCGCTCGTGGTGACCGGCGCCCAGGCGCTGTTCCACGGCGCGTTCGCCCTCGCCGGCGACGCTCTCCCCCTCTCGGCGGGCCACGCCCACCTGTCACCTCAGCGGCCGGCGGGGACCGTCACCGCCTCGACGGACATCGATCCGGTGATGATCGTCGGCCACGTCATCGCCGCGCTCGTGACGATCCTGGCCGTCCGCCATGGCGAGCAGCTGCTGCAGCGGCTGGGGCGCGGCATCCGCCACCTCGCCGCGCGCACCGCCGCGGCGCCGCCCGCTCCGCTCGTGCGCCGGCCGTCGCTCACCGTGCGTGTGGCACCGGTGCGCCGCTCGCTCATCCTCGACTGCGCTCTCTCCCGCCGGGGTCCGCCGGTGCGCGCCGGCTGACACGACACTTCGTCACCCGGCGCGTCCGCGCCCTTCTCCGACGGCACGAGCCGTCCACCGATCGAGAGAGCTTCCATGACCACAACTGTTTCCGCGCGCCGCCGCGCGCGTCTGACCGCCGGCGTCGTCGCCGGCATCGCCCTCGTCGCCGTCCCGGCGATGGCATCGGCACACGTCCATGTCGACCCGTCCGATGCCGCCGCAGGCGGCACGACCGTGCTGACCTTCTCCTCCAGCCACGGCTGCGACGCGTCGCCGACCACGGGCTTCACGATCGACATCCCCGAGGGCATCGCCGGCATCGCGCCGCACGCGCAGGCAGGCTGGACGATCGAGCGGGTCGGCGCCGACGCGGGCGTGCCGACGCAGGTGGTGTTCTCCGCCGACGAGCCGATTGAGTCTGGGCTGCTGACGACCGTCTCGATGCAGGTCACCTTCGCCGACGACCTCGCCGGCGAGCAGGTCGCCTTCCCGGTGCTGCAGGAGTGCGTCGACGCCTCGACCGACTGGTCCCAGATCGCCGACGAGGGTGAGGACCCGCACGACCTCGACTCCCCCGCGCCGCTGGTGACCGTGGGCGAACCGGCGGATGACGCACACGGCGGCGATCACCACGACGATGCCGATGGTGCAGCGCAGGACGCCACCGGGAGCACCGACAGCACGGTGCTCCCGATCGTGCTCGGTGCCGGTGGTCTCGCCCTCGGTGCCGCGGGTCTGGCAGCAGGTCTCGTCGCCCTGCGCCGCACGCGCCGCAGTTGAGCCGACGGGGCGCCGTCACGACGGCGGCGCCCCCACGCCGTGGTGCCCGGCGACGGTTGCACCTGCGACAGTCTGCGTCAAGACCCCTTGTGAGTGCCTCGCGTACCGACGTAGCTTCCCCCCAGATGCATGCCGGCGCGCCTCGCGCGTCGCGCCAGAGCATCGGCGCCTCGCGCAAGGCGGGCGCCAGATTTCAACGAGGACCGGGAGAAGCTGATGAACGCAGCGAACACCGACGACGAACTGACGCCACGATTCGCACGGCGAGGCGAGGCGACCGTCGCCGCACGACATGTCATCCCCCAGCAGGAGTCCCTGCCCGACACCGCCAAGCAGATCGTCGACGACGAGACGATGCTCGATGGCAACTCGCGGTTGAACCTGGCGACCTTCGTGGGGACGTGGATGGACGAGGACGCCAAGCAGGTCTATGAGGCCTCCTTCGACAAGAACATGATCGACAAGGACGAATACCCCCAGACCGCTGCCATCGAGGACAACTGCTGGCACATGCTGGCGAATCTGTGGAACGCGCCGGAGGCCTCGCAGAGCATCGGCACGTCGACGATCGGGTCCTCGGAGGCCTGCATGCTCGGCGGCCTCGCCTTCAAGCGGCGCTGGCAGCAGTCCCGTCGCGTCGCGGGCAAGGACACGTCCAAGCCGAACCTCGTGATGTCCTCAGCGGTCCAGGTGTGCTGGGAGAAGTTCTGCAACTACTTCGACGTCGAGCCTCGCTTCGTGCCCATCAGCCTCGAGCACAAGACGCTCGACGGGTACGACCTCGAGAAGTACGTCGACGAGAACACGATCGGGGTCGTCGCGATCCTGGGCGTCACCTACACCGGCATGTACGAACCCGTCGCGAAGATCGCGAAGGCACTGGATGAGATCCAGGCCAAGACGGGACTGGACATCCCGATCCACGTCGACGGCGCCTCCGGTGCCATGATCGCACCGTTCCTGCAACCCGATCTGGTGTGGGATTTCCGGCTCGAACGGGTGCACTCCATCAGCACCTCGGGGCACAAGTACGGCCTGGTCTACCCGGGCCTGGGCTGGGTCGTCTGGCGCAACACGCAGTGGCTCCCCGAGGACCTCGTGTTCAAGGTGAGCTACCTGGGCGGGGAGATGCCGACGTTCGCGCTGAACTTCTCACGCCCCGGCGCGCAGGTGCTGCTGCAGTACTACATGTTCCTCAGGCTCGGGTTCGAGGGATACCGCGCTGTGCAGCAGGCGTCGCAGGATGTCGCGAAGTATCTGTCGGCCGGTATCGGGAAGCTCGACGCGTTCGAGCTGTGGAACGACGGCAGCGACATCCCGGTCTTCGCGTGGTACCTGAAGGAGGGGCATACCAAGAACTGGAACCTCTACCACCTGCAGGACCGGCTGCGCATGAAGGGCTGGCTCGTCCCGGCGTATCCCATGCCCGATGACCTCGCGAACCTCACCGTGCAGCGCATCGTGGTGCGCAACGGCCTCAGCATGGACCTCGCCGCTGAACTCCTGGCCGACATCGAGACCGAGACGGCCTACCTCGACGCGCTCGAATCGGCCATGCCGGTCGAGGGCCAGCACGCCGGGTTCCACCACTAGGGGGAGACATGTCGACCAACACATCGAATCAGGCGGCGGATGCCGCAAAGGCGGCGTCCAATCATCCGCTGACGTCACGCAAGGCCGTGACGAGCTTCCTCGGAGTCGGCCAGCTCGCGATGCTGACCCTCGTGGTGGTCGCGAGCCTGCGCTCGCTGCCAGCCATGGCGGTGTACGGCCTCGGCAGCATCACGCTCTACATCATCCCGGCCATCTTGTTCCTCATCCCCACGGCGCTGGTCGCCGCGGAGCTGGCGACGGGATGGAAGGGCGGCGTCTACGTCTGGGTGCGTGAGGCGTTCGGCAACAGATGGGGGTTCACGGCGGTCTGGCTGCAGTGGATCCAGAACGTGGTGTGGTACCCGCTGCAGATGGCCTTCATCGCGGCGGCTCTCGCGTTCGTCTTCCTCGATCCCACGCTGTCCAACTCCGGGTTGTACACGGCCATCGTGATCCTGGTGCTCTACTGGGGCTCCACGCTCATCACGCTGCGCGGCGGCAACCTCTTCGCCAAGCTCGGGTCGTGGGGAGGGATCCTCGGCACCCTGCTGCCGGCGGTGCTGCTCATCGTGTTCGGGTTCATCTGGCTCGGCACCGGGGAGAGGAGCGAGACCTCCCTGGATCCGTCCACCGTCATCCCGCCATTCACCGGTATCGCCTCCATCGTGCTGATCGTCTCGAACGTGCTCGCCTACGCGGGCATGGAGGTCAACGCGGTGCACGTGAACCAGATGAAGGACCCCGGGCGCGGGTATCCGCGGTCGGTGCTGCTGGCGTCGATCCTGATCCTGCTCGTGTTCATCCTGCCCACGATCGCGATCGCGCTCGCCGTGCCGGAGAAGGATCTCGGGCTCACCAACGGCATCATGCTCGCTTTCCAGGCCTACTTCGACAAGTGGGGTCTGGGGTGGGCGACGGCGGTGGTGTCGGCGCTCATCGCCGCCGGTGCGCTCGCGTCGGTGATCACCTGGATCGCCGGCCCGTCGAAGGGCCTGCTCGCCGCGGCCGAGACCGGACTGCTGCCGCCTGCCCTGCAGAAGCGGAACAAGGCGGGCGTGCAGTCGGGGATTCTGATGCTGCAGGGCACCATCGTGACGATCCTGGCGGCGATCTTCGTGATCGTGCCGAACGTGAGCGCGGCGTTCGTCGCGCTCATCGACATGGCGGCGGCGCTGTACCTCATCATGTACATGCTGATGTTCGCAGCGGCGATCATGCTGCGACGCAAGGAGCCGAACGTCAAGCGCACCTACCGGGTGCCGGCGTTGAACTTCGTCGCCGGGATCGGCTTCCTCGCCTGCCTTGCGGCGTTCGTCCTGACCTTCGTCCCGCCTGACGGGTTCACGGCGTTCCCGGTCGCGGCGTATCCGTGGATCGTGGGCCTCGTCATCGTCGTGCTCGGGGCGCCTCCCCTGATCTTCTATGCGCTGCGCAAACCCGGCTGGGATCGCCGCAGTGCGGCGGAGAAGGCCATGCACGGTACGCACGACGAAGATGAGGCCGCGGCTCCCGCGGCCGGGTCGGCACCGCCGCGGCGATCGGCGCCGCCGGCGAGCGGATCGGCGCCGCCACCGGCGTGAGTCCGGCAGTGATCCGCGGGGGGGGGGGGGGCGGGGGGGCGCCGGCGGGGGGGGGGGGGGGGGGGGGGGGGGGGCGGCCGCGGGGGGTGGCCGCCTGTTTACCGGGGGGGCGGCGCATCGGCGCCGCGACCGCGGATCTGTGTGCGGGGTGGAGGTCTCGACCACGCTGGATGAGAGGATGGGAGCGCTATGCCCACTGATGCCCCCACCAACCTCCCGCCCGTCCTGCGACCCGAGCGGCCGCCCGTGCGCGCGCTGGACGAACTCGCCCGCCGGTTCGGCACCGACGTGCGCGGCGATGTCGCCGGCGTGACGCTATCGGGCATCACGCTGGCCACCGCGGACCTGCGCGCCGGCGAAGCGTTCGTCGCCATCCGCGGCGCCGTGCGCCACGGGGCCGAGTTCGCCCGGGCCGCCGCGGACAAGGGCGCCGTCGCCGTCATCACCGATGCCGCCGGGGCCGACATCGCCGCCGACGCCGGCGTGCCGATCGTGGTCGTCGACGACCCCCGGGCACGGCTGGGCGACCTGTCGGCCTGGGTGTACGGCACCGGGCCGGGCGACGACCTGCCACTGCTGCTTGCCACCACCGGCACCAACGGCAAGACGAGCGTCTCGCACCTGCTGGAGGGAATCCTCGAGCAGGTCGGCGCCGTCACCGGGCTGTCCTCGACCGCCGAGCGGCACATCGCCGGGCACGTGATCGTGTCGCGGCTGACCACGCCCGAGGCATCCGAGTTCCACGCGCTCCTCGCCCTGATGCGCGAGCGGGGCGTCGAGGCGGTCGCCGTGGAGGTGTCCGCGCAGGCGCTGTCGCGGCACCGCGTCGACGGCATCGTGTTCGACGTGGCCGCGTTCACGAACCTCACCCACGATCACCTCGACGACTACGCCGACATGCGCGAGTACTTCGAGGCGAAACTGCCGCTGTTCCGCGCCGACCGGTCGCGTCGCGCGGTCGTCTCGCTGGACTCCGGGCCGGGGCTGGAGGTCGTCGCGCGCTCCGAAGTCCCCGTCACGACGGTCGGGACACCCGACATCGCCGCCGACCCCGCCGTCGCCGCCGGTGCGGACTGGATCGTCGACATCGTCGACGAGCGACAGTCCGGCACCGAGTTCCGCCTCACCGGACCCGACGGGCAGTCGCTGCAGACCGTCGTGCCCGTCATCGGCCGGCACATGGCCGCCAACGCGGGCCTCGCGATCGTCATGATGCTCGAGGGCGGCTACGCGTGGGACACGATCGTCGCCGCGCTCGAGCGCGATGGCGGCATCCGCGCCCACCTCCCCGGGCGCACGCAGCTGGTCTCCGGCGACCGCGGCCCCGCCGTGTATGTGGACTTCGGGCACTCCCCCGACGCGTTCGAGAAGACCCTCGCCGCGGTGCGGCGCGTCACCCCCGGCAAGGTGCTCATGCTGTTCGGCGCCGACGGCGACCGCGATGCCACCAAGCGCCACGACATGGGGCGTACCGCCGTGCTCGGCAGCGACATCCTCGTCGTGACCGACCACCACCCACGCTTCGAGGACCCCGATTCGATCCGGGCGACGCTCATCGAGGGCGCCCGGCGGGCGCGGCCGGATGCCGAGATCCACGAGTATTCGCCGCCGGAGCGGGCCATCGTCGAAGCGGTGAAGCTCGTCGGCGAGGGCGACGCGATCCTGTGGGCGGGACCGGGGCACCAGGACTACCGCGACATCCGCGGGCAGCGCACGCCGTACTCGGCGCGCGAGCTCGCCCGCCGCGCGCTGCGCGACGCGGGCTGGCCCGTGCCCGAGCCCAGCTGGCCGGTTCCCTACCCGGACTGACCCGCCGGGTTCCCGCGTCCGTTCTCCCCGGCATCCGCCCGGACGGAGCACCCGCACCCGGCATCCGCCCCGCACTCGTGCGCGGCCCACCCGCCGGCATTCGTCGCCTGAAATGCGGAGATCTGCCCGCATGCGGCCCCGATCCCCCCACAGGACCGCAGCCCGGCAGATCCCCTCGCAACGGACCGCGCCTCCTGTCTGCCGTTGTTGTATCCTTTTGTGGTCAGACCACAAAGATGTGCCGTGGTCCGACCACCTGTTGTGACCTCCCGTGCACGATCCGTGCGGGCGCCGTGCACGGGACTAGCGTCACGAACAAATACGCCCCGAGAGGCCTGGACGAGACCTCCCCCGGCAGCGACGCAATCGCGACGACGTAAGGAAGCGACCATGACCGTTCTGTTCCCCTCCCCTCTCACCGGCCCCGACGCGATGCCCGACGCCTGGGACGGTTTCACCCCCGGCCCGTGGCAGGACGGCATCGACGTCCGCGGGTTCATCCAGGCCAACTACACGCCCTACACCGGTGACGCCGGCTTCCTCGCCGGCCCCACCGAGCGCACCAAGCGAGTGTGGCAGCGGATCGTCGACATGTTCCCGGCCGAGCGCGAACGCGGCGTCTACGACGTCGACGCCCTCACCCCCGCCGGCATCACCGCCCACGCCCCGGGCTACATCGCCGAGGACGACGAGCTGATCGTGGGCCTGCAGACCGACGCTCCCCTCAAGCGCGCGATCATGCCGTACGGCGGGTGGCGCATGGTCAAGGGCGCGCTGGAGACCTACGGGTACGACGTCGACCCGGGCCTGGAGAAGATCTTCACGACGTACCGCAAGACCCACAACGACGGCGTCTTCGACGTGTACCCGCCGGCGGTCCGCCGCGCACGCAGTAGCCACATCATCACGGGGCTTCCGGATGCCTATGGTCGCGGCCGCATCATCGGCGACTACCGCCGCGTCGCGCTGTACGGCACCGACGGCCTCATCGCCGCGAAGAAGACCGAGCGCGCCGAGCTGGACATGCACTTCTCGACCGAGGACATCATCCGCCAGCGCGAGGAGAACGCCGAGCAGATCCGGGCGCTGCAGGAGCTCGCCCAGATGGCAGCGAGCTACGGCTACGACATCACCCGCCCCGCCTCGACGGCCCGCGAGGCCGTGCAGTGGCTCTACTTCGCCTACCTCGGCGCGGTGAAGGAGCAGAACGGCGCGGCGATGAGCTTCGGGCGCAACACCGCGTTCCTGGACATCTTCATCGAGCGCGACCTCGCCCGCGGCATCCTGGCCGAAGAGGACGTGCAGGAGCTCATCGACGACCTCGTCATCAAGCTGCGGATCGTTCGGTTCCTGCGTACCCCCGAGTACGACGCGCTGTTCTCCGGCGACCCCACCTGGGTCACCGAGTCGATCGGCGGCACCGGCGAAGACGGACGCACGCTGGTCACCAAGACTGCCTTCCGCTTCCTGCAGACCCTCTACAACCTCGGCCCCGCGCCGGAGCCGAACCTGACGGTGCTGTGGAGCAACGACCTGCCCCAGGGGTTCAAGGAGTTCTGCGCCCGCGTGTCGATCGACACCTCGTCGATCCAGTACGAATCCGACGCCCACATCCGCTCGCTCTGCGGCGACGACGCGGCCATCGCGTGCTGCGTGTCCCCCATGACCGTCGGCAAGCAGATGCAGTTCTTCGGCGCCCGCGTCAACCTCGCCAAGACCCTGCTGTACGCCGTCAACGGTGGCCGCGACGAGGTGAGCGGCAAGCAGATCGCGCCGGTCATGCCCGCCGTGGCCGGTGACGTGCTGGACTACGCCGACGTGCGGGCCAAGTTCCGCGTCATGATGGAGTGGCTCGCCGAGACGTACGTCGATGCGCTCAACTGCATCCACTACATGCACGACAAGTACGCCTACGAGCGTCTCGAGATGGCGCTGCACGACCGGGATGTCCTGCGCACCATGGCCTGCGGCATCGCCGGGCTCTCGGTCGCGGCCGACTCGCTGTCGGCGATCAAGTACGCCACGGTCCACCCCGTGCGCGACGAGACCGGCCTCGTGGTCGACTACACCGTCGAAGGCGAGTACCCCTGCTTCGGCAACGACGACGACCGCGTCGACGACATCGCCCGGGAGCTCGTCACCGAGTTCATGGAGATGCTCCGCCGGCACGAGACGTACCGCGGCGCCGTGCACACGCAGTCGGTGCTGACGATCACGTCCAACGTCGTGTACGGCAAGAAGACGGGCAACACCCCCGACGGCCGCCGTGCCGGTCAGCCGTTCGCCCCGGGCGCCAACCCGATGAACGGACGAGACACCCACGGCATGCTGGCCGCGGCGCTGTCCGTCGCCAAGCTCCCCTTCGAGCAGGCGCAGGACGGCATCTCGCTCACCACCACGGTCGTGCCGTCGGGTCTCGGACGCACCGAGTCCGAGCGTGTGCAGAGCCTGGTCGGTCTGCTCGATGCCCAGATGATCTCCGGCGGCTTCCACCTCAACGTCAACGTGCTCACGCGCGAGACGCTCGAGGATGCCATGGCGCACCCGGAGGACTACCCCCAGCTGACCATCCGTGTCTCCGGATACGCGGTCAACTTCGTGCGCCTGACCCGCGAGCAGCAGCTCGACGTGATCAGCCGCACGTTCCACACGGGAATCTGACTCCCGTGTCCGACATCCTGGTGCCGGCACCGAACGTCACACGCCCTGACTCCGACGGACATCACGCCCGCCTCGAAGCCATGCGGACGGGTCGCGTCGCGAGCGTGCATTCCTGGGAGCTCGTCACTTCCGTGGACGGTCCCGGCACCAGGATGACGCTCTTCCTCGCCGGCTGTCCGCTGCGCTGCCAGTACTGCCACAACCCCGACACCTGGCAGCAGCGCGACGGCGCCAAGACCGACATCGACGACATCCTGGCGCGCCTGCGCCGGTACCTGCCGGTGTTCCAGGCCACCGGAGGTGGACTCACCATCTCCGGCGGCGAGCCCATGCAGCAGCCGGCATTCGTGACGCGACTGGCCGCGGAGGCGTCGAAGCTCGGCATCCATGTCGCTCTCGACACCTCCGGCAACCTCGGGCGCAACGCCTCCGACGCCCTGCTGAAGGATCTGGACCTGGTGCTGCTGGACGTGAAGTCGGGCCTGCCCGACCTCTACCGCGAGGTCACCGGGCGGGAGCTCAAGCCGACGCTCGACTTCGGCGACCGGCTGGCCGCCCACGGGGTGCCGGTGTGGATCCGCTTCGTGCTGGTACCAGGGCTCACCGACTCCCCCGAAAACATCGAGGCGGTCGCCGAGATCGTCTCGCGCTGGCCGAACGTCGCCCGCGTCGAGGTGCTGCCGTTCCACCAGATGGGCACGTCCAAGTGGGAGCGCCTGGACATCCCCTATCCGCTGGCGGACACCCAGCCGCCCGAGGCGGATGCCGTCGAGGCGGCCCGCGAGCACTTCCGCGCCCGGGGCCTGGTCACCTACTGAGCGCGATCATCCGGTCCGCCGTGCGGCGCGCCCATTCTTCGGCGTCCGCGAGGCTCTCGCGGGTGAGGGTGTCCGGCGCCTCGTGCGCGTCCACGACGCGCTGCACGGTGTCCAGGATGCCGGTGAACCCGAGCGCTCCGTCGTGGAACGCGTCGACGGCCTGCTCGTTGGCGGCATTGAACACCGCCGGGTAGGTCCCGCGCGCCCTGCCCACCTGCTTGGCCAGCGCGACCGCGGGGAACGCCTGCTCGTCCAGCGGCTCGAACGTCCACGTCGACGCGGTCGTCCAATCCAGCGGACGGCCGACGCCGGAGATCCGATGCGGCCAATCGAGCCCCAGTGAGATCGGAAGCCGCATGTCCGGCGGCGATGCTTGCGCGATGGTGGATCCATCGACGAACTCCACCATCGAGTGCACGATCGACTGCGGGTGCACCACGACGTCGATGTCGGCGTAGTCGACACCGAACAGCAGGTGCGCCTCGATGACCTCCAGGCCCTTGTTCACGAGCGTGGCGGAGTTGGTGGTGACCATCCGGCCCATGTCCCAGGTGGGGTGGGCGAGCGCCTCGGCCGGGGTGACGGATGCCAGCTGGTCGCGGGTGCGACCCCGGAACGGTCCGCCCGACGCGGTCAGGACCAGCCGGCGCACCTCCCCTGGCTCCCCCGAGCGCAGCGCCTGCGCGATCGCAGAGTGCTCGGAGTCCACCGGGACGATCTGACCGGGAGCCGCCAGCGCGGTGACGAGGTCGCCGCCGACGATCAGCGATTCCTTGTTGGCCAGCGCCAGCGTGCGGCCCGCTTCCAGCGCGGCGATCGTGGGGCCGAGGCCTACCGATCCGGTGATGCCGTTGACCACCACATCGGCTTCGACGTCGCGCACGAGCTGCTCGGCTTCGACCGCGCCCAGCGCGGTGTGCTCGACGTGGAACTCCGCCGCCTGCCGGTCCAGCGCATCGCGCTGGGACCCGGCCGACAGGCCGACGACCTCGAACCGACCGGGGTTGGCGCGGATGACGTCCAGCGCCTGGGTGCCGATGGAGCCGGTGGAACCGAGAATGAGGACGCGACGCACGCGACTCAGCCTACGGTCACGCCGCGGGGGCGTGCTGCGTGGCCAGGATGTCGATGACGAAGACGAGGGTCTTCCCCGCCAGTTCGTGGTCGCTGCTGCCGGCCTCGCCATAGCCGAGCGCCGGCGGGATCACGACGAGAACCTGTGAGCCGACCGGCTGACCCGCCAGCGCCTGCACGAACCCCTCGACGAACTGGTTGCCGGGGGTGGAGTAGGGGGCGCCGCGGCTCCACGACGAGTCGAACGACTCGCCGGTCTCCCAGTCGACGCCGTAGTAGTGCAGCAGCGTGGTGTCACCGGCGGCGACGGCGGGGCCGTCACCCTTCTTCAACACCGAGATCTGCAGGTCTGTCGGCGCGGTGGCTTCGGGGATCGTCACCGTGGGGGCACCGTCGTCGGCGAGCTCCACGGCAGGCATCCCGTCGACGGGTTCCTGCTCGTCGCCCCATGCGGCGCCGGGCGCGACGTCGAGCAGGTCGAGCACGTACACCTGCGCCCCGGTGCCGCTTGCCTGGTCGGCGGGCAGGGTGACGGCGACGCGAGTGCCGACGGTGGCGCAGCCGAGGAACTGGCCGAGACCTGTGCCGGCACCGATCTGCTGCGGCAGGATCTCCGCCTCGGCGTAGCCGACTGCACCGAGTTCTGTGGCGGTCTCGGCATCCACGCCCACGAACGCAACGTGCGCGAAGTCACCCTCGGCGACCTCGTCGCCGTCGCCTTCGACCAGCACCGAACTCTGGATCCCTTCGATCTCCAGCGGGGCGGAGAAGGTGACCTTGGGCGCCTCGCCCACTGCACCATCGGCCGTCACCGCGTCCGATGCCGCGCCCGAGGGCAGCTTCGCATCGCAGAGTTCACCGGCGCTGGGAGAGGCGGTGTCCGTGGTGTCCGTGGGCTGCGGCGAGCCGGTGCAACCGGCGAACAGGACCACCGAAACGGCGGCAGCGGACAGGGCGACGAGTGGGCGGAAGCGCACGGGGATCCTCACGGCGGGTGACAACGGACTCCCCCATCTTGTCGCACTCCGCTCCCGGGCGCCTGGGAACGGGCCCATACCGCCATGCCCGGGCACGCATGCGAACGGGAGTAACCTCGTTGAGTGACTGTCCAGCAGCCTGCGCCCGACGAGCAGACGAGCGACTCCGCACCCGTACCGGGCATCGGAGCCGCCTACGTCATCGGGCGGTGGGTGCTCGCTCCGCTCATGCGCATGTTCTACCGCCCCCGGATCGAGGGACGAAAGAATGTGCCGCGCAAGGGCCCGGTGATCCTCGCGAGCAATCACCTGTCGTTCATCGACTCGTTCGTGATCCCGATGGCATCCCCCCGCGCAGTGCGATTCCTGGCCAAGGCCAGCTACTTCGACGGCAAGGGCATCAAGGGCTGGTTCTCCCGCGAGTTCTTCTACGCCCTCGGCGCCTTCCCGGTCCAGCGAGGTGCCGGCCAGGCGGCACTGGACGCCCTGGACCAGCAGAAGCGCATGCTCGAGGCCGGCGCGGCAACGGCGCTGTACCCCGAAGGCACCCGTTCGCTGGACGGACGCCTGTACAAGGGACGCACCGGCGTGGCCTTCCTCGCACTGCAGACCGGCGCCCCCGTGGTCCCGGTGGGCCTGGTCGGCACGAACGAGATCATGCCGGTGGGCGCGAAGTTCCCGCGGCTGCGCCCGCGCGTGACCGTGCGCTTCGGCGAGCCGATCGACCTGTCCCACCACGGCCCGGCGACCTCAGGCCGCGCGCGACGGCTCGCCACGGACGAGATCATGGCGGCCATCCATGCGCTGTCCGGTCAGGAGCTCGCGAACGCCTACAACGAGGCGCCGGCGCAGAACCCCGTCGAGCGCATCAAGCAGGTCCTGCCGCACGAGCGCCGCTGAAGCGGGCCGCCGCGTCAGCCTGCGACGTCGATGACCGGCTCGTGCCGCACCGGGAAGTTCACCGAGTTCGCGATGAAGCACCACTGGTGCGCCTGCGTGTGCGCCTCGCGCGCGGCATCCACCATCGACGCATCCGCGACGGTCACCTGCGGTCGCAGCACGACCTCGCGGAACGCTCCCCCGCCACGGCCGTCCTCCACCATGACCCCGGTCGCCGCGTCGCGGTAACCGGTGACGATGACCCCCGCCTGGACGCAGGCGTGCAGGTACGAAAGCAGATGGCACTCCGACAGCGCCGCAACGAGCAGATCCTCCGGGTTCCACTTGTCCCGGTCGCCACGGAAGGGCTTGTCGGCGGATGCCGCCAACGCCGGTTTCCCGTCGATCGTGATCGTGACCGACCGGTCGTAGTCGCGGTACCCGCTGGTGCCGGTGCCGCGGTCGCCGGTCCACTGCGTCTGCACCTGGTAGGTGTGCTCGCCGAACATGCCGTCAGTCTGGCACGCGGGCTGCGGGGCTGAGCGCCGGTAGGCTGGAGGTGTGCCGCAGACGTTCTCCGCCAAGGATGCCGTGGAGCTCGCTGTCGTCGAGCGCAGTGGCTTCGTCGAGTCGCGACACACCGGCAGCGCCGTGGTGCTCGCCCCCGATGGCTCGGTGCGCACCGCGCTGGGAGACATCGACACCGCGATCCTCCCCCGCTCCACCCTGAAGCCGCTGCAGGCACTTGCGTGCCTCACCGCCGGAGCCGACCTCGACGGCGAGAGCCTGGGTCTTGCCACCGCGAGCCACGCCGGCACCGACCGCCACGTCGACGTCGTCCGCGGCATCCTGCACCGCGCCGGTGTCGGCGAGGACGACCTCGGCTGCCCGCCCGCGTGGCCGGGCGACACCGCGACGCGCGATGAGCTCGTCCGGGAACTGGGCGCACCCTCGCGCATCCGCATGAACTGCTCCGGCAAGCACGCCGCGATGATGCTGGCGTGCGCCGTCAACGGGTGGGACACCGCGACGTATCTCGACGTGAACCACCCACTGCAGATGCACATCCGCGAGGTCATCGAACGCCTCAGCGGCACGAAGGTGTCCATCACCGCGGTCGACGGGTGCGGGGCGCCCGTCTACGGCATGACCCTGGCGGCGCTCGCGCGCGGTATCCAGCGCATCGTCACCTCGTCCGAACGCTCCCCCTTCGCCCTGCACCGCCACGCGGCCACGCTCGTCCGCGCGGTGAAGGAGAACCCGTGGACGATCGACGGCGAGGGGCGACCCGACTCCGTCGTCATCGACAAACTCGACGTGTTCGCCAAGACCGGCGCCGAAGGCGTACTGGTCATGGCCGCCCCCGACGGCACGACCGTGGCGCTGAAAGTGCTCGACGGCAGCTCGCGGGCGGCGACCGTCGTCGCCCTCACACTGCTGGTGCGTGCCGGCGCCCTGCCCGCGGGGCAGGTCGCGCAGGTGCTCGGTGCGCTCCCGCTGACAGTCAGCGGCGGCGGCAAAGACGTCGGAGCCATCCGCCCGACGGTGTAGCGGCGCCCACACCCCGGGCGCGGAAAAGGAGCGATCAGTGAGGATCTGCGTACCAGCCGAGGTCAAGAACAACGAGTACCGGGTGGCGTTGACCCCCGCCGGGGTGCACGACCTCGTCGCCTCCGGACACGAGGTGTTCGTGCAGACCGGCGCCGGCAACGGATCATCGATGACGGATGCCGAATACCTCGCCGCCGGTGCGACGCTTCTCGACGACCCGGCGGAGGTGTGGGCCCGGGCCGAGCTGCTGCTGAAGGTGAAGGAGCCGATCGCCAGCGAATACGGGTACTTCCGCGAGGACCTGGTGCTGTTCACCTACCTGCACCTGGCCGCGGACCGGCCACTGACCGAGCGGCTCGTCGCCGCCGGGGTGACGGCGATCGCCTATGAGACGGTGCAGCTGCCCAGCGGCACGCTGCCGCTGCTGGCGCCCATGAGCGAGGTCGCCGGGCGCCTGGCGCCGATGGTGGGATCGTCGACGCTGATGCGCTCGGCGGGTGGTCTCGGGCTGCTGATGTCCGGGGTGCCCGGCACCCGGCCCGCCCGGGTCACGATCATCGGCGGCGGGGTCGCCGGCGCCAACGCGGCGTACCTGTCGGCCGGCATGGGCGCGGACGTCACGATCTTCGACACCAACGTGCAACGGCTGCGGTTCCTCGACGACCACTTCCAGGGACGGGTGAAGACCGCGGCATCCAACCCGCTCGACCTCGATGCCGCCGTGGTGTCGTCCGATCTGGTGATCGGGTCGGTGCTCATCCCGGGGGCGAAGGCGCCCAAGCTGGTGACCAATGCGATGGTCGCGCGGATGCGGCCCGGGTCGGTGCTCGTGGACATCGCCGTCGACCAGGGCGGCTGCTTCGAGGACACCCGTCCCACGACCCACGCCGACCCCACTTTCACGGTGCACGGCAGCGTCTTCTACTGCGTCGCGAACATGCCGGGAGCCGTACCGAACACCTCGACGTCGGCACTGACCAACGCGACCATGCCTTATATCCGCCGCATCGTGGCACTGGGCTGGCAGGAGGCCATGCGCGCCGATTCCGCGCTCGCGGAGGGGCTGAACACCCACGCCGGCGCCGTCGTCAACGCCGGGGTGGCCACCGCGCATGCCCTGCCACTCGCACCGCTGGCAGGCGCCCTGGCCTGACCGCTCCGGCGGGCGGCGGGCGCCGGCCTCCTGGCGACAGGGAACGACGGACGCCGACGGATGCCCGGCTTCAGAGTTCCTTGATGCCCCAGGGCGAGCCGTAGCCGCCGGGCGCGGGCGCGGCGAGCAGGTCGAGGAACGGGCGGGCGTCGAACGACTCCGGCCCCCGCACCCCGGCACCGGACCACACGCCCGCGGCGAGCAGTTCCAGGGCGATCACCGGGTTCAGCGCGGTCTGCCACACCACGGCCTGCGAGTTGTACTCCCGCATCGTCTGCTCGTTGTCGGCTACGTGGTAGAGATACGTCGACCGCGGCTGCCCGTCCTTGCCGGTACCGGTGACCCACACCCCGGCGCAGGTCTTTCCCGTCATCCTGTCGCCGAGGGTCGCCGGGTCAGGCAGGGCCGCGGCCACGACATCGCGCGGGGACACCTGCACGCCCTTCACCGCGATCGGCTCGGTGCGGTCCAGTCCCACCTTGTGCAGTACCTGCAGCACCTGGATGAACCCGTCCCCCAGTCCGTACTTGAACGTCACCCGCTTCGCCTTGGTCCACCGCGGCATCAGCAGCACTTCCTCGTGCTCGACGTTGACGCACTCCACCGGGCCGATGCCCTCGGGAAAGTCGAACACCTCCGGCTCGCTGAACGGTGCCGTGGTGTACCAGCCGCGGTCGCGCTCGAAGATCACCGGCGGGTTCAGGCATTCCTCGATCGTGGTCCAGATCGAGAACGACGGCGCGAAGTCGTACCCCGCCACGACGAGGTTCGCGCCATCCCGCACGCCCAACTCGTCGATCTCGTCGAACAGCTCGTCCTCGGCGTAACGGGCGAAGACATCGGACAGCCCCGGCTCCACGCCGATGCCCACCAGCGCCAGCAGCCCGGCGTCGGCCCAGCGCTGCTCCTGCGCGAACTGCTCGTCGCCGAGCTTGACCCCCGGCAGCTCGTGGGGCTTATCGGCGTGGGGCCGCGACAGGCTCATGGCCATGTCGAGGTAGGTGGCCCCCGCCGCAAAGCAGCCGTCGAAGATCGGCATGACGAACCGCGGATCAACCGCGTTGAGCACGTGGGTCGCGCCGTGGGTGCGGATGAGGGATGCCACCGAGTCGGCATCCGAAGCGTCGACCTGCGCCGCCGCGAGGCGACCGTCGCCCAGGTCGTCCACGAGCGCCTGCGGCCGGGCGGGGTCGTAATCGGCGATGACGAGGGCGTCGAAGAAGTCCCGGCGCACCGCGATGCGGGCGGCGGCGGAGCCGACACCGCCGGCGCCGATGATGAGGATGCGCATGATGCGATCAGGCCAGTCCGCCGTCGACCGAGCGGCCATAGTCGGCGGGATCCTCAGGGACGAGGACGGGCGTGTCGCGATTGAGGCTCTCACCGCGGAAGAAGGGCTTGGCGCGGGGGAAGGCGTACCAGATCAGCATGAGCACGATACCGAACGCCAGCGAGCCCACGCCGATCACGAACGTCCCGCCGATGCCCCACACCACGGTGTAGCCGTAGTCGACATCCCACATGTCGATTGCGGAGCGGACGAACGCCCACGTGAGCATGGCGGCACCCAGCAGGGGCAGGAGGCCTCGGTAGAAGAACGAGCGCGCCGACGTGAACAGCTCGCGGCGGAAGTACCAGACGCACGAGTACCCGGTGATGGCGTAATAGAACGCGATCGCGAGCCCGAGGGAGAGGATCGAGTCCTGCAGGATGTTGTCGCTGATCAGCGACATGCACACGTAGTAGACGGACGCGACGACCCCCATCACCAGGGTGGAGAAGGACGGCGTCTTGTAGGTCGGGTGCACGGCAGCGAACCGGCGCGGCAGCGCCTTGTAGGCGGCCATCGCGAGGGTGCCGCGGGCGGTGGGCAGGATCGTGGTCTGGGTGGAGGAGACGGCCGAGACCAGCACGGCGACGACGAGCAGCCAACCGACGGGCCCGAGCAGGCCGTCTTTGATCGCAAGGAAGAAGTCGTCGGCGTTGGCCTCGTTACCCAGGCCCGACCCGGCCTCCCCGATGCCGGCGTACATCATGGCGGCGACGGTGACACCGACGTAAGTCACCAGCAGGATGACGGTCGTCAGCAGCGCGGCCCGGCCCGGGATGTGCTTGGGGTCCTTGGTCTCCTCGTTCAGCGCCAGGCAGGTGTCCCAGCCCCAGTAGATGAACAGTGCCAGCAGCACCGCCTCGGCGAAGCCGGATTCGTTGAACGCGCCGGTGTCGGTGACGAACGCGAGCGGGTTGAACCAGGCCCAGTCGAACGCGGTCGGCGCCGGCGCGGTGCCGGCGAAGTAGTGCCACAGCGCCGCGACGACGAAGATCGCCAGCACGAGGTACTGCAGCCCCAGCAGCACGTTCTGGATGCGTTCGCCGATCTCCACACCCCGCCAGCTGACCCAGGTCATCGCGGCGATGAACGCCACGGCCACCAGCATGATGCGCCAGTCGTTGTTCTCGAACTCCAGACCCAGCAGCGACCAGAAGTAGATCGACGCGATCTGGGCGAGATTGGCGAGCACGACCATCCCGGCCACGGCGACACCCCACCCGCCCAGCCACCCCACCCAGGGGCCGAAGGCCTTCGTCCCCCACGTGAACGTCGTGCCGCAGTCGGGTACGGCGTTGTTGAGCTCGCGGTAGGCGAAGGCGATGAACAGCATCGGGATGAACGCGAGCACGAAGGCGATCGGCGCTTGCCCGCCCACCGCGAGCACGACCCAGCCGAGGGTCGCCACCAGCGAGTAGACGGGCGCGGTGGAGGCCAGTCCGATGACCGTTGAGCCCCACAGACCGAGTGTTCCTGCTGCGAGGCCCTTGCCGTCGGGTCGGCTGAGATCGATGGGCGTCGTCGTCACAGAGCCGAAAGTATGCCCGCCGCCCGGTCGCGTCAAGTCGCGGCCCGCTCATTCCAGACGCACGCGCCGGGCGGCCGATGTGGCGTCCCACACCCACGCCCGCGCGCGGGCCGGTGCCGCATAGGGCGGCAGCGTGCGCGACCCGGTCACCGCACGCACCTCCCCGGCGCAGGCGGCGTCGATGACGAGCGTCCCCGAACCGCGCATCGCCTGCAGGGTGCGCCATTCGCGCAGCCAGATCTCCGCCTCGCCCCACAGCACCGCCGGCCCGGCTTCGGGCACCGGGGATCCGGAGCCGGCATGCTGTCCGAGCTCGCGCACGTAGATGCCCGCGGCGGCCCATCGCACACGCACCGCACGGGCGGCGGGCGAGGCGGGCGCCACCACAGCGGTGAGCCCCGCCGGTTCGAACAGCGGCACCGGTGGCGGCGGGGGCTCGGCGGGGCCTGCGGCGAGCGCGAACTGCACCGTGACGCCGTCCAGAGTGCCGCGCCCCGGCGGCAGGTCACGGCGGTGCGCCGATGCCTCCCCGCCCGCCGCGACGTGATCCGCGCGGGTGGGCAGTGCCAGCAGCGCCCGCCGGGGCAGCAGCGGCGCCAGGCGGCCGGCGAGGCCGGTGGGGCGTTGCGCGGTGGCGATGACGCGGATGCCGCGCCGGCCGCAGTCACGTGCGAGGGCTTCGACGCGGTCGACGATCAACGCCTGGTGGTCGGGTCCGAACGGAGCCACCAGGGCGTCGACGTCGTCCAGCAGCACGAGCGTTCCCGGCGGCAGGCCGCTGAATGCGTCGATCGTGTCCCAGGCGGCTTCCGGGTCACGCGGCACCGTGACGGTGCGTGCCGGGTCGTGCTGCGCGGCCGCCGCCCACAGCACGCCGGTCTTGCCCGACGCAGGTCCTCCCACCACGAGCAGGCCGCGATCGGCGGGCAGCAGCGCGACTGCCCGCTGCCGCTGCCGCTGCGGCTCATCCGCGAGGCCGAGCAGGAGCGTGCCCCCGCCCGGGTCCGCCGACGCGGTCAGCGACGCCAGCGGCAGCACGGCCGGCAGTTCCGGCAACCAGGGCCGTCGCGGCGGCGGGCCGGCGGCGGCGGCGGCGAGAGCGGCGAGGGTCGGCGGCGAGCACACCGCGACGCGCACGGTGCGCGGGACGCGGTCGGCGGCCCGGCGCACCAGCGCGAGCCCGCGGGCGGCCGGGTCGCCTGGTAGCGACGCCGCGTCGTCGGTGCCGATGACCAATCGCGAGTCGGCGGCATCCGTCACCCGCAGGCAGATGCGCAGCGGACAGTTCGCCAGCAACGCGTCACGGAACACCCCGCCGGCGCGCTGTCCGGCCAGGATCAGGTGCATGCCCAGGGCGCGCCCGCGCGCGGCGATGTCGGCGAACACGTCGTGCAGACCCGGCTGCGTCCCCACCAGGGCGGCGTATTCGTCCACGACGATCACGAGCCTGGGCAGCGCGCCCGCCGCCTCATCGACGTCGCGCGCGCCGCGGTCGGCGAGCACCCGCTCCCGATGGCGCAGCTCCGCCCGAAGGCTCTCGATCGCGCGGTGCGCGGTCGCCTCGTCGAGGTCCGTGAGCACACCGGTGACGTGCGGCAGCGCGGCCAGCCGGTCAAAGGCACGGCCGCCCTTGAAGTCGGCGAGGAGGAACGCCACCTGCGCGGTCGTGTGCGTGGCGCACAGTCCCGCGATCCACGTGGCGAGCAGCTCGCTCTTCCCTGCTCCTGTGACGCCGGTGACCACCGCATGCGGGCCGTCCACGACGAGATCCACCACGACCGGTTCGCCGCCGTCGCGCCCGATGATCGCCGGAAGGGTGCCCGGTGCGGCCGCGGGCACCAGCGGGAGCAGGTCGGCCAGGTCCCCCGACGGGGTGGGGGCGCCGCCGGCCACCTGGCCGGCGCGGGTGTCGAGCGCATCGGCGATCGCGGCCGCCTGTGCCCTCCCCACCGGCTCCACCGTCACGTCGCGGGCAAGACCCCCGTGGTCCAGCCGCGCGGTGGTCAGGCCGGTGAGGGTGAGCACGGCCGCGCAGCGCGGCGGTGGCGGGGTCCCCGGCGCCACGACGGCGACGAGGGCGTCGACGCCGCGCTCGATTGCCTCTCCGGGAGTGTGCAGCTGCACCGCCATGCCGGTCAGCGCCTGCCGCTGCGGCAGAGCGGCGCTCCAGCCGCCGTCGGTGGCGGCGGCACCCACGACGCGCACATCGCCTGGTGGGGACGTCAGACACAGCTGCAGCACGAGCCCGCGCGCGACGGCCGCCGCGGCGACCGGCGGGCCCACGACGGCGATGCCCGCGGCGGCGGGCACCGTCAGCGGCGCGTCGGCGAGCACGGCCGCTCGTGCCCGCAGCGCCGCATCGGCGCGGGTGGTGCCGCCGCCGACACGCACCGCGCTGGTCCGCTCCCCCACGCCGACCACGAGGTGGCCCGGCCGCCCCGGCACGGTGCGCCAGATCTCCTGCGGCGCCGCGAGGTAGGCGGCCACGTCGGGGTGGATGCCGTGCAGCCGCGCCCGCTCTCCGGCGTGACGGGCCTCGAGGGCGTCGATCGTCTCGGCGCGGGCGCGTTCATGGCGCTGCCGTGCGCGGCGGCGGTCGCGGCGGGCCGAGCGCAGGCCGTCCAGCGCCGCACCCCCCGCCAGCAGCGGTCCGAGCGCGGCGAACCACAGCGAGAACACCGACCCGGTCACCGCCCACAACCCGACCGCTGCCGCGACGGGCAGCAGTGCCGAGACCACAGGCAGTGCCGGCCGCGGCGCGGGCTCCGCGGCAACCGGCAGCGTCAGCGGTTCGTCGGCGACGGGGTCGGTGGCGGCCATGCTCCCAGCACACCGCACCCGGCGCCTGCCCGCAGCGCCGGATCGGCCCAGTGCGGATGCTGCGAATCAGTCGGAGGCTGTGGAGGACGCTGCGCCGTTCGCGTCGTCCTGCGGCGGCACCGTCTGGATCACGTGGGTCGCGGCGGTCTGCGGCCGTTCGGCGGTATCGCCGTCGATGTCGTCGACGAACAGCTCCGAGGTGAGCACGATGATCGAGATGTTGTCGCGACCGCCGTTCTCGACGGCAGCGCGCAGCATGGCATCCACCGCCTCGGCGGGGTCGGCGTGCTCCAGGAGGAAGTGCAGGATGCCGTAGTCGGTCAGTTCCTTGGTGAGCCCGTCGCTGCAGATGACGAAGCGGTCGCCGTCGACGATGTCCAGGCGCACGTAATCGGGCGTGACGCTCTCGGTGGGGCCGACGGCCCGGGTGATGACGTTGCCGTAGGGGTGGTTCTCGGCCTCTTCCGGGCTCAGCCGGCCCGCGGAGACGAGTTCCTGCACGACCGAGTGGTCCGTCGTGATCTGCATGAGGCTCTCGTCGCGCATGAGATACACCCGCGAGTCGCCGATGTTGAGCGTGACCCAGGTGGCCTCGTCGCCGGAGACGTCCAGGAACACGCCGGTCACCGTCGTGCCGGTGCCGTCGTCGGTGGCTCCGGGATGCTTGGCGATGTCCTCGACGGCGCGGGAGAGGGCCTTCTCGATGGCCTTGGTCGAGACGGTGTCCTTCTCGGCCACGGTGGTCAGTCGCTCAATCGTCCGCGCACTGGCGATCTCGCCGCCGATGTGACCGCCCATGCCGTCGGCGACGATGAACAGCGGGTAGTGGGCGAGCAGCGCGTCCTGGTTGACCTCACGGCGGCGGCCGACGTCGGTGACCGCGGCCCACGACAGCGTCAGCTCCCCACCGGGCACCGCGACGACGCGCGTCTGGGTGGTGGCCTCGGGCACGCTTGCAGCCTTCCCGTGTCAGCGGATGCGCTCCGGAAAAGGAACGCGTTTCACATCCTAGTGGACAGCCTCGACACCGCTCGGTGCGCCGTCATCGTCCAGCGGCGCCTCGAACTGCGCGTTGTACAGCCGCCAGTAGGCGTTCTGGGCCGCCAGCAGCTCGTCGTGGGTCCCCTGTTCGACGATCGCGCCCTGCTCCATGACGAGGATGAGGTCGGCGTCGCGGATCGTGGAGAGCCGGTGCGCGATGACGAACGAGGTGCGGTCCTGGCGCAGCCGCGACATGGCCCGCTGGATGAGCAACTCGGTGCGGGTGTCCACCGAACTCGTGGCCTCGTCGAGAATCAGCAGTCGCGGGTCGGCCAGGAATGCCCGTGCGATCGTCACCAGCTGCCGCTCCCCCACGCTGAGGTTCGTCGCCTCATCGTCCAGCAGGGTGTCATAGCCGTCCGGGAGGGCGTGCACGAACCGGTCCACGTACGCCGCGGAGGCGGCATCCACCATCTCCTGCTCGCTGGCGTCGGGGCGGCCGTAGAGGATGTTCTCGCGGACCGTGCCGGCGAACAGCCACGTGTCCTGCAGCACCATTCCGGTGCGCGACCGCAGATCGTCGCGCGTCATCGCCCGGATGTCGAGCCCGTCCAGCGTGATCCGGCCGGCGTCGATGTCGTAGAAGCGCATGATGAGGTTCACCAGCGTCGTCTTGCCCGCCCCGGTCGGCCCGACGATGGCGACGGTGCTCCCGGGCCGCGCCGACAGGTCGAGGCCCTCGATGAGCGGCTTGTCGGCGGTGTAGCGGAACGACACCGCCTCGAAGTCGAGGTCGCTGGCCTGCTCGTCCACGGTCTGGGCCGGATCGGGGTCGGGGCTCTGCTCCTGCTCGTCGAGCAGCTCGAACACCCGCTCGGCGCTGGCGACGCCCGATTGCAGCAGGTTCGCCATCGACCCCAGCTGACTCAGCGGCTGGGTGAACTGGCGCGAGTACTGGATGAAGGCCTGCACGTCGCCGATGGACAGCCGCCCCCCTGCCACCTGCAGTCCGCCGACGACGGCGATGCCGACGTACACGAGGTTTCCGACGAACATCATCGCGGGCATGATGATGCCGGAGAGGAACTGTGCGCCGAAGGTGGCTCGGTACACCTCCTCGTTCTCGGCTCGGAAGTCCTCCTCCACCTCTCGCTGGTGACCGAACACCTTCACGATCGAGTGGCCGGAGAACGTCTCCTCGACGCGCGCGTTGAGCACGCCGGTGGCCGTCCACTGCGCGACGAAGAGCCGCTGCGAGCGACGGGCGATGAGCACCGTGATGACGATCGTGAGCGGAATCGTCACCAGCGCGATCAGCGCGAGCAGCGGCGAGATGACGAACATCATGATCAGCACGCCCACGACCGTCAGCAGCGACACGATCACCTGGGACAGCGTCTGCTGCATGGTCTGGCCGATGTTGTCGACGTCGTTGGTCACCCGGCTGAGCAGTTCGCCTCGTTGCACCCGGTCGAAGTACGACAGCGGCAGGCGGTGGATCTTGTCCTCGACCTGCATGCGCAGCCGATGCATCGCCCGCTGCACGATGCCGTTGAGGATCCGCGCCTGCAGCCAGCCGAAGACAGCCGAGAACAGGTACACCGCCAGCACTGCGGCCAGGATCCACGCGAGACGGTCGAAATCGATTCCCGCCCCCGGCACGAAGTCCATCGCGGCGAGCATGTCGGCCTGCTCCTGGTCGCCGGCCGCGATGAGGCCGTCAACCACCTGCTGCTGGGTGGCACCGGCGGGTGCCTGCAGTGAGATGAATCCCGCGAAGACGACGTTCGTGCCCTCGCCGAGTATCTTCGGGCCGGTCACCGACAGCGCGACACTCAGCACTCCCAGCAGCAGCACGGCGATCAGCTGCGGCATGTCCACCCGCAGCATCCCGGACAGGCGCTTCGCGCTGGGGCCGAAGTTCTGCGCCTTCTGCACGGGCAGGGCGAGTGCGCCGGGGCCGCGCGGGCCGGGGCCGCTCATGCCGCCGGGGCCGCGGGGACCGGGGCCGCTCATGCCGCCTCCGCTGCGAGCTGGGAACCGACGATCTCGCGGTACGTCTGGCACGTCTCGAGGAGTTCGTCATGCCTGCCGATGCCGACGATGCGGCCGTGTTCGAGCACGATGATCTGATCGGCGCCCTGGATCGTGGAGACCCGCTGTGCGACGACCAGCCGGGTCGTGTCGGGGAGCTGCTCGTCCAGCGCCCGACGCAGCGCCGCATCGGTGCGCAGATCCAGCGCCGAGAACGAGTCGTCGAAGATCTGGATGCTGGGGTTCTTCACCAGTGCCCGCGCTATCGCCAAGCGCTGGCGCTGCCCGCCGGAGACGTTGGTGCCGCCCTGTGCGATGGGGGCGGCGAGCTGCTCGGGCATGGCCTGCACGAAGTCCCTCGCCTGCGCCAGTTCCAGCGCCTGCCACAGTTCGTCGTCGGTGGCCTCGGCGTTGCCGTAGCGCAGGTTGGACGCGACGGTCCCGGAGAACAGGAACGCCCGCTGCGGCACGAGCCCGATCCGTTTCCACAGGTCGTCGGGATCGTACGCACGCACGTCGACCCCATCGACCCTGACTGCGCCGCCGGTGGCATCGAACAGCCGCGGGACGAGGCCGACGAGGGTGGATTTGCCCGATCCGGTCGATCCGATGATCGCCGTCGTCGTACCGGGGGCAACGGTGAAGGTGAGGTCGTGCAGCACCGCCTCATCCGCGCCCGGGTAGGCGAAGTCGACGTGGTCGAAGTCGATCCGCCCCGACGCCGGCGGCACCGGGTCCGCGGCGGCGGGCGCCTTCACCGACGGTTCCGCGTCGAGCACGTCGCCGATGCGGGTCGCGCACACGGCGGCTCGCGGGATCATCACGAACATGAAGGTGGCCATCATGACGCCCATGAGGATCTGCATCATGTAGTTCAAGAACGCGAACAGCGTGCCGACCTGCACTCCGGCATCCTGCACCTGCCCGGCGCCGAACCAGATCACCGCGACGCTGGACAGGTTCATCACCAGCATGACGGCGGGGAACATCAGCGCCATGAGGTTTCCGGCTCGCAGCCCCGTGTCCATGACGTCTTCGCTGGCGCGGGAGAACCGGTCGTGCTCCTGGCGTTCGCGCACGAACGCGCGGATGACGCGGATGCCGGTGAGCTGTTCGCGCAGGATCTGGTTGACGCGGTCGATGCGCTGCTGCATCTGCGTGAACGCCGGCACCATGCGCACGACGATGAGTCCCACGATCACCAGCAGCAGCGGCACCGATACCGCCATCAGCCAGGACAGCCCGGCATCCTGGCGGACCGCCATGATCACCCCGCCGATGGCGAGCATGGGGGCGGAGATCATCAGCGTGGCCGACACCTGCACCAGCATCTGCACCTGCTGGACGTCGTTGGTGTTGCGGGTGATGAGCGACGGCGCCCCGAACTGCCCCACTTCGCGCTGCGAGAAGGCCACAACGCGGTGGAACAGGTCGGCGCGCAGGTCGCGCCCGACGGCGGTGGCCAGGCGCGACCCGAACCAGACGGCGATGATGGCGCACACGATCTGCACGGCGCTGGCCACGAGCATGATGCCGCCGGTGGACCAGATCACCTCGATGTCGCCGGTGACCACGCCCTTGTCGATGATGTCGGCGTTGAGGGTGGGCAGCATGAGGGATGCCACCGACTGCGCCAGCTGGAACACCACGACGGCGACGATGAGCGGCCACATCGGCGTGGCGTACCGCACCAGAAGCTTCCCGAGCACGGGCGTTCCTTTCCGCGCCGAGCACGACGCACGGGATCCGACGCTACGCCAGCGTCACATCCTCTGCCAGAGAGCCGACGAGCGCCCGGTGCGCCCTCGGCGAACGCGCCTCACACGCGCGCAGCGGGGTCCTCGACCAGCGGGAACAGCGCGTCGATCGCGGCGAGGTCGTCGGCACTCGGCGACCAGGCGCTGGCTGCCGCTGCGTTGGCGCGCACCTGCTCGGGGGTCGTTGCGCCGGCGATGACGCTGGACAGCGCGGGCCGGGCCAGCAGCCAGCCGTATGTGGCCTCGAGCATCGTGATGCCGCGTGCGTCGCAGAACGCCCGGTATTCCTCCAGCGCGTCCCACGGGGCGTCGTCGTACACGTGCCGGCGCTGCCGCATGATGCGGGTGTCGGTGGGCGCAGCGTCGCGGGAGAACTTGCCGGTGAGCAGCCCGTTGTGAAGCGGGAAGTACGGGAAGAACCCCAGCCCGAAGCGCTCGACCGCCGGCAGCACGTCGCGCTCGGCGGCGCGGGCCAGCAGGCTGTAATGGTTCTGCGCCGAGATGAACGGCACGCCGTGGCGCCCGCGCGCGACGAAGTCGGCCTCGGCGATCTGCCAGCCGGTCAGGTTGGAGTGCCCGATGTAGCGCACCTTGCCCTCGCGGACAAGGTCGCCGAGCGCATCGAGGGTCTCCTCGATCGGCGTGCCGGGATCGGGGGTGTGCAGTTGGTACAGATCGATCCAGTCGGTCTGCAGCCGCCGCAGCGACCCCTCAACTGCCCGGCGGATGTAGGAGCGGGACCCCTTCGCGTCTGCCGGCAGCCCCGTCATCGCGAAGCCGGCATGGCCGAACTTGGTCGCCAGCACCACCTCGTCGCGGCGGGAACCCAGCGCCTGCCCCATCAGCGTCTCGGACAGGCCGGGTTGCTTGCCGTACATGTCCGCGGTGTCCAGGAACGTGATGCCCGCGTCGATCGCGGCATCCAGCACCGCACGCGTTCCCTCCAGGGTCTCGGTGGCGGTGCCTGCCCGCCCGAAGTTGTTGCAGCCGAGGCCGGCAGCGGAGACGACGAGGCCGGACGAGCCGACGCGGCGCGATGCGAGAGCGGTCATGCCCCCACGCTAGCGCGCACACAAGAGCCCTCCGCGCGGGCGGAGGGCTCTTGTGGTGGTGTGACTACTGCTTCGGAGGCTCCGTGGCAGCAGGCGGCTCGGTCGTCGGCGGCTCGGTCGGCGGCTGGGGAGCGGCAGGCGGCTCCGTGGGCGGCGTGGTGGGCGCTGCCGGCGGCTGGTAGGGCGGCGGCTGAGTGGCCGCGGGCGGCTGGTAGCCGGCGGGCGCCTGGTAAGCCGCCGGCGGCTGGTAGCCGGCCGGAGCTGCCGGCGGCTGGTAGCCGGCCGGAGCTGCCGGCGGCTGGTAGCCGGCGGGAGCTGCCGGCGGCTGGTAGCCGGTCGGCTGCTGCGGGTAGCCCGGGTAGCCGGGGGCTGCCGGGTAACCGCCGACCGCGGTCTGCGCCGGGATCCCCGCCCACACGGTGGTGTCCTTGAGGAACGAGTTCGCCCAGGGCGCCGGCGGGACGGCGAGGTTCCAACGGGACTTGTCGAAGGCGACGATGCCGAACCACACGATCGTCAGGAAGATGTACAGCACGAGCCAGACCGGCTCCTTCTGCAGCTTGAGACCGACGCGGTAGGCCGCGAGCACGGTGTAGACGCTGGCGGCGACCAGGAACAGCCAGCCGATGCCGACGCCGGACAGCACGCCACCGGCGACCCAGGCGATCAGCAGCCACCACGGGTTCAGATCGCCCAGCTTGGCGAAGATCATGGTGTTGTAGACGGGCACCCAGGCGCGCCACTTGCCCTGAACCCCTGCCTTGTCGAACAGCTTCATCATGAACAGCGACGTCAGGACGTAGCCGGCGATGCCGAACAGCAGCCAGATGAAGCCGAATACGGCGATGAGCGCGAGCATACCGCCGTCTGTGTCGTAGGGACTCATGGTCGACCTCCGTCGAGATGTGGCGCCTACGGCGCCAGCGGGACAAGTGTCCTGCGGTCACATGCTAGCGAGGCGCGCGCCCCCCCATGCGACGCCGCGCTAGCCTGGCGCCAGCCACCGACGAACCAGGAGAGCCCGATGAGCGACGCCGAACTGCCACCCGTGCCCCCGCGCCCCACCCAGCCCGCCGCCGCTGCGGCGGCTCAAGCATCCACCAGGCCGACCGGCACGGCAGGCTACGACCCGGCAGCCGACCCCGACGACACCGGCGTGCCGACGTCCGCCGCAGCCCCCGCCGACGCGGGCCGCGGCTTCCTTCGCGCCCTGTTCGACATCTCGTTCCGCACGTTCATCACGCGCCGGCTCGCAAGCGCGTTCTACGTGGTGGGGCTGATCGCCATCGCGATCGGCTTCGTGTACTACTTCCTCAGCGGCCTGATCCTGGGCATCGGCATGCTCGTGCCGCCGTTCGTCAACGTCGGCGGCGGCGTGGCGCTGATCGTCTCCACGCTGATCGTGGTGCCGATCGCCGCGTTCCTGGCCGTCGTCGTGCTGCGGTTCGCAATCGAGGCGGTCGTCGCACTCATCGCGATCGCGGAGAACACCCAGCGCACCGCGGAGCACCTGGGGCGTTAGGCGAACAGCTCCAGCTCGCCGGTGCCGCCGCCGGCTCCTGTCCGAAGTCCCGCGTCCTGCGCCCAGCGCAGGAAACCCGCGCGGGAGGCGATCCGCGGCCGGTCCAGCGCGAGGCGGCGGACGAGGTCGCCCTTCGCACGCTTGTTGAAGTGGTTCAGCGCCCGCACGGTGCCGTCGGCGCCGGCGGACACGACACGCACGTACGCGCTGTCGACCCCGGCGGGCACCGGACCGAGCGCGACGTAGGCCTCGGACCGCAGATCGAGCACGAACGACGGCGCGGCATCCGCGAGCGCGGCCGACACCGGCACCGCCCACACGCGCCGCAGCGCCGGCAGCCCGGGGAGCGAGGCCTGCGCACCCAGCCGGTAGGCGGGGATCGGGTCCAGCGCGGAAACCGGGCCGAAGGGTGCCGAGTGGATGAGCACGTGTGCGCCCAGCCAGCGCCGGGCGGGTCCGTCGAGGGATGCCGCATCGAGCGCGTCGTACAGCACGCCGGTGTAACGGTCGATCGCGGGCATGGCCGCAGAGGTGCACAGGCCGGCGTTGACGGCCACCTCGCCGCGCTGCCTCGCGCTGAGCTTGAGCACGCGCGCCGCGGTGTCCTCGTCGGCCGACAGGGCGATGAGCGCATCGGCCACCGCAGCGCGCTGGGATGCCAGCTGCGGCAGGGCGAGCGTGGCGGCCTCCATCGGCGCACCGTCGCCGCCTGCCCGCTTGGTCTCCGAGGGTGGCAGCAGGATCAGCATGCGGCAGCCCGATCCGCGGGAGAACGCACGAATGCACCGAAGAGCATGCTCATTCGGTGCATTCGTGCGGTGACAGCGGTCAGGAGACCATTGCGGCGTGGCCGGCCACGATGGAAAGGTCGTCGCCCTCCATCGAGAGGAAGCCCTCGCGCGCGTCAACGACGATCTTGGTGCCATCGACGGTCGTGATGCGCACCTGGCCTTCGGCCAGCATCGCGAGCACAGGCTCGTGGCCGGTCATGAAGCCGATCTCACCCTCGACGGTCTTGGCCACGACGAGGCTCGCCTCACCTGCCCAGACCTCCGCCTCAGCGGAGACGAGACTGACGGTCAGCGCCATGTCAGCCGTTCTCCTTCTGGATCTGCGCCCACTTCTCTTCGACGTCGGAGATGCCGCCGACGTTGAAGAAGGCCTGCTCGGCCACGTGGTCGAAGTCGCCCTTGACGATCGCGCCGAACGACTCGATGGTCTCCTTGATCGGGACCGTGGAGCCCTCGACGCCGGTGAACTTCTTGGCCATGTAGGTGTTCTGCGAGAGGAACTGCTGGATGCGGCGGGCGCGCGAGACGACCACCTTGTCCTCTTCCGACAGCTCGTCGACACCGAGGATCGCGATGATCTCCTGCAGTTCCTTGTTCTTCTGGAGGATCTGCTTGACCGCCGTGGCCACGCGGTAGTGCTCGTCCCCGATGTAGCGGGGGTCGAGGATGCGGCTGGTCGAGGTGAGCGGGTCGACGGCGGGGTACAGACCCTTCGACGCGATCTCACGCGACAGCTCGGTCGTCGCGTCCAGGTGGGCGAAGGTCGTCGCCGGGGCCGGGTCGGTGTAGTCGTCGGCGGGGACGTAGATCGCCTGGAGCGAGGTGATCGAGTGACCGCGCGTGGAGGTGATGCGCTCCTGGAGCACACCCATCTCGTCGGCGAGGTTCGGCTGGTAGCCCACGGCCGAGGGCATGCGGCCCAGCAGCGTGGACACCTCGGAGCCTGCCTGCGTGAAGCGGAAGATGTTGTCGATGAACAACAGCACGTCCTGCTTCTGCACGTCGCGGAAGTACTCCGCCATCGTCAGCGCGGACAGGGCCACGCGCAGACGCGTCCCCGGCGGCTCGTCCATCTGGCCGAACACGAGGGCGGTCTTCTCGAAGACGCCGGCTTCTTCCATCTCGTGGATGAGGTCGTTGCCCTCACGGGTGCGCTCGCCGACACCGGCGAACACCGACACACCGCCGTGGTCCTGCGCGACGCGCTGGATCATCTCCTGGATGAGGACGGTCTTGCCGACACCGGCGCCGCCGAACAGGCCGATCTTTCCACCCAGCACATACGGGGTGAGCAGGTCGATGACCTTGATGCCGGTCTCGAACATCGTGGTCTTCGACTCGAGCTGGTCGAAGTTCGGCGCCTTGCGGTGGATGCCCCAGCGCTCGGTGACCTCGATCTTCTCGCCGGGTGCGCCGTTGAGCACGTCACCGGTGACGTTGAAGACCTTGCCCTTGGTGACGTCGCCGACGGGGACCGTGATGGGCCCGCCGGTGTCGCGCACCTCCTGGCCGCGGACGAGGCCGTCGGTGGGCTTGAGGGCGATGGCGCGAATCAGGTCGTCGCCGAGGTGCTGAGCGACCTCGAGCGTGATCTCGTTCGATTCGTCGCCGATCGTGATCGTGGTCTTCAGCATGTTGTAGACCGGCGGAATCGAGTCGTGCGGGAACTCGATGTCCACGACCGGGCCGGTGACGCGCGCGACGCGGCCGGTGACCGTGGTGGCCTCGGGTGCGGTGAGAGTCATTGTCTTCTCTTTCGGTGGAATTACTTGCCCGACGCCAGAGCGTCGGCGCCGCCGACGATCTCGGCGATCTGCTGCGTGATCTCTGCCTGTCGCGCGTTGTTGCGCAGGCGGGTGTAGTCGGTGATGAGCTTGTCGGCGTTGTCACTGGCCGACTTCATCGCCTTCTGCGTCGCGGCGTGCTTGGCCGCCGACGACTGCAGGAGGGCGTTGAAGACGCGGCTCTGGACGTACACCGGCAGGAGGGCGTCCAGGACGACCTCCGGGCTCGGCTCGAATTCGTACAGGGGGTACACCTGACCGGAGGGCACCGCTTCTTCGGCTGCCTCCACGACCTCGAGCGGGAGCAGTCGCACGCGCTCGGGGGTCTGAGTCATCATGCTGACGAAACGGTTGTATACGAGGTGGATCTCATCCACGCCACCGTCTTCGCCGCCGCGGTCGTAGGCGTCCAGCAGGGCGCCCGCGATCAGTTCCGCGGTGTTGAAGTGCGGAGTGTCGGTGTCACCGGTCCACTCCCCTGCGGCCTCCATGCGGCGGAACTGGAAGTAGCCCACCGCCCGGCGACCGATGAGGAAGTACGACACTTCCTTGCCCTGCGAGCGCAGGAGCTCGGCGAGCTCGAGCCCTTCGCGCAGGATCTGGGAGTTGAAGGCGCCGGCCAGGCCCCGGTCGGAGGCGAAGATGACCACCGCCGAGCGGCGGATCACCGGACGCTCCGTGGTGAGGGGGTGGTGCACGTTGGAGTGCGTCGCGACCGCGGAGACGGCGCGCGTGACGGCTCGCGCGAAGGGCGCCGACGCGCGCACGCGCGCCATCGCCTTCTGGATGCGCGAAGCCGCGATGAGCTCCATCGCCTTCGTGATCTTCTTGGTCGTCTGAGCAGAACCGATCTTCTGCTTGTAGACCCGCAGTTGTGCGCCCATTGGCTATCCCTACTGAGTCGTCAGCCCCGGCGACCCTTGACGATCTTCTCCTGGTTCACGTCTTCGGCGTCCGCAGCAGCGAACTCCTCGTGACCCGGGTGGTCGATCGCCAGGCCCTTGCCGGACTGGAACTCGAGCACGAACGCGTCGGTGAGCTTTTCGAGCTCAGCCGCCGTGTCGTCGTCGAGGACGTTGGTTTCGCGCAGGGTGTCGAGGATCGACGTGTTGCGCTTGAGGTAATCGAGCAGGTCGCGCTCGAACCGCAGCACGTCCTCGACCTCGATGGAGTCGAGCTTGCCCTTGGTTCCGGCCCAGATCGAGACGACCTGCTCCTCGACGGGGTAGGGCGAGTACTGCGGCTGCTTGAGCAGCTCGGTCAGGCGCGCACCGCGGGCCAGCTGACGACGCGAAGCCGGGTCGAGGTCGGACGCGAACATCGCGAACGCCTCGAGCGAGCGGTACTGCGCCAGCTCGAGCTTCAGCGTGCCGGAGACCTTCTTGATCGACTTCACCTGGGCATCACCACCGACGCGGGACACCGAGATGCCCACGTCCACGGCCGGACGCTGGTTCGCGTTGAACAGGTCCGACTGCAGGAAGATCTGGCCGTCGGTGATCGAGATCACGTTGGTCGGGATGTAGGCCGACACGTCGTTGGCCTTCGTCTCGATGATCGGCAGGCCCGTCATGGAGCCGGCACCGAGCTCATCGGAGAGCTTCGCGCAACGCTCGAGCAGACGGGAGTGCAGGTAGAACACGTCGCCCGGGTAAGCCTCACGGCCCGGCGGGCGGCGCAGCAGCAGCGAAACGGCGCGGTAGGCCTCAGCCTGCTTCGACAGGTCGTCGAAGATGATCAGGACGTGCTTGCCGCCGTACATCCAGTGCTGGCCGATGGCCGAGCCGGTGTACGGGGCGAGGTACTTGAAGCCGGCGGGGTCCGACGCGGGTGCGGCGACGATGGTGGTGTACTCCATCGCTCCGGCATCCTCGAGCGCGCCCTTCACAGAGGCGATCGTGGAGCCCTTCTGGCCGATGGCGACGTAGATGCAGCGCACCTGCTTGTTGACGTCGCCGGACTCCCAGTTGGCCTTCTGGTTGATGATCGTGTCGATCGCGATGGCCGTCTTGCCGGTCTGGCGGTCACCGATGATCAGCTGACGCTGACCGCGGCCGACGGGGATCATGGCGTCGATCGCCTTGATGCCCGTCTGCATCGGCTCGTGCACGCTCTTGCGCTGCATGACGCCGGGCGCCTGCAGTTCGAGGGCGCGACGGCCTTCCGCAGCGACGGCGCCGAGGCCGTCGATCGGGTTGCCGAGCGGGTCGACGACGCGGCCGAGGTAGCCGTCGCCGACGGGCACCGAGAGCACCTCACCGGTACGGGTGACCTGCTGACCGGCCTCGATGCCGGAGAAGTCGCCGAGGACGACGACACCGATCTCGTGCTCGTCGAGGTTGAGCGCGAGGCCGGCCGTGCCGTCGCCGAAGCGGACGAGCTCGTTCGCCATGACGCCGGGAAGTCCCTCGACGTGGGCGATGCCGTCGGCGGCGTCGATGACGGTGCCGACCTCGGTCGCCGCGGCCCCGGTGGGCTCGTACGCGGCGACGAAGTCCTTCAGCGCGTCACGGATGACGTCGGGGCTGATGGAGAGTTCTGCCATGGTCTTCCTTCGTGTCATGGGGCCGTTCAGCCCCGAAATCTCCGCTTAGAAAAGCGGCAAGCTCTATCCGGCCAGCTTCTGGCGCAGGTCGTGCAGTCGGCTGGCGACGCTGGCGTCGATGACGTCATCCGCGATCTCGATGCGCACGCCGCCGACGACCGAAGGGTCGATGACGACGTTGAGCGAGACCTCGGTGCCGTAGCGCCCCGCCAGTGCAGCGGAAAGTCGTTCGGTCTGGGCCGCGCCCAGCGGCCGTGCCGCGATGACCGTGGCCACCGTGCGCCCCCGCTGCTGCGCCACCAGGCGCATGGCCCGGCCGAGCAGCTGACGCACCCGACGTTCCCGCGGCTGCTGCGCAGCTGCGGAGACGATGAGGGTGGTCGCTTCGCTGGTGTGCCCGGCGAGGACGGTCTCGATGAGCGCGCCCTTCGCCGATGCATCACCGAGGCGACTGCCCAGGGCGAGCTCCAGTTCGGGGTTCGCAGCGACTGTGCGCAACACCCCGAACAGCTCACCGTCGATGTCGGTGCCCGGCTCCGCGATCGCGGCGGCTCGGATGCCGAGCTCCTCGATCCCGTCGACGAGATCCGAAGCCGACGACCACCGCTGCTGGACAGCCGTGGTCAGCAGCGACACCGTGGTGGGCTGGAACGACGACCCGAACACGTGCGAGACGACGTTCGCCCGCGCGGCGGGTGCCGCGGAGGAGTCCGCCAGCGCGCCGCTCAGCTGCGACGAGTCGCCGAGCGTGCGCGCCGCGACGAACAGCTCGCGGGCCACGCCCAGGTCGACCGCCGACGCGGCGCTGAGCGCCGACGTCGTCGCCGCGAGGGCCTGAGTGGTCGCGCTGCCCATTACTTGGACGCCTCAGAGGATTCGAGGTCGGCCAGGAAGCGGTCAACGACAGCCTGAGCCTTCGCGTCGTCGGACAGCGTTTCGCCGATCACACCGCCAGCGAGGTCGAGGGCGAGAGTGCCCACCTCGTTGCGGAGCGAAACCAGAGCCGTCTGGCGCTCTGCCTCGATCTGCGAGTGCGCGGCGGCGGTCAGCCGTGCTGCCTCCGAGGAGGCGGCATCCTTCGCTTCGGCGACGATCTTCTTGCCGTCCTCGCGGGCGGCGTCGCGGATCTCGCCGGCTTCCTTGCGGGCCGCGGCCAGCTGAGCGGTGTACTGCTCGAGAGCAGCCTCCGCCTTGCGCTGGGCCTCGTCCGCACGGGCGATGTTTCCCTCGATCGCGGCAGCACGCTCATCGAGCAGCGTCTTCATCTTGGGAAGGGCGACCTTCCACACGACGAAGAGGATGACGACGAAGCAGACGGCCGACCAGATGATGTCGTACCACGCGGGAATGAGAGGGTTGGGCGCAGCGCCCTCTTCCGCGGCGTACGCGACAAGAGCATTCAGCATCCTGTCTCCTTAGGTCTGGTGGGGGCGATCAGGAGGTGAAGATGAAGTAGGTCGCGATGCCGATGAAGGCCAGCGCCTCGGTGAAGGCGATACCGATCCACATCAGGACCTGCAGGCGACCTGCGAGCTCGGGCTGACGGGCGACACCCTCGATCGTCTTGCCGACGACGATGCCGACGCCGATGGCGGGACCGATAGCGGCGAGGCCGTAGCCCATCGTCGCGACGTTGCCGCTCAGCTCAGCGAGAACCGTAGTTGCGTCCACGGGGGTTTTCCTTTCGGTTATGGGCGGCGCTCAGCCGACCCGCTTAGTGCTCTTCCGCGACCGCAAGCTGAATGTAGACAGCGGTCAGGAGGGCGAAGACGTAGGCCTGGAGGACAGCCACCAGGATCTCGAACAGGGTGAAGACGAAGCCGAAGGCGAGCGAACCCGCTGCCAGTGCCGACCACCAGCCACCCATGTCGAGCAGGAAGAACTGCGTCGCTGCGAAGAACAGCACCAGCAGCAGGTGCCCGACCATCATGTTCATGAGGAGTCGGAGCGTGAGCGTGACCGGCCGGATGATGAAGGTCGAGATCAGCTCGATGGGCGTGACGATGATGTAGATCGGCCACGGCACGCCGGAGGGGAAGAGGGCGTTCTTGAAGAAGTTCTTCGGGCTCTTCTTGATGCCGGCGTAGATGAAGGTCACGTAGCTGACCACGGCCAGCAGCATCGGGACAGCGACGATGGCGGTGCCGGCGATGTTCAGGAACGGGATGATTCCCGTGATGTTCATGAACAGCACCATGAAGAAGATGGTGGTCAGGATCGGCAGGAACCGCTGGCCGTCCTTCTTGCCCAGCAGGTCTTCGGCGATGTTGACGCGAACGAAGTCCAGGCCCATCTCGACGATGCTCTGGAACCGTCCGGGGACCACTGTCATGCGACGGGTGCCGAGCCAGAGGATCAGGACGATCGCGATGGTGGCGAGGAACTGGATCAGGTGGATCCGGTTGATGACGAGGTCACCGAACTGGAAGACGGCATCCGGGAAGAACTCGTCGATCGAGGGTCCGTGGAATCCGCCTTCGTCAGCGGTGGGGGCGATCAGTGTCGCAGCGTGAATGAACAGCGCGGGCTCCAGCTTCGGGGCGCCGGCACAGGGCCGGTGCGACGATGGTCGATGAGCGTCACTCCGCAAGAACTCCGTGAGGGGCGGGGCGGGCGCTTGTCAACACTATCAAACTTAGGGCGGACTCAAATCCGCTCGGCGGGTCCGTCGGCCGGGTCGTCGATCTCACCGGCATTCGGCAGCCTGACGTCGCTCGCGTGCGGGATCCGCATGCGCAGCATCACGATGACGTCGATGATCAGCGACGCGATGATTCCGACGATGAGCGCGACGAAGAAGACGGTCGGATTCAGCCACGGCTGGCCCCGCAGCACCAGCAGCACCACGATGAACACGCCGAACTTCACGATCCACCCGCCGAGCACGATGGCGAAGAAGATCGGCACGTAGAGGGCGTCGCCGTACCAGCGGTTGGCGATGAGGATGCTCGCTCCGGTGATGCCGAGGAAGACGAACGCCAGGACGATACCGCCCAGAGCGCTCCACAGTCCCTCGGCGCCACCCACGGCGTAGCCGATGAAGGCACCGATGACGGCGAGAACCCCCGTGACGGCCGCGGACCACACCAGGGTGGTGCGCAGGAGCGGGGTGCTGGATACCGGGCTGGGGGTCATGGTGACTCCTGAATCGCGCGTGAGACGCGGCGGGCGGGGGTGAGGGTGACGACGAGGCAGGCAGCGCCGCCGATGAGACCGAAGACGACACCGGGCAGGTACTGGCCGGGCCAATCCGCGGTGGTGCCGATGTACATCAGCAGCACGGAAAGGCTCACCACCGCGGTCCATGCATAGAAGATGACGACGGCGTCACGGTCGGAATGGCCCATGTCGAGCATGCGGTGGTGCAGGTGTTTGCGGTCGGGTGAGAACGGGGACTTTCCAGCGCGCATCCGGCGGAGCACCGCCATGCCGAAATCGAGCAGCGGCAGCATGACCACCACCACCGGCAGCAGGATCGGGATGAACGCACCCAGCAGCTGCGACCTGCCGAACTGGTCGGGGTCGGTCAGCAGCGCGGGGTCCAGCGATCCGGTGATCGACACGGCCGAGCACGCCATGAGCAGACCGATCATGAGGGCGCCCGAGTCCCCCATGAACAGCTTCGCCGGACTCCAGTTCAGCGGCAGGAAGCCGATGCACGCGCCGATGAGCACCGCCGCGATGAAGGATGCCATCGTGAAGTAGGTCGCCTGGCCGGTGTCGCGCATGAGCAGGTAGGCGTAGGCGAAGAAGACGGCGTTGGCGATGAGGGCGACGCCGGCGACGAGCCCGTCGAGTCCGTCGATGAAGTTGACCGCGTTCATGACGATCACGATGGAGAAGATCGTGAGCACGAAGCTGACGGTGGAGGAGAACCCGGTGATGCCGCCGATCGGCAGCGTGTAGATCTGCAGCTCCCCGAACCAGGCGACGATGCCGGCGGCGAGGAACTGCGCCCCGAGCTTGATGGTCCAATCAAGGTCCCACAGGTCGTCGGCGACACCGACGATCACGATGAGCGTCGTCGCGGCGAGCACCGCCCACGGCGCGGGATCGGACCAGAAGCTCGCGAATCGGGGGTCCGGGTGAAACGACGAGACGGCGAACGCCACGACGATCGCGAGGAACATCGCGATGCCACCCAAGCGCGGGGTCGGCGTCTTGTGCACATCACGCTCGCGGATGCCGGGATACAGCTTGAACCGCAGACTCAGCCGCCACACCGCCCAGGTGAAGACGAATGCGAGAGCCGCGGTGAGGATGATGATGAAGATGTACTGCTTCACGCCGTGCCGCCGACCGCCGCGCCGGGGTCGTTCGCCTCGTCGGGGTCCGCTTCCAGCAGGTCGCCGAGCACCGCGCGAAGTCGCGCACGGTCGATGACGCCTTCGCGCAGCACCCGCACGACCGGCTCACCCTCCCCTACGAGCCCCGTCGCATCGACGATGGTCGAGGGGATGCCGTTCTCACGCGTGCCGGCATCCAGATACACCGCGACGCTGTCGCCGAGCATGTCGATGGCCTCGTCGATCGCGACGGCGGCCGCCTTGCCGGTCAGGTTGGCGCTGGACACCGCAAGCGGGCCGCACTCCTCGAGCATCTCCAGCGCAATGCGGTCCGCCGGCATCCGAACGGCCACCGTGCCGAATGTGTCGCCGAGGTCCCACGACAGGGATGGCTGGGCGGGAAGCACGATCGTCAGTCCGCCGGGCCAGAACTCCTCGACGAGTCGTTCCACCGCCTCCGGGACCTCCGCCGCGAGGGCACGCAGGGTGGACAATCCCGGGACCAGCACGGGTGGCGGCGACTGGCGGCCGCGGCCCTTCGCCGCCAGCAGCCGCGCGACGGCGGCCGGGCTGAAGGCGTCGGCAGCGACGCCGTACACCGTGTCGGTGGGCAGCACGATGAGCTGACCGCGAGCGATCGCCTGGCGTGCCTGGCGCAGTCCGGGCAGCAGCTGGGCATCGTCGCGACTGTCGAAAACAGGGGACATGACCGAACCAGTGTACCGGCGCCGGCGGAAGGTCCCGGCTACGCCCGCACGGCGGTGGTCGCGCGGTCGCGCAGCGTCAGGTCCCGATGGGTCGCCGCCGCCCGCCACCCGTCTGCGGTCAGCAGTTCGCGGATGGGTTCACCCTGCCACTCGCCGTGCTCGAGCACGAGGGTTCCGCCCGGATGAAGCAGCCGAGCCGCGACGCCGCTGATGACGCGTACGACATCCAGCCCGTCCGCTCCCCCGTACAGCGCTGCCGGCGGATCCCAGTCACGCACCTCCGGATCGCGCGGGATCGCCGCGTCGGGCACATAGGGCGGGTTGGAGACGACGACCGACACGGTGCCGTCGAGTTCGGGGAACGCGTCGGCCAGGTCGGCGAACGCGATGTGGGCGTTCGCCGCGCCCACGACGCGGAAGTTCTCCTTGGCCCACACGAATGCGTCGAGGGAGTTCTCCGCCGCGTACACCCGCGCGTGGGGCACCTCGGTCGCCATCGCCAGCGCGAGCGCCCCGCTGCCGGTGCCGAGGTCCACGGCGACCGGTTCTGCCGCGGCCGCGGCAGTGAGCGCGTCGATTGCGATCTGCGCGACGGTCTCGGTCTCCGGGCGAGGCACGAACACGCCTGGTCCGACCCGCAGTTCGAGGTGACGGAAGGGGGCGAGGCCGGTCAGGTGCTGCAGCGGCTCACGCGCGGCGCGGCGGGCGAGCAGGTCGGCGAAGACGGATGCAGCGGCATCCGTCACGACGTCCCCGCGCACCGCAGCGGCGTGAAGTTCGCCGCGTCGGAGGTCGAGCACGTGCGCCAGCAGCAGCTCCGCGTCGACGTCGGCGGAGGCCACCCCCGCGCGCTGGAGGAGGGCGGTGGCGGCGCGCAGCGTCTCGGTGACGCTGCGGGCTTGGGATGCAGGGCGGGAATCGGGCATGAGCGGGCTCCAGCCTAGACGCCCGGCATGCTGGGTGCACGCCTGCAAAGGTCGTCACAAAAGCCACCCCGCAACGGTGGCGACATAGGCTGGGGCGACGATCTCCCGCGTAGCCGGGAGGTCCTCCGACCCGCACGAAAGGCAGACCATGTCCGGCATCCATCCCGACATCACGAGCGCATTCGGCAACACTCCCCTCGTGAAGCTCAACCGCATCACCGAGGGTCTCCCCGGTACGGTGCTCGCCAAACTCGAGTTCTACAACCCCGCCTCCAGCGTCAAGGACCGCCTGGGTGTCGCCATCGTCGACGCCGCCGAGGCCTCCGGTGAGCTGCCTCCCGGCGGCACCATCGTCGAGGCCACCAGCGGCAACACCGGCATCGCACTGGCGATGGTCGGCGCTGCCCGCGGCTACAAGGTCGTCCTGGCGATGCCGTCGTCGATGTCGATCGAGCGCCGGCTGCTGCTGAAGGCCTACGGCGCCGAGGTGGTCCTCACCGACCCCGCCGGCGGCATGAAGGGCGCGATCGCGAAGGCCGAGGAGCTGGTCGCACAGACCCCCGGCGCAATCCTGGCCCGGCAGTTCGAGAACCAGGCGAACGTCGAGATCCACCGCAAGACCACCGCGGAGGAGATCCTGCGCGACACCGACGGCAAGGTCGACTACTTCGTCGCCGGCATCGGTACCGGCGGCACCATCACCGGCGTCGGCCAGGTGCTGAAGGAGCGAGTGCCCACGGCGACGGTCGTCGCTGTGGAGCCGGCCGACTCGCCGCTGCTGACCAAGGGCACCCCCGGCCCGCACAAGATCCAGGGCATCGGCCCCAACTTCATCCCGGCGATCCTCGACCGCGGCGTCATCGACGAGGTCATCGATGTGGAGTTCCCCGACGCCATCGCCACGGCGCGCGAGGTCGCCGTGAAGGACGGCATCCTCGCCGGCATCTCGTCGGGTGCGGCACTGTGGGCCGCCCTGCAGGTCGCCGCGCGCCCCGAGGCGGCCGGCAAGAACATCGTCGTGATCATCCCGTCGTTCGGCGAGCGGTACCTTTCGACGCCGCTGTACGAGCACCTGCGCGAAGAGTGACCGGCCAGGCGCGGGCGGTCCACGCCGCCCGCGCCTTTCACCCCCCAAGAAAGCAGATACGCGTGCCCGGCATCCATCCCGACATCACCACCGCCTTCGGCCAGACCCCGCTCGTGCGTCTCAACGCGCTCACGGCGGGGCTCGCCGCGGAGGTGCTCGCCAAGCTCGAGTTCTACAACCCGGGTTCGAGCGTGAAGGACCGGCTCGGCTACGCCCTTGTCGAGGCGGCCGAGGAGTCGGGTGAACTGCAGCCGGGCGGCACGATCGTGGAGTCCACCAGCGGCAACACCGGCATCTCGCTGGCTCTCATCGGCGCCGCCCGCGGTTACCGGGTGATCCTCACGATGCCCGCCTCGATGTCGAAGGAGCGGCGCCTGCTGCTGAAGGCATACGGCGCCGAGCTCGTGCTCACCGACCCGCACAAGGGCATGACCGAGGCGGTCGAGACCGCACGGCGCATCGCGGCCGAGACGCCGGGGGCGATCCTGGCCCGGCAGTTCGAGCACGAGGCGAACCCGGCGATCCACCGTCGCACGACGGCGGAGGAGATCTGGCGTGACACCGACGGCCAGGTCGACTGGTTCGTCGCCGGTTCGGGAACCGGCGGCACCATCACCGGTGTCGGCCAGGTGCTGAAGGAGCGCAACCCCGACGTGCAGGTGGTGCTCGTGGAGCCGAAGGACTCCCCCGTGCTCAGCGAGGGTCGCGCAGGCGGCCACCGCATTCAGGGCATCGGACCGAACTTCGTGCCGGACGTGCTGGACCGCTCGGTGGTCGACGAGATCTTCGACGTCGAGTTCGACGACGCCATCCGCACCGCCCGCTCGCTCGCCACCGACGAGGGCATCCTCGGCGGCATGTCGGCAGGCGCCGCGGTATGGGCGGCACTGCAGATCGCCGCCCGCCCCGAGGCGGCCGGGAAGCGCATCGTGGTGATCGTGCCGGATGCCGGTGAGCGCTACCTTTCCACGGCCCTGTACGCGCACCTGCGCGAGGACGAGGAGCCCCGCGCGTGAGCGGTGTGCTGCGTGGTGCCGCAACCCTCTTCTCGCGCGCCCGGGAGGACGTGGCGGCAGCGAAGCTGCGCGATCCCGCCGCGCGCGGCGGCGTGGAGATCGCCCTGCTCTACCCCGGCCTGCACGCGGTGTGGTCGTACCGCGTCGCCCATGCCCTCTGGGTGCGGGGGGCACGCTTCCCCGCCCGCGCCATTTCGCAGGTCTCGCGCTGGCTCACCGGCGTCGAGATCCACCCCGGCGCCGTCATCGGGCGCCGCTTCTTCATCGACCACGGCATGGGCGTGGTCATCGGTGAGACCGCCGAGGTCGGCGACGACGTCATGCTGTACCACGGGGTCACCCTCGGCGGGCGAACCCGCAGCGGCGGCAAGCGGCATCCTACCCTCGAGGACCGCGTGGTCGTCGGCGCGGGCGCCCAGGTGCTCGGCCCCATCCGCATCGGCGCCGGCACGACGATCGGTGCGAATGCCGTCGTCACGAAGGACGCCCCGGGCGACAGCGTGCTGGTGGGGGTACCCGCGAAGGCGCGTCAGCGTGCCACCGGCGAGGAGACCCGCGCGTCGCTGACCGCGCCGGAGTACATCATCTAGCTTCGTCCCGGCGCGGGCCGCCGGCTGACACCTGTCAGAACGGTGCGGGTTCTTCGATGGCGGCGAGGGCCATGAATTCCAGCACCCGTCGGGGGACGTCGGTGTAGACCCGGCCGGTGGGGCTGGTCCACTCCAGGATGCCGTCGGCTTTCTGCACCACGCTCCACGCGGTGCCGTGCTTGACCGGGTGATGTCGACCCGGGCACAGGTTTGCCAGATTGGTG
>NZ_JANJFD020000013.1:0-52450 GCF_024623575.2 Microbacterium sp. zg-YB36
TCGGCGGCCATAGCGAGAGGGAAACGCCCGGATCCATACCGAACCCGGAAGCTAAGCCTCTCAGCGCCGATGGTACTGCAGGGGGGACCCTGTGGGAGAGTAGGACACCGCCGGACTTCTTTCGTGAGAAAGCCACCCAATGCTGGGTGGCTTTCTCTCGTTAACGCAGCGTTTTCGCACCGCGGCGCGGCGCAGCATCACCAGATCGCGAGCCGCACCAGCGCCCCGATGACACAGGCCCACAAGAGGCTGGCGAGCGTACCGACGATGAAGCGCTCCCGCGCCGCCGGGGTGGACAGCTCCGAAAAGCGTCCGATGCCCTTGAGTGCCACCACGACCGCGATGGCTTCGGGGAAGCCGGCGATCAAACCGAGCGTGACGCCGACCCGCTCCAGATATCCGATCGTGGTCCCGCCGCGGAGGATCTCCTGCACCTCGCCGGACTCGTTCGCGTCCCCCCGCACGCCAACGAGGATTCCGCCGGCGATCCCCTGCTGCACGGTGCCGTGTGTTGCCATGTCCAGTACCCGCCGCACGACCGGGTCGCCGCCGAGCACCGAGAGCGCCAGGGCCGGCAGGGCCAGGATCATCCCCATGATGCCCGGCACGTTCTGCGGCGTCATCACCACGATGACCAGGCTCAGCACAATGATCCCCGCAGCGATGGCCAGCGGGATGTTCCGTGGCCGCCGCAGGCTCAGCACGACCAGCGCGAGGGCCGCGCACAGCGCGAGGAACAGGAAGATCGACAGGATCGCGACGACAACGGCGTCGGGGATGACCACCACCATGCCGACAGTGTGGCATGTAGGTCCCTCACTGCACCGGCATCCATTCGCCTCTTGCCACTGATCCGGCGGCTACGCAATGCTCGAACCCATGGCGAAGATGGAGCATTTCGAGATTCCGGCTGACGATCTGCCGCGTGCGCAGGAGTTCTACCAGCGGGTGCTCGGATTCGACTACCAGCCGTGGGGCGACGACATGGGCATGCTGACCCAGCCGGACGGCGAGGGCGTCGACGGCGACCTGCATGAACGCGGTGCGGTGTCGCATCCCACGGTCGTGTTCACGGTTGACCGCATCGAGGACACCATCGCGCTCGCGGTGGCCCGCGGGGGTTCCCAGGTGAACGAGATCCAGGCACTCGGCGAGAACGGCCGCTGGGTGTACATCACCGACTCCGAGGGCAACATGATCGGGCTCTTCGACGAGATCGCCGTCGCCTGAGCCGCACGGAGGCGCGGCGCAGCGCGCTGATAGCCTGGACCGCGTGTCTTCCCAAGCCCTGACGGTCGCCGAACCCGCGATCGACCCCACGTTCGAAAACGTCTGGGACGAGTTGGTGTGGCGTGGCCTGGTTCACGTGTCCACCGGCCAGGAGGCGCTGCGCGAACTGCTCGCCGGCGACCCGATCACGTACTACTGCGGCTTCGATCCGACCGCGCCGAGTCTGCACCTGGGCAACCTCGTGCAGCTGCTCACGATGCGGCGGATCCAGCTGGCCGGGCACAAGCCGCTGGGCCTGGTCGGCGGCTCGACCGGACTGATCGGTGACCCGCGACCCTCCGCCGAGCGCACGCTGAATACGCCCGAGGTCGTGGCGGAATGGGTGGGCAGGCTGCGCGTTCAGGTGGAGCGCTTCCTGAGCTTCGAGGGCACCAACGCCGCCCGCATCGTCAACAACCTCGACTGGACGGCGCCGCTGTCGGCGATCGACTTCCTTCGCGAGATCGGCAAGCACTACCGCGTCGGCACGATGCTCAAGAAGGATGCCGTCGCCGCGCGGCTGAACTCCGACGCCGGGATCAGCTACACCGAGTTCAGCTACCAGATCCTCCAGGGGATGGACTACCTGGAGCTCTACCGCCAGTACGGCTGTGTGCTGCAGACCGGCGGCTCGGACCAGTGGGGCAACCTCACCAGCGGCACCGACCTGATCCACCGCGTCGAGGGCGCGTCGGTGCACGCGATCGGTACGCCGCTGATCACCAACAGCGACGGCACCAAGTTCGGCAAGAGCGAGGGCAACGCCATCTGGCTCGACCCCGAGATGTGCAGCCCGTACCGGATGTACCAGTTCTGGTTGAACAGCGACGACGCCGACGTGATCGGCCGGCTCAAGGTCTTCACCTTCCTCACGCGTGCCGAGATCGAGGAGTACGCCCAGCTCGTCGAGACCGAGCCGTTCCGGCGGGCCGCGCAGAAACGGCTGGCGCTGGAAGTGTCGACGCTCGTCCACGGCCCCGAGGCGACGGCGGCGGTCATCGCGGCATCCGACGCCCTGTTCGGCAAGGGGGACCTGACGTCGCTGGATGCCGCGACGCTGCGTTCCGCGCTCGAGGAACTGCCGCACGCCACCGCGACGCGCGAGACCACGGTCGTGCAGGCGCTCGTGGACACCGGTCTCACCACCAGCCTGTCCGAATCACGCCGCGCGATCGCCCAGGGCGGGGTGTCACTGGACGGCGACCGCGTCGACGATGACACCGCGCTGGTCACCGGTTCGCTCCCCGGCGGGGTGTCGGTGCTGCGACGCGGGAAGAAGACCCTCGCTGGACTGTTCCTGGCCGAGTCGGCCGAGTAGGCCGACGAGGCGCGGATGCCGTTCACTCCCAGCCACGCAGTCGTCGCGCTGCCGTTCATCCGCACGCCGCTCGTTCCCGCGGCCATCGCCATCGGCGCGATGACCCCGGATCTGCCGCTGTTCGTCCGCGGGACCCCGCTGACCTACGCGGCGACCCACTCCTGGCCGGCGCTGCTGCTGACGGTGCTGGTCGCCTTCGTGCTGCTGCTGGCGTGGCGGTGTCTGCTGCGCCCCGCGGTGCGGGAGCTCTCGCCGCGGTGGCTCGCCGCTCGCCTGCCCGCCGAATGGGACATGCCGGCAGGCGAGGCGGCGATGGACACCGTCGGCGCCGATCGGCGGCATCCGCGTGGCCGTGCCTACCCCGTGCTCCTTGTGATCTCGCTGCTGCTGGGCGTGGTCACGCACATCGTCTGGGACGCGTTCACGCACGAGGCGCGCTGGGGAGTGGTGCTCTTTCCAGCGCTCGACGCCGCATGGGGGCCGCTGCTGGGCTACAAGTGGCTGCAGTACGGCTCGAGCGTCGTGGGCCTGGTGGTCATCGCGGTGTGGGCGGCGGTGTGGCTGAGCAGGCGCGATGCCGCGACCCCCGTCTCGCGGGTGTTCCCCGCCGCCGTGCGCATCGGGTGGTGGGCATCGCTTCCGGTGATCCTCGTCGCGGCGTGGGTGAGGGGGCTCGTCGCCTTCGGGCCGCTGGATGCCGATTTCGGCGTGGCCCACCTGGGCTACCGCGTATTGCCCCCGGCGTGCGGTGTATGGGGCCTGGTCACCCTCGTGGTGGCGGTCGCGGTCCAGGTCGCACGAGCGCGCCGCTGATCTCGCTACCCGGACGCGCTCGGGCCCGATTCGCGCGTCCGGGCCGGCGTCAGAGCGCTGCGCCCACCGAGACCCGAGCATCCGCCAGTGCCAGCACGACCGCGAGCGCTTCGCGCAGCGACGCCTCCGGGTCGGTGGTGAGCCGATCCTGCCGCCACGCGATGTGCTGGTCGGGGCGCACCAGAATGCACCCGGACTCGCCGATGCCGGACGCCTTCGCCCAGGCGCCGTAGAGATCCGCGACCTCACCGCCCGCGCCGATGCGCAGTGCGGTCACGGGGATGCCGGTGGTTTCGGTGATCGCGCGAGCCGCGTCCAGCCATGCCCCGCCGCGGGTGCGGGTGAGCAGCGTGAACTGCTCGGGGCGGCAGAGGTCCAACGTCGACACCGTGGTGCCTCGGCATTCCACCCACGCGTGCGGCACCCGGGCCCCGGCGATGTTGCGGGGGCGATAGACGAGCTCGAGATCGATCTCGTCCTCCGGCTCCAGGGTGCCGTCGGGAACGACCGCGCCCTCGCGGTACACCTGATTCATCTCGGTGCCGTGCGCGTGGTAGGACCAGGTCTTGGAGTCCCGGGCCACGGCGAACGCCTCGCGGCGGGCCTCGCCGGCATCCGAATCGGCGAAGAGCACGTCGAACTGCGCCTGGCGCTCGGCGGGAGAGGCCGCCGGATCGATGCCGAGCGCCTTGACCACCTCGGGGTTCTGGTGCCAGCCGGCCACGGCGCGGTCCACGACGTGGCGCCCGATCGGCTGGCGTTCCGTGCTGTACGAAGCGAGGAGCCCCGCGCCGGCGTTCCAGCGCAGCGTGGCGGCGAGCTTCCAGGCGAGGTTGAAGGCATCCTGGATGCAGGTGTTGCCACCCAGCCCGTTCATGGGGGGATGCCGGTGCACCGCGTCGCCCGCGCAGAACACGCGGCCCTCGCTGTAGCGGTCGGCGACGACCTGGTTGATGCGCCACGGATACATCCCGCGGATGGTGATCTCGACGGTGTCGTCCTGGATGATCTCGCGGACGGCGGTGATCAGTTCTTCTTCCGAGAGCGTGGTCACGCTCTGCCCGAGGTGGACGAACCCGACGATCCACTCGTTCCAGGGGCGCACCATGCGCAGCATCGCGTTACCCATCGCCCCGTCGCGGCCCGGCTGCAGGATCCAGAAGATCGAACCTGGGCGGTGCGCGAAGTGCTGCGAGAGGTCCGCCTCGAAGTGCACATTCAGTGCGGGGGCGAGCGCGGGCGTGCCGGTGAAGGGCAGCCCGATGGCCTCGGCCACCGGACTCTGGCCGCCGTCGGCGCCGATCACGTACGCGGAGCGCACCGTGAACTCGGCGCCGGTGAGGCGGTCCCGCAGCGTCGTCGTGACGCCATCGGCATCCTGCGCCAGCGAGACGAACTCGGTGCTGTAGCGGGTGACGACGCCCAGCCGCATTGCTTCGCCGACGAGGATCGGCTCGAACCGGTCCTGCGGCAGGTCGCACCCCTTGCCGGGGCTGTGGGCGTATTCGCCGGCCCGGGCCGGATCGTTGCCCCAGCTCCACATGCGGCCGAACTCCACGCCGGCGACCGCCGTCATCATGACGTGGTTGGCCATCTGGTCGCCCGGCGTGGCCGCAGCCACGCATGCGTCTTCGAGATCGAGAGTGCGCATGACCTCCATCGTGCGCTGGTTGACGATGTGAGCGCGGGGGGAGTTGGCGACCCACGGCGCGCGACTGATCATCATGGCCTTGACCCCGTGGCGGGCCAGCGCGACCGCGGCGGTGGAACCGGCCAGGCCTGCCCCGACGATCAGGACCTCGGTCTCGAGTTGCTCCATCGCGACTCCCTTTCGTTAGTGTTCAGTCACAGCGTGAAACTAATGATGCACGCATACCCATTTCTTTCCAACGGTGGAGCGATCCTGAATACGAACACTGATGCTGCAGAACAGTTCGCGCACGTCGCGGACCTGATCGTCGACATCGCACGCGAGATGCGACTGCGCAGCGGCGTGGACGCGCCCGGCGTCCCGCTCAACCAGACGCAGAGTCAGGTGATGAGGTTCGTGCACTCCTGCCCCGATAGCTCGGTGTCCGAGATCGCCCTCGCAGTGGGCATCAAACGCACCAACGTCAGCTCCGCCCTGCAGGATCTGCGCGAGCTCGGCTACGTCACGACGGCCCCGGATCCGCGCGATGGCCGCGCGATCCGCGTCCGACCGACCGCGCTCGCCGATCGGACGATCGCGCAGTTGGGACGGGCGTGGGCGGGCACGCTGCAGGAGGCGTGGGATGCCGTCGGGCACGGCCGTGACGACATCGCGGCAGCGGAGTCCGTGCTCGCCGCTCTCATGCAGGGCCTGCGGGCCACCCGGCACGACGGCCCCGGCACTCCCCACTGAACGCCGGCGCGACATCACCTCCAGCCGATTTGCGAACACCCGTCGCGATGTGCAGGGTTAGGTTGCGACCACGGCATCCTCGTTAGGGTCTCCGCCCGTTACCGTCAGGGGAGCACCCCGCGGCTCCCGAATCGCCGCGGACGGGTGAGCATCGAGTGTTCTGACGCGAGGAGGCGTCGTTATGCGACGAAAAGCAGCACTACTGAGGGTCGCGATCCCTCTGACCATCGCAGGCCTGCTTTTGTCCGGCTGCGCCGGCGGAGCCGATCCCGAACCCGCGGGGAACAGCGGGGCACCATCCGGACCCAGCGGCACCCTCAAGGTCAACTGGGGTGGCTTCCCGCAGAGCTGGGCGCCGGGCCAGTCCATCGAGCCCGGGTACCTCCGCGTTCCCTACGAGACGCTGACCACCCTCGGTGCAGACGGGTTCACCGTCGAGCCGTGGCTGGCGACGGAGTGGGAGCAGACCCCCACTGATCTCACGCTCACGCTTCGCGACGATGTCACCTTCCACGACGGGACACCCTTCAACGCTGAGGCCGTGAAGATCAACATCGAGTACGTGCGTGACAACGGCGGACAATTCTCGGGCGCGCTGAGCGGTGTCGACTCGATCGATGTGATCGATGAGACGCACCTGAAGATCAACTTCTCCCGCCCCGCGCCGACGTTCCTCACGATGTTGACGCAGCGCAACGTACCCATCGCTTCGCCGGCGGCCATCGCCGACGCCTCGGTCGTGACGGCGCCGGTGGGCACGAGCCCGTGGGCGTACGACGAATCAGCCTCGGTGCAGGGCACGAAGATGGCGTTCGCACTCACCGACGACTACTGGGGTGAGGAGCCGGGCTTCGCCGGCGTCGAGCTGTTCGGCATCGCCGATGACACCGCTGCCACCGCCGCGTTGCTGTCGGGCGAGATCGACATCACCGACACCGAAGACGACCAACTGCCCACGCTGGAGTCGGCGGAGAACGCCGAACTCATCACCTACCCGGCGATCCGCAACAACATCGTGTTCTTCGACCGCGGCCCCGGCGGCGTGTTCGAGGACGTGGATCTGCGCAAGGCCCTGTGCTACGCGGCCGATGCCACCGGTTACAAGGAGATCGACTCGGCGGTGCTCGATGCCCCGCAGCAGCACTTCATCGACGGCGAGTTCGGCAACAACCCGGACATCGTCGGCTACCCGGACAGCAGCGAAGCCGCTGCGGCGTTCAAGGCAGCCGGCAGCCCGGCCGTGAGTGCGACGTTCCCGGCGGCACCGTTCAACAAGCAGCAGCTGGAGTACTTCGTCGACGGCATGAACCAGCTGGCAGGTGTCGAGGTGACCGTGCAGGAATTGGCGGTGCCGCAGTTCCTCAGCGACTGGAACTCGGGCAAGTACCCGCTCGGCGTCGGAAACAACCCGCAGATCGCCCCCTACGACTGGTACGCCACGTGGTTCGCGGAGCGGGCCTTCTCCAACCCCTCGGGGACTGAGAGTGCGCAGCTCAAGGCCGCGGCGCAGGCTGCCGTCGCTGCCGGCACCACCGAGGAGGCGCAGGGGCTGTGGGCGGAAGTCATGCGGATCATCATCGACGAAGAGGCGCTGGCATGTGGCTTCACGGTGCAGTCGGAGATCATCGCCTGGAACGCCGACACTGTCAGCGGCGTCGAGCAGCCCACCGAAGCGTGGGAGCAGAACCTCGTCAACTACCGCGATCTGAAGCCTGTCGGCTGACGTTCGCCTGACTGCATCACACCCGGAGGTAGAGACACATGGCACTGCGAGCGATGAGGCGAGGGGGACGGCGATGCTGAAACTCATCGGTTATCGGCTCATCCTCGCAGTGCCCCAACTGGCGATCGTGTCGCTGCTGGTGTTCTCGCTGGTCTACCTCATCCCGGGGAGCGCGGCGGCCGTCATCCTGGGCGACGCCGCCTCCTCTCCGGAGGAGATCGCGCGGGTCGAGGCCCAACTGGGCCTCGACCGGCCGTTCATCGTGCGGCTCGTCGAGTGGTACGCCGCTGCGCTGCAGGGCGATCTGGGCACATCGCTGCTCGCGGGACAACCCGTGACGGACATGATCGCCCAGCGCCTGCCCGCCACCCTGTCGCTGGTCATCGGGGGACTGCTCGTTGCCGTCATCGTGGGCATGGGTCTCGGCCTGTTCGCCGGGGTGAAAGCGGGACAGCCGCGGGACCGCGCCGTCACCGGCGTGACCGCCTTCCTGCAGTCCGTCCCCGAGTTCTGGCTGGGCCAGATCCTCGTGGTCGTGTTCGTGATCCAGCTGAAGCTCGCCCCGGTGCTGGCATGGACGCCGCCGAGCCAGGACGTCGGCAAGTGGCTGACCGGACTGATCCTCCCTTCTCTCGCCCTCGGCGTCGGGACCGCCGCCCTCATCGCCCGCCAGACACGCACCGCGATCGCCGACTCGCTGGCATCGCGCTACATCGACACGCTCACCGCCGCGGGTGTCTCGCGCACGCGGATCATCTGGACCTACGCGCTGAAGAACTCCCTCGTGCCGGCGCTCGCCGCCGTCGGGCTCGCCGTCGGCGTGCTGTTCGGGGTGAGCCTCGTCATGGAGCGCGTCTTCTCGTTCCCGGGCCTCGGCACGCTCATGCTCAACAGTGTCCTGAGCAAGGACTTCCCCGTCGTCCAGGGTGTCGCTCTCGTGATCGGCATCATCATCATCGTCGTCAACGCCGTACTGGACATCTCCTACGGCGTGATCAACCCGAAGGCGCGCCCGTCATGACCGACGCCCAGTACAGCCAGACGGTCGCCGTCCGCACTCCTAAGGGAGCGCCGGCGCAGACGGGCACCGGGCGCACGCTGCGGCGCATCGCGCGCCAGCCGCTCACCGTGATCGCACTCTCGTGGCTGCTGATCGTGGTCGCCGCTGCGGTCTTCGCGCCCCTGCTGGCGCCTTATGACCCGCTCCACAACGACTTCGACGACATGCTGTCCGGGCCGACGGCCGAGCACTGGCTCGGCACCGACGAGAACGGCCGCGACGTGCTCAGCCGCATTCTCTACGGCGCACGCATCGCCCTCCTCGTCGGATTCGGCGCCGTCATCATCGCGATGCTGATCGGAGTGCCCATCGGCCTGCTCCTGGGCTTCCGCGGCGGCTGGACCGACCGGATCGGCACCCGTTTCGTCGATGTGTTCGACGCACTGCCCGGCATCCTGGTGGCGTTCGCCGTCATCGCCATCCTGGGTCGCGGGCTGCTACCGCTGCTGCTGGCGATCGGCTTGATGTTCTGCATGAACTTCGCGCGGATGGCCAGGGCCATCACTCTCGCCGAGCGGCACAAGCTCTACGTGGATGCCGCCCGCGTCTCGGGATTGCGCGAATCGGCCATCCTGTTCAAGCAGGTCCTGCCGAACCTGACTGCGCCGCTGATCGTGCAGGCCGCGATCATGACCGGAACGGCCATCATCATCGAGTCGGCGCTGAGCTTCCTCGGGATCGGTCTGGAGTCCTCGACCCCATCCTGGGGCGGTCTGCTCGGCGTCGCCGCTGCGAAGCTGGCGCTGCAGCCGTTCCTTGCCATCCCGCCGGGAGTGGCGATCGTGCTCACGGTGCTCGCGTTCAACACGCTGGGGGACGGGCTCAACGATGCTCTCGGGGTGGGCAGGCGCAAGCCGTTCCGTCGCTCGAAGCGCACCTCCGACTCCGTCGCCCGCACCGCCCTGCGCCAGGCGCCGGCGGCCGGAGGAATCGCTGCGGCCGAGGCGGGCGGGTTCACCGGGGTGCCCATCGCGATGGGGGTGCCTGCCGGCATCGACCCGTCGCCCGTCACCCGTGACGAGGCAACGGTCGACCACCGTCCCGCGGATCCGGAGAACATCCTCGAGGTGCGCAACCTCACAATCGAGCTGCAGACGACGGAGAAGGGCAACGTCGACCTCGTCTCCGACGTGTCGCTGTCGATCCGTCGCGGCGAGATCGTCGGCATGATCGGCGAATCCGGGTCGGGGAAGTCGACCTTTGCGCGAGCGGTGCTGGGACTGCTCGCGCCCGGCATCGGCGTCTCGGCCGGGTCGATCCTGCTCGACGGCGAAGACGTCGTCGGCAAGACCGAGAAGCAGCTCCGCGGTGTGCGCGGCAGCACGATCGCCGCGGTGTTCCAGGACCCGATGGCCGCCCTGTCTCCGGTGCATACCATCGGCAAGCAACTCGCCGAGCCGCTGCGCGCTCACTTCGGGATGTCCCGTTCGCAGGCGCGCACCCGTTCGATCGAGTTGCTGGATCGGGTGGGCGTGAAGGACGCGCAGACGCGGCTGGGGCATTACCCGCACCAGTTCTCCGGCGGCATGGCGCAGCGCGTGGCGATCGCAATGGCGTTGGCATCGCGACCCGCGTTGATGATCGCCGATGAGGCCACCTCGGCGCTGGACGTCACGACTCAGGCGCAAGTGCTCGACCTGCTGCTGGATCTGCGTGACGAGTACGGCATGGCTATCCTGCTGATCACCCACGACATGGGTGTTGTCGCGGAGGCGTGCGACCGGGCGGCGGTGATGTACCGCGGCGAACTGGTGGAGGTCACCGAGACCGCCGCGGCCCTGTTCGATGCCCCGCAGCATCCCTATACGACTTCGTTGCTCGCCGCTCGCGAGCGCACGCCACGGCCGACTGCGGAGGTTTCCCGATGACCGAGGCCGCCCCCCTGCTGCAGGTCGCGGACCTGTCGATCAGCTACGACAGCGGCGGGCCTTTCCGGAAGCGGAAGAACGTCGTGCACGGTGTCTCGTTCGACATCCGACAGGGCGAGACCTTCGGCCTGGTCGGCGAATCAGGCTCCGGCAAGTCGACGACCGGCCGTGCGATCCTGCGGCTGCTGGCCCCGTCCGCTGGTTCGATCACCTTCGACGGCACCGAGGTGACCGGCTTCGGCCGCACCACGCCGCTGTCGTACCGCCGCGACGTGCAGGCGGTGTTCCAGGACCCGTCGACCTCGCTCAACCCGCGCCAGCCGGTGTCGCGTTGCGTGACGCTCGCCCTCAAGCGCCACGGGATGGGTGATCGCGTCGAGCGGGAGCGCCGCGCCGCTGAGGCGTTCGACCACGTCGGGCTGACCCGTATGCACCTCGACCGCTACCCCAGCGAGTTGTCCGGCGGGCAGCAGCAGCGCGTGGCGATCGCCCGCGCCCTTGCGCTCGGTCCGCGTCTGGTGGTCTGTGACGAGGCACTGAGCGCACTGGATCTGTCCACCCAGAACCAGATCATCAGTCTCCTCGTCGAGCTGCAGGTCGAGACAGGGATGAGCTATCTGTTCATCGGGCACAACCTGGAGATCGTGCGACACATCTCGGACCGCATCGCCGTGATGCGGTTGGGCGAGCTCGTGGAACAGGGCAGCGCACGCGATGTGTTCGACAACCCGCAGCATCCATACACGCGCAAGCTGCTCGGCTCGACGCCCGCGCAGCACCCGGCCGGTCGCGACGAGCGGCGTCGTGTGCGTGCCTCGTTCGCGCAGAGTCCTCTCGCCGTGCCTGCTCTGGAGGTCTGAACCTCTCGCCGGCGGTCGCTAGGCTGGGCCCGTACGCCCGCGGCTCCCGAGCGCGGCGTCTGGAAGGATCACCGTGGATCGCCTTGTCGTCATGAAGACGTTCGTCACCGTTGCGAAATCGTCGAGCTTCAGCGGAGCCGCGCGCGAACTCGGCATCTCCGGCTCCCTCGTGTCGCGCCACGTCGCCGACCTCGAGCGGCAGATCGGGGTGCGGCTGGTCAACCGCACCGCGCGGTCGGTGAGCCTCACCGACGCCGGGCGTCGCTACGCGGAGTTCTCCGAGCGCGTCCTCGGCGAGATCGAGGAGGAGGACGTCTCGCTGTCGCAGGCGCGCGACCTGCCCGAGGGGCCGCTGTCGGTGATCTGTCCCAAGTGGATCGGCACGCTCGACGTGGGCGACGCGATCGCCGCATTCGTGCGCGAGCACCCGAAGATCACGCTCCGATTCGAGCTCGGCGGCATGTCGGATCGCAACTACGACTTCCTTGATCGCGGATACGACGTCGCGTTCCACACGCGTGACCTGCGGGACTCGAACGTGCTCATCCGGCGAGTGTCGGAACTGCCGTTCGTGCTCGCGGCATCCGCTGCCTACCTCGCGCGCAACGGTGTGCCGCAGACGGTGGCGGAGCTCAGTGACTTCGACTGCATCCTGCACCCCAATGACCCGGTGTGGCGGCTGGGGGAGGGCGAGGACACCGTGCACCACAAGATCGTCGACCCCAAGGTCGTCGCGAACTCGTACCTCGTCATTGAGAAGCTGCTCGAGCATGACTGCGGCATCGCGCTCATCCCTCGCAACCCCGCCGAGGAGCGCTTGGCGTCCGGCGAGCTGGTCGAGGTGCTGGCGCACCTGCGGCCGCCGGCGCGCGCGCTCTACGCCGTGCACGGACCCGGCGGTCAGACGCCGGAGCGGGTGCGGATCTTCCTTGACTTCATGACCGCTTGGTTCCGGTCGCGCACCGTGCGCGTCGAGGCCTGAAGCGAATACTCACTCGGGGGCGCGAATACTCACTCGGGAACGCGAGTACTCACTCGGGCGAGGGCGACGACGGACAGCGCGACGGCGGGGGCGATCAGTAGCGCGAGGCGCAGCGACGTCGCGTCGGCGAAGGCGCCGATGAGCGGCGGGGCGAGGAAGCCGACGCGCATCACGAGCGACGAGATCGTCAGGCCCACACCCGCGCGCAGGCCCGGCGCCTGGTCGGCCGCCTGCATTGCGGACGGGATCATCGTCGCGATGCCGATGCCGACCAGCGCGAACCCCGTAAGCGAGGTCCACGACGCCGGGACGGCAAGGGCCAGGACGAATCCCGTCGCAGCCAGCCACGCGCCGACGGCGAGGACCCGACCCGTTCCCCACCTGTCGATCGCCGCGTCCCCCACGAGCCGACCGAGCGTCAAAGCGCACATGAAGGCGATGAATGCCGCCCCGGCCGTTGTCGTTCCAGCGCCGACGATGTCGACGAGGTAGATCCCGCCCCACGTCGAGACGATGTCCTCGAGCAGCGCTCCGGCGATGCCGATGCCGACGATCGCGAGGAACGGCCACAGCGCGAATCGTGCCGCCGCGGTCGGTGCCACCGACGGCCGATCGGGGGCGGGCGCAGCCGGAAGCCGCACGAGCACGCCCGCTGCCAGCGACAGCAGTGCGATGAGGATGCCGGTGGTCACCAGCTGCACGCCGATCGGCACCCCGTTAGCCAGAGCCAGCGCAGCCACCGACCCGCCCACGATCGCCCCCACGCTCCAGACACCGTGCAGGCCGCTGATCACGGACTTGCCCAGCGCACGCTGCACGCGCAGTCCGTGCGCGTTGTTTCCGATGTCCCCCGTGGAATCCAGAATCCCCGCGATGAAGAGGGCCAGAGCAAGCGTCCAGCCGTCGGAGGCCATCGAGATGACGATGAGGTTGAGTCCGAGCAGCATCGAGGACACGACGGCGGTGGGGGCAGAGCCGATAGACCGCAACAGACGACCCGCGATCAGACCCGCCGCAAGAGCCCCGACCGGGCCCGCCGCGATCACCAGGCCGAAGGTGGCGTTGTCGAGGGAGAACGTCTCTCGCAGCTCGACATACCGGGGAACGATCGATGCGAACGCCACAGCGTTGACGAAGAAGAGCAACGCGACACCCCACCGAGCCCGACTTGCGCGAGCCTGCGGCACGAGTTCCATCGCGTTCCACCCTATCCGCACGCCCTCGCGGGCCTGGCCACCAGCACCCGCCCACGCCTCGCCCGTCGCGATGGCCGCCTGGCCGGGCCATTCGTGACAGGCGAGCGAGGAGCGTCGACGCGCGAATACTCACTCGGGGACGCGAATACTCACTCGGGGACGCGAATACCCACTCGGCGGCTCTTCCGCTCGCGGCGAAAAGTGATTATGTTTTGATAATCACATTAGGCGAGGAGGCCGGATGCCCGACGACGTCGTCCCTGATGATCGCACGTTCACGCAACTCGCCGAGCTCGTGATCGACATCGCCCGCGAGGTGCAGTTGCGTACGGCGCAGTCGACCCCGGTGGTGCCCCTGACTCCCACCCAGGGTCAGGTGATGCGCTTCGTGCATCGGCACCCCGGCTGCTCGGCATCCGACGTCGCCGACGGCAGCGGCCTGCAGCGTGCCAACGCCAGCACGGCGCTGCGTGAACTGCGCGAGCGCGGCTACATCACCTCGCAGCGCGACGCCGTCGACGGACGTGCCATCCGCATCCACGCCACCGAGCTGTCGGACGCGACGATCGCCACGCTGCAGGGCACGTGGGCCGCCCTCCTCGAGAGGGCGTGGCGCACGGGAGGACCATCGGATGCCGAGGGGGTGCCGGCAGACGTGACCGCGGCGCTCACCCGCATTCACGACGGGCTCGGTGCAGACCGCGCAACGAAAGCCTTCGCGCCCGCCACTCCCGCCCGCGGGGCCCGGGGCGCAGACTCGACCCATCCCGACCGCTGAAGGATCCCTCGCCATGTCCATCGAACGCATCGAGTCCGTCACCTACGGTGTCGACGACCTCGACGAGTGCACGCGTTTCTTCATCGACTTCGGGCTCGCCCTGCGCGAGCAGACTCCGACCCGTGCGGTGCTGACCACCCAGGTCGGCCAGACCGTGGTGCTGCGTCCGCTGGAGGACCCCGAACTTCCGGCAGCGGTGGAGAGCGGGCCGGGAATCCGGGAGGTGGTGTGGGGCGTCGACTCGCAGGAATCCCTCGACGTGCTCGTGGCGGGCCTGCGCAGCGACCGGGCTGTACACGTGGACCCCGACGGTGTCGCGCACACCTACGACGAGACCGGCTTCGGCGTGGGGCTCGCCGTCACCCGACCCGAGCACGTCGGCTACGACCCGCGCAAGTACAACAGCTCCGGGCGCATCGAGCGGTGGAACTCCTCGCACGGTGCCATCCCGCAGGTGCGGCCCATTCGCATCTGCCACGTGGCGCTGAACATCCCGAAGGAAGGCAGGCGCGAAGCGGCCGACTTCTACCTGTCGCGACTGAACTTCCGCGCCACCGACATCGTGGAGCCGATGGGGGTGTTCATGCAGATCGAGGGCGACGACGACCAGCACAACTTCCTGCTGTGCCACCGCCCCGACCGCGCCGGCACCAACCACACCTCCTACGAGGTGTCGGGGTTCGATGACGTCATCGAGGGCGGCAACCACATGATCCAGAAGGGGTGGCGGGAAGCCCGTCGCCTCGGCCGTCACACCGTCGGATCCAATGTCTTCCGTTTCATCCACAACCCCGCGGGCGGGCGCGTCGAATACGCCGCCGACATGGACCGCGTCGACGACAGCTACGGGCCGAACGTGCACGCCGAGACGCCGCCGCACCACATCTGGGTGCTCGAGACCAACCGGGAGAACCCGGTTCCCAACACATCAGAAGGAAGCGCTCTGGCATGACCATCGTCACCGAGAACAGCACGGCCGCGGCCGAGATCTATGCCAGCGCGCGGCTGGGCCTGTACATCGACGGCCAGTGGCGCGACGGTGCCGACGGGCGCACGTTCGACGTGCTCAACCCGGCCACCGGAGAGGTCATCGGCCAGGTCCCCCGGGCCGAAGCGCGCGACCTCGATGACGCGCTCGCCGCGGCCGAGCGCGCCTTCCCGCTCTGGCGCGACACGTCCGCGTTCGACAAGAGCCGCATCCTCATGAAAGCAACGGCGCTGCTGCGCGAGCGCGCGGGTGAGATCGGCCGGCTCATGGCGATCGAACAGGGCAAGCCCCTGAAGGATGCCGTCACCGAGGTACAGCGGGTCTCCGGCACCCTGGAGTGGTGCGCGCAGGAGACCCGGCGCCTGTACGGCCGCATCATCCCCACCGACATCGACACGCAGCTGACGGTGCGGTACGAGCCGGTCGGCGTGGTCGGGGCGATCGTGCCGTGGAACTTCCCCGCCGGCTCCCCCATGCGCAAGATGTCGGCCGCTATTGCCGCCGGCTGCGCACTGGTCATCAAGGCCTCGCAGGAGGTCCCGGCGACCGTCTGCGCACTCGCCGAGGTCTTCCACGATGCCGGACTGCCCGCTGGCGTGCTGAACCTCGTCTTCGGTCGGGGCGCCGAAACCGCCGAGCACCTCATCGACGCGCCCCAGACCCGACTGATCGCCTTCACCGGATCGGTGCCCGTCGGAAAGCAGCTCAACGCCCGCGCCGGCGCGCTGATGAAGCCGACCATCATGGAGCTCGGCGGACACGCGCCCGTCATCGTCGCCGCCGACGCCGACCCGCTCCAGGCCGCTCGCCGCGCGTCGGGAGCCAAATGGGCCAACGCCGGCCAGGTGTGCACGTCCCCCAGCCGCTTCTTCGTGCACGAGAGCATCGCTGCGGAATTCACCGCCGAGATGGTGCGTCTGGCCGAAGCGCTCGTCGTCGGTGACCCGCTCGACGATGACGTCACGATGGGTCCGCTCATCAACGCGAAACGGGTCGAGGCGACCGAGCACCTGGTGCGCGATGCCGTCGCACACGGCGCCACGGTGGCCACCGGCGGGGAGCGCATCGGCGAGACCGGCTGCTTCTACGCCCCCACCGTCCTCACCGATGTCCCGCTGGACGCTGAGGTCATGAGTGAGGAGCCGTTCGGCCCCATCGCGCCGATCACGACCTTCACCGACCTCGACGAAGCCATCCGCATCGCCAACTCGCTACCGTTCGGGCTCGCCGCGTACGCGTTCACCGAGTCGGCTGCGACCGCCGACGTGCTGGTGCGCGGCTTCGAAGCCGGCATCCTCTCGATCAACCATTGCGGCGGATCGGTCACCGAAGCACCCTCGGGCGGGGTGAAGGACAGTGGCATCGGTCGCGAATCCGGCCCGGAAGGCGTGCAGGCGTACCTGGTCACCAAGCGCATCAGCCACAAACTGCGGTGACGGCGAAGGACGAACGGATGCTGCTGGCCCGCTGCGCGCGCGACGGACGCGAGTTCCTCGGCTACGTCGAGGACGACGAGGTCGCCGAGATCTCCGGCGACCCGCTGCGCATCCCCTTCGCGCCTCTCCAGGACGACCCGCAGTCGCTGCGCACCGGCGCGCGGCACCCGCTCGACGCGGTCGCGTTTCTCCCGCCGGTGTTCCCGCCGACCTTCTACGCCGCCGGGTTCAACTACAAGGCGCACAACCGGCACCACGAAGAGCTCGGCTACGACCCGGTGAAGGTGGGCACCCGTCCCGAGGTGGGCTACCGCGCGCAGAGCGCCCTCATCGGTCACGGCGGAGACATCGTCAAACCCGGCGGGGTCGAGGGGCGTTTCGAGGCCGAGGCGGAGCTTGTCGCAGTCATCGGCCGCACGCTCAAGCACGCCGACCGTGACCAGGCACGCGCGGCCGTCTTCGGCTGGACTATCGGCAACGACGTCAGCGCCCGCACCTGGCAGCACGCGGACCGCACGTTCTACCGCGCGAAGAACGCCGACACGTTCAAGCCGATGGGCCCCTGGATCGCCACCGGCATCGACCCCCTGCGCTCCACCACGACGGTGCGGCGCAATGGCGAGGTTGATGCCCGGTTCGCCACCGGCGACATGATTTTCGACCCGTACGACTTCATCGTCGAGATGACGAAGTACATCACCCTGCGACCCGGCGACGTGCTGTGGCTCGGCGCCGACGGCAACACCCCCATGGCCGTGGGGGACGTCATCGACATCGACATCTCCGGGATCGGGACACTCACCAATCGCGTCGTCGCCGACGCGGACAAAGAAAGGATGCCGTCATGAGCACGACCGAGACGAGCGCGGGCCCCACTCCGGTGGCCCCCGGCTTCAGCCTGCCGGAGCCGAAGTTCGACTCCGAGGGCCGGAGCATCGAGCCGAAGTACATCCACCACGTCAACTTCCCCACCACCAACGTGGACCGCACCGTCGAGTGGTACACGAAGGTCTTCGGGCTGAAGCGGGTGATGCCCAAGAGCAACACCCGGGTGGTGCTGATGACCAAGGGCCGCTTCGACCTGCACTTCACGCCGGTTGAGGAGATGGACCGCATGGCGCCGTACCACTTCGCCATGGAGGTGGAGGACTGGGACGGCTTCCTCGGGCACCTCGACAGCCTCGGCATCCGCCACACCCGCCCGGTGGAGCGCCCCGAGAACCAGTCGAAGTTCTGCTACATCCACGACCCCGACCACACGATGATCGAGCTCGTCTTCCACGGCAAGCGCCCCGCCTGACACCCGCTTCCGACCCGCCGGCATCCGACCGGCCCGTCGCCCCTGCCCTGAGGAGGGACACCCATGCCATACGTGGACAACAACGGCACCACGATCTACTACGAGCAGCACGGCGAAGGGTCGCCGATCCTGTTCGTGCACGGGTCCGGCGGACACCACGCCGCCTGGTGGCAGCAGGTCGTCGCGCTACGCGACCACCACACCGTCGTCACCCTGGACCTGCGCGGCTTCGGCAACTCCGACAAGGACGACTCGTTCGACAGCCTCAACTTCCCCGGCGACATCGTCGCGGTGATTGAGGATGCCGACCTCACCGACGTCACCCTGCTCGGTCAGTCGATCGGCGCCGCCGCGGCCCTCAAGGCCGCACTGCGCGTGCCCGAGCGGGTGCGGGGAGTCATCCTCGCGCACTCCCTCGGCGGCATCGACCACCCCGAGATCACCCCGCTGGTGAAGGCCGACCGCGCCGAGGCCGAGAAGCTGCCGGTGATCGACCGGCTGCTGACGAAGCAGTTCCGCCAGGACGAGTCGGCGAAGACCTTCCTGTTCACGCAGATGGGCACCTTCAACAAGGCCCGCATGCAGGACCTGCGAAACCTCGCCACCGACGGTCCGACGGTCGGGGACGTGGCCGCCGCCGGCATCCGACTTGCCTTCCTCGCCGGCGAGAAGGACGCGGTGCTGAGCCCGGCGACGGTGACCAAGGCGCACGAGCTGATGTCCGGGTCGTTGCTGGAAGTCGTCCCTGGGGCGCCACATTCGATGTATTGGGAGCGCCCCGATCTGTTCAACGCCGCGGTGAAGCGGCTCACCGATGAGCTCGAAGGGAACTGACATGCCTCGTAATGTGATGCAGGCAGAAGCCGAGAAGATCATGGCGGTCGCCGAGCGCGAGGCGCTGCGGCTGGGCAAGGGATTGAGCATCGCCGTCGTCGATTCCGGCGGGTTCCTGGTGAGCGTCCGCCGCTTCGACGGCGCGCGCCCGATGACTCCGCTCATCGCGATCTCGAAGGCCTACACCTCGGCGGTGATGCAGCGCCCCAGCGGCATGCTCAAGGGCTGGTCGAGCTCGGACCCGGTGTTCTTCAGCAAGGTCGGCGACATGGGACAGTTCCCGATCGTGGCCACCGGCGGCGGGGTGACCCTCAAGCTCGAGGGCGAGTTCGTCGGCGGCGTCGGGGTATCAGGCGGCACGCCGCAGGAGGACGAGGCGCTCGCGCAGACCATCCTCACCGAGCTGGGCTACGAGACTGACTTCGCCGAGTGGGCGGGCGCCAAGACCGCCGCCGAGACCAAGGACTGAAAGGGGCAGGCGATGGCAAATCTCTTCGCTTACCGCATCGACAACCACGGTGACAACGTGCGTCCGCCGGCGCTGCAGGAGGCCCGGGCGCGGGCACGCGCCGGGGAGATCACCGAGGCGGACCTGCAGCAGGCCGAGGACCAGGCGATCACCGAGCTGATCACCTACCAGCGTCACCTGACGCTGTCGTGCTTCACGGACGGCGGATTCCGAAACGCCGATTACCGCAGCCCCGTGCTGCAGTCGGTCGCCGGATTCAGCCGGGTGCCCGAGCAGATGAGCGCCGACGGCTTCGGCACCTGGGTTGTGGACGGCCCGCTGAAGGCACGAAAGCCCATCGCACTGGATGCCGCACGGTTCCTGCTGGACGAGACCGGGTACCCGGTCAAGGTCAAGCTGCCCTCGGCGGCGCACCTCGCGGCGCACACTTACTCCGACGACCTCACCCGGCGCGCGTACCCCGGCGCCGCGGCGCTCGGAGACGCGATCGCCGAGCTGCTGCGCGACGAGATCGAGCTGCTGTTTGAGATCGGCGTGAAGTTCGTGCAGCTGGACAACCCCGACTACTCCGCTTATCTCGTCGGTCGCGAGGTCGGGCCGCTCTCGTTCGAAGAGGCGCTCGAGATCGACAACGCCACCGTGGCCGGGCTCGAGGCCGACGAGGACCAGAAGGTCGCGCTCACCGTCGGGTGGGGCGATCACCTCGACGCGCCGGTGGACACCTCGCGGGCCGAGGCCCTGTTCGCGAGTGCCTTCGACAAGTTCACGTTCCCCTACCACTCGGATGCCGCCGTCGCGCAGAACCTGCCCGCGCTGGTGCCGGACGACAAGCAGATCGGCCTGGGCATCGTGGATGCCACCGTCGCGGGTCTCGAGGACATCGACACCGTGATGGCGCGGCTGGATCTGGCCATCGAGCAGCACGAGTACAACCGCATCGGCTTCCTGCCGCAGCGTGGGTTCCAGCAGGCCGCGTATCGTCCGGCCGCACTCACGCTGGAGCAGCAGCGCCGCAAACTGGAGCACGTCGAGACGTTCGCCACGATGATCTGGGGGAACGAGGCATGAGCGCGGTCACCGTCGTCGCCCGGCTGCACCCGGCACCGGAGCACCTCGAGCAGGCGACGGATGCCGTGCGGGCCGCCGTCGCCGGCATCCGTGCCGAAGCCGGCTGCCTGCAGTACGACCCGCATCTGGCCGACGACGGCGCGTTCGTCATCGTCGAACGCTGGGCCTCGCGCGAGGCGCTCACCGCCCACAACACCGGCTCGGCGGTGCAGGTGCTGCGCGACGGGGTCGCGGGGTTGATGGCGGCGCAGACCGAGGTGACGGTCGCCGTCGCGCTGTGAGCCAGACGGTTACAGCCGACCGGTGAACGGAGAAGGGGCGGCATCCGTCGTGAGGCGGAACAGGCGCACGGTGCGGCCGGAGTCGCGCTCGTATTGCCGGTAGCCGGGCCATTGCGCTTCGATGAGCGCCCACGCGGCGTCGCGTTCGGCGGCAGGGATGCGCTCCGCGTGCACGCGATGGCGCCGACCGCGCACCACGACCTCGGCGTCGGGATGGGCGGCGAGGTTCGCCGTCCAGGCGGGGTGCGCGTCGCGCGCGAAGCTCGTGCCCGCGACGATCGCGCCGCCGCGCCCGTCGGGCGTGTACATCAGTTGCGTCTCGCGCGGCTGACCGCTCTTGGCCCCGATCGTGTGCAGCACGAGCGAGGGCACCAGGATGCCGGAGACGATGAGCCTGCCGCCGCTCACGCGCGCGAGGAAGCGCTCGGCGACCGGCAGCGCCTTCGGCGCGATGCGCCGGAAGGTGCGCGTGCGGGTGACCGGCGCGAGCAGGCGGCGGAGGGCGGTGACGAGGCGGTTGGCCATGGCACGAGCATGGCACCCCGTTGCGACCCCTCGCCCGAGGCGCTCGGGCGAGCCCGGGTTCGGTCGTCGCGAAGGGACGCTTCGGCGCCGGGGAGGGGCACTTTGCGACGACCGAAGCGCCGCGAGCGCCGCAGTCACCGGGCGTGCGGCACGAACCGGGCGACGTAGCGGGTGAAGCCGACGGCGCCGAGCAGCCCGATCACCCCGATGACAGCGGATGCCGCCGGCAGCGACACCGCGGCGGTGACGCCGGCCAGCACGAGTGGTGTCGCGGCGGCACCGGCATCCGTCAGCGTCCGCCACGATCCGAGGAACGGCGCCGGATCGCCCGGTGGAGCGACGTCGGCGCCGAGGGTCATCAGGATGCCGCTGGAAAGGCCATTGCCCACGCCGACCACAGCGGCCACGGCGATGTACCAGCCGACCGCGTTCGGCAGATCGTGGGTGAGGGCCAGGCCCAGGAACGCCCCCGCCATGAGGATCATCGACGGCAGGCACGCCCAGAGCCGGCCCCACCGGTCCATGATCTGACCGCTGGTGTAGAACAGTGCGAACTCCAGCGCCCCGGTGATGCCGACGACCAGTGCGATCGTCCCCGCATCCAGTTGCAGCGAGACTCCCCACAGCGGCAGCAGGTGCACACGCGCCTGCCGCATGGCCGACAGGGTCGCCGCCGGCAGGCCGAGACGGGCGAGCACGCCGCGGTGGTGCCACATCGTCGCGAACACCCCGTCCGGGGACGGCCGGGCGGCCGACGGCGCGGCATCAGGGTTGCGTGCCGCGTGCCGGGTCTGCATCGGCAGCATCCCTGCCGCCGCGAGATCCTCCTCGGGGTCGCGTGCCACGAGCACGAGCAGGATCAGTGCGGCCAGGCATCCGATGAAGAACCAGGCGGCGGCTGACTCGGTGCCGAAGATCGCCAGGAGCAGGGCCGCGGCGAACGGGCCGGCGAACATGCCCAGCCGGAACGATCCGCCCAGCACCGACAGCGCGCGGGCGCGATAGGACAGCGGGACGCGCGTGGTCATGAAGGCGTGGCGGGCCAGCCCGAATGCCGACGCGCACAGGCCGATTCCGAGCACCGACACCGCGAGCACCCCGACGCTGGGCGCGAGCAGCACGCCGATCCCGCCGGCGAGGGCGACGGAGCCGGCGATGGCCATCGTGCGGCGCTCGCCGATGCGGGCCACCGCCCAACCGGCCGGCAGGTTGCCCACCAGGCGGGCCACCACGATGACCGCGGCGATGAGCGCCGCCTGCGCCAGGTCGGCGCCGAGGGCGGCGGCCATGACCGGCAGCAGGGGGACGAGGGCGCCCTCCCCCAGGCCGAACAGGAACGTCGGCCCGTAGATCATCGGGGCGAACCGCAGCAGCATCTGCCGCGTGTCCGCGGACGTTCCGGTCGTGTCGCTCACGATGCTCGCCCGGCGAGCACCTCCCGCGCCCAGGCGACGCCGACGGCGACGTGATCCTGTCGCGAGATCTCGTCGTGTTCGCCGAACGGACCCACCCGCTGCGCGCCGAGCGAGGTGAGTAGGGCGTCGAATTGGCGCGCGCCCCGGTTGTACTTCTCCCGGTACGAGGTGTCGCCGAGCCCGAACACGGCGTACTGAACACCGGTCAGGTCGGGGGAGAGGTCGGCGAGATCGTCGTGCAGGAACTGCGCGAACCCCGGCAGCTCGCCGCCGCCGTGGGTGGCGCAGGCGATGAGGTACAGCGCGTCGGGCGCGAAGACGTCGGTGGTGGCATCGGCCATGTCGATCACGTCGATCTCGGTGCCTGGGCCTGCCAGGGCTGCGCTGACGCCGCGGGCGACGTCCTCGGCCCTGCCGGATTCCGTGCCGTACAGCGCGACGATTCTCATGATTTCGCCATCGTAGCCAGCCGCCGCGCTATGCCTTCGCGGCGGTGAGGTAGTGCGTCACGACGTAGTCGGCGATCGCGATGGAACTGGTCGCGGCGGGCGACGGCGCGTTGCGCAGCAGCGTCACGGGACCCACCTGGTCCACCGCGAAGTCGTCGAGCAGCTCGCCGGCGCGCCCCCACGCCTGGGCACGCACGCCGGCGGCGGTCTTGTGGGTCAGGTCGCTCATCTTCAGCTCGGGCACGAACCGGCGCGCCTTGCGGAACCACAGCGGCTTGATCAGCGAGCTGCTGATCTCATCCACCCCCATGCGCCAATGCTGCTTGGCCAACGGCCACGCGCCCGGCCACCGCAACGACTCCCAGGTGTCCTTGGCCGAGATCTGCAGCCAGTTGTACCCCTCCCGGGCGAGCGCCGGCACGGCGTTGGGACCGACGTGCACGTTGTCGTAGACGCCACGCGTGAAGTGCACGCCCAGAAAAGGAAAGCGCGGGTCGGGCACCGGGTAGATCATCCCGTTGACGAGGCCGGTGCGCTCGGCCGCGAGCTCCCAGTACTCGCCGCGGAACGGCAGGATCTTCGGCGACGCGTCGGCCCCCACCAGCTTCGCCACGACATCGGATTGCAGTCCGGCGCACACGATCAGCCGGTCGAAGACGTCCTCAGAGACCGGAGTCACCACGCGCACGGTGCCGTTCTCCCGATGGATGCCGGTCACCTCGTGCCCCAGCCGGATCTCGCCGCCCGCGGCCCGCACGTCCTGCGCCATCGCCTCGGTGATGCTGGCGTAGTCGACGGCTGCGGTGTGGGGCGAGTGGACGGCGGCGACCCCCGCCACGTGCGGTTCGATCTCGTGCAGTCGCGCGGCATCGTCGATACGCACCAGGTCGGGCACGCCGTTGGCGATCGCCCGTCGTTGGATCTCGGCCAGTGCCGGCAGCTCGGTCTCGTCGACGGCGACGACCAGTTTGCCGACCTCGCGGTAGGGCAGGCCCTTCTGTTCGCAGAACTCCCGGATCGACACCCGACCGGCGGCACACAGGGTGGCCTTGAGCGACCCAGGGGCGTAGTACAGGCCCGCGTGCACGACGCCGGAGTTGCGACCGGTCTGGTGCTGGGCCAGCCGCGGCTCCTTCTCCAGCACCGTGATCGATGCGCCGCGCTGGGCGAGCGTGCGCGCGAGGGCGACACCTACGATGCCGCCGCCGATGATCCCGATGCGTTCGGCCATCAGTGGCTCCTCACTGCCGCGGTCTTGATGCGGGTGTAGAACGATAGCGCGGCGGTGCCCTGCTCCTTGAAGGCGGAGCCCGACTCCTTGAACCCGCCGAAACCCTGGTGGATGTCCCAGCCGCTCGTGGGCTGGTTCACCGAGACCTGACCGGTGTCCACCTCTGCGATGAAGCGGTGCGCGGCGTCGAGGCTGCGGGTGAAGACCGCCGACGACAGGCCGTAGGCCGAGTCGTTGACGGCGGCGATGGCCGCGTCCAGACCGTCGACGGTGACCATGCTCAGCACCGGCCCGAAGACCTCCTCCCGCCACAGGCTGTTCTGCGGCTGGACCGCGACGAACAGCGGCTCGACGAACGCCCCCTGGGCGGCAAGACCGTCGGCCAGCGGTGCGCGAGCCACAACCGTGGCACCCTCGGCGAGTCCGGCGGCGACACGGTCCTGGATGTCCTGCTGCTGACCCCGGCTGACCACGGGGCCGACGTCCACCGGTGCGTCGCCTCTGCCTACGCGCAGCCGGGTCACCGCGGTCGCGACCCGTTCCCGCAGTTCGGAGGCGATCGACCGCTCGACGATCAGCCGACTGGTGGCGGTGCAGCGCTGCCCCGCCTGGCCGAACGCCGCTGCCACGACGACGGCTGCGGCCAGGTCGAGGTCGGCGTCGCCGAGCACGACGGCGGCGTTCTTGCCGCCCATCTCGGTCTGGACGCGCACCCCGGAGCCGGCGAGCTTGCGCTGCAGGCCGAGCCCGACGGAGGTCGAGCCGGTGAACGACACCGCGGCGAACCGGCTGTCGGTGGCCAGCACGTCACCGATCTGGGATCCGCGACCGGTGACGGTGCCCAGCACGCCGGCGGGAAGGCCGGCGCGGTCGAGGATCGCCGCCAACCGCAGCGTGACGATCGGGGTCTCGGTGGCCGGCTTGATCACGACGGCGTTCCCGCTGATGAGGGCGGGCGCCAGCTTGCGCGCGGGTGTGAGCAGCGGATCGTTCCACGGGGTGATCAGCAGGACGACACCGACCGGCTCGACGATCTGCATCGAGAAGGTGCCGGGGCGTGCGTCGGGGAGCAGCTCGCCGAAGGGTGCCCGGCCCATGCCGCCGTAGTACTCGAAGAACTCCGCGGCCTTGCCGACCTCACCGCGGGCTTCGGCGGTCGTCTTGCCCATCTCGGCGACGATCAGGTCGGTGAGGGCGTCGGCGTCGTCGCGGATGAGCGCGGCGGCGTTCAGCAGCACGCGGCCTCGCTCGATGTGTCCGGTGGCGCGCCACGTGCGCGCGCCGGCGACGGCGGCGGTGAGCACCGCGTCGACGTCGGCGGGCCCCATGGCCGGGACATGACCGACGACGGAGTCGTCGGCGGGATTGCGTACCTCGATCGGATCGCCGGCGGCGTCGGTGGTGAACCGGCCGGCGACGAGATTGGCCTCGACGGTGATGCTCACGAAGATCCTTCCCGGGGTGCGCGGGTGCGCACCGTCAGACAGTTCATGCCTGTCCGACCAGCTTCGTGCCCCGCCCCGGTGGGCGGCAATGCGGGCGGCCGACCGATCGCGCAAGCGTTGCTTGCGGGAACCGTCAGCGCCCGGTCAGTCCTCGGCGACGCGCAGCCCGATGTCGGTGCGGTGGTGCGACCCCTCCAGGTGGATGCGGGCCAGCGCGTCATACGCGCGCTCGCGCGCCTGGAAGAACGTGTTGCCCAGGGCCACGACGTTGAGCACGCGGCCGCCGGTGGCGACGAGTTCGCCGTCGCGCCAGGCGGTGGCGGCGTGCGCGAGGTGCACACCCTCGACGGATGCCGCATCCTCCAGACCCGTGATGACCCGCCCGGTCACGGGATCGGCGGGGTAGCCCTCGCTGGCGAGCACCACGGTGACGGCGGCGGCCTCGGCGAACGCCGGCGCGGGTTCGGCCTCGAGGTTTCCGGATGCGGCGGCCATCAGCAGCGAGGACAGCGGCGTCGCGAGGCGGGCGAGGACGACCTGCGTCTCGGGGTCGCCGAAGCGCGCGTTGAACTCGATGACCTTCACGCCCTGCTCGGTGAGGATGAGCCCGGCGTACAGCAGACCGATGAAGGGCGTGCCCTCCGCGTCGAGCTGGCGGATCACGGGCTCGGCGACGTCGCGGGTGACCTCGGCCACGAACTCGTCCTCGCCGCCGAACGCGCCGGCGAGCCAAGGGAGCGGCGAGTAGGCGCCCATGCCGCCGGTGTTGGGTCCGGCGTCCTCGTCGTGGGCCCGTTTGTAGTCCTGTGCGGGCGAGAGCGCGACGACCCGGTCGCCGTCGGAGACGAAGAACAGCGACACCTCCGGGCCGGAGAGGAACTCCTCCACGAGCACCGGTCCGCCGGCGAGGTAGGTCTCGGCGTGCGCGAGCGCGGCGGCGCGGTCGTCGGTGACGATCACGCCCTTGCCGGCGGCCAGGCCGTCGGCCTTGACGACGTGCGGCGAACCGAGCTCGTCCAGCGCCGCCTCCACCTCGGCGACCGTGCGGGCACGCACGGCACGACCGGTCGGCACGCCGGCGGCATCCATGATGCGCTTGGCGAACGTCTTCGAGCCCTCCAGCTGTGCGGCGGCCTTGCCGGGGCCGAACGCGGGGATGCCCCGCTCCCGCAGGGCGTCGGCGACGCCGGCCACCAGCGGCGCCTCGGGGCCGATGATGACGAGGTCGATCGCGTTCTGGTTGGCGAAGTTCGTCACCGCCACCGGGTCGGCGGGGTCGAGCGCGACGAGCGTGGCATCGCCGCCGATGCCGGCGTTGCCGGGCGCCGCGAACAGCTCGTGTCCGGCCTCTTCGGCGCGCAGCGCCAGGATGATGGCGTGCTCGCGCGCGCCCGAACCGAGGACCAGGATCTTCACCCGGCCAGCCTACCCAGCAGCGTTCGCGGGCGGGCAGGGCGCATGACTCAGGAAGGATGCCGGGTTCGGCGCCTCCCGCGGCCACGCCCCGGGTTTTTACCTGAGTTATGCGCCGGTAGCGTGGCGGGATGGCGCGCAAGATCACCACCGAAGCGGGGCGGGCAGCCCTCGCGGCCGTCGCCGCGACGGACACGCCGGCGAGGACCGACCGCGCGACGGCGGTGCGGTACCTGCTGCAGCTGCTGGCCGAGAAGGCGCCGGGAAACACCGTCGAGGTGCGCGTGCCGCCCTTCGGCGCCGTGCAGGTGCTCGAAGGTCCCCGGCACACTCGCGGCACGCCGCCCAACGTCGTCGAGACCGACCCTGCCACCTGGATCGCCCTGGCGACCGGGGCCGAACATTGGACGGATGCCGTGTCGGCCGGCCGCATCCACGCGTCGGGCACCCGGGCGGATCTGTCCGCCCTGCTGCCGCTGCGCCCCTGAGATCGCGCGGGTCATCGCGCCCGCTAGCCTGGGCACGAGGTCAGGGTGTTCCTGACCTCGACGCGCCGCAGCGCGCACCCCCCGACCCGCTGGAGCAGCCCGTGCGTCCGAACACCAAGATCCGATCCGCGCTCCTCCCGGCGGCCATCGCCCTGGTGGTGGCGCCGCTGCTTCTCCCCGCCGCGGCCACCGCCGCGACGCCCTCGCTGCCCGCCGACGCCTGCACGGTGACCGAAGCCGATGCCGCGTGGGGCATCCACGAGTCGCTCCGCGCCGCCGGTGTGATGCCGGACGGCGCGTGGGAGCTCAGCGGCGGCGTCGCGTACGAGGAGTCGGAGTTCCGCTTCACCGGCGGCACCGGCAGTTACGACCCGGCCACCGCGACCGGAAGCGTCTCGTTCCCCGGCAGCATCCGCTTCACCGGTCTCGGCGGCCGGTTCGACGCCCAGCTCTCGGCGCCGACTGTCGTGTTCACCGGACCCGATGCCGCCGAGCTGCGCGCCGACATCTCGGGCACCTCGGTGGCGGGCGCGCTCGCCGGAGACACCACCGTTTCCTCGGTGGAGCAGGTGCCGCTGGTGTCGATCGATCTCACCGAGCACGCCACCGTTGTCCAGTCGGACCACGCGGTGCGGGTGACGGCGGTGTACGCACCCACCGCGCTCATCGCCGCCGGGTTCGAATCGTTCGGCGACGACACGGTCGGCGCGCCCTTCGACCCGATCTCACTGACGGTGGAAGCCGCCTGCCCGACCGAGCCGAGCCCCGAGCCGACGCCGGTGCCGATGATGACGACGATGGTGGATGCCGGTGACCAGTCGGGCACGCCATCGTCGTCTGAGTCCTCGTGGCTGCCGTGGGGACTGGGTGCGCTCGCCGCGTTGGTTCTGTCAGCGGTCGCCTCGATCATCGTGCTGCGCCGCCGGCCTCGTGCGGACGGCCCGGAGTGACCCGCCGCGCCGCGGACTGAGCGCGACGCCGCCCGCGGCGAACGCTGCGGTGAGACAATGGACACATGACCGAGTCCGCGCGTGTGCGCCGCAGCCCGAAGTTCGCGGTGTTCCTCGGGCTCGGTGCGGTGCTCGGCATCCTGGCCGCGCTGATCCTCACCTTCGCCTTCGGCGGCAGCGCCGAGGAGAGCCCCAACACCGGGATGGTCTACTCGCAGACGCAGGTGTTCGGATTCGTCGCCCTCATCTGCGTGCCGGTGGGCATCGCCGTCGGCGGCGTCGTCGCGGTCATCCTCGACAGGGCGCTGGCGCGGCGGGGGCACGATGTGCAGATCGAGCACGAGCGCATCCGCACTCAGGACTGATTCACGCCAACTCCGCGATGATCGGGTTGATCGCCGCATCGAACGCGACGACATCCCCTCGTAGCCCGTCGGTCACCGCGATCGTGAGAGATCCGATCCACCACACCCCGCGCTGCGCCAGCGGCAGCACCTGCACGTTCAGCTCGAACGAATGCGCGCGCCTGCCGACCCGGCGCTCGTGTTCGGCGATCGCCCCGGCGTAGGCGCGATACGACACCCGGGCACCGGCCGCGGCGTCGGCCCCATAGCGTTCGTGCGCCCGCTGCGCGTAGGCGACGCACTCCTGCGCGTGCGGCATCATCGCGTCACGCAGTTCCTCGAAGCCCGCGGTGGGCAGGGCCGCGAGGCTGCCGAACCCCGCCACCAGATCCAGCGGCACCGGCGACGGATGTGCCTGCGGCTCGACGGTCATGGCCCAGAAGCTGCGCCACTGCCGCTCGAGAGCCGCCTGCTGGTCTTCGGTGCGCTGAGTGGATGCCGCAGGCAACCCCCGCAGCGTCGGAAGCTCCTCGGGTGAGCGGATGCCGAGCAGCTGGCGCACGCCGAGGGCGGCGAGGACCGCCTGACTCGCGTCCTCGCGGACCACCCACTCCGGAGTCCCCCCGACCATGCGGCCATTGTAGGCGGGCACCCGGTCTCGGGGGCAGTGCCTCGGGAAGCTGCGAGTCGTCCGCGCTGTCCCCGCGCGCAGGTAGTGTGTACGCGTGGCCTCTCCCTCCCACAATCCTTATGCCGCCGCAGGTGTCGACACCGCCGCGGGTGACCTCGCCGTCGAGCTCATGAAGACGGCCGTCAGGCGAACGCACGGACCGGAAGTGCAAGGCGGGGTCGGCGGCTTCGCGGGCCTGTTCGACGCCACCGCGCTGACCGGGTTCACCAAGCCGCTCCTGGCCACCAGCACCGACGGCGTCGGCACCAAGGTCGCCATCGCGCAGGCGATCGACAAGCACGACACGATCGGCATCGACCTGGTCGGCATGGTCGTCGACGACATCGTCGTGGTCGGCGCCAAACCGCTGTTCATGACCGACTACATCGCGTGCGGCAAGGTCTTCCCCGAGCGCATCGCCGACATCGTCAAGGGCATCGCGCTGGGGTGCGCCGAGACGGGCACCGCCCTCATCGGCGGCGAGACGGCCGAGCACCCCGGACTTCTCGGCATCCACGACTACGACGTCGCGGGCGCGGCGACCGGTGTCGTCGAAGCCGATCGGGTGCTGGGCGCGGACCGCGTGCAGGGCGGCGACATCGTGCTGGCGCTGGCCTCCAGCGGACTGCACTCCAACGGCTTCTCGCTCGTGCGGCACATCGTCGCCGGTGCGGGCATCGGCTACGGCGACAACGCCGCCGACTTCGGCGCCACCTGGGGTGAGGTGCTCCTCGAGCCCACCCGCCTGTACACCGCCCCCCTGCTGCAGGTGGCATCCGACCTCAACGCCGACCTGCGTGCCTTGAGCCACGTCACCGGCGGCGGCATCGCCGCCAACCTCGCCCGTGTCCTGCCGGTGGGCAGTTGGGTGGACCTGGACCGTTCCACCTGGAGCCCGCCGCCGGTCTTCCGCGTGCTCGCCGACCTCGGCGACCTGGACCTGACCGACACCGAGGGCACCTGGAATCTCGGCATCGGGTTCCTGGCGGTCGTCTCGGCAGAGCGGGCGGATGCCGCGGCAGCCGCCCTGACCGCCGCCGGCATCCCGACGTGGCAGGTCGGCGTCGTACACGACACAACGCGCCCGGAGGGCGACTACGAACAGGGCGCCAAGGGCGTCGAGGGTGGCGCGGTGCGCCTGGTCGGCTCGTATCGCGAGCAGGGAGCGAACTAACCCCGCATGTGTGGAATCGTCGGCGTCGTCGGTCACGCCCCGGCCAATCAAGAGGTTTACGACGCGCTGCTGCTGCTGCAGCACCGGGGTCAGGACTCCACCGGCATCGCCACGGCGGAGGCCAGTGGCGTGGTGCACATGAACAAGCAGCGGGGGATGGTGCGGGAGGCCTTCCGCACCCGCGACATGCGCACCCTGCTCGGCACCATCGGCCTCGGCCACGTGCGGTACGCCACCAAGGGCACCGCGTCCAGCGAAGAAGAGGCGCAGCCGTTCTACGTCAACGCGCCCTACGGCATCGTGCTGGTACACAACGGCAACCTCACCAACACGCGGGAGCTCAGCGAAGAGCTCTTCCGCACCGACCGGCGGCACCTGAACACCAGCTCCGACACCGAGCTGCTGGTCAACGTGCTCGCCAACGAACTGCAGCAGACCATCCGTGGCGACCGGTTGAGCCCCGGAGACGTGTTCACCGCCGTCGGGCGCGTCCACCGCCGGGTCGAGGGGTCGTACGCCACGATTGCGCTGATCGCCGGGTACGGCCTGCTGGCGTTCCGTGACCCGTTCGGCATCCGTCCCCTCATCCTCGGCACCCGCCGCGCCGCCGACGGCCGGGACGAGTGGATCGTCTCGAGCGAATCGCTCGTGCTGGAAAACGCCGACTACGAAGTGGTGCGCGATGTGCTGCCCGGCGAGGCGGTGTTCATCGACATGGACGGCAACCTGCACTCCCGCCAGTGCGCCGAGAAGACCACGCTCGCGCCCTGCTCGTTCGAGTACGTCTACCTCGCCCGCCCCGACTCGATCATGAACGGCATCGCGGTGTACGAATCCCGCTTGCGCATGGGGGAGCGGCTGGCCGACACGATCGCCAAGCACACGCCCCCCGGATCGATCGACGTGGTCATGCCGATCCCCGACTCCTCGCGCCCGTCGGCGATGCAGGTGGCGCGCAAGCTCGGGCTGGAGTACCGCGAAGGCTTCTACAAGAACCGGTATGTCGGACGCACGTTCATCATGCCCGGGCAAGCGGTGCGCAAGAAGAGCGTGCGGCAGAAGCTCAACGCGATGTCGAGTGAGTTCAAGGGCAAGAACGTGCTGCTCATCGACGACTCGATCGTGCGGGGGACCACCTCCCGGGAGATCATCCAGATGGCCCGCGACGCCGGCGCGAAGTCGGTCACGTTCGCCTCGGCGGCGCCGCCGGTGCGCTACCCGCACGTGTACGGCATCAACATGCCCTCCCGCCAGGAGCTCGTCGCCCACGGCCGCACGATCCCGGAGATCGCCGCGGAGCTGGGCTGTGACCGGCTCGTCTACCAGGAGGTCGAGGATCTGAAGGCGGCGATCCTCGAGGGATCCGACCTGGACGACCTCGATATGAGCTGCTTCGACGGCCGGTACGTCACCGGCACCGTCTCGGACGAGTACCTGGCCTGGGTCGAGGGCACCCAGGAATCTTGAGCCGGCCTGCAGCGGCCGGTTCCGCATCGCACCCCTCCCGACAGGGCGGGGTGCTGGCGCTGGTCGGCATCGTGCTGTTCGCCTTCTCGCTCCGCAGCGCGGTGGCATCGCTGTCGCCCTTGGTGGGGCTGATCTCGGAGGACTTCGCGCTTCCGGCGAGCGTGCTGGGCCTCATCGGCACGGCGCCGCCGGTGTGCTTCGCGGTGTTCGGGCTGCTGGCGCCGCAGTTCGAGAAGCGGTTCGGCGTGGAGAAGGTGACCGTCGCCGCGATCACGGTGGTCGCCGCCGGACTCGTCGCCCGCGGCTTCGCCGTCGATTCGCTGAGTCTGCTCGCCGCCACCGCGCTGATCTTCGCCGGTGTCGGCGTCGGCAACATCCTGCTGCCGCCGCTGGTGAAGAAGTACTTCCCGCGACGGGTCGGACTGCTCACCACCGTCTACACGACCACGATGGCCGTGGCCACCTTCACGCCGCCGCTGATCGCCGTACCGGTTGCCGGCATCGCCGGCTGGCGCCTGTCCCTGGGCGCGTGGGCTGTCTTCGCGGCGCTGGCGACCCTGCCGTGGCTCCTCATGCTCTGGCGGGCGCGCGCAGATGTGCCGGAAGAGATCGAATCGGCCACGCCGCGGCTGTTCGCCCGGCTATGGCGACTGCCGCTGGCCTGGGCGCTCGCGGTGGCATTCGGAGTGTCGTCGACTCTTGCCTACACGTCGTTCGGCTGGCTGCCCACGATCCTGGTGGACATCGCCGGCGTCACCCCCGAGACCGCCGGAGCGCTGCTGTCGCTGTTCGCGCTGATGGGACTGCCGGCTTCGCTGCTCGTGCCCCTCCTGGTCGCGCGGCTGCGTGCCGAGAAGGTGCTGTTCGCCGTCGCGGTGGTCGCCGGGCTGGCGGGGTTGGCGGGCCTCATCTTCGCGCCGCAGGCTGCTCCCACGCTGTGGGTTGCGCTGCTGGGTACGGCGCCGCTGCTGTTTCCCATGATCCTGGTGATGCTGGGGTTGCGCACCCGCACGCATGAGACCGCGCTCGCACTCAGCGGCTTCGTCCAGAGCATCGGTTATGCGATCACAGCGGTGTTCCCGCTCGCGATCGGTCTGCTGCATGATGCGACCGATGGCTGGACGCTTCCGCTGTGGGTGCTGGTCGGCGTCGTCGCCGCAGCGGTCCCCGCGGGGTATGTGATCACCCGCGCCCGCAGCGTCGAAGAGGACTGGGAGCGCCGGTACGGCACGTGGTGAAAGGCGCTTAGGCCTTCTCGTCCTCGAGCTCGTCGGAGTACTCGTCGGCCCACTTGTCGACGTACTGGTTCTCGTCGTCAGGATGACTCAACTCGCGTTCCAGCGCGGCGTAGTTCACGCTCGGGCTGAACGACTTGAGTTCCCTGGCGATCTTGGTGTGCTTCGCCTTCTGACGGCCACGCCCCATGCGAGACCCCCTCATTTTTTCTGAGTCGCGGGCTAAGCGACTGAGCCCGACGTAATCACGATCCGGCAGAACACCGGGAAGAGTAGAATTCAGGATATCACGGAGCCCCGGGCCCGGCCCGAGGGGGAGGGGCATGCCGCTATGTCTGACGAGTCCGCCGAAGCAACGCCCCAGCATGCAGTGCTGGTGGGTGCTGTCCCCGGCCAGCCGCCGCGCGTCTTGAAGGAAGCGGCACGCTACGCCAAGCTGCTGGGTTCCCCGCTTGTGGTGGTGCACGTCGATGTTACGCGATTTGTGACCTACGAGGATCCCGATGGCTACGTGCACTCGGCACCGCTGGATCTGAACATCGCCAACGGCGAGGCAGACCTGGCCGACGTGACCGATGCCGCCACCGCGGCGCTGGACGGATCGGGCGTGCAGTGGCACATGCGTCAGCTGGTCGGGGACCCGGCCCTGGCGATCAAGCAGCTGGCTGAGCAGACCGACGCGCGGCTGATCGTGGTGGGCACCCGTCGGCGCGGGATCGGCGAGTCGATCCGCGAGTTCTTCACCGGCTCGGTCGCCGCGCGCCTCGCGCACCGGCAGCACCGGCCGATCCTCGTCGTGCCGCTGGACGAGCCGGCGGGCGACGACGAGGATCTCTGGCCGGAGCAGTAGGTCAGTCCCGCAGTGCTCGGATGACCTCGCGGGCGGCGTCCTCCAGCGTCGCGATGAGGTCGTTGACGATCGCGGGGGAAATCGTCCCACCCCGCGCAACGTGGGTGCGCAGGTCGCCACGCACCTGTGCGCGGAACTCGGTCAGCGCCGTGTCCGCTCGGTGCAGCTGTTCGCGGCTGAGCGTGCGGGCGTCGTCGGCGACCGGCTGCGACGCCGTGCTGCGCTCGGTCTGAGCGGCCGCGGCGAGGTCGGCCTGCAGACTCCGCATCGCCTCACGCACGCTGCCGCGGACCTCGTCGGCGATCAGGCGCACGCTGTCGGTGAGACCGGCTTCGATACCCTCCAGATCCCCGGATCGGGAGGCTACTTCGGCCCGCCCTGCTTCAGTGATCTGGTAGACGGTCTTACGGCCGTCGACCGACTTCGTGACGAGTCCCTCCTCCTCCAACTTGGCAAGTCGCGGGTACACCGTGCCGGCACTGGGCGTGTAGGTGCCGCCGGTGCGGTCGGACAGGGCCTGGATGAGGTCGTAGCCGTGACGCGGCGACTCGTCGAGCAGGCTCAGCAGGTACAGACGCAGGTCGCCGTGCGAGAACACCGGGGTCATCACCACTCCTCCGGCTCGGGGATCGCGGCCGGGGAATCGGACGCGACGGCATCCGTTCGACGCAGCACCGTCACGTCGCCCGACACGGTGTGGGCGCGCACGTCGGCGAACGAGCCGCTCAGCTCGCCGACCGATCCGGCGTAGTTGACGCCCACGCCGCCGCCGCCCGAGCGGGTGATGCCGTCGATGAGGACATTGCCGCTGACGCTGCGGACGGCGTAGTTGGTCGGGCGGTTCGGGTCCAGGCGCAGCGTCGCGTTGCCGGCGACGGTGTTGATGTTGACGGCCTCGGTGGGGCCGGCGGAGTCGATCAGCATGGCACCGGAGACGGTGTCGACCGTGGCTCTGCGCAGCGATCCGGATGCCGCGACGTCGCCGGAGACGCTGTTGGCGGTCAGCGCGCCCTGCAGCCCTCGCACCTGCGTATCGCCGGAGACGGCGTTGATCGAGACGTCGCCGACGAGCCCGTCGACGAGGATGTCGCCGGACACGGTGTTGAGCTTGGCGTTGGTCTGCAGGCCCGCCACGAGCGCGCTGGCGCTGACGACGCCGAGGGTGAGGCCCAGGCGACGGGGGACGGCGACACTGATCTCGGCCTTCGGGCCGCCGGCCCCGAAGTTGCGGAACACTTCGAGGAAGTTGTCCCACCGCAGCTGTGCGTGGTCGATTTCGAGGAGGTCGCCGGACACCTCGATGCGCAGGTCTTTGACGGTGACGCCGTGGACTTCGACGCGCACCCCCGGTTCGTCGTGCGCGACGACATCGATCTGTCCGCCGACGAGGCCGACTTTGAGTGTGTGGACTCCTTCGATGTCGATGACGCGGGTTTCTCCCGGGTGGATGATCCACTTCTCGAGGGTCATGTCTGCTCCTGAGTTTTGAAGTCACGATATATCGTGTTTGCGGTCACAGTAACACGATATATCGCGATGTCAACGGGTGGACTGAAATCGGGGCTTGACCTTGACGTTGCGTCAACCTCTACGGTCGTAGGCGAGGAGGGGGGGCCCATGGAATGGTCCATCCAGCAGGTCGCGCGGCTTGCGGGCACCACGAGTCGCACGCTTCGTCACTACGACGACATCGGGCTGCTTGCGCCGACGAGCACCGGTCGCAACGGCTACCGCCACTACGACCAGCAAGCCCTGGTGAAACTGCAGCGCATTCTGCTGCTGCGCGAGCTGGGGCTGGGCCTGGTGCAGATCGGCGAGGTGCTCGCCCGCGAAACGTCGCAAGAAGACGCTCTCGCCGCCCACCTGGCGTGGCTGCGCCAGGAGCAGGACCGACTGACGCGACAGATCACGTCAGTCGAATCAACCATCGAGGCACTGGAAGGAGGTGAACAACTCATGGCACAAGACATGTTCGACGGCTTCGACCACACGCAGTACAAGGACGAGGTCACCGAGCGCTGGGGCGCGTCGGCGTACGCACAGAGTGATCGCTGGTGGCGCGGCCTGAGCACGGCGGACCAGGACGACTGGAAACAGCGTTCAATGCGATTGGCAACAGACTGGACGGATGCCGCCGCGCGCGGCGTCGCACCGGAGTCCGACGAGGCCCAGGCGCTGGCCGCGCGTCACGTCGACTGGCTGAGCGATGTCCCCGGTGCGCCCACGGCCGGCAACCTCAAGGGATACGTGACCGGCCTCGGCGAGATGTACGTCACCGATCCGCGTTTTAGTGCGAATTACGGCGGTGCATCGGGTGCGGAGTTGGTCCGCGACGCGCTGCGCATCTATGCCGAGCACGCGCTGTAACCGCCCGCACAACGAAAACGAGGGCCCGGCGCGATGCGCCGGGCCCTCGTCCTCTGGGGACGCTTAGACGCGCTTGTTGCCGCTGATGACGCGGAAGAGGAAAGCGATCAGCGCGATCACACCGACGATCAGTGCGACCCACAGCAGCCAGCTCAGCGCTTCGGTGAGTCCACCAACGATGGCAAGAACGATGGCGACGACGATGATGATCAAGAGTGCAATGTTCATGGGGGCTCCTTGTTTTTACTCCCACCACCCGCGGGGAGAGGGGTGAGGCGCGAGTCAGCGCTCGACGAATACATTATCCATCCTGAGAGTGCTCTACCGAGGTCTTGACGGGCGATCCTCGGCGGTGCTAGAACGTGCGCGCGATGGTTGTCAAGCCCCTGCGGCGATCGATCCGAAGCCCTAACGTCGTGGCATCCGCTGACGAGGAGACGCCATGCCGCAGGGCCGAGGATCGAACAGCCTGAAGGACCCCGGGCTCTACGAAGAGCTGCGTGGTTGCTCTGCCAAGCGCAAGGCGGAGCTCATCCCGATGCTCCGCACCCACTGACGTGGCGCGGCTTCGGCGCGTGCGACCTGCGGCGGATGCCGGCATCCGCCGCGTCCGATCCGGGTCGGGGTTCCGCTATCTCGACGATCGAGGCAAAGCCGTCGGCGACGAGGACCGCGAACGGATCCGGGCGCTGGTCATCCCGCCGGCCTGGCGGGACGTGTGGATCAGCGCCGCACCCAACGGGCACATCCAGGCCATCGGCGTCGACGACGCCGACCGCACGCAGTACCTGTACCACCCTGATTGGGCGCCCAAGCGGGACAAGGGGAAGTACGCCCGAGCCCTGCAGCTGGCCGAGGCGCTGCCGCGTGCCCGGGGGCGGGTGACGGCCGCGCTGCGGCAGGAGGGCCTGGATCGCGAGCGGGTGCTCGCGGCGGCGTTCCGGCTGCTGGATCAGGCGGCGGTGCGCATCGGCTCGGAACGGCATCTCGCTCGCACCGGCAACCGCGGCCTGACGACGTTGCAGCGCCGGCACGCGACGGTCGTGGCACCGGTCGTCTCGCTGGGCTTTCCGGGCAAGAGCGGCAAACGCCAGCTGATCGAGCTGGAAGACGCTGATCTTGCCGCCGTGATGAGCCTGCTCTCGGCGGGCAGACCCGGCTCGCCGCTGTTGTCGTGGGAGAAGGGCCGACGGCGGGTGCCGCTGGCGCCGCACGAGGTGAACGCGTACGTCCGCGTGCTCACCGGCGGGGACTTCACGGCGAAGGACTTCCGCACCCTTCGTGGCACGATCATCGCCGCCGACGCGCTGGCGCGCATCGGCACTGTCGACACCAAACGCGACCGAAAGCGGGCGGAGGTGATCGCGGTGCAGCGCGCCGCGGATGCCCTCGGCAACACCCCGTCCGTCGCACGTGGCTCCTACGTCGACCCCCGCGTGTTCAACCGCTATAAGAAGGGCCGATTGCTGGACACCTCCGTCTCACCGGAATCGGCGATCCGCGCACTGATTCTGCCGCAGCTTCCCTAGCCTGAGCGCGTGGCGCGGTTCTCATGGGTGACGCTCGTGGTGGTCATCTTCGGCGGTGCGCTCGGCGTCGCCGTGCGCGCGGTGCTCGTGGTGCCGTGGGGTCCGGGGGTGCACCCCCTCGTCTTGCCCGCCATCACGATGCTGGTCAACGTCGCCGGGTCCTTCCTGCTGGGCCTCATCGCGGGCCGGCTCGGCCCGCGGCGGCCGCGGCTGCGTGCCTTCCTCGGCACCGGCGTGCTGGGCGGGTTCACCACCTACAGCGCGTTCGCGGTGCAGACAGTGCAGGTCTTCGGCGCGGCGCCGGTGACCGGGCTGCTGCTGGCAGCGGTCGCGGTGCTCGGCGGAGTGGCCGCTGCGGCATGGGGGCTCGTGATCGGGCGGCGGAAGGCGACCGTTCCCGAGGAGGTCGGCGGATGAACCACTGGGAGATGCTCGCGCTCGTCGGCGCCGGCGGGGTCGGCGCGGGCGCCCGCTACGTGGTGGATGCCGTCGTGATGCGCGGGCGCACCGACGTGTTCCCGCTCGGCGTCCTCATCGTCAACGTCAGCGGCTCCGCTCTGCTGGGATTCCTCGTCGGTCTGGGCGCCGTCGTCGCCCCTGCGTGGGTGGCGATCCTGGCGGTGGGCCTGCTCGGCGGCTTCACCACCTTCAGCACGGTCAGCGTCGATTCGGCGCTGCTGGCACAGCGGGGCCGGCGCGACTGGGCCGTGGTCAATCTCGCAGCGACCCTGGGGCTGGCCGTCCTGGCCGCCGCGATCGGGATGGTCATCGGGGGCCTCGTTCCCTGAGAATCGGCGCAGACGCCCCGTGGGATAATGCGACTGGATACATCCGCGTATCCAGTCGCGCTCGCGGCATCCGACCTCCCGCATCCCATGCTCGCAAAGGCAGCCCGTGTCGAACCTCGCCGTCCTGAGCCTCAAGAACCGCGCTCTCATCGCCCTCGTGACGATCGTCGCCGCCGTTTTCGGCGGTCTCGCTCTGACCAACCTCAAGCAGGAACTGATCCCCTCGATCGAGTTCCCCGCGGTGTCGGTCGTCGCCACCTACCCCGGCGCCTCGCCGGATGTCGTCGCCAACGACGTGTCGACGCCGATCGAGACCGCCATCCAGGGCGTGCCGGGTCTGGAATCGACCAGCGCGACGAGCACGACGAATGCCTCGATCATCCAGGCGTCGTTCGCGTACGGCACCGACCTGGCCACAGCCGAGCAGAAGATCTCGCAAGCGATCAACCGCATCAAGGGGCAGCTGCCGGAGTCGGTCGACCCGCAGGTGTTCAGCTTGTCGATCGATGACCTCCCGGTCATCCAGCTCGCCGTCACCGGCTACGACGACGAAGCCGCGGTGCAGGAGCTGCTGGAATCCACCGTGATTCCGGACCTCGAGGATGTCGAAGGCGTCAACGCCGCCGAGGTGATCGGCGGCGCCGGACAGCGCATCACGATCACTCCCGACCAGGCGGCGCTGGCCGCAGCGGGCTTCTCGCAGCAGGCCATCAGTGACGCGCTCGAGCAGAACGGCGTGCTGTTCCCCGGCGGCGGCATCACCGAGGACGGGCAGACCCTCACGGTGCAGACCGGCGCGAAGATCGCCTCGATCGAGGAGATCGGGCAGCTCCCGCTGGTGCCCACCGAGGCTGCCCAGTTCGCCGCCGAACCCGTCACGATCGCCGATGTCGCCACCGTGGCAGAGGAGAAGGACCCGCAGACGTCGATCTCCCGGGTCGACGGCGAACCGGCGCTGACCATCGCGGTCACCAAGCTCCCGGCGGCCAACACGGTCGACGTGTCCACCGGCGTTCTCGCGGCTCTGCCGGACCTGGAGAAGGCGCTGGAGGGCGAGGCCGAGTTCACGGTCGTCTTCGACCAGGCGCCCTACATCCAGCAGTCGATCGAGGCGCTCGCGCAGGAGGGCCTGCTGGGCCTGGTCTTCGCGGTGCTGGTCATCCTGGTGTTCCTGCTGTCGGTGCGCTCGACACTGGTCACCGCCATCTCGATCCCCACCAGCGTGCTGATCACGTTCGTCGGCATCCAGGCGTTCGGTTACTCGCTGAACATCCTGACCCTCGGCGCCTTGACGATCGCGATCGGGCGGGTCGTCGACGACTCGATCGTCGTGATCGAGAACATCAAGCGCCATTACGTCGGCACCGCCGACAAGACGCGCTCCATCCTGCTTGCGGTGCGTGAGGTGGCCGCGGCCATCACGGCATCCACCATCACGACCGTCGCGGTGTTCCTGCCCATCGCCTTCGTCGGCGACATGACCGGAGAGCTGTTCCGCCCCTTCGCGCTGACCGTGACGATCGCGATGACCGCGTCGCTGTTCGTGTCGCTGACGATCGTGCCGGTGCTGGCCTACTGGTTCCTGCGCCCCGGCAAGCCGCTGCTGGACGCCGACGGCAACCAGATCGACCCCGAGCACCCTGACGCACCGCCGTCGCGTCTGCAGAAGATGTACCTGCCGATCCTGCGGTGGACCCTCAAGCACTCGTGGGTGACGCTGCTGCTGGCCGTGCTGGTGCTGGCGGGCACCGCGGCTGCCGCGCCGTTCATGAAGACGAACTTCCTCGGCGACACCGGTCAGAACACCTTCACGATGACGCAGGACCTGGGTCCGGCGGCATCGCTGGAGGCCAAGGACGCCGCCGCGCAGACCGTCGAGGACGAGCTGCTGGAGGTCCCCGGCGTCGAAACGGTGCAGGTGTCGATCGGCTCCAGCGGTTCGGCCCTGGCCGACGCCTTCTCGGGCGGCTCCAGCGGTGCGACGTTCTCCGTCACGACCGACCCCGACGCCGACCAGCTGGTCGTGCGTGAAGAGGTGCTCGACGTCGTGGCCGGACTCGAGGACGTCGGCACGGTGGCCGTCTCGGCCACCGGCGGCTTCGGATCCAGCGACATCGAGATCGACGTCACCGCCCCCGACCAGCAGACGCTGCAGGAGGCGACGGATGCCGTCGTGACGGCGATCGACGGCAAGGACGGCGTCGAGCAGGTCACCACGAACCTGTCGGACTCGCTGCCCTACATCGCCGTCGTGGTCGACCGCGACGCCGCCGCGGCCCTCGGGCTATCGGAGGTCGCCGTCGGCGCACTGGTATCGGGCACCATGCAGCCGCAGCAGCTGGGCACCGTCGAAATCGACGGCACCGCGCTGACGGTCTACCTCGCCGCCTCCCAGACCCCGGCCACCCTCGAGGAGCTGCGCGGCCTGCAGGTCCCCTCGGCCACCGGCCCCATCCCGCTGTCTCAGATCGCGACGGTGGAACAGAGTCAGGGCCCGACGTCGATCACGACCGAAGGCGGCCAGCGCACCGCGACGGTGAGCGTCACGCCCTCCGGCGATGACCTCACCACCGCCTCGACCGTGGTCAACGAGGCCCTCGCCGACGCCGATCTGCCCGCTTCGGCCGATGCGACCCTCGGTGGCGTGGTCTCGCAGCAGCAGGACGCGTTCACGCAGCTGGGCCTGGCGATGCTCGCCGCGATCCTCATCGTCTACATCGTCATGGTGGCGACCTTCAAGTCGTTGCGTCAGCCGCTGTTGCTGCTGGTCTCGGTGCCGTTCGCGGCGACCGGGGCGATCCTGCTGCAGATCGCCACCGGCGTGCCGCTCGGGGTGGCATCCCTCATCGGTGTGCTCATGCTCATCGGCATCGTGGTGACCAACGCGATCGTGCTGGTGGACCTGGTCAACCAGTACCGCGTGAAGGGGCTCTCCGCCCGTGACGCCACGATCGCCGGCGGGGCACGCCGCCTCCGGCCGATCCTCATGACGGCGCTGGCGACCATCTTCGCCCTCACCCCGATGGCGCTGGGCATCACCGGCCACGGCGGGTTCATCTCGCAGCCGCTGGCCATCGTCGTGATCGGCGGGCTCATCTCGTCGACCTTCCTGACGCTGCTCGTGCTGCCGACGCTCTACAACCTCGTGGAGGGTGCGCGCGAGCGTCGTGCGGCCCGTCGTGGTGAGCCGGCCCTCGCCGGCGCCGTCGCCGACGGGGCTACCGCTGGCGGCGGCGCGACTGCGCCGCTGACGCGTCGGGACCGCCGGGTGCAGAGCGCCACCATCAGCCTCCCGGTCGTCATCCCCGACGCGCCTCGCCCGACCCCGGCCGCTGCCGGTGGCGGTCAGGATGCCGGTGACGCCCCGGCGACCGTGACGGAGGTGGCTGCTGTCGCTCCGGGCGCCGATGTGGAGGTGGCGGACGCGGAGGTTGCGGACGCTACGACCGCGGACGCGCCGACCGCGGATGCGGCCGCGGACGCGCCGACCGCGGATGGAGCCGCAGAGCCCGGGGGTAACCGCCTGTCGGCGCTGTCGCAGGCGGTGCAGCCGGCTCGCGTCGGCGAGGACGTGCCGTGGTCGCAGCCGCAGTCCGCCGAGCCCGAGGCCGAGCCCGCGGACGACGAGGCTTCCGCTACGGTCGTGGACACTGCGCCCGATCCGGAGCCCGCGGCCGAGGACGTGCCCGACGTGGACGCCGGCGACGAGCCCGTCGTCGGGTCCGCCGACCACGCGGAGCCGGACGCCGACCAGGAGCTCGACGCCGAACCCGCGCGCGACGAGGACGACCGCAGCTGAGCTCAGGGGGTGCGGTAGGTCGCACCCCACTGCAGCTGCCACTGCTCACCCGGTGCCAGCCATCGCAGCCCCTCGCCGGAGTTGAACGCATCGGCGGGGGCTGTCATGGGCTCGATCGCGATCGCGATCGGCTGGTCCGGGTAGCGGTCGGTGATGAACAGCTGCAGGTAGTCGAAGCCGGTGCCGGCCCAGACGTCGAGCACCCGTCCGTCGGGCGCCGTGAGCAGCGTGTGCACGCAGTCCTCGTCGTCACGGGCGATCGAGCCGTACCCGGTGTTCAGATCCAGGTCGCCCAGCAGTCGGGGTGAGCGCAGGTCGGTGGCGTCGTCGACGGGAACCTCGGCCACCGGAAGCAGCCGGTCGTCGAGTTCGAAGCGCGTCGCGGCATCCAGTTGCACCGACAGCTGCGCCGTCGGGACGTCGCCGATGCAGAAGTACGGATGTGCGCCCAGCGCGACGGGCGCAGGGGCCTCGCCGAGGTTGATGAGACGGTGCGTGACGGTGAGGGAGATGTCGGTGACGGCATACGTCACCTCGGTGGCGATGTAGAACGGGTATCCGGTCTGCGGGTACACATCGGCTCCGAGGGTGATGGCGTCCTCGGTGTACTCCACCGGCTGGTAGCCGGTGTAGCGCAGCAGGCCGTGTGAGGCGCTGCCGGTCTTCGGCTCGCTGAGCGCGAGCTGGTGGGTCACGCCGTGCTGGGTCCACCGGCCGTCGCGCACGCGGTTGGGCCACGGGACCAGCACCACGCCGGATGCCGCGGGGGTGGGGGTGTGGTCGGGATAGCGGGGCACGAGGTCCACTCCACCCACCTGGAACGCCCGCAACGCGCCGCCGACCTGGGCGATCTCGGCGACGGTGTCACCGCTGTGCACGGTGAACCTGCGGCCGGTCGGATCGTACGGCGTGTGACTGCTCATGAGGCAATGGTAGGACCACGGGCAATTTCCCAGCCGGAACCCGGTAGGCTCTATCAGTCGGCTCTGGACACCACGCGTGGTGCGTGGATGGGTTTGTGAGTCCAAGGGGCCGATGGTGGGCGTCGATCGACGCGCATGACCATCATCGATAATGGCCCCGGCCGACGAATGTCCGGGTATGCCCGCGCGTAGCGGGCGCTGTTCTCGTGTGTTGAGAACCCAGAAGGACATATCCATGCCTAAAAGCAAAAAGCCCGCCGGCGGTCGCCCCGCGAAGAACTTCGAACCGCGTTACGGTGCGAAGACGAGCTACCAGGACCGCAAGCGTCAGCCCGGCGATGCCTCGACCGGCACCACCGGATCGAAGAGCCCCAGCCACCGCGGCTACCGACCCGACACCGCTGCCACCGGCGAGGCGCCCAAGCGCCGCTGGACCGCGCAGGAGAAGGTGGGCCGCGAAGAGGCCCGCACCATCCGCACGCACTCGCAGGGTGACGACCGTCCCCGTCGTTCGTTCGACGACCGCCCGGCCCGCCCGGTCGGTGACCGCCCGCAGCGTGACGACCGCGGCTTCCGCGGTGATCGCGTCGCCCGTGATGAGCGTCGCCCCACCGGTGACGGCCGCCCCTCGTACCGTCCGGAGCGTTCGTCCGACGACCGTCCGGCCCGTGCGTACAGCGACCGTCCGGCGCGCGATGACCGTCCGGCCCGCTCGTACAGCGACCGTCCGCAGCGTGATGACCGTCCGGCGCGTTCGTACAGCGACCGTCCGGCGCGCGATGACCGTCCGGCCCGTTCGTTCAGCGACCGTCCCGCCCGCGATGACCGTCCCACTCGCTCGTTCAGCGACCGTCCGGCTCGCACCTTCGACGAGCGTCCCCGTCGCGACGCCGGCGACCGCCCGCAGCGCGATGACCGCCCGGCCCGTTCGTACAGTGACCGCCCGCAGCGCGATGACCGTCCGGTCCGCTCGTTCAGCGACCGCCCGGCTCGCTCGTTCGACGACCGTCCCCGTCGCGACTCGGGTGACCGCCCGGCACGCTCCTTCGACGACCGTCCCCGTCGCGACTCGAACGACCGCCCGGCACGCCCGGACTGGAACGCCGAGACCAAGAGCAAGGCGCACCAGGACAACGTCGACGTCGTGCACGAGCGTCTGCAGGCCGAAGCGGTTCAGGCCGGCGAGGTCGCAGATGTGACATTCTCGAGCCTCGGGCTCGGCGACAACATCGTCCGCGTGCTGGCCGATCTCGGGGCACCGACCCCGTTCCCGATCCAGGCCGCGACGATCACCCCGATCCTCGAGGGCAAGGATGTGCTGGCGCGCGGTCGTACCGGCTCCGGCAAGACCATCGCCTTCGGCGCTCCGCTCGTGGAGTCGCTGCTGCGTTCGCAGGCCGGCAAGCGCCGTGAATTCGGTCGCCTCCCCAAGGCGCTCGTGCTGGCCCCGACCCGCGAGCTCGCGCTGCAGATCGACCGCACGATCCAGCCGATCGCCCGCAGCGTCGGCATCTTCACCACGCAGATCTACGGCGGTGTGCCGCAGGCACGCCAGGTCGGCGCGCTGAAGAAGGGCGTGGACATCATCATCGGCACGCCGGGTCGCATCGAAGACCTCGTGGCGCAGGGCAAGCTCAACCTCTCCGAGGTGCAGATCGTCGTTCTCGACGAGGCCGACCACATGTCCGAGCTCGGGTTCCTCGAGCCCATGCAGCGGATCCTCCGTCTGGTCGCAGACGGCGCGCAGAAGCTGATGTTCTCCGCCACGCTCGACCGCGAGGTCGCAGCCCTTGTCGACGAGTTCCTCGTCGAGCCGGCCGTCTACGAGGTCGCCGGTGAAGACCAGGACTCCAGCACGATCAACCACCGCATCCTGGTGATCGATCACCGCGACAAGGCCGAGATCCTCAACTCGCTGGTCGACCGCGCAGGCAAGACGCTCGTCTTCGCCCGGACCCGGGCGTACGCCGAAATGCTCGCCGAGCAGTTCGACGACCTCGGCATCTCGGCGGTCGCGCTGCACGGTGACCTGAACCAGGCCAAGCGCACGCGCAACCTGCAGCGCCTGACCGACGGTCGGGTCAACGTCCTGGTGGCCACCGATGTCGCCGCCCGCGGCATCCACGTCGACGACATCGACCTGGTCATCCAGGCCGACGCCCCCGACGAGTACAAGACGTACCTGCACCGCTCCGGTCGTACCGGTCGCGCGGGCCGCGTCGGCACCGTCGTCACTCTCATCCCGCGTCAGCGCCGTCGGCGTATGACCGAGATGCTCGAGCGCGCCGAGATCGACGCCCCGTTCGACGAGGTGCGTGTCGGCGACGACATCCTCGAAGAGCTGGCCGGCCGCCAGCTCGCCGAGGTGGACGCGTAAGCAGCCCCACCCCGATGCGCCGATCGCCTGCCCAGGCGGTCGGCGCATCGTCGTTTCAGGCCGGTGTCACGCCGGCAGCCAGGTGCGCGTCGCGGTGACCAACGCGGTGACACCCATCGTGAGCGTGGGCTCGATCACCGGCGCGTAGTGCGGCGAGTGGTTGGACGGGACCTTCAGCAGTGCCGGATCCGTCATGTCGCCCGTCGTGAACAGCGAGGGGTCGGCACCGCCGAGCAGCCAGTACGACAGCGGCACACCGGCGGCCGTGGCGAGGATACCGACGTCTTCGCTGCCCGCTCCCGCCCCCGGGTCCATCACCTTGTCCGCGCCGAGCCATGTGGCGAACGCGTCGAGCGTCTTCGCCAGCGCCGCCGCGTCGTTCACCACGACGGGGAACCGCTCGATCTCGGTGATGGTGGGCTCCTGCGGCGCGCCGGCCGTGGTGGCCTCGCCGCGGACGATGCGGTCGACGCTGGCGAGGATGTGATCGCGCACCGTCTCGGTGTAGCTGCGGATGTTCAGTTGCAGCTCGGCTTCGTTGGGAATGACGTTCGCGGCATCCCCGGAGTGCACCGAGCCGACCGTGAGCACGGCGGTGGCGGTGCTGGGGATTTCGCGGGAGATGATCGTCTGCAGGCGCAGGATGGTCTCCGCGGCCATGACGACAGGATCGATCGACGCCTCGGGCATGGAGCCGTGCGCGCCGCGGCCCACCAGGCGCACGCGCAGCGAGTCCGAGCCGGCGTACGACGCCCCGGGGTGGCCGGCGATCTTGCCGGCCGGCAGGGGGGCGACGTGCTGGCCGAGCACCACGTCGGGCTTGGGGAACTTCTCGTACAGACCGTCGTCGACGAGCGTCTGCGCGCCGGCACCGAGTTCCTCGGCGGGCTGGAACACGATCATGAGTGTGCCCGACCAGCTCCCCTTGTCATCGGAGAGCACTTTGGCGGCGCCGAGCATGCAGGTCACATGCATGTCGTGCCCGCACATGTGGCCAACTGGCACGACCTTGCCGCTCGCGTCGGTCGCCGTCACCGTGCTGGCATACGGCAGTCCGGTGTCCTCCTTGATGGGAAGGGCGTCCATGTCGGCGCGCAGCAGCGCCGTCGGACCGTCGCCGTTTCGCAGCAGACCCACCACGCCGGTCTTGCCGACGCCGGTCGTCACCTCGAACCCCAGCTCCCCCAGACGCTTCGCGGCGATGCCGGAGGTGCGGTGTTCCTGGAATCCCAGTTCCGGGTGGCTGTGCAGGTCCCGGTACAGATCTGCCAGGGCGGGGTCTACGGTGACGTTCTCGTGCGCTTCCATCGGGGATGCTCCCTTCGTCGCTTGCGGATTCTGCCCTGAGTCTGCGTCGCCGTCGACACCGGCACAAGGCACCCGGCGGGCGCCTCCCGGCCGGTCACCCCGCTCCCCAGCACAGGTGATCTCGCCGGTACAGGACGATTTCAGCCGGATCGTCCTGTACCGGGGAGTCCTCCTGTCGCGGGGAGGGCTACGCGAGCGCCGCCACCAGCTCCGCGGCCCGAGGCGCCCCGCCCAGGCTGCGCAGCTCCGCGCCGACGCGGGCGGCGCCGTCCCGGTACGACGGATCGCCCGCGACGCGGCGATACCCGGCCGCGATCCGTTCGGCGGACGGTGTGCCGGTGCGCAGGTTCACCCCCGCGCCGGCCCATGCGACCCGTGCCGCGATCTCGGGCTTGTCCAGATCGCCGCCGCCGATGACGAGCGGGATGTCGTGCGCCAGCGCCGCGAGCGTGCCGCCCCAGCCGCCGTTGGTGATCATCACCTGCACTCGGGGGAGCAGCTGCGCATAGGGGATGAACCCGGCCACGCGGGCATTGTGTGGCACCGGGAACGGCAGGGTGTCGTGACCCCGGATGCCGGTGGTCGCCACCACGATGACGTCCTCGCCGGCCAGCGCCTCCAGGGTGGGACGGATGAGATCGCTCGGATCGATGTTCTGCGTCCCCTGCGTGACGCAGACGACGGTGCGGGATTCCAGGTCGCTCCACCACTGCGGCGGCGCGAACCCGTCCCCGGGCGACCGGGCGACCAGGCCGACGAAGTGCAGGTGGGCGGGGCGGTCAGGTCGGGCGAAGTCGAGGGCAGGGCTACCGCTTGCCGTCACCAGCTGCTGCGACATCACGGTGGTGTTGAAGTCGCGACGGGAGGGCGGCAGCCCCGCGGCATCGCGGGCGCGTGCGAGCGGTTTCTGCAGTGGGCGCCCGAGCAGCCGCGCTGCGATCACACGGAGCGCGGCATCCCTCGCCTTCGTCAGCGGATTGGTGCCGGGGACCAGGCCCACGCCGCTGGGCGGGCCGAATCTGCTGGGCATGTAGGGCGGCAGCACGGCGACGGTCGCCCACGGGCAGCCGGCCTTCTCGGCGAACAGGGCCGTGCCGACCGACAGCTCGTCGCCGGCGATCACATCCCACGGCTCCCGCGACCACTCCGCGGTCAGGTCGGCGACCTGTCCCGGGGCGGTGTTGATCATGCAGTCCTCGACGTTCACGAGGAGCTGCGCGAGGCCCTTCTTGCCGACCAGCCGCGGAAAGGTCGCCGCCATGTCGTGCTCGTCGAAGTCGGGCGCCTCGGTCCACGGCACCGCGCGGGCGCCGACGGCGCCGATCGCGTCGCGGAACGCGCTGCCGGTGTAGAACCGCACATCATGGCCGCGCGCGAGGAGTTGTTCGGCGACGGCGAGCATCGGGGTGACGTGGCCGGTGAAGGGCATGGCGGTGAGCATGATGCGAGCCATGCGCAACATGGTGCACCCGGATGCCGGCGGGCGAAAGGCCGCGTCAGAACAGCGTCGCGGCGGCCGCCGCCTGGCCGCGCGAGGTCGTGACGATCGGTCCCGGCCGCGCCGGGCGGACCGGCTCGTCGTCCTCCGCGCCGCCGGCCAGCCCGTGCAGGCGCAGCAGCGGCCGCACTCGGCGCGCCAGCCAGACCCGGTACGCCTTGGGAGCACCGACGGATGCCCCGGGGTACAGGCCGCGGTACGACGAGACCAGTTCGGGGTGCTCGCGGGCGAGCCACTGCATGAACCACGGCTTGACGCCGGGGCGCAGGTGCATCGCGCCCCAGACGATGCGACCGGCGCCTGCGTCCCTGATGCGCCGGAGCGCATCGTCGAGCACCGCCACCGAATCGGTCAGGTGCGGCACGATCGGCATGAGGAACACCGTGACCCGGAAGCCGGCCTCCCTGGCGGCCCGCACGGTGTCCAGCCGGGCCTGGAACGACGGCGCCCCCGGCTCGATCGCGGCGCGCAGCGCCTCGTCGGGAACGGCGATCGACATCGCCAGCGACACAGGCACGGATGCCGCGGCTTCCCGCAGCAGCGGCAGGTCGCGGCGGATGAGCGTGCCTTTCGTGAGCACCGAGAACGGGGTGCCCGATTCGGTGAGCGCGCCGATGATCCCGGGCATGAGCCGGTACCGGCCCTCGGCGCGCTGATACGGGTCGGTGTTGGTTCCCAGCGCCACCGGCTCCCGCGCCCATGACCCGCGGCGCACCTCGCGGGCGAGCACGTCGGCGACGTTGATCTTCACGATGATCTGGGAATCGAAGTCCCTCCCGGCATCCAGATCGAGGTACTCGTGCGTGCCACGAGCGAAGCAATAAACGCAGGCATGACTGCACCCCCGATACGGGTTCACCGTCCAGTCGAAGGGCATCGCCGAGACGGCGGGCACCCGGTTGAGCGCCGACTTGCACTGCACCTCGTGGAAGGTCATCCCGGCGAACTCGGGCGTGGTCACCGAGCGCACCAGGCCGTCGATGCGTTCCATTCCGGGCAGGGCGTCGGCATCCACCACTCCCAGTTCCTGACCTTGCCACCGCATCGGTCCATGGGAACAGATCTTCGAGAGTATGTCAACCGGGGCGGATGATGGATCGAACGGCGCGCTGGGTTCCGATGCGAGCGCGGGGACGCGTAAAGGGGACAATGGGGAGGTGACGGATCCCGAACCGCCGGTGTACCGCCGTGCCCCGCGCGCGGCGGTTGCGCCGCGGCAGCCGGCGCGGCGCGCACGGCGCAGTCGTGCCGCGCGCCGACGGGGAGCGATCGTGCTCGCGGTGCTCGCGGCGCTGGTGCTGTGGGGCGGGATCGCACTGTCCAGCGCTGTGCTGGCGCCTGTGGCCGAGACCGGCCCGAAGGACGGCGTGCCGGTCGGCACGCGCGCCGCGCCGGCGGCCACGACGCTGCCGGTTCCCACCATGCGCGGCGCGGAGCCGGTGGAGCAGGTCGAGGCGGCACCGGCCGAGCCCGAGGTGACCGACGGGATCTGCGTCGAGGCCCAGGTGACCGAGGCACTCGCCGCCGGCGACGACCGCGCCGTCATCGCCGCGGCGGGTGGCGCCGAGGCGTTCCGTCAGGCGGTCGCCGAGGGAGCCGCGCCCTGTGTCGACCTGACCGATCCCGCCCGGCTGTGGATGGTGGTCAACAAGCAGCTTCCCTATGCGCCGCTGGAGTACGCGCCGTCGCCGCTGGTCTCCGCCGGCGCCATGCCCGGCGGCAATCAGGCGATCCTGCGGGCGGATGCCGCCGCCGCGCTGTCCGAGATGGCCGCCGCCGCCGAGGCTGCGGGCCGCGAGATCGGGGTGCAGAATGGCTATCGCTCGTTCGGGATGCAGCAGTCGATCTATGCCGCGCATGTCGAGGACCGCGGCGTCGCCGGGGCCGACCTCGTCAGCGCCCGACCCGGCTTCAGTGAGCACCAGTCGGGGCTGACCGCCGACGTCGTCGCCTGCGACGGCGTGTGCGGGCACCTCGACGATCTCGCCGGCACGCCCGCCGACCGGTGGATCCGCGAGCACGCGTGGGAGTACGGCTGGATCGTCCGCTACGAAGAGGGCTACACCGCCATCACCGGCTATGCGCACGAGCCGTGGCACCTGCGCTTCATCGGCGTCGACCTCGCGCGCGCCTACCGCGAGGGCGGTTTCCACTCCCTCGAGGAGTTCTTCGGGCTCCCCGCCGCACCCGACTACGCCGACTAGCGGCATCCCACAATCCCGCGGTACTCAGTTCCGCACATCGCGGCATTCAATCCCACAAACGGGTGTGTTCGGGCGGTCCCAGAGCCTAGACTCGCCTCGGCAGCGTCGCCCTTCGGCCGGCGGTGCCCCACCGAGACGTCTGAGTACCCGGCGGCGCCGCCGCCGAAAACCTGAAGGGGGCCTGCGCATGGAGCGGGACATCTACGACGAAGACCACGACGCGTTCCGCGAGGTCGTCCGCGAGTTCATCAAGCGGTACGTCACCAACGAGAAGCGCGAACAGTGGGATGCCGACGGCGAGATCGACCGAGCGACGATGCTCGCAGCCGGGGAGTCGGGCCTGATCGGCCTGTCGGTGCCCGAGGAGTTCGGCGGCGCGGGGATGCTGCAGGACTACCGCTTCCGCACGATCGTCAACGAAGAGGTGATCGGCGCCGGAGCCGGGTCCCTCGCGGGGGCCTTCGGCATCCAGGACGACCTGGCCGTGCCGTATCTCGTGCACATGGGCACGCAGACGCAGAAGGAGAAGTGGCTGCCTCGCATGGCCACCGGCGAGGTGCTCGGTGCACTGGCGATGACCGAGCCGGGCGCGGGCAGCGACCTGCGCGGCATCAAGACCACCGCCAAGAAGGTCGACGGCGGCTACCTCGTCAACGGCGCGAAGACGTTCATCTCCTCCGGCAAGACCGCCGACATCGTCGTGACCTTCGTCAAGACGGGGGAGGGCACCCGCCCGGACGCCTTCAGCCTGCTCATCCTGGAGAACGGGATGGCAGGCTTCGACCACGGCAAGAAGCTGCACAAGATGGGCTCGCACGGTCACGACACCGCCGAGCTGTCGTTCACCGACGTGTTCGTGCCGGAGGAGAACCTCATCAGCGGCACCGAGGGCCAAGGGTTCCTGCAGCTGATGATGAACCTGCCGCTGGAGCGACTGTCGATCGGTATCGCCGCGGCATCCGCCTCGCAGGCGGCGCTGGCGTGGACCGTGGAGTACACCAAGAGCCGGGAGGCGTTCGGCGAGCGGATCATCGACTTCCAGAACACCCGCTTCAAGCTCGCCGACGTCGCCACGACCGTCGACGTGCTGTGGGCGTACCTCGACCGGGCGCTGCTGGCGTACAAGGACGGCAAGCTCACCGCCGAAGAGGCCGCGAAGGTGAAGTTCTGGACCACCGACCGTGAGTGGGAGATCCTCGACACCTGCGTGCAGCTGCACGGCGGCTACGGGTACATCACCGAGTACCCGATCGCCCGCGCGTTCCTCGATGCCCGCGTGCACCGCATCTACGGCGGCACGAACGAGATCATGCGCGACATCGTGAGCCGCAAGATCGCCGGCAAGCGCTGACGCCGCGGCGCCGCGCCCGCCGCG
>NZ_JANJFD020000014.1:0-46132 GCF_024623575.2 Microbacterium sp. zg-YB36
TCGGCGGCCATAGCGAGAGGGAAACGCCCGGATCCATACCGAACCCGGAAGCTAAGCCTCTCAGCGCCGATGGTACTGCAGGGGGGACCCTGTGGGAGAGTAGGACACCGCCGGACTTCTTTCGTGAAATGGCCACCCGCTGAAGGGTGGCCATTTCTCGTTAACGCGATCGAGAAGGATGCCGAGATGACGGACCAGCAGCGACCTAATGATGACGCGCGCCGGCGCCCGAACGATGCATCTGCGGACCGTCGCAGCGGTGGCGAGCGCAAGCCGTTCGTCAAGCGCGATGGTGAGCGCAAGCCGTTCGTGAAGCGTGATGGCGACCGCAATCCCTACACGCCTCGTGAGGGTGGTGACCGGAAGCCCTACACGCCTCGTGAGGGTGGCGACCGGAAGCCCTACACGCCTCGTGAGGGTGGCGACCGGAAGCCCTACACGCCTCGTGAGGGTGGCGACCGGAAGCCCTACACGCCTCGTGAGGGCGGTGACCGCAAGCCCTACACGCCCGGCGGGGACCGCAAGCCGTACGTGAAGCGCGACGGGGACCGCAAGCCTTACACCCCTCGGGATGGTGGCGACCGCAAGCCCTACACGCCCCGCGATGGTGGCGATCGTAAGCCGTATTCGCCTCGCGATGGTGGGGACCGCAAGCCTTACGCCCCTCGGGATGGTGGCGACCGCAAGCCTTACGCCCCTCGGGATGGTGGCGACCGCAAGCCCTACACCCCTCGCGATGGTGGCGACCGCAAGCCCTACACCCCTCGCGATGGTGGCGACCGCAAGCCCTACACGCCCCGCGATGGTGGCGACCGCAAGCCCTATACCCCTCGTGAGGGCGGGGACCGTAAGCCGTATTCGCCGCGTGATGGTGGCGACCGTAAGCCGTACGCCAAGCGCGACGGCGGCGGGCGCCCCTTCGACTCGCGTGACGATGGGCGCACGTCGCGACCGCCGCAGGAGCAGCGCGAGGCGGGTCCGCAGATTCCCGATGAGGTCACCGCTCGGGACCTGCATCCTTCGGCGCGCAATGAACTGAAGACGCTGAGCAAGGAGAACGCCGAGCAGGTCGGCCGTCACCTCGCGATGGCGGCCCAGCTCATCGACGACGATCCGCAGCTGGCGCACGAGCACGCGCTGGCAGCGGTCCGCCGCGCCGGTCGCATCGCTGTGGCTCGGGAGACCGCCGCGATCACGGCATACGCGATCGGCGACTTCGCCCTGGCGCTGCGGGAACTGCGCACGTATCGGCGAATCTCCGGCCGCGATGACCAGATCGCGCTGATGGTCGACAGTGAGCGCGGCGTCGGCCGCCCCGACCGTGCGCTCGAGGTCGGCCGCGCCGTCGACCGGGCGACGCTGCCCACCCCCGCGCGGGTGGAACTGGCGATCGCCATGTCGGGAGCGCGACTGGACCTCGGCGAGCCCGAGCGTGCGCTGTCCGAACTGGACATCCCGGAGCTTGACCCCGATCGCGCCTTCGAGTGGAGCCCTGCCCTGTTCTCCGCGCGCGCCACCGTGCTCGAGGAACTCGGCCGCACCGACGAGGCCGCCGAATGGCAGCGTCGCGCCGTCGTGGCCGCCGAGGCCATCGACGCGTCGCTGGGCCTGACCGGAGACGATGAGTTCCAGGTCGTCGATGAGGTCGAGGAGATCGCGATCGACGACGAGCCGGTCGAGGTCGCTGAGGCGCCGGCCGCCGTCGAGGCAGATTCGGAGCCCGAGCAGGCCGTCGAGGCAGATTCGGAACCCGAGCAGGCCGTCGCAGCAGCGCCCGAGCCCGAGTCCGAGCCGACGACCGACGCCGAGCCCAAGAAGGCCAAGAAGAAGGCAAAGAACGAGGCGAAGGCACAGGCCAAGGAGTCCAAGAAAAAGGACAAGGCGAAGGCCAAGGCCAAGAAGGACAAGAAGGACAAGAAGTCGAAGAAGGACAAGAAGTCCGACACGGCCACCGCCGCGACCTCCGAGGACTCGGACAAGTAGTGGGACTGTTCAGCCGCAGCACGACGCCGACGCCGACGCCGCTGGATGGCGTCGACGTCGTGCTCGCCGACCTCGACGGAGTCGTCTACGCCGGCCCCGGGCCGCTGCCGCACGCGATCGAGAGCCTCACTCGCGCGGGTCACGGCCGGCGCTTGGCCTACATCACCAACAACGCCTCCCGCACCGACGCGACCGTCGCCGCTCACCTGCGGGAACTCGGCTTGACCGAGACTCGGCCCGACGACGTCGTGACCAGCCCGCAGGCGGCCATGCGGCTGCTGCGGGAACGAGTCGCGCCCGGCGCCCGCATCCTCGTCGTCGGCGGCGACGGACTGACCGTGGAGGTCGAAAAGGCCGGTTACGCCGTCACGCGAAGCGCCGACGATTCGCCCGCCGCCGTCGTGCAGGGCTTCGCTCCCGATGTCGGCTGGCAGCACCTGGCCGAGGCGGCGTACGCGCTGGCCCTGCCCGAAGACGAAGGCGGCATCCCCTGGATCGCCACCAACACCGACTGGACGATCCCGCAGGAGCGTGGCATCGCACCAGGCAACGGCACGCTCGTGTCCGCCGTGCACACCGCCGTCGGGAGGTTGGCGGTGGTCGCCGGCAAGCCCGAACGACCCATCTTCGATGAGGCCGTCGCCCGCTTCGGCGCCGCCAGCCCGCTGTTCATCGGCGACCGTCTCGACACCGACATCGCCGGCGCGCAAGCCGCCGGCATCCCTTCGGTGCTCGTGCTCACCGGCGTCGACCGGCCCAAGCACGTGCTGGCCGCACCGGCACACTCGCGCCCGACGTACATCGTGGGGGACCTGCGGGAACTCCACGAGCCGTACCCCGAGGTGAAGACCGACGGCGACACGACCACCGTGCGTGACGCGGTCGTTCGCATCGACGGTCCCGACATCCACATCGTCTCGGAGGGGTCCCGCCCCATCGACCTCGTCCGGGCCGGTGCCGCCGCGATCTGGGCGACGGGCCGGGGCATTTTCGGGTTCCGTGTGCCGGAGCGTCTTTACGCCGACCCGTTCCACCGCCCCTGACTTCTCGCAGCAGCGCCTATCCTGGTGGCATGTCGATGGATGCCGCGCCCGAGCACCCCGACCCTGAGCAGCCGCAGCCCCGCGAGGACCTGCTGTCGGCTCTCGAGGTGATCGAGGACCAGCCGCTGGACGAGCGCGCCCAGGGATACGCGGCCCTGCACGACGAACTGGCACGGCGCCTGCAGTCCGGACCCGCCGACCCGTCGTCGGTATGACGGAGCGACTGGACGCCGCCGTCGCCGCGCGTGGCCTGGCCCGCTCCCGCACGCACGCCGCGCAGCTCATCACGGCCGGGCTGGTCAGCGTCGACGGCCACCCGGTCGTCAAGCCGTCGGCCCGCGCCGGCGAGGACGCAGTGATCACCGTCGCCGGGTCCGACCACTACGTCAGCCGCGCCGCGCACAAACTCATCGCCGCGCTCGACGCATTCGCCCTCGACGTGCACGGCCGGGTCGCGCTGGACATGGGGGCCTCCACCGGTGGCTTCACCCAGGTGCTGCGCGAACGCGGCGCCGACCCGGTGCTCGCCGTGGATGTCGGCCATGGTCAGCTCGCGGCAGCCATCGCCGCCGACCCCGGTGTGCGGGCGGTCGAGGGCTTCAACGTGCGTCACATGACGCGCGAGAACTTAGCTCACGCCGCCGGCATCGACGAGGCACCGTCGGTGGTCACTGGAGATCTGTCCTTCATCTCCCTCGACCACGTGCTGCCCGCCGTCGCGGGCGTCTGTGCGCCGGGCGGCGATGTCGTGCTGCTGATCAAGCCGCAGTTCGAAGTCGGACGCACCGGAGTGCGCGAGGGGGTCGTGCGCAACGCCGGCCTGCGCGCGGATGCCACGGCCGCCGTGCTCTGGTCGGCCTGGGACGCAGGACTGGGCACCTGCGGCCTTATCGCCTCGCCCATCGCCGGCACCCACGGCAACGCCGAATACCTCGTGCATCTGCGCCCGGGCGTCGACGGCAATCCGACAGAATGGTTGAGCACTGTGAATCGACTGGCGGAGACCGTATGACGCAGCCTCAGCGACGCATCCTCGTCGTCGTACACGCCCACCGCGGCGACAACGCCGACGCCGCGCGCCGGGTGTTCCAGGCGCTGCGCGCCGCCGACGCCCAGCCGGTGCTCGCGCCCGATGACCGCGCCGACCTCGATGCGCTCGACCTCGAGGGCGTGGCGACCCTCGGCGTCGACGTCACCGTCGACGACATCGAGCTGGCCATCGTGCTGGGCGGAGACGGCACGATCCTGCGCGCCGCAGAACTCGTCCGCGAGGGCACCGCACCGGTGCTGGGCGTGAACATGGGCCACGTCGGCTTTCTCGCCGAGATCGAGCGCGACGACATGGACGACGCGGTGCGCCGCGTCATCGCGCGCGACTACGAGGTCGAAGAGCGCATGGCGCTCTCGGTGCGCGTGAAGGACGCCACCAACACCGTGATCTACGAGACCTGGGCCCTGAACGAGGCCACGGTCGAGAAGGCGAGCCGCGAGCGCATGCTCGAGGTCGTGATCGAGATCGACGGCCGCCCTCTGTCGAGCTTCGGATGCGACGGCGTCGTCGTGTCCACTCCCACCGGCTCCACGGCATACAACTTCTCCGGCGGCGGCCCCGTGGTGTGGCCGACGGTGGAGGCGATCTGCGTCGTCCCGCTGTCGGCGCATGCGCTGTTCGCCCGGCCGCTGGTGGTCGGGCCGGAAGCGGCGGTGGCGATCGAGGTGCTCGACCGCACCAACGGCGTGGGGATTCTCTGGTGCGACGGCCGTCGCTCCCACGACCTGCCGCCCGGTGCGCGCGTCGTCGTGCGGCGTTCGGTCGACCCGGTGCGGCTGGCGCGCCTGCATCCGGCGGCGTTCACCGACCGGCTGGTGCGCAAGTTCCGCCTCCCCGTCGGCGGCTGGCGTGGACCGGCGGGCCCGCTGGACGTGGAGGCGCCGTGAGCTGCCCGCCGACGAGGGGGGCGACGCCGTGATCGAGGAGATCCGCCTGCGCGACCTCGGGGTCATCGCCCAGGCGACCCTGCCGATGGGCCGCGGATTCACCGCTATCACCGGTGAGACCGGCGCGGGCAAGACGATGGTCGTCACCGGGCTCGGACTGCTGCTGGGCCAGCGGGCCGACTCCGGCGCCGTGCGGTCGGGTGCTCCTCAGGCATCCGTCGAGGGCACCTGGATCGTGCCGGAGACCGGCGCCGTCGCCGAGCGCGTGCGGGAAGCCGGGGGAGACCTGGAGCCCATCGGGGGTGGCGACGCCGAGCTGTACCTCGCCAGGACGCTCTCCAGCGAGGGCCGCAGCCGCGCCACCGTCGGCGGGCGTACTGCCCCGGCCGGCGTGCTCGCCGACCTCGCCGACCAGCTGGTGGTCGTGCACGGGCAGTCCGACCAGCTGCGGCTGCGCTCCGCCGTCGCCCAGCGCGACGCGCTGGACCGATTCGCGGGGGCACCGGTGGCGACCGCGCTGGCGGATTACCGCGACGCGTACGAACGCTGGCGTGCACTCGAGCGCGAACTGACCGGACTCACCGGCGACCGCGACGCCCGTGCCCGCGAGGCAGAAGACCTGCGGCAACTGCTCGCCGACATCGAACGCGTCGACCCGCAGCCGGGGGAAGACGACGACCTGGCCCGCCGCGCCGAGCGCCTGGCGCACGCCGAGGACCTGCGCGTCGCCGCCGCGCTGGCACACGCCACGCTGTCCTCGGACGAGGATGCTCCCGATGTCGTCACCCTCGCGGCAGAGGCCCGACGCGCCCTGGAACGGGCCGCCGAACGCGACGACACCCTCGCGCCGCTGGCCGAACAGGCCGCCGACATCGGCTACCGCGCCACCGATCTCGCTCAGGCGCTGTCGGGGTACCTCGCCGACCTGGACGAGACCGGCCCGCAGGAGCTGGCCGCGACGCTGGAGCGTCGCGCCGAACTGGCGACCCTGTCCCGCGTGCACGGCACGGTGGATGCCGCGATCGCGCTGCTGCAGACCGGTTCGGCGCGCCTGGCCGAACTCGACGACGACGGTGACCGCATCGGACGCCTCGCCGAGGAACGCGACGCCGCGGCATCCGTCCTCGACGCCGCCGCCACCGCCCTCACCGCCGCCCGTACCGCCGCCGCCGAACGCCTCGGCGCCGCGGTGACCGAGGAACTGCACGCCCTCGCGCTGCCGGACGCGCGACTGGTGGTCGATGTGACCGCGGGTGTGGCGTCGGCCAGCGGCCGCGACGACGTGACGATCCTGCTCGCCCCGCACCCGGGCGCGGAGCCGCGGCCGGTGGCGAAGGGCGCGTCCGGCGGCGAGCTCAGCCGCGTGATGCTGGCGCTGGAGGTCGTGATCGCCTCATCCGACCCGGTGCCGACGTTCGTGTTCGACGAGGTGGATGCCGGTATCGGCGGTGCCGCCGCCATCGAGGTGGGCCGGCGCCTGGCGCGCCTGGCCGAATCGTCGCAGGTCGTCGTGGTGACCCACCTCGCGCAGGTGGCCGCGTTCGCGGGCAACCACCTGTCCGTCGTGAAGGCGAACGACGGCTCGGTGACCGCCTCCAGCGTGCGCCGGCTGGAGGGCGCCGACCGGGAAGCGGAGATGGCTCGGCTGCTGTCGGGAATGGCCGATTCCGATGCGGCGTTGACACATGCACGCGAGCTGCTGAACCTCGGCGCTGCAGGACTGATAGGATAAAAGCCCGTGACGGAAACTTCTAACTCGGGCCTTTTTTCAAGCGACACCACTAGGCACATCTTCGTGACCGGCGGTGTCGTTTCTTCGTTGGGGAAGGGCCTGACCGCGGCGAGCCTCGGCAATCTGCTCACCGCCCGCGGGCTGCGCGTGGTCATGCAGAAGCTCGATCCCTACCTGAACGTCGATCCCGGGACGATGAACCCGTTCCAGCACGGTGAGGTGTTCGTCACCGACGACGGCGCCGAGACCGACCTCGACATCGGCCACTACGAGCGCTTCCTCGACATCGAGTTGAGCCAGGCCGCCAACGTCACGACCGGCCAGATCTACTCGCAGGTGATCGCCAAGGAGCGCCGCGGTGAGTACCTGGGCGACACCGTGCAGGTCATCCCGCACATCACCGATGAGATCAAGCGCCGCATGCGGCTGCAGGCGAGCGAAGAGCCCCGCCCCGACGTGATCATCACCGAGATCGGCGGCACCGTCGGCGACATCGAGTCGCAGCCGTTCATCGAGGCGGCGCGGCAGATCCGTCACGAACTGGGCCGCGGCAACGTGTTCTTCGTGCACGTCTCGCTGGTGCCGTTCATGGGTGCGTCCGGCGAGCAGAAGACCAAGCCGACCCAGCACTCGGTCGCAGCTCTCCGCTCCATCGGCATCCAGCCCGACGCCCTCGTGCTGCGCAGCGACCGACCCGTCACCGAGTCGAACAAGCGCAAGATCGCGCTCATGTGCGACGTCGACGAGGATGCCGTCGTCAACGCGGTGGATGTGCCGAGCATCTACGACATCCCGACCATGCTCAACGAGCAGGGCCTGGACGACTACATCGTGCGCGCACTGGACCTTTCCACGGCGGCCGAGGTCGACTGGACCCGCTGGAACACCGTGCTGCAGGCAGTGCACAACCCCAAGCACGAGGTCACCATCGGCCTGGTCGGCAAGTACATCGACCTGCCGGATGCCTACCTGTCGGTGACCGAGGCGCTCAAGGCCGGCGGCTTCGGCCAGGAGACCAAGGTGCAGATCACCTGGATCCCCTCCGACCTGTGCGAGACGCCCGAGGGGGCAGCGAAGGCGCTCGCCAGCGTCGACGGGATCGTGGTGCCCGGCGGGTTCGGCATCCGCGGCATCGAGGGCAAGCTCGGCGCGCTGCGCTTCGCGCGTGAGCAGGGCATCCCCACGCTGGGCATCTGCCTCGGCCTGCAGTGCATGGTCATCGAGTACGCCCGCAACGTCGTCGGGCTCGAAGGCGCGTCCTCGAGCGAGTTCGACCCCGACACGCAGTTCCCCGTGATCGCCACGATGGCCGAGCAGGTGGACATCCTCGCCGGCGGCGACCTGGGCGGCACCATGCGTCTCGGGATCTACCCCGCGCAGCTGTCCGAAGGCTCGCTGGCGGCGGAGCTGTACGGCGCGGACGTCGCCCTTGAGCGTCACCGTCACCGCTACGAGGTCAACAACCGCTACCGCGACCAGATCGCCGAAGCGGGCATGGTGTTCTCCGGCGTGAACCCCGACCTGGGGCTGGTGGAGTACGTGGAGTTGCCCCGGGATGTGCACCCGTACTACATCGCCACGCAGGCCCACCCCGAGCTGCGATCGCGTCCTACCGCGCCGCACCCGCTGTTCCGCGGCCTCATCGCCGCGGCGGTGGAGCGGCACCGCGCCAGCGAGCTGTTCGACGTCGAGAATGCCTGACCTCGCCGGCGCGGACCTGCGCGACGAACCGGTCAGCCACGAGGTCACCCGCAGCGATGTCGTCTACAACGGCCATGTGTGGGATGTCCGCCGCGACAGCGTGCGCTACGGCGACGGCGAGATCGTGCGCGACTACGTCGTGCACACCGGCGCGGTGGCCGTCGTGGCGCTGGACGAGGAGGGGCGGATGCTGCTGATCCAGCAGTACCGGCATCCGATCCGCGCCCGCGACTGGGAGATCCCGGCAGGGCTGCTCGACGTCGAGGGCGAACCGCCCGCGGAGACCGCCAAACGGGAGCTGGCCGAAGAGGCCGATCTCGTCGCGGCCGAGTGGGAGCCGCTGCTGAGCTTCCACTCGTCGCCGGGCGGCAGTGACGAGGTGCTGCACGTCTTCCTCGCGCGGGGACTGTCGGCCGCCGCCGAGGTGCATGCCCGCGGCGAGGAGGAGCGCGACATCGAACTGGCCTGGGTGCCGGTGGACGACGTGATCACCGGCGTGCTCGAGGGGCGGCTGCGCAACGGCCCGCTCGCGATCGGCGCCTTCGCTGCCGCGGAGAGCCTGCGTCGTGCCGGCACCGCGCCGGCAGCGGGAGCCGCCGGGGCCTGACATGCGAGTGGATCGCGCGATCGACGCCTACCTGCGACACGTGGCGATCGAGCGCGGACTGTCCGAGCACACCAGCGCGGCCTACCGGCGGGATCTCGCCGGCTACGCGCAGTGGCTCGACGAACACGACGTCGGCGACACCGACGCGGTGACCGCCGATGTCGTGTCGTCGTTCATCGCCGACCGTGCCGCCGCCGATCCGCCGCCGGCGGCATCGAGCCTGGCGCGGCTGCAGTCCGCGGTGCGGTCGTTTCACCGCTTCCTCGCCCGCGAGCAGATCGCCGGCGACGACCCCACCGGGCGGCTGCGGCCGCCGAAGGCCGCGCGCCGGCTGCCGAAGGCGCTGACGATCGACCAGGTGGAGGCGCTGTTGGATGCCTCGGGCCCGGCGGCATCCGATGCGGCGCCCGGCGACCTGGTCGGGATGCGCGATCGTGCGCTGCTGGAGCTGTTGTACGCCACGGGGGCGCGCATCTCCGAGATCGTGCAGCTGGACGTCGACGACCTCGCGCACGGCGACGTGCTGCGCGTGCGGGGCAAGGGCGACAAGGAGCGCATCGTGCCGATCGGCTCCTACGCCCGCGCCGCCGTCGATGCCTACCTCACGCGGGTGCGCCCGGAGCTGTCGCGCCGCGGTGCCGCGACGCCGCGGCTGTTCCTGGGGGTGCGCGGGGCGCCGCTGTCACGGCAGAGTGCGTGGGCGGTGATCCGGCAGGCCGCCGAGCGCGCGCAGCTGGCCGCGCACGTGTCGCCGCATACGCTGCGGCATTCGTTCGCCACGCACCTGCTGCAGGGCGGTGCGGATGTGCGCGTCGTGCAGGAGTTGCTCGGTCACGCCTCGGTCGCGACGACCCAGATCTACACCTACGTGTCGCCCGACGCGCTGCGCGACGTCTACGCCACCTCCCACCCCCGCGCCCGCTGACCCCGCCCCCGCCCCACCCCATTCGCCGAGACCACAGCTGGTCGCCGAGACCGTGGGAACCTCCCATCGTTTCGGCGACCAGCTGTGGTCTCACGGTCCGGGGAGTTTCTACGGCGGGGTGAGAAGCGGGGGAGGGACGGATGCCGACAGACTGTGGGGCATGTCGAACACCACCGCGGTCCTCGTGCGCCCGTCCCGGGGGCTTGCGATCTTCTGGATCGTCGCGGCCCTCGCCGGGTGGATCGTCTCGTTCCTGCTGTACCAGGAGTACATCGGCCAGCTCACCGGCGCCGACGCGCTCATCTCATGCCAGATCAGCGTGCTGGTCACCTGCGGGCCGAACCTGCTGTCGGCCGGCGGCAACCTCCTCGGGTTCACCAACTCGATCATCGGCATCACGCTGTTCCTCGGGCCGATCTACGCCGGAGTGAGCGCACTGGCCGCCCCGCACGGGCTGCGGCTGTGGTTCTGGCGCGTGTTCACCGTGTTCCTGCTCGCCGGGTTCCTGCTCGTGCACTTCTTCGCCTACCGGAGCGTGTTCGAATACGGGTCGCTCTGCCCCTGGTGCATGGTGGTGTGGCTCGTGACCATTCCGCTCTTCTGGTTCTCGTTCGGCTGGGCGCTGCGCGACGGGGTGTGGGGACGGATGCCGCGGATCGGCCAGACGCTGCTGACCTGGTCGCCGCTGATCACCGTGCTCAACTACGCCGTGATCGCCATCGTGGCGCAAGTGCGACTGGACGTGCTCGGCAGCCTGTGACCCGCCGATTGGCGCGCTGGCGCTCCCTCCTGCCAATGTAAGTGGTTGGACCTCCTCGAGGCCCTTGCACCCACGTACGAAACAGAGAGACACACGCTATGAAGCTTGCTCACCCCAAACTCGCCGCTGCCGCCGTCGTCGCGATCGGCATGATGGCCCTGAGCGGCTGCGGGTCGGCCCAGTTCCCCACCCAGGGCGCAGAACCCGAGCGCGACGAATCCAGCGGAGAGATCACCGAGAGCAACGACAGCGTCGATGTCTTCTCGATCCGCGTCGGTGACTGCCTGAACACCTCCGAACTCACCGGCGAGACCGAAGTCGAGAGCGTCCCGGTCGTTCCCTGCGACGAGGAGCACGAGGACGAGGTCTACTACGGCTTCGACACCACCACTGCCGGGTCGGAGTTCCCGGGCGAGGAAGCTCTCGCCGCCGAGGCCGATGAGACGTGCATCGCGGAGTTCGCCGGCTTCGTCGGTGTGAGCTACGAGGAATCCGCGCTCGAATACTGGCCGATGTACCCCAGCGAGGGCTCATGGGCCGGCGATGACCGCGAGATCCTCTGCATGGTCTACGACCCGGCAGGCATGGTCACCGGCACCCTGGCCGGCGCAGCGCGCTGACCCGCCGGCGCCGGAGGGCGTGTCACCGCGCGCCCTCCGGCGTTCCCGCCGGTGATGACTACAATCGATGCAGGGGAACGCAGAGGTAGGAGCATCGGTGGCGGGTAAGGCAAAGGCAGCGCAGGCTGCAGCGGGGGACACTCCGATCGGTCCCACCGGTCGCCCCTATCGGGGATTCCCGACTCCACCGAAGCTCGACGGACACGGTCCCGCCCGCATCATCTCCCTCTGCAACCAGAAGGGCGGTGTCGGCAAGACGACGTCCACCATCAACCTGGCTGCGTCCCTCGCCGAATACGGTCGCCGCGTGCTGGCCGTCGACTTCGACCCGCAGGGTGCGCTGTCGGCCGGTCTCGGCATCGCGACGCACGAGATCCCGACGATCTACGACCTGCTGCTGGATCCCAAGCGCGACCCGCATGAGGTCATCGTCAAGACCGCCGTCGAGGGCCTGGATCTCATCCCCGCCAACATCGACCTGTCTGCCGCCGAAGTGCACCTGGTCAACGAGGTCGCCCGCGAGACGATCCTCGCCCGGGTGCTGCGCAAGGTCGCGGGGGAGTACGACGTCATCCTGGTGGACTGCCAGCCGTCGCTCGGACTGCTGACGGTGAACGCGCTGACGGCCAGCCACGGCGTGCTCATTCCGCTGGAATGCGAGTTCTTTGCGCTCCGCGGCGTCGCACTGCTCATCGAGACCATCGACAAGGTGCGCGATCGCCTGAACCCCTCGATCGAACTCGACGGCGTGCTCGCGACGATGTACGACCCTCGTACGCTGCACTCGCGCGAGGTGCTGGAGCGGGTCGTCGACGCGTTCGGTGACGACGTGCTCGAGACCGTCATCGGCCGCACCGTGAAGTTCCCCGACGCCTCGGTGTCGGGCGTTCCCATCATCGAGTTCGCACCGGAGCACCCGGCTGCCCAGGCTTACCTGCGGCTGGCGCGGGAGCTGGTCGCCCGTGGCGCCGTCGCCTGACGACGAGCTGTCTCCCGTCGTCGACGCCCCGGAAAACTCCGGCACCGAGGTAAGCGCGGATGCCGATACGGATGCCGCCGCCACCGGGTTCCGCGTATCGCTGGACGTCTTCGACGGCCCGTTCGACCTGCTGCTCACGCTGATCTCCAAGCACGAGCTCGACATCACCGAGGTTGCCCTCAGCCGGGTGACCGACGAGTTCATCGCCTACTTGCGGTCGGCCGAGACCGCCGAGCAGCTCGAGGAGGCATCCGAGTTCCTCGTCGTGGCGGTGACGCTGCTGGACATGAAGGTCGCAGGTCTCCTGCCGCAGGGCGAACTGGTGGATGCCGAATCGGTGGCGCTGCTGGAAGCGCGGGATCTGCTGTTCGCGCGGCTGCTGCAGTACCGCGCGTTCAAGGAAGTGTCCGGCTGGTTCGCGCAGCGGCTGCAGGCCGAGGATCGCCGGCACACCCGCTCGGTGCGGCTCGAGGAGAAGTACCGTCGCGCCGTGCCGGAACTGGTGTGGACGCTCTCGCTCGACGACTTCGCGGCGCTGGCCGTACTGGCGATGACGCCGAAGGAGATCCCGCACATCGGGCTGGACCACCTGCACGCGCCGCTGGTGAGCATCCGCGAGCAGGCGGCGGTGGTCGTGACACTGCTGCGCGCCGCCGGCTCCCTCAACTTCCGGGACCTCATCGCCGGGGTGAACCAGACCGGCATCGTCGTGGCCCGGTTCCTCGCCGTGCTCGAGCTCTACCGCCACGCCGCCCTCTCGTTCGAGCAGCTTGAGCCGCTCGGCGAACTCACCCTTCGCTGGACCGCCGAACGCTGGTCGGACGACAGCCTCGCCTCTTTGGGAGCCGACTATGACAGATGACCGTTCGACACCGTCCCCGACCGAGTCGGTCCCCGTGACCGATGTCGAGCCGGTCCAGCGTCCGCAGGACACCGGATCGGTCGCCCAGCGGCTGGAAGCGATTCTGCTGATCGTCGACGAGCCGCAGTCGCTGGTGAGCCTCGCGGCCGCCGTCGGTGCGCCCGTCGCCGCGGTGCGCCAGGCGATCGAGACGCTTGTAGCCGACTACGACGGCGAGGCAGCCGGTCCCCGCCGCGGATTCGAACTGCGCGAAGTCGGAGGCGGCTGGCGGTTCTACGTGCGCGCTGAGCACGACGGTCTCGTCTCGGAGTTCGTCAACTCGCAGGCACCGTCCCGGCTGTCGCAGGCGGCGCTGGAGACCCTCGCCGTCATCGCGTACAAGCAGCCGGTCACGCGCAGCCAGGTGGCATCCATCCGCGCCGTCAACGTCGACTCCGTGGTGCGCACACTCGTGGCGAGAGGGCTCATCACCGAGCTGTTCACCGACCCCGAGACCGGCGCCATCAACTACGGCACGACCGACGCGCTGCTGGTGAACCTCGGCATCAACTCGCTCGACGAACTGCCGCACATCTCGCCACTGCTCGATGACGGTGCCGACGGATTCGACGTGGAGGGTGTGCGATGAACGCGCGACAGGAACAGGGACCGGACGAAGACAGGACGCTGGACACCGAGGGCGTGCGGCTGCAGAAGGCGCTCGCGAACGCGGGGGTGGCCTCCCGCCGCGTGTCGGAGAACCTGATCGTCGAAGGCCGGGTGCGGGTGAACGGCCAGGTCGTCACGGAACTGGGCTCGCGCATCGATCCCGAGGTCGACCTCATCGACGTCGACGGCACCGTGATCCAGCTGGACCAGTCCAAGCGCTACGTCATGCTCAACAAGCCCACCGGTGTCGTCAGCTCCATGAAGGACGACCAGGGGCGCCAGGATCTGCGCAGCTTCACCCAGGACTGGCCGGAGCGGCTGTACAACGTCGGACGATTGGATGCCGAGACGAGTGGGCTGCTGGTGCTCACCAACGACGGCGACCTGGCGCACGTGCTGGCGCACCCGTCGTTCGGGGTGACCAAGGTGTACATCGCCAAGGTGACCGGCCGCGTCACAGCGCAGACGATCGCACGGCTGACCCGGGGCATCGAGCTGGAAGACGGCCCGATCGCGGCCGACAAGGCGCGACTGCTGGACACCTCGGGGGAGACCAGCCTGGTCGAACTCACGCTGCACTCCGGCCGCAACCGCATCGTGCGTCGCATGATGTCGGAGGTCGCGCACCCCGTCATCGAGCTGGTGCGCCGCCAGTTCGGACCGCTCCACCTGGGAACGCTCCCGGCTGGGCGGGCACGTGAGTTGACTACAGTGGAACGCGGCGCGCTGCTGACTTTGGCGCGCGAAGCGACGCAGGGGGCGTCGCCGGGCGACCAGGAGACGCAGTGACCGATTCGACACCAGGGCCGCTCGCCGCGCGCGTGCAGGGCCCGGTTCGCATCGTGGGTGCCGGGCTGCTGGGATCCAGCATCGGCCACGCACTTGTTGCGCTCGGAATCGACGTCGTGCTGCACGACACCTCACCCGCACAGCTGCGCCTGGCCATCGACTACGGTGCCGGCCGGGCCGAGCGCGACGGCGACCAGCCGGTGCTCGTGGTCGTGGCGGTACCTCCGGATGTCACCGCCGATGTGATCGAGCGCGAACTGGCAGCCTTCCCCGGCGCCGTCGTGACCGACGTCGCCAGCGTCAAGCTCGCACCCCTGCGTCAACTGCGCGAACGCGGCGTCGACCTCACCCGCTACATCGGCTCGCACCCGCTCGCCGGTCGTGAGCGCGGTGGCGCGATCGCCGCGCGCGCCGACATCTTCACCGGTCGGCCGTGGGTGGTCTGCCGTGACGGCGAGACCCGGCCCAGCGACTTGGCCCTCGTCGAAGCGCTGGCATTGGACCTCGGCGCCACCCCGATCGAAATGAGCCCCGAGGAGCACGACCGCGCCGTCGCGCTGACGTCCCACGTGCCGCAGCTGGTCGCGAGCCTGCTCGCCGGCCGGTTTGTCGACGCCCCCGACGGCTCGCTACGCCTGGCAGGTCAAGGGGTGCGTGACACCACGCGCATCGCCGCATCGGCTCCAGAGCTGTGGGTGCAGATCCTCGGCGCCAACGCCGCACCCGTCGTCGACGTGCTCGACGCGCTTGCCGGTGACCTCACCGCCGTCGCCGCGGCACTGCGTGCCCCGGAGGCACCGGGTGCCCGCCGCGACGTGGCCGACATGATCCGCCGTGGCAACGACGGGGTGGAACGTCTCCCCGGCAAGCACGGCCAGAACCGCCGGTTCGAGCCGGTCGTGGTGATGGTCGATGACCGGCCGGGCCAGCTCGGCCGCCTCTTCGGCGACCTCGGCGAACTCGACGTCAACGTCGAGGACCTGCGCCTGGAGCACTCTCCGGGCGCCCAGTTCGGTCTCGCCGAGGTCAGCGTCCTCCCCGCCGCAGTACGGCGCACGGTCGAGGGCCTCACCGAGCGCGGATGGAAGATTGCGAGCACCAATGACTGAGCCGATCGTCGTCGCCATCGACGGCCCCGCCGGCAGCGGCAAGTCGAGCGTGTCCAAGCAGGCCGCACGACGCCTGCACTTCGGCTACCTCGACACCGGGGCCGCGTATCGCGCCTTGGCGTGGCACGCCCTGCAGCACGGCATCGATACCTCGGACGCCATCGCGGTGCTCGACGCCGCCGGAGACTTCGACTACGCGATTTCGCTTGACCCCGACGACTACTGGGTGCGGGTGGGCGACACCGACGTGACCGACGCGATCCGCGATCCGCGGGTCACCGCCGCCGTCAGCGGTGTGGCGCGGGTGCCGGCGGTGCGTCAGGCGGTCAACGCGCTGTTCCGCGCGCTCGTGGCATCCTCCGGCCGCCCCGGTGTGGTCGTCGAGGGTCGCGACATCACGACCGTCGTCGCCCCGGACGCGCCGGTGCGGATCCTCCTCACCGCCGCGCCCGAGGTTCGGGCGGCGCGCCGCAGCGCCGAGGTGGCGACGCAGGATGCCGCCGCCGTCGCGGCCGCACTGCATCGCCGCGATGCTGCAGACGCGCAGGTCGTGGATTTTTTGACCGCCGCGCCGGGAGTCACAGTCATCGACTCGACGGCATTGGATTTCGAACAGACTGTGGGCGCCGTTCTCGACGTCGTCCGCGCAGAGACGGGAGCGCATCATGGGCGCTGAAGAAGAATACGAAGGCGGACCTGACAATCTCGCCGAGAAGCTCGCCGACATGGACGAGGAGCTCGCCGAACAGCGCGCGGCGACACTGCGCGCCTCGCTGTCGGACTACGAGCTCGACGACGAGGATGCCGACCTGCTGCACGGCGTTGAGCTGGGTGAGGACGGCATCGTATACACGCCGGCCCTGCCGGTGGTGGCGATCGTCGGCCGGCCGAACGTCGGCAAGTCCGCGCTGGTCAACCGTATCCTCGGCCGCCGTGAGGCCGTCGTGGAGGACACCCCCGGGGTGACCCGTGACCGCGTCACCTACAAGGCGGAGTGGATGGACCGCCAGTTCACCGTCGTCGACACCGGTGGCTGGGAGCCCGACGCCCGCGGCATCGACCGCTCGGTGGCGCTCCAGGCCGAGATCGCGATCGAGCTGTGCGACGTCGTGATCTTCGTCGTGGACGCGATGGTCGGCGCGACCTCCACCGACGAGCACGTCGTGCGGTTGCTGCGCAAGAGCGGCAAGCCCGTCTTCCTCGTCGCGAACAAGATCGACGACCAGCGGCACGAGCCGGAAGCGGCGGCGCTGTGGAACCTGGGACTGGGGATGCCATACCCGGTGTCGGCCATCCACGGCCGCGGCGTGGCCGACCTGCTCGACGAGATCATGAAGGTGCTGCCGGAGGTTTCGGCAGTGGCCAAGCAGGAGATCGGCGGGCCGCGACGCGTTGCGATCCTCGGCCGACCGAACGTGGGCAAGTCGTCGCTGCTGAACAAGGCCGCGGGCGAAGAGCGCGTCGTCGTCAACGAGCTCGCCGGGACCACCCGCGACCCCGTCGACGAGGTCGTGGAGCTGGGCGGCAAGCTGTGGCGCCTGGTCGACACCGCCGGCATCCGTCGCCGGGTGCACCTGCAGCAGGGTGCCGACTTCTACGCGTCACTGCGCACGTCGGCGGCGCTGGAGAAGGCCGAAGTGGCCGTGGTCGTGCTCGATGTCAGCCAGCCGCTGAGCGAGCAGGACGTGCGCATCATCGACCTCGTGATCGAATCCGGCCGTGCGCTGGTGCTGGCGTTCAACAAGTGGGATCGCCTCACCGATGACGACATGGAGAACATCGACCGGCGCCGCTACCTGGAGCGCGAGATCGAGAAGGACCTCGCCCACGTGGCGTGGGCGCCGCGGGTGAACATCTCCGCCCGCACCGGCCGTCACCTCGACAAGCTCGTCCCCGCTCTGGAGACGTCGCTGGCGTCGTGGGATCAGCGCATCCCGACCGGCAAGTTCAATGCGTTCCTGTCCGAGCTGGTCGCCGAGCACCCGCATCCGCTGCGCGGCGGCAAGCAGCCCCGCATCCTGTTCGGCACGCAGGCGTCCACCCGGCCGCCGACCTTCGTGCTGTTCACGACCGGCTTCCTCGACCCCGGCTACCGCCGGTTCATCCAGCGACGACTGCGGGAGATCTACGGCTTCGAGGGAACCCCGATCGTAACCAACATGCGCGTGCGGGAGCGCCGCCAGCGCTGACCTTGCGTCCCCGGTTCCGGCGCCGCCGGCATCCGTGAGAAACCAACTTCGGGCTGAGACATCGCGCATTGCGTGGTTTCTCAGCCCGAAAGTGGTTTGTCGAGGGCGCGGGGCGGTCAGCGCACCATGAAGCGCGCGAAGCGGGCGGTGGGGATGCCGGCGAGGGAGGCCTCGCGCGACGGCCCCGCCGCGCGGGGGAGCGGCGTGCGGGTTCCGGTCTCCCGGAACCGCTGCACCGCCCACGACTGCACCCCCGCGTCGGCGAGCCGGCAGCCGAGGTCGGCCAGCCCCGATTCGTCGATCGCGGTGGAGTGCACCGTGGTGCGCACCTCGTAGTCCAGCGGCCGGTCGGTGCCCTTGCGCAGCGCGTGCTGAGCGAGCACGAGTTCCAGCGACCGCCAGGCGCGCTCGCTCGCGCCGGTGCTGCCGGTGACAGCCGCGTAGTTCCCGGCCGTCGCCTTGATGTCCAGCCCGACCCAGTCCGCCAGCGGCAGGATGCGCGCCAGCTGCCGCGGATACGCGCCTCCGGTGTGCAGCCCGACGGCGAAGCCGCGCTCGCGCACCGCGACCATCGCGGGCCGCAGCGCCGCCTGCATCGTCGGTTCGCCGCCCGAGAAGACCACCGCGTCCAGCAGCCCGACGCGGGTGTCGAGAAAGGCGGCGACCTCGCCCCAGCTCATCGCCGCCGCCGCACGCGGCGGGATGAGCGCGGGGTTGTGGCAGTAGAAGCAGTCCCACGGGCAGCCCTGCAGGAACACCGTCGCGGCCAGTTTGTCGGGCCAGTCCACGGTCGACAGGCGAGTGAGGCCCGCGATGCGCAGACCCTCGGGTGAGTCACTCCTCACGCGGGTGCTCCGACGGGCTGCAGCGTGGCACCCTGCTTCTCCTGGTCGAAGTACACCCGCTCGGCCGCTTCGCCCTTCTTGCCGATGTTGAACGACGACACGGGACGGAAGTACCCCATGACGCGCGTCCACACCTCGCACTCGGCGCCGCATCGCGGGCAGCTGGGCAGGTCGCCCGACAGGTAGCCGTGGGCGGGGCAGATCGAGAACGTGGGCGTGATGGTGATGTAGGGCAGTCGGAACCGTTCCAGCGAACGGCGCACGAGCGCCTTGCACGCCTGTGCGGATGCCACGGCCTCGCCCATGTACAGGTGCAGCACGGTGCCGCCGGTGTACTTGCCCTGCAGCCCCTCCTGCAGCGCCATCGCCTCGAAGGCGTCGTCGGTGTACCCCACGGGCAGCTGCGACGAGTTCGTGTAGTAGGGGTTGGCGTCGGTACCGGCGTGGATGATGCCCTCGTAGCGGGCGATGTCCTCCTTGGCGAAGCGGTACGTCGCGCCCTCGGCGGGGCTGGCCTCCAGGTTGTACATGTGGCCGGTCGCCTCCTGGAACTCCACCATGCGCGCACGCACGTGGTCCAGCAGCCGGCTCGCCAGCGCGATGCCCGACTCGGTGGTGATGTCGTCGGTGTCGCGGGTGAAGTTGCGGACGAACTCGTTCAGGCCGTTGACGCCGATCGTGGAGAAGTGGTTGTCCAGCGAGCCGAGGTAACGCTTGGTGTACGGGAAGAGCCCGCCTCTGATGTGCGTGTCGATGACGATGCGCTTGGCCTCGAGGGTGTCGCGGGAGATCTCGAGGAGTTCATCCAGCCGGGCGATGGCGGCAGCTTCGTCGCCGGAGTGCACGAACCCGAGGCGCGCGCAGTTGATCGTCACGACGCCGAGCGACCCGGTCTGCTCCGCCGAGCCGAACAGGCCGTTGCCTCGCTTGAGCAGCTCGGTCAGATCCAGCTGCAGGCGGCAGCACATGGACCGGATCATGTGGGGGTCGAGGTCGGAGTTGATGAAGTTCTGGAAGTAGGGCAGGCCGTACTTGGCGGTCATCGCGAACAGCGCGTCGACGGCCGGGTCCTCCCACTGGAAGTCCTTCGTGATGTTGTAGGTGGGGATCGGGAAGGTGAAGGCGCGGCCGTCCTCGTCGCCCTCGGCTAAGACGTCGATGAATGCCTGGTTGATCAGGGCCATCTCCACGGTCAGCTCGCCGTAGGAGAAGTCGCACACCTCGCCGCCGATGAGCGGGCGCTGCTCAGCGAGGTCGTCGGGCACGGTCCAGTCGAAGGTGAGGTTGGTGAACGGCGTCTGGGTGCCCCACCGCGACGGCACGTTGAGATTGAACACGAACTCCTGGATCGCCTGGCGTACTTCGGCGTACGTGAGCTGGTCGAGGCGGACGAACGGGGCGAGGTAGGTGTCGAACGAGCTGAACGCCTGCGCGCCCGCCCATTCGTTCTGCAGCGTGCCGAAGAAGTTGACCATCTGACCGAGGGCGCTGGTGAGGTGCTTCGGCGGGCGGGAGGAGATCTTTCCCGGCACGCCGTTGAAGCCCTGTTCCAGGAGGGTGCGCAGCGACCATCCGGCGCAGTAGCCGGCGAACATGTCGAGGTCGTGGATGTGCAGGTCGCCGTTGCGGTGGGCGGTGCCGGCCTCGGGGGCGTAGACCTCGTCGAGCCAGTAGTTGGCGATGAGCTTGCCGGAGGTGTTGAGGATGAGCCCGCCGAGCGAGTAGCCCTGGTTCGCGTTGGCGTTGACCCGCCAGTCGGCGCGGGAGAGGTACTCGTTGATGGTCGTACCGACCGCGACGGAGCGTGGTGCGGACGGGGCGGAATCGGTGCTCATCTGGGTTCCTCTGGAGGGTGGGTGCTCGACGGGATGCCGCGGATGCGGTGCTCGGGATCACCACTATATATATGTGGTCAGACCTCACCATTAACCTATATGTAGTGTCCACAGCGGATGCCGCGGTGAGCGCGATCGCGATTGTGGGGCCGCACAGCGGCGCGCGCCGCTGCCGGATCCGCGCGGACCCCGGGTGTATAAGTGGCCCGTCTCGTCGGGTATGCCAGGGTGGGAGGGTGACGATCGTCCCTCCCGCTCCGGATGAGCCGCGTCGGCCCGACGGCCCGCGCAACCCCGGCGATGCCTGGGTCGTCGCCGACGACGGCACGCGCTACTGGGGGCGGTTCGGTGCGGCGGGGCTGCTCGCGCTGGATGCCGAGCGCGGCATCCTGATGCAGCATCGCGTGTCGTGGAGTCACTTCGGCGACACGTGGGCGCTGCCGGGAGGCGCGCGCCACGAGCACGAGAGTGCGGCCGATGCGGCGCTGCGGGAGTCGGCGGAGGAAGCGGGGGTCCCGCCCACCGCCGTGCGGCCGCGGCTGCTGAGTACGCTCGATCTCGGCGTCTGGACGTACGGCACGCTGCTGGCCGACGTGGTGGAGCCGTTCGAGCCCGTCATCAGCGACCCGGAGAGCCGGGAGCTGGCGTGGGTGCCGGTGGACGAGGTCGACCGCCACCCGCTGCATCCGGGGTTCGCCGATTCCTGGCCGGCGCTGCGTGATCTGCTGCAGGTGCGTCCCGCGATCGTGGTCGACGCGGCGAACGTGGTCGGCTCGGTGCCCGACGGGTGGTGGCGAGACCGCTCGGGGGCGGCATCGCGGTTGCTCGCGCGGCTCGCGCAGTGGGCGCGCGGCGGCATCGACGGTGCCGGGCTGGATCTGCCCGACGCGCGGTGGTATCCCGAGGTGTCGGTGGTGCTGGAGGGCGCGGCTCGCGACGCACCCGATGAGCCCGGTCTCCACGTCGTGCGTGCCGAGGCCGCCGGCGACGACACGATCGTCGCGGAGGCCGCGCGCCTCGTGACCGCCGGCCGCACCGTCACCGTCGTTACCGCCGACCGAGAGCTCTCGGTTCGCGTCGCGGATGCCGGAGCCGCGGTGCGGGGACCTGGGTGGCTGCTGGACCGGATGCCGGGGCGCGCGTAGCCCGGCGGAAACGACGAAGGGCCGGCAGCCAAAGCTGCCGACCCTTCGCAAGGACGTGATCAGTGACCGACGGGAAGCGCCTCGCCGTGCGGGGCGTCCTCGGTCGTGGCGGGCTTGCGCACGAAGCACGCGAGCACCACGGCCGCCGAGGCGACGATCGCCCCGGTGAGGAACGCAACGTGCACACCCGAGGCCGTAGCGGCGATGACGCCCGCACCCTCGGACATGGCGGCCGCGGCCTGCACCGACATCAGGGTGACGAACACCGCGGTGCCGGCGGCGCCGGCGACCTGCTGGATGGTGCCCATGATCGCGCTGCCGTGCGGGTACAGCCGCCGCGGCAGCGAGCCCAGTGCCGAGGTCAGCAGGGGAGTGAAGACGAAGCCGAGCCCCAGGTTGAGGGTCATGTGCACCGCGATGATCCAGCCGATGGAGGTGCCGACGTCGTAGGTGGTCATGCCCCACAGGGCGGCCGCGGCGACGATCATGCCCGGGATGACCAGCGGCGTGGGGCCGTACTTGTCGAACAGTGAGCCGACGATGGGCGCGATGACGCCCATCAGCACGCCGCCGGGGAGCAGCATCAGGCCGATGGTGATCGTCTTGAGCTCGAGTACCGTCGACAGGTACATCGGCAGCAGCACGAGCGAGCCGAACAGGGCCGCCATGACGATCACGACGAGCGTGATGGCCAGGCTGAAGGACTTGGACTGGAACACGCGCAGGTCGAGCAGGGCGTTGTCGCTCTTCTGCAGGTGCAGCTGGCGGGCGACGAAGGCCGCCAGTCCCAGCGCGCCGATGACGAGCGGAACCCAGAACGGCACGACCTCGTTGTCCGATGCGGCCTCACCGATCGAGCTGAGACCGAAGATCAGGCCGCCAAAGCCGAGGGCTGAGAACAGCACGCTGATCGCGTCGAAGCGCGCGTGGGAGGTCTCGGTGACGTTGCGCACCCAGAGAGCGCCGAGCGTGGCGGCGATGAGGGCGATCGGCAGGACGAGCCAGAACAGCCAGCGCCAGTCGAACGCTGACAGGATGACGCCGGAGACGGTCGGGCCGACGGCCGGAGCCACCGCGATGACGATGGAGATGACACCCATCATGCGGCCGCGGTGGGAGGGGGCCACGATGGACAGCACCGTGGTGAACAGCAGCGGCATCATGATGGCCGTGCCGGATGCCTGCACGACGCGGCCGAGCATCAGCACGCCGAAGCCCGGTGCAAGTGCGGCGATGAGCGTGCCGACGATGAACAGGCTCATCGCGGTGAGGTACACACCGCGCAGCGGGAAGCGGGCCAGCAGGTAGCCGGTGAGTGGGATCACCACGGCCATTGTGAGCAGGAAGCCGGTGGTTAGCCACTGCGCGGTGCTGGCGGTGATGCCGAGGTCGTCCATCAGGCTCGGCAGGGCGACGCTCATGATCGTCTCATTGAGGATGACGACGAAGGCCGACACCACCAGGAGGGCGATCACGACGCCGGGCCGGGGAACAGGGGATGGAGCGAGGGTGGGCTGAGTGCCCGTGTCGGTCGGGGTCTTCTCGAGGGTCATGCGGTCTTTCCGATAGGGGCGCGCGCAGCGTCCGGCGAGCGGAAGCTTGCCGATGCGTTGGCACGCGGAGACCGGCGCGTTCGTCAGGGCGCGCCGAAGAGCGACGTCAATCATGGCAGAGAGTGCCATCTTGGCGCAAACTGTATGATCGTCGCATGCAGACCGCTGCCCCTACCCCCACGGATGCCGGCGAAGAGCCGCTCGGTCTTCGTGAGCGGCGCCGTCGGGAGACGCTGCGCGAGGTGTCGGATGCCGCTCTGGACCTCTTCGAGCGCAAGGGCGTGCACGCGACGACGGTCGATGAGATCGCCAAGGCCGCTGGGGTGTCGCCGCGGACGTTCTTCCGGTATTTCCCGACGAAAGAGGACGCGGCCTTCATCACCGATGTCGAGCCGTCGCCGATTCACCGCTGCACGGTCGATGCCATCCGGGCCGGCGCGCCGGTGGCGCGAGCGCTCGAGGCGGGCTGGATGCAGGTGTTCGGCGAGTTCGACGTCGACCCCGACGCGCGGGCACGGATGCTGCGGCTGCGTCAGCTGGTGCAACACGAACCTGCGCTGCTGGCAGTGGCACTGCGCAACGATGCCGAGAGCGCCGATGCGCTGACGGATGCCGCGGTGGATGCCGCCGGTGCCGACGCCGACGTGCTGACGGCGCGGGCTCTGGTCACCACGGTTGCCGGCACTGTGCGGCTGGCCTTCGATGAATGGGCCCGGCGTGCCGAGCTCGGTCAGGAGGCGTCGGTTCGCGACATCTACCTGGAGTTGCGGCGCGGTCTGGCGCGCTACGTGGAGCAGTTGGGGGATCCGGTCTAGTCACGCTTCCTCCCCAGATGCGGATCTGTGGAGTTGTCCACAACCCCAGGTCAACCCCGATTTCAGCGTCGCTCAATGTCGGCGGGGGTCGGCAGGATTGGGGGTATGAACACCTCCCCGACTACCACCGCCCCGACGGCTCTGCTGTCGCATGAGCAGGTGATCTCGGGGCTGGAGGAGGTGCGGCGGCGTCGGGCGGAGGCGGATGCCGACGAGGTGTGGTTCCTGTCGCAGGCGGAGGCTGTTGCGCAGGCGCAGACCGCCCGCATCCCCACCAGTGACGGTCGGGAGCGGGAGATGCCGTTGCGGTCGATGGCCGCGGAAGTGGCCGCGGTGCTGCGCCGCTCGGACCACGGCATGCGCGACCGGATGCACGACGCGACCGTGCTGGTGGACGAGTTGCCTGCGACGTTCAGGGCGCTGCGGGAGGACCGCATCGACCGGGTCCATGTCCGGATCATCCAGGATGCCGGCGCCCGCATCACCGACCCCGACGCGCGTGCCCGGTTCGAGCAAGCCGCGCTGGTGGTGTGCGAGAACGACACTCCGGGACGGGCGAAGCCACTCGTGCTGATGCTGGCGCAGCGACTGAACCCGGTGCCGTTGGAAGAGCGGCACAAGGAGGCCGCGGCCGGGCGGCGGGTGTGGGTGCGGGACCTGGACGACGGGATGGCCGAACTGGCCGCGCTGCTGCCGGCGGAGTTGGTCTACGCGATGCGGGACCGGCTGAACCAGCACGCCCGCCAGATCGCGGACGCGCACCGCGCCGCAGTCAAAGCCGCAGCGGCGGCCGAAGCCGAAGCCGAAGCCGAAGCGATCGCCGCGGATGTGATCGCGACCGATACGCGCACCATGGACCAGATCCGCGCCGACGTGCTCACCGACCTGGTCCTCACCGGACACGCCACCGCACCCGCCGCCACCGGGGCGATCCCGGAGGGCACGGCGATCGTCGCCCAAGTCCAGGTCGTCATTCCCGCCAACACGCTCATCGGGATCGGCGACGAGCCGGCCGAGCTGGTCGGATACGGGCCCATCGGCCCCGACACCGCCCGACGGCTCGCCGCCACGGCGGAGATCTGGGAGCGGCTGTTCACCTCCCCGGTCAGTGGGGCGGTGGAGCAGGTGCTCACTTACCGGCCGAGCCGGGAGATGCGCAGACACCTCGACGCCCGCGATGAGCACTGCCGGTTCCTCGGGTGTCGAAGACCGGCCCGTCAGTGCGACCTCGACCACACCCATGACGCGGCGCTGGGTGGGCCGACCTGCCTCACGAACCTGGCCAACCTGTGCCCCGGGCGACATCATCCGGTCAAGCACGGCACCGCGTGGAGCGTGGTGCAGAAAGCCGACGGCATCCTGGAATGGACCAGCCCCACCGGCCGGGTCTACACCGACATCCCCCGCCGGGTGCTGGAATTCATGGCCCTGGCCGCCATCGAAGAACCCGCACCGTTCTGAACGGGGACTACAGCGTCTCGCGCCCGCGCAGCCGGTCGGTCTCGCGCCGTTCCCGCTTGGTGGGCCGGCCGGTGCCGCGGTCCCGCATCGGCACGAACGCGGTCTCCTCCCGCGGCGGCGGGGGAGGCGTACGGTCTTCGACCGCTGCGGCCGCGAGTGCCGCGCCGACCCGTTTGGTGATGGTCTGGCGCACCACGAGGATGCGGTCGAACCCGGCGACGCGTACCCGAAGCTCGTCGCCCGGTCGCACCGGCTGCGCGGCTTTCGCCCGCTCGCCGTTCACGCGCACGTGTCCGGCGCGGCATGCGGTGGTCGCGGCCGAGCGGGTCTTGTACACGCGTACCGCCCACAGCCAGGCATCCACGCGCGCGGAGCTCACGGCATCCGTCATCGACCGGCCTTCGCCCGCAGGTAGCGCACGACGCCGAGCGCGATGAGGCCCTGTCCGATCGTGTATGTGACCATGACCGCGACGCCGAGCCAGTCGGGAGGGTTCGGAGTGAAGCGGTCGAACGCGAGCATGGTGTCGGATGCCAGGAAGAACACGGCGCCCACCAGCACCGCCGGATTGCAGCGTGTCGCGGCGACGGCGGTGGCGCCCAGCAGCAAGCCGTAGATCGCCACTGCGATGGCCAGGCCGCCGAGCAGGGGCCACAACACGACCACAAGCACGACCCACCAGACGGCGTATACGGCCGACCACCAGGGCAGGCGCCGCTCGCCGACATACCGCCAGAAGAGCCAGACGTAGCAGGCGTGCGCCAGGCCGAAGCACAGCAGCATCATGGGCAGTTCGTCCTCGAAGAACGGGAAGAACGCCGCGGCGCCGTCGCCGAGCCACGAGAACGCGAGGGCCGCGATCAACAGCGTGGCCACGGCGCCCCAGCCCGTGCCGCGCAGTGCCCACATCGCGGCGAGGGCGAGCACCGGCATGAGGGCGAGCTTGCTGGGGTACGTCAGCGGCGAATCCACCGCGAGAAACGCGACATGCGCCAGAGCGATGACGGCGTAGGCGGCGAATCCCCACCACCACGACTGGGTGCGTGCCGGATTGGTCACGGTTGTGCCGGGGGCGAGGTGCACGGCGCTCCTTCGGGCGGACAGGCGGGTGGCTCTCATCGTACGGTCCCGCCGGGAGCGTGGTCAGTCGCCGAGCGGGCGCTGCACGATCGCGATGTGCGGTTTGGGGCGGGCGACTTCGTGGAAGCCGGCGTCCTCGAAGGTCGACAGGGAGCCGTGGTACAGGTCGTTCGTCGACGTCTTCTGCACCGAGACGTCGATGGGGTACCCCTCCACGACGCGGGCGCCTCCGTCGCGGGCGAACGTCACCGCGGCATCCAGCAGCGCAGCGCTGAGCCCCTGGCCGCGGAACTCCCGGCGCACCACGAAACAGCTGACCGCCCAGACCCCGGGGTCATCGAATGGATCGGGGGAGGCGGTGTAATTGCGCGTATGAGCCAGGCGCGGTTGGCGCGCGCGCGGTCCCACCCGCACCCATGCGGCGGGCGCGCCGTCGACGTAGGCGAGCAGGCCCGGCGGGGGACCGGCGGCGATTTCGGCGCGGAACATCTCGGTGCGCGTGTCGACCGTGGTGGCATCCCAGTCCTTGCTGCGCAGCAGCCACCACATGCACTGGCATCCAGCGCCGTCCCCACCATCCGAGAACGCGTGCTGGATGTCGTCGAAACGCTCGGGGGACGCCGTCTCAATGGTGATCTCGCCCATGTCGTGACCGTAGCGGCGGCGTGCGACACCGGCAAGTCAGGGTGTGCGCAGGCGGATGCCGCGGTGCGCCGCGCCCGGCACGGACCGGTTCGCGCGGGCCGCGGCGACCGGCTAGGATAGGGGAGTTGTCCGCTCGCGGACGGCAGAAGACCGGGATGTGGCGCAGCTTGGTAGCGCACTTGACTGGGGGTCAAGGGGTCGCAGGTTCAAATCCTGTCATCCCGACCGGTAAGTCCCGGGAACCTAAGGGTTCCCGGGACTTTTTCGTGGGTGAAACGTGATCACGTCATCGCAATGCCATCACTTTGACCCGTCTCACGCCGTGTCGCGGCGGGGTGCCTCGACTGGCTGGACTTCGCTCCGGCGGTAGAGCCGCGCTGACTGATTCGGTGCCCGTCGCGGTGGCGGTCATCGGGCATTTCTGCGGGCGGGCCTTCTGAGGCAACATCGCCTGAACCTCGGGCTAGCGGTGGCGGTTGGAGGTGTGGGCGGTTATGGGGCCGGTGGGGGAACTGGCTATCGATCTGGATATCGGTAGAGTCGCCGGATGGGAGCTCTGCGTGCCGCCATGGTCGGGCTCACCGTTGTTGTGCTTTCGGCCACGTTGTCCGGATGCTCGATCGACTCGGTGATCTGGGGGGCAGACGGTGCCCGAGTGATTCAGACGACCGAAGAGCTCGTCGACGATATGTCCACGGGCGAGGCCTCGGGCCTCATCTGCGACGAGTCCGTCGCGGACCTCGGCAAGGCGACGGATTGGGTCGGCCTGTCGGCTGGCGAGCCGGAACACTTCGTGGGCGACTATTGGGAGAAACAGGCAGTACTCGATCCCCAATGGAGCATCAATCTCGAGGGCCTTCCCGAGGGTTTGACACCCGGGTCCACGTACCCGGGTGACGTCTTTTACCGCGAGACGGACGAGGGACTGTGCGTGATCGACATCGCCTGGTCCACTCTCGTCGACGTCGGCTGACCGTTCCACACCGCTCCGCAGGATGCCCGCCTTAGGTGCCCGCTGACGGACCGGCTTGCGCTCCGTGTGGTGCAGCCCCGAAGACCGTCGACCGCCGCGGGGATAAACCAGCGCTCGAATGTCGCCGAGTCTGATGAGCGACTGTAGAGAATCCACGCATCGATCATCGCCGTGGCGTGTGGGCGCAAACGTGGAGGAGACTCGGTCGCATGGGATCTGCTCGTTATGAGTTCGAGGGAGTCCTCGGTGTGGACTCGCCGGACCCGATGGACGCACAGTGGGAACGCATCGCGCAGTGGCCGATCCCGGTGCTCGGGTTGGCTCCTCAGCCGACGATCGAGATGTTCGGCCCATCCTCGATCGGCAATGGATCGGACAGCGCCGGCTTGCGTAACGCGCAGGTCGGGTTGTCGTACATCGTGATCCGTAACCCTGCAGATCGGGCTGACCCTGCCAACCTGGCGGATCTCGACGAAGAGGTCACGCGCGTGCTGGACGAGGTCCCGCCTTGGCCGCTACCGAAATGGCTCATCGAACTGACCGAGCGGCAGCGTTACCCCATGCTCTGGGAGGCCGTGAAGACCAGCTGGTACCGCGACCCAGCGGAACGGCCCTCGATCGCCGAAGCGCTCGTCGATCACACCACCGAGGTGCTGAACACCAACTTCCGGCCAGAGCGTGGACTCGACGGCAGGGTCGGCAGCCTCCCCCCGGCACCCGACATCACCACCGCCGCCGTGCAACACGATGCCGTCCTCCGGATCGATGGAATCGACCGCCCCGCGGTCCTGATCGACACAGATCCGCATGTCTTCGCCGTCGGAACCGAACTCGACGGCTCTGCCCTAGTTACTGTCGTCCTAACCCGCGACGAACTCCCCTTCGTCCGAGTCGAACTGACAACTCACGCCAGCACCTAACCCGCGCGCTACGGGACCGGCAATCGGTCGCATAATTAGTTTCGAAGTCCCGCGCCTCTATCTGGTTGCGCCGCTGTGGACTTTATGCGGCTTGCTCGGGGCTGGCGGGTTCCGCGCCGTCTGGCCAGGCTGCCAGGCACACCTTGTTTCCCGACCGGTCGGCGAGGATCCATCCGCTGGGCGCCTCGACGGATTCAACCACCCGGCCCCCCGCGGCCACTGCCGCGGCGACGCGAGCCTCGATGTGCTCCTTGGCCAGCGAGACGTCGATGTGCATGGCGTGAGTGAGGGGCTTTGAAGGGTCCAACTCCTGCATCCATACCGTTGATCCCTGACCGAGCGGATCGATGCAGTTGTCCTCGTGCAACGGCGCGTATCCCAGCACCGCTCGCCAGAACGGCAGATCGATCGCGTCGGGCATTGCTGCGACAGCGACCTGCACCTCCTGTACCCGGGCCGTGTCGGCGACCGCACCGTGGTCGCGGGCGATGGTCGAGATCTTCCTAGCCACATCAAGGTGCGACCGTTCGGTTCCCCACATCTCGCGAGTCAGCTTTACCGTGAGACGGTCCGAGACCGCTGTCAGCAACGTGCGCGGGCCGAGCCCTGGGATCTCCGCCACGGCCGCCGCCAGCCGCGCAGCCTCCTGGAGCGAGCCCACCTTGAACACGGCGGTCGGGCCACCATGAAGAATCACCCAGTCATCGACGCCTTCGCCGGTGAGGAACGCACGCCACCCGTCTTCGCTCATGGCGATCACCCTACGCGCGCGGCGCCGCGCGCGGGAGCGCGCCCGCGGGCAGACCGCCCGTTCATCGACCCGCTAGTGGGCGAGAAGCCACGATCTGGGAGGCACGTTCGAGGGTCAGCGAAGATAGCGCCCGTCTGGATTTCCGGCAAAGACCTGCACGCGAGCGCACGAGGGATGCTTGGCGAGATCAGACGTTCACGGTGAAGCCGAGGTCGACGTCGCTAGCCGCGTGCCCGCCGCCGACGCCCCAGTTTTCGAGAGCGATCTCGTGAAGGATGGTCGACACATGATCGCGGGGAATGCCTAGCGGCTCCAAACCCTCGACGATCGCTCGATAGAGTCCCCGCTTGGCGGTCAGGCTTCGACCGGCGAAACAGTCGATCGAGATGATGGTCCGGTACTCCGGATGTGCGAGCTCTGGCGCGCACATGAATCGCTCTGGTTCATGGACGACAAGACGCACGTTGCGGTCCTCGGCCGGGATCTCGAACGCCCGAACGAGCGCTGCGTGGACGGCGTTCATGATGGCAAGCTCTTGGTCGGCTGCGTACTGACGGCGGACTTCGATGATGACGGCGGGCATCGCACCATTATCTCCACGCCGATCGGCCACGTGACCTGTGGCCCCGCACTCGTCGGCTCATTGTGGGTGACGCCCAAGAATCCGCCTCCCCCCTCCACCTCTACACAACCTCCACGCAACGCACGCAGGAGGACCGTCTGCGCCGAGAGCAACGCGAGGTGGCGATCGCCCGACCTCGGCAGGTACAACCCTGCGGCGGTCGTCTACCTGCGGCCATCCTTCGGTCACCCCCGATCCAATGGATCATCCCGTATGGCGAGCTGTTGCGACTGGACGGCGCGGACGCTCACCGCGGTGTACTGAATGGCAACATCGTTGCTCCCGGCTAAGAGAACGCTCGAGCGAGTAGCCAACCGCGGGAGGCGGCACGCGAGCGCCGCGCACAGCCCGTTGCCCATCAGCTCGTGGCTCGCAGTGACGACCTGAAAGGTCGTTCTACTCTTCCGGGATGCGATAGATCAGTTCACCGTGAAGTATCGAGATCCATCCGTCTTCGTCGGCCGCCCACTGTTTCCACGCGTCACTGATCTCGCGAAGCCCGTTGTGGTCGGCGAGTCCGGAATCCGTGAGCTGGCCCGTTATCGCAGAGTTGAGGATGCGATCTGACCACATGCCACCCCACCATTCGCGCTGCTCAGCCGATGCGTAGCACCAAGTGCTCGACGTAACGTCGACGTTAGTGAAGCCTGCCGAATGCGCCCAGGACAGCAAGCGCCGACCGGCATCCGGCTCTCCCCCATTGAGGCGAGCGACATCGCGATAAAGCCTCAGCCAGGAGTCGAGCGCGGGCAGCTCCGGCCACCAGCAGAACCCCGCATAGTCGCTATCTCGGACAGCGACGATCCCACCGGGCTTCGTAACCCGAGCCATCTCACGCAACGCCTGAACGGGATCAGCGACATGCTGGAGCACCTGATGTGCGTGGGTCACATCAAAGCTGGCGTCGTCGAATGGGAGTGCATGGATGTCGGCCGTTCGAAAGTCGATGTTGCTCACGCCCCGCTCCGCAGTTGTCGTCCGCGTCACCGCCAGCTCATCCGGTCCGATCTCAGTCGCGCTCACGGACTGGACGAGTTGAGCGAGGTCCGCCGTGATGGTCCCGGTGCCGGCACCCACGTCGAGGAGTCGATCGGTGGGCTTGAGCAGCGGCAAAAGATGGGCCGCGGAGTTCTCCGCGGTTCGGGAGCGGTGTGATCGCAACACGGACTCGTGATAGCCGTGGGTGTATTTCGCCATGAGATCTCCATTGAGGCCGGTGCAGGTTGTTCAGCTCAGCCTCGTTCGGTTGATGTGCCATGGGAAGACCGGGTCACTCCTAGGTGTGGCGCACCCCCTTTCCGCAAAGTCGACGCAGGGTCTGCGAGAGTTTCTGTATGACTCACGAACTCGGCGATTTCCTTCGAGCCCGGCGCGCTGACGCCGCCCTCGAGCCGCAGCCGTCGAGGACGACCCGACGACGAGTCATAGGTCTGCGGCGCGAGGAGGTGGCTGCTGCTTCGGGCGTAAGCATCGACTACTACATTCGCCTCGAACAAGGCCGCGAGAGCAACCCCAGCGATACCGTGTTGAATGCGCTTGCCCGAACACTCCGACTTACCGCCGACGCCACGGAGCACCTCTACCGTCTTCGAAATCGCGGCCCATCGGCGCTGATCGCCGAGCGGAGGGTCGATGTTGCGCTGAGAGATCGCATGACCGCGTTGGTCGAAGCCGTCAGTCCGCACCCCGCATATGTGCTCGATCGCTTGAGCTACATGGTCGCAGCAAACGCGGAAGGACTGACCCTCTACGACGGCTTCGCTGGCATACCACCAGCGCAGCGCAACACCTGCCGCTATCTCATGAACGATCCAAGAGCGCGAAGCACCTTCGTCGAATGGGAAGAGCTCGCCCACGGCGCCGTCGCACATCTGAGAGCCGCCAACGCGGATGATCTTCAAGACTCCGAGCTACAGGCGTTCGTTGGCGAACTGAGCGCGACAAACTCGCAGTTCAGAGCGTGGTGGAGCGGACACATCGTCGAGCGTCGGCGCACATCGATTAAGCACCTCCGAACCGACGGCGGCGACGTGGTCGCACTTCGCCATGAAGTCCTTTACCTCCCCGAGGACGGCCTCCGCATGACTCTGTGGCTCGATCCAGAACAGCGCTGACGGACCGGTCGCCTTCACCGATCTGGGCTCGAGATGGGCCGTCCCTGCGCCGGTCATCCTGCGGGCGTGGCACGCTGGAGCAATGAAGGGTCCCTCTCTCCGCGCGCGGCTGCTCACGGCGCTTTCGGGCGATCCGGACGGCATGCCCCGGTGGGTGCGTGAGCTCGCCGAGGGCGACGACGACGGATACTTTCCCGACGGGGGCGCGGTCTGGACGGTCCACGCCGGCACCGCGACCTTCGTCGCCGGCATCCGCGCGCTGCTCATCCAAGCCCTCCACCCCGGCGCGATGGCCGGCGTTCACGACTTCTCGCGCTACCGAGAGGATCCACTAGGCCGACTGACGGGCACCGTGCGGTGGATCATCTGCGTCACGTACGGCTCGACGGCGCAGGCGAAGCAGGAGACGGCGCGCGTCGGCCGGCTGCACGAACGCGTAGCGGGAACCTATGCGACGGATGCCGGGACTCACGCGTACTCGGCGTCGGACGCCCGTCTCGTGGAATGGGTGCACCTCGCCTTCGCAGAAGCGTTTCTGGGCGCGCACGAGCGGTGGGGCGGTCCGATCCCTGGAGGTGCCGACGGATACGTGCGTGAGTGGGCGACCGCTGGGCGTCTCATGCATGTGGAGAATCCGCCCGAAACGGAGGCCGACCTGAGGGGGAGGCTGCGGGGGTTCCTCGACCGTGCAGAGCTCCGCCGCGACGAGCGCGTCGACGAGGTCGTGCGGTTCTTGCGTGACGTGCCCTTCACCGGCTCGATGCGACTTGCCTATCGCGTGCTGTTCGCCGCCGCCGTCGCGAGCCTCCCGCGGCCGTACCGCAAACTGCTCGGGGTGCGTCGCACTGTCCTGCCCGTCATGACGGCGACTCGCATCGTGCTCGCGGTATCCCAGCGCGCGCTCGGCGCCGGCCCTCGCGCACAGGATGTCGCTCGAGAGCGGCATCGCCGCCTCGCGCACGAACAAGCCGGGGCCCATCCCGCGGCGTGAGGCTTCGCCTCCCCGGCCGTTGAATCGCCCCGGCTCCCCATCGAGGAACCACGCCACGCGGCTTCACAGCGTGCAGGGAGCGTCCGTTTGACGACTGGCTTTCGGTCGACTCCATCCGGTGCGATGGTCGGCGCATGGAGATCATGGAGTGGTGGCCAAAGCTGGACCCCGACACCAAAGCGTGGCTCATCGCCCACAACGGCGAAGCGTTGTCGCCGGAGGTGATGAGCAAGATCGCGTCGGCCGGCGGCTCGATGACCTCGAACGCGTGGTGGGTCGGTGAGTCAGGATCAGACGGCTTCTTTCTCTCCGACGAAGCAGTGGACTGGATCGAGGCCGCCGCGAAGGACGAACCCGACTGATTTGCGCGCGGCGGAGGACCGTCCAGCGCTCGGTGCCACTGGTCAACCCGGGACCGACCAGCCCTTCCGGGGCGCCAAGTTCCACGGCTAGCCTGAGCAACATGATTTCGAGCGACAGCGAACAGACCCACAGCGGCTCAGGGATCGATGCCGCCATCGAGCGCGCACTCGAAGGCGCGAACCTTCGCCCTGGGGGTGCCGCAACGACGACTGCCTTCGTGGCGGAGGATCACGACCCTTCCGCCGTCGAAGCAGGGGACGGTGTCGGCGCCGGCGACGGCGACTGACCACCACGACCGCTCCCTACAGGGAAGCTGCGGAACGGTTGCGGACCGGGTTTCGGTCGACTCCATCCGGTGCGATGGTGGCCGCATGGAGATCATCGAGTGGTGGCTGAAGCTGGACTCCGACGCCAAAGTGTGGCTCATCGCACACAACGGCGAAGCGGTGTCGCCGGAGGTGATGAGCAAGATCGCGGCGGCCGGCGGCTCCGTGACCTCGAGCGCGTGGTGGGTCGGCGAGTCAGGACCCGACGGCTTCTTTCTCTCGGACGAAGCAGTCGACTGGATCGAGGCCGCCGCCAATGACGAACCCGACTGATTTGCGCGCGGCGAAGGACCGGCAAGCGGTCGAGTGAGTAACGGGTTCAAGTCCAGCACCCCATTCCGTGTCGGCAAGCTCATCGTCCTACCGACCCCCGGCGAGCTTCGCATAACGATCGGGAACAAGGGTTTCTCGGGTCAGCGGGGCGTTCCTATGCTGAGGCGATGTCGGGAGCAACAAGGATTGGTGCCGCGCCTCGTCAGCGGTCGCGGATGGGAGGCGGGCAGATTTTAAGCGCTGCGGATGGCACGTCGTCGCACATCGCAATCCCGAGCCCCGTACGGTCGCGGAATGCCGTCATCGACACCGACCGCCGTTGAGCCCGGCATTTACCAGCACTTCAAGGGTTCCCGCTACGAGGTGATCGGCGCAGGGCGACATAGCGAGACCGGGGAGCACCTCGTCTTCTACCGCAAGCTCTACGACGATTACAGCTTCTGGGTGCGCCCGCTCGACATGTTCCTCGAGTCCGTCAGCCGCGACGGATACGAAGGCCCGCGGTTTATCCGAATCGCCTGACGACGCGACGGGATGCCCCGCCGCGGCCTTGGCGCCATCGTCCATCACGAGAGCACCTACGCACGAACACCGCTCATACCGGAACCTGCGACCGTTGAAGGACCGTCATGGGGGCCGCCGTGGTCCCGTGGCGGCGGACCGTGTCACGCTACATTGACAGGATGCCTTTCGCGTTGCTCTTCACGTTGACCCTTGCTCTGATGGCCGTGTTCCAGCTCGCGCTCGTGTTCGGTGCACCGTTGGGGCATTTCGCGTGGGGCGGGCAGCACCGCGTGCTTCCAGCCCGTAAGCGCATTGGGAGCGTCATCTCCATCCTGATCTACGGGATCATGGCGGTTGTGGCGTGGGACCGCGTGGGCGCGTTTAGCATCTTCCCGGACCAGTTCTCTCAGGTCGCGATGTGGGTGATCTTCGCCTACTCGACGCTCGGGATCCTGATGAACGCGATCTCCCGCAGCAAGCCGGAGCGCTACACGATGGTGCCGGTTGCGGTCGCGCTGTCGGTGCTGTCGTTTCTGATCGCGATGGGATACGGAGAGATGGCAATGGCGATCTGACCCGCACCTCGAAGATGGCCCACGCCCGGGTGCAGCGATCGGCACCTGGCTCAAGAGGCCCAAAGCCACGGCGCGGCCCCCGGAAACGGGCATTCACAACCTGAGCGCTGCTGAGCATCAGATCCGGGAAGACCCCGATCGAACGGCTCCGTCGCCGAGATCCTCCAGCTTGGCAGGATTAGCGCGCTCAGGGACCGGCTTCCGTTCGCCGGGGGCTCTCTGCTTGCCTCGTTGAGCCCGTAGCTCGGGCGCCCACGAGCCACTACTCGAGCCGGAGCGGCGCCGTCCTCGCACGGTAGCCTGAGCGCACTGCGCGGCGTGGGGCCAGCGCTCGAATCACACATAGGAGCTCATTTCATGGCCGAAACTGCCGCCATCCTTGCCTGGACACTGCAGAACGAGATCCCGACACCCGCCGACGTGAACGAACTGCTCGTCGAAGGTGAGACTGCCGTTGCGTCCTTCAAGACCTTCCGCGACTCGGCTACCTTCACAACCAAGCGGCTCATCGTCCGTGATGCGCAAGGCATCACTGGGAAGAAGATCGAGATCTACTCGCTGCCCTACAGCTCTATCCACATGTGGTCGACGGAGAACGCCGGCGGCATGCTGGACCGCGACGCTGAGGTGGAGTTGTGGACGAAAGCCGGCCACATCAAGGTGAAGCTCACCAAGGGCGCCGACATCCGACGAATCAACGGCCTCCTCGCCTGGGCAACGCTCCACAGCCACTGAATCAACCCAGAAATGCGCGCACATCGCATCGCCGTCTGGCGGGCCGAAACGCATGCACGCTGATCGACCGACCTCCGTTCGCCGGGGGCTCTCTGCCTGCCTCGTTGAGCCCGTACCGCGGTCGGCCACAAGCCACTACTCGAGCCGGAGCGGCGCCGTCCTCGCACGGTGTCGACGCGGACTGCCGCTCCCTATTGATACCCGTACCCTCTTCCTCAACCCGAACACCCTCGAGGCGGTTTACCCCGCCGTCGGCATCGCCCTCGTCGGGTGGGGCGTCGTGGCCATGGGCCGACGCCGCGGCGCGGTGCCGACCCAGCTCAGTCCCGGCCGAGTGGCGAGCGCCGCCCGCTGACGCACTGGTCGATCGTCCCGCCGAGTGCCACACTGCTGGCAGCGGCACCCTGGGCCGTCCATGACCCGCTCGCTGCGCTCGAGAATCCATGCCGCATTACGACGAGGTGGTCACGATGCTCTCGACGCGGAAACGACTCGGTGCGGCGGCGATCCTGGGCATCGCACTCACGGCTCTCGCGGTGCCGGCCCCGGCGATCGCGGCAGACCCCACCGTACTCCCGGCAGGTCTGGCCTGCGGTTTCGAGGTGAGCCTGCAAGCAACGACGGAGGCGAACACGGTGACCCGAGAATGGGTCGACAGAGACGGCAACTCCGTGGTCCTGCTGGCCGGCAAAGGTCCGACCTACGTGGTGACCAACACCGACACCGGCGCATCGGTGACACTTCCCGGCAGGGGGTTCACGCAGACCACGACGACCTACGCCGACGGCTCATCCAGCACGCGTGACACCGGCCACAACCTGGTCATCCTCTTTCCGACAGACGACCCGGCGGGTCCCTCGACGACCCTCTACATCGGCGTGGTCGAGCTCACCAACACGGCCGACGGCGTGACGACGCTGGGGCAGAACGTCGGCCGCAGCCGTGATATCTGCGCCGCGTTGAGCTGAACCGTCGCATCGGCGGGTCGGGGGCGGGAAGACCCGCCTCGGGAGGATGGGGGCACGACCAAGGTCGGGAACGCCGCGCGCGGAACTTCGGCGCGACACTCCCGAGCGCGGGCTGGCGGCGATGCAGAACAATCCCACCGCGAGACTCGGCCAAACTCTGAATCCCACGACTCAGGACCGTGAGATCGGTGTATGCCTGCCCGCCGGCAATCGCGAGGATGGGGGCGCGGTGCGGCTCCCGGCGTTCGTCGTGCACGACGCGGTCTGCTCCGGGCTGACCCCCGCGCGGGAATTCTCGTGCGCTATTGCGCGGTCCACTCCATGTCGGGATCGAGGGGGAAGATCGGGCGGCGCAGGTTCTGGAAGTCCAGGCGTGCCCAGGAGGCGGCCGCGAGGCCCGCGGCATCCACCTCGAAAATCTCGGTCGCGATGGGACCAAAGTCCGCACGGTAGTGCACCGACGACTTCACCACGATGATCTGCCGGCGCGTGGGTTCGATGCCGACGCTACGCAGCATCTGAAGGTCGTGCGGTGAGCGTTGCACGCTCGAACACACCACCTCGATACCGTCGTGACCCCCGATTTCCAGCACAGCGGTCAGCCCCATTCCGGTGCGTGACCCGGTGCTCATGGGGCCGTAGTTGGAGTACCAGCCGTCGGTGATGGTGCGCACGTACGCCTCGATCTCCAGTGGCGCACCGCCGCCGTCGTCGACCTTGCCGCCGATAGTGGTGGTGATGGTCGCGCCCACACCCGCGCGGACGGCTTCTGCAACCACCCCAGGGTCGTACATGGGCACCAGCACCGCAGAGTTCGCCCCGTGCGCGATCAGAGCGCGCAGGATTTCCGTATCGTCTCCACTCGCCCCAGCGCCGGTGTTGTCGGCGACATCCGCGAGGATGATCGGGCCGGGGCTGCTGCTGGCCGCGCGAATGGCGTCATCGACGCTGGTCAGGCGCGGCTGGAACTCGGTGCGTCGCGCCCATGCGAACTCGCTCAGCTCGTTCGCGTACTGGGTGGCAAGCTCGGGCAGGCCGTCTGTCACCACGTACGCGGCCATTCCTACATCCGGAATGTCGGCGTACGGAAAGCCGCCGGTGATCGTAGCCGTGAGCACCCCGGGGCGCGCTTCGATCTCATGGCACAGGGCCAGCCAGTCTGCCATCGGGCCAGACGCGGTGTTTTGCACCGTCATGTGGGCAAGGATCGGTAGCTTTCGGAGCGCGGATGTAGGCGAGATCTCGCCGCGCACGGTACGGGCCACCAGCGTGAGAAGTTCGATGGCGCGGTCATACTGATCCACGTGCGGGTACGTGTCGTAGCCGATCAGGATGTCGGCGAGCTCGGCCATGCGTGGCGAGATGTTCGCGTGCAGGTCCAGTTCGACGCCGATCGGCACATCGGGGCCGACGACCTCGCGCACGCGGGCAAGGTACTCACCTTCGCCATCCTCGATCCCCGCAACCACCATCGCTCCGTGCAGACCGAGCACGATGCCATCCACCCCGTCGGTGCGCAGAGCTTCTCGCAGGTCCTCCAGGGTCAGCGCCATCTGACGCTCGAACTCCTCGCGCACGACCGGACCCGAGGGCTGGGCGAAAGAGCTCACCGTGGAGGTCAATGTGACGTGGTTGGTTTCTGCGGCGGTGAGGAATCCGCCGTACACGGTCCGGGTTCCCCGGAAGCGCTCGAGGATCTCGGCGCCTCTTCCGTAGCGGGTGAGGCGAAATCGGTGTTCATCGGCAGGCACCTTGGAGAACGAATTCGTCTCGTGGTTGATGCCTCCGGTAAAGAAGCGCAGCGTCATTGATAGTCCCGTGGTCTGGGGCGCACGGCGGGCGCGCCCGATGTTTCCATTCAGGTGTCGAGGCGGGAGGTAATCAACATTAAGTTTGCTCTGCCCACGTTTTCCGCCCCGCTTTTCGGGCCCCGCGCGTCAAGACTTACTATTGCTTAATTAGGGCGAGGCGATTTAGCGTCAAACCACGGCAAGGGAAGCGACGAGACTGCAGTGGTCAGCCCCGGCTCGCACGCCCGAGCGCAGTCACACAGTGATGTGGGAATGCCCGCTGGAGCAAGGCACCGCTGACGCTCGCCGCAGCACCCCCTGTCCTCTGCGATGTCACACATGCTCGACGGCTCTGCGGAGCCGCACCAGGAAGGAAGTCCCATGCAGTTGAGTCAAGGATCAGCAATCGTCGTCGGCGGTGCGGGCGGGTTCGGATCGGCAACGGTTCGCCGACTCATCAACGCCGGCGGATACGTGGTGGTGGCCGACTTCGACGAGGAGCGCGGGACTGAACTCGCAGAGGAACTGGGCGAGCGCGCGATCTTTGTGAAGACCGACGTCACCAGTGACGAATCCATTGACAACCTCGTCGCTCGTGCTGTCGAACTGGCCCCGCTTCGCGCGGCCGTGATCGTGCACGGCGGTAAGCCCGCTGCGCATCGCTTGGTGAACCGGGACGGGGAAACGTATCCCGTGAGCACCTTCTCTCGGACGTTGGACGTGTTCCTTACGGGCACCTTCCGTGTGCTTTCCAAAGCGGCGCAGGCGATGGCTAAGAACGAGCCCCTCGAGTCGGGTCAGCGAGGCGTCATCATCACGACGGCGAGTATCGCCGCTTACGAGGGACGCACCGGGCAGACCGACTACTCCGCAGCAAAGGGCGGAATCATCGGGATGAACCTCACCGCTGCACGCGATCTGGCACCGGTGGGGGTGCGTGTGATGTGCATTTCTCCGGGTGTCGTCAAGACGCCGCTGTGGCGCAACTCCACCGAGGAGCAGATGATGCAGCGTTTCCCGATCCCCAACCCGAAGCGCCCCGGCTACCCCGACGAGTACGCGGCGCTCGCCGAGCACATCATCGCCAACGACTACCTGAACGGCGAAGTGATCCGCCTGGACGCGGCGCTTCGCATGTAAACAGGCGCAAGAAGTTTTCATCCGCCCTCTCCGATGGTTGTGTCGGGGAGAGCGGATGGTTTTTTCTGCCCATTCGCACGGGAAAGACGAGGAATACCATGACGAGCACTCACGGCCCTCTGCACGGCGTCCGCGTTATTGAACTGGCGGGTATTGGCCCGGGCCCGCACGCGGCCATGCTGCTCGCCGACATGGGGGCGGACGTGGTGCGTATCGATCGCCCCGGTCGCCCGTACGCCAGCGACACCGCTCCGCTCTTGCGCGGCAGGCGGCGCATACTGCTGGACGTTCGCCAGCCCGGGGGGCGCGCGGAACTGATGGAATTGATTGAGCACGCGGATGTGCTGATCGAGGGGTATCGCCCCGGCGTCACCGAGCGTTTGGGCATCGGCCCTGACCACTGCCTCGCGCGAAACCCGCGTCTCGTCTACGGACGCGTGACGGGGTGGGGGCAGGACGGCCCCCTGGCGCACACGGCCGGGCACGATATCAACTTCATCTCTGTCACCGGTGTTCTTCACGCCGTGGGCCGGGGTGGGGGAGAGCGTCCGGTACCGCCGCTGAGTATCGTCGGTGACTTCGGCGGAGGCTCGATGCTGCTCGTCGTAGGCGTGCTATCGGCGCTTTTCCATGCCCAGCGCTCCGGTGAGGGCCAGGTCATTGACGCCGCCATGGTGGATGGCGCGAGCCTGCTCGTGCAGATGATGTGGGGCCAGCTCGCCACGGGGGCCTGGGTCGACAAGGCCGGCAGCAACCTCCTCGACGGTGGGGCACCGTTCTACGACACCTACACCTGCGCCGACGGCCGCTTTGTCGCCGTCGGGGCGATCGAAGCGCCGTTCTACGCGGCTCTCCTGCGCGGTCTCGGTGTGGACCGCGGCGACCTTCCAGAGCAGATGGACCGCGAGCGCTGGCCCGAGTTGCGCGCTCGCTTCGCCGAAATCTTCGTCACTAAGACGCGCGACGAATGGTGCGCTGTTTTCGATGGCACGGACGCCTGCGTGACGCCCGTGCTCGCGTTTGGTGAGGTGGTGGAGCACCCGCACGTCGCCGCGCGAGGCACGGTCACCACGGAGACCGGGATCCCCCAAGCAGCTCCCGCGCCACGCTTCTCGCGCACGGAACTGACCTTGCCGTCCGCCTCGACCCTGCTGGAGGAGGAAGGCGTGCGCACGATCCTGTCCGAATGGGCGCGCTAACCGGAGCCGCACCGAAAACATGAGAAGAAAGGCGGCGGGTGCGATACCGCGCTCGCCTCCTTCCTTATTGGCTGTTAGAACACCCCGCGTGCGGTCAGCTCCTCGATCTGCTCGGCGGTCATGCTCAGCAGGTCCCGGTACACGTAGTCGTTATCCTCGCCGTAGTTCGGACCATGGCGGTCGACGATGCCGCCCTGGTAGCCGGGCGTCTCGCTGAACTTCGTCGGCGGGGTCTTGGCCGGCCAGCGACCGATCTCGCTTTGGTTGAACTCGGCAAGCCACCCCAGGTGAGCCAACTGCGGATCCCACTCACACCGGTCCTGAGCGGTCTGGCAAATCCCCGCGGGAACAGCGGCGGCCTGCAAAGCCTGCATGAGCTCGACGCCGTCCCACGGAGCGGTTGACTCTGCCACGAGGGCATCCAATTCGTCTTGGTGTTCCGCGCGCTTTGCCAGCGTTGCAAAGCGCGCATCCTTGCGCCACAGCGGACGCTCAAGCACCTCGGTGAGCGCGTGCCACTCGGCTTCGGTGAAGGCGCTGAGCGCGATCCACCGATCCGCCCCGGCCACCCGGTAGGCCCCGTGAGGCGCGGCGAGCTTGAACGGCGAACGGTTACCGATGCGCTGCCACGAGCGCCCGTTGGCAGAGTAATCCAGTACTGCGGTACCGGTGGCGTAGATGCCCGACTCCACCTGGGACGACTCGATCCAGCACCCCTCACCCGTTGCGCGCTGGCGGAAGAGCCCGGCCACCATCGCGAGTGCGGCCTGATACGCGCCGAACCAGTCCAGGTACGAGTAGCCGATGCCTGCGGGCGGCTGCGGGTCGGGCAGGCCCGACATGTCGCTGATGCCTGACAGCGCTTGCGCGGTGGGGCCGAAGCTGCGCACGCGCCCGTAGGTGCCCTCACCCATGCCCGACTGCTGCACGTACACGAGGGCCGGGTTGAGCTCCTTCAGCACGTCGTAGCCGAGCCCCATGCGCTCGAGCGTGCCCGGCGAGTAGCCCTCAATGAGCACGTCCGAATCAGCGACGAGCTGCTTGAGGATCGCGATCCCCTCTGCAGTCTTCAAATTGAGGCTGATGGCGCGCTTACCGGTGTTATTTTCCATGAACGCCCCACCACGGTTCAGGCTCTCGGTGGGGATGGGCTCGATGGGCCTGGTGGCAGCATCGCGCTCGGCGCGAAGGCCGAGGGGCGCGAGCGCCCCGGCAGGACGCATCATGTCGATCTTCGACGAGTGCTCCACCTTGACGACCTCTGCGCCCAGGGCAGACAGGAACCGCCCGGCACCCGCGCTGGCGAGCAGCCAGCCGAGGTCGAGGACTCGCACGCCACCCAGCGCCCACGGGGTGCCCATCGGGCTCCGCTCGGTTCCCTCAATCGCCCGCGGCGGGGCGCCCACCCAGGTGGGACGCGGCCGGCGAGCCTCGGGGTTCGTGAGGATTTCCTCTGTGTGCTCACCGAGGCGCGGGGCGCGCGGGCCGGTGCGCCAGGGGAGTCCCGGGGCACGCCACTTGGCGCCGATCTCGGTGAAGGTCGCATCGAACTCAGGATGCTCCACCTCGAAGAAGGTGTCGCGCTGGGCCCAGTGAGGGTCGCCGACATTCTCTTCAGGGCGGCGGATCGGTGCCCACGTGAGGCCTGAGCGCTGGGCATCAAGCCACAGGTCCTCGTCGAAGTCGAGCGACCCCACGAGCTCCGCGATGGCTTTGTCGGCCCGTCGGGCCCCCTCTGCCTGCCGAATGTACGCCGGATCATCGAAGTCGGTGCTGTTGAGCTCAGTATCGATGCCGCGCGAGGCGAAGAGGTTGCGCAGCCCAATGACGGGAGAGGTCGAACCGGGCAGGTAGGTGCTGTAGGGCAGAATCCAGCGATCATCCTTGGTCTGGGCGAGCCGCGGCGTGGCGGGAAGGCGTGCCCCGGCGGCGCCCGCAGCCGTCGGGAACGAGTGCCGGCAGGTGAGGCGATTGTGACTTGCCCGGCGGTAGATCCAGTTGGGTACGTCCATCTCGGTGTTCTTCGAGACGGCCTCGTGCACGGCGGTGCTGAGCAGTTGCCCCCGCGAAGAGTGCAGGCGGTAGTAGAGGGCAGCCACAATCCCGATCGCGGCATTCTCGCCGGTCACGTGATAGGCCTGCCACATCTGCGGAGCTATGGGGGCGGTGTCGTACGTGCCATCGGGGAGCGGGTCGTATCCGCAGTTCATCATGACGCCGCCGAGGGCGAGGTGCACGATATCACTGCCTTTAAAGTCGGACCACGGGCCGTCGTCACCGAACGGGCTGACCCGCGCATAGACGAGTTCCGGGTTGGCCACCCGGAGTTGGTCAAAACCGAGCCCTCGCGCGTCCATGTCGCCGCGGGCGCGGGTGTCGATGATGACATCGCTCGAGCGGGCCAATCGCTCGTAGGAGCGTCGGCCTTCCTCGCTGTCGAGGTCGATGACGACGCTGCGCTTACCGAAGTTATAGTGCCAGAAGTACAGGCTACGCTCAGGGTCGACGACGTCCTCGTAGAACGGGCCGTAGTTGCGAGTTCGCTCGCCACCGGGCGGCTCAACCTTGATGACGTCGGCGCCAAGACCTGCAAGGACCTTGCCGCAGTACTCGCCGACTTCGTCGGCCAGTTCGAGAACACGAATGCCCGTAAGGAAACTGCCTTCGCTGAAGGACGCCGTCATGATTTTCTCCATTCCAGGCGGTGACTTCGTTGTCGGCGGTGTCTGCGCGCCAGCGGCTGCGCAGTCATCCGGCCGGGAGTCTTGTGAACGACACCAGCAAAACTAGAGCGGGGATCACGGCGTAAGCAATCATAAGTTCCGGGGTGCGCCTGGGTTTGGGGTGCCACAAGATGAACATCTCTCGGCGGGCGGGATTTCTTACTTTTGCTTAATTTCTGGCCGCCCGATAGGGTCATTCCGTTCAACGTATGAGCGAGGTGGCGGTGTGGGCACTTCATCTGACAGTCCGCAGGTTCGGCGTGTCACGGCGGCAGAAATTGCGCGCCGGGCAGGGGTGACCGCGGCGACGGTTTCTTACGTGATGAATGGGCGCCCGGGCGTTTCAGACGCCACGCGCTACAAGATTCTTAATCTTGCCGAGGAACTCGGGTACATCCCCAGTGCCCTCAGTGTGCGGCTACGTTCCAGGCATACCCGGGTGATCGGAGCGGTGCTCAACGACATCGCCAAGTCGCCGTTCCACGACACCGAGATTGCCGGCGGGGTGATCGATGCGGCCCGCACGATGGGCTACGAGGTGTTCATCGCGAACACCGGCCGCGACCACAGTCGCCTGAAAGTCGTGCTGCAAGCGATGGCCGATCGGGGCGTCGACGGGATCCTGACGACCATTCTCGAGGAGGGTGATGCCGACCTCATTCGGTCGCTGCGTAAGGCGCATCTGCCCTACGTGCAGATCACGCGCCGCCTGCCTCTGGTGGAGGCGGACTTCGTGGGGACCGATAGCGAGACCGCGGCGACCGACCTGATGGATCACCTCATCGGGGTGCACGGTTACCGCGATTTAGTCCTGATGGGCGGGCCACAGCGGTCGAGCGCGTCTAAAGAGCGTGAAGCAGGTAACCAGCGCGCTGCGGAAACCCATGGGGTGAAGATTGCACCTACCGATCGGTTGAGCTGCGAGCTCAGCGAGGCGGACAGCTATCGCGCCACCATGGAGATGCTCAAGCGGCGGCGGATCCCGCGGGCGATCATCTGCGGCGCCGATGTGATCGCCTGGGGTGCTCTCGCGGCACTGCGAGACAGGGGCCTCCGTGTCCCCGCGGATGTCGCGGTGACCGGGTTCGGTGGGCGAGAATTCCTCGTCAGTGACGCGTCGCGGTTGACCACTCTTCAGGTCCCGAGGCAGAGCATCGCCGTGCAGGCGGTGAGCTTATTGATTAATCGAATCAGTGGCAACGGCGGGGCCTATCGCACTGTGCTCCTGCCCAGCCCGCTCAAACTCGGGAACACCTGCGGCTGCTAACGAGGGCCATTATGGTGCTCCGTATTTGCGTGGTCACCAGCCAAAACCGAGGGGTCGGTCCGAGGTGACCCGCGGGCGTTCCCCTAACGAGAGGCGTTGATTCGCCCCCGCCCGGACACCTGTTAGTTCGTCGGAGATGACCGAATCGCTTACTGTTGCTTAAGAATCGGTGCCCTTCTTAGGCTCCGATAGGCGGATAAGAGTTTCCGCAGGCTAACGATGGCTGTCGGCTCGTGGTTCGCCTCGAATCTGGTTCATCGCGGAAGCGGGATGTGTGCCTGGCCGTCGACAGAAATTCGACAGCACAGCACATGAATCGCGGTTATTGAAGGGATGATGCGATGAAGCATCTTGGTCGTGGTGGGCGTTCGCGTTTGTTTGCGGGTGTGAAGTTTGCGGGTGTGAGTGTCGTGGTTGCGGCGTTGCTCGCGGGTTGTGCGGGGGGTGGGCCGGCGGAGCCGGCTGCTTCGACGCCGGAGGGCCCGCAGGAGTTGCGTGTTGCGTTGTCGGCGTTGCCGACGTTGAACGTGATGGGCGCGACGGGCGCGGCTTATGGGTCGACGATCACGGTCGCGACGCAGTTGTTTGACACGCTGGTTGTCGAGACGGCGGATGGCGAGTATGCGCCGAGCCT
>NZ_JANJFD020000015.1:0-45617 GCF_024623575.2 Microbacterium sp. zg-YB36
CGGTTATTGAAGGGATGATGCGATGAAGCATCTTGGTCGTGGTGGGCGTTCGCGTTTGTTTGCGGGTGTGAAGTTTGCGGGTGTGAGTGTCGTGGTTGCGGCGTTGCTCGCGGGTTGTGCGGGGGGTGGGCCGGCGGAGCCGGCTGCTTCGACGCCGGAGGGCCCGCAGGAGTTGCGTGTTGCGTTGTCGGCGTTGCCGACGTTGAACGTGATGGGCGCTACGGGCGCGGCTTATGGGTCGACGATCACGGTCGCGACGCAGTTGTTTGACACGCTGGTTGTCGAGACGGCGGATGGCGAGTATGCGCCGAGCCTGGCGACGGAGTGGGAGACCGTCGGCGACACGTGGACGTTCACGTTGCGTGATGACGCGGTGTTCCATGATGGGACGCCGGTGACGGCTGCGGACGCGAAGGCGTCGCTGGAGCTGATTATTGCGAACAAGGGAACGTTGGCGAACTTGTTCTCGGGTGTCGCGTCGATCAACGCCCCGGATGAGACGACGTTGGAGATTGTCACGTCGCGTCCGACGCCGGATCTGATTCCGAACCTGACGCGTATTTATGTGGGTCCGGGCGATCGTATTGCGGATGAGGCGTTCTGGGCGGCCCCGGTGGGTTCGGGTCCGTTCCAGTTCGAGTCCTACTCGCAGGGTGACCGGGTTGTGTTGACCGGTAACGAGGATTACTGGGGTGGTGCTCCGGAGCTGGATCGTCTGGAGTTGATCCAGATGCTGGAAGCGGCTCCGAAGGTCACTGCTTTGGAAGCGGGCGACATTGATGTGTTGTGGAACATTCCGGTGGACTTGACGGGTCGTTTGAAGACGAACCCGGATGTGGTTTATGACTCGGTCCCGAGCTATAACTACTACTTCATGTGGTTCAACAACAGTCGTGAGCCGTTCACGGACCCGCTGGTGCGTCAGGCGCTGGCTGAGGCTGTGGATGTCGACTCGATTGTGAAGAACGTGCTTGGCGAGTTGGGTAGCCCTGCGGTGTCGGCGATTCCTGCGACGATCCCGGGTGCGGGTGAGAACGAGGACATCCCGTTTGACCCGGAGAACGCGAAGAAGCTGCTCGCTGAGGCGGGGTTCCCGGATGGTTTCTCCACCACGATGGAGATGAACCCGGGTATGGGTATGAGCATTGATCTGATTGCTCGGGCGATGATCTCGGACTGGGCGAAGATCGGTGTCACGGTGGAGCTGTTGGAGAAGGAAGCAGCCGTGTTCAACGAAGACTTCCGTAACAACAACTACGACCTGCACATTCAGCCGAACCAGGTCATCACCGGTGATGCGGCGTATGGGACGGACCGTTTGTATAACTGTGAGCGGGTTGCTGCGTCGATCAACCACTGCTACGAGGAGTTGGACAAGCTGATCAAGGAAGCGCGGGTTGAGATGGACCCGGCTGAGCGCAGCGCGATCTTTGAAGAAGCGAACCAGTTCTTGTGGGAGAACTATGTCGGTATCTACCCGGCTGATGTGAATTATGACTACGCGGTGCGTACCAACGTGCAGGGGTTCGTGATGCCTCCGTCTGCTACCCCGCGTTTCGACCAGGTCTACCTCGCCGGCTAATCGCGAACCCTTCGCGCAATCAATCGGATGTCTAAATGTTGCGATATATAGCGAGCCGAGCACTGTTCGCCGCCGGCGTGGTAGCCGGCGTCCTGGCACTGCTCTTCGTGCTCATCAGACTTGTGCCCGGCGACCCGGTCACTGCTGTTCTTGGTGGCGAAGCCACCGACTTCCAAATTCAACAGGTGCGGGAGCAATTGGGCCTCGATAAGCCCATGATCGTGCAGCTGTTCTTGTACGGCCTTGCCGTGCTGCAGTTGGACTTCGGCAATTCGATCGTGTCGGGTATGGGGGCGATAGATCTTGTGATCCAGCGCGCCCCCACCACGGCAACGCTCGCGGCCGTGTCTATGGCGCTGGCGCTGGCGCTCAGCTTCCCGCTCGGAATTCTCTCCAGCCGCAAGCCCGGCGGGACGCTGGACCGGGCCGTGTCGCTCTTCGTGCTGCTCGGTCAGTCGCTGCCGTCCTTCTGGTTCGGCACCATGCTGATCCTGATCTTCTCGAGGAACCTCGGGCTGCTACCGAGCTTCGGTATCTCGGACTGGCGTTCGTACATCCTTCCTGCGGTGACACTTGCGGTGCCGGTGGCGAGTGTGCTCACCCGAATGGTGCGCAGTGGCCTGCTGGAAGTAACGCAGGAGGACTACATCCGCACGGCACGCTCCAAGGGGCTTCGCTCGGGGCTGATCGTGCGCGATCACGAGGTGCGCAACATGCTCATCCCCGTGCTGACCCTGGCCTCGCTGCAGTTCGGGCACCTGCTCGGTGGCGCGATCGTTGTGGAGTCGGTGTTCTCGATCCCGGGCGTCGGCCGCGTGCTGGTGCAGGGGTTGCTGGATCGTGACTACCCGGTGGTGCAGGCAGCGGTGTTCTTCATCGCCGTCGCCATCGTCCTGCTGAACCTGCTGGTGGATGTGGCCTACGGCGTCATCGACCCCCGAGCGAGTGTGGTGGGAAAGAAATGAGTACAGATACTGTCACCATGGCGTTGAAGCCGCACAAGACGGCACGCAAGCGCCCCAAATCTCTTTTCGCTTTGTTCTGCGCGTTCGTTTTGGGGCTGTACGTCCTCGTCGCGCTGGTCGGTCCGTTCTTCGTTGACTACGATCCGATGGCCGCAGACCTCTACAACCGTCTGCTTCCACCGGGAGCCGTGACCACGGACGGTACCGTTGCCGTCTTCGGCACCGACCAGATGGGTCAGAGCATCCTGGCGCAGGTGATCGTGGGTGCGCGCACCTCGCTGATCGTCAGCCTGCTCGCTGTGCTGATGGCACTGGTCGTCGGATCGATCGTGGGCGTGCTCGCCGGATACGTCGGCGGCAAGCTGGACGCCATCCTGATGCGCATCGTCGACATGCAGATGGCCTTCCCCACGATCCTCCTCGCGATCCTGGTGGCGGGTGTCCTAGGTCAGAGCGTCCTGAACGTCGTGATCGCCCTGGCTGTCGCCAACTGGATCGTGTACGCGCGCGTGCTGCGCAGCCAAGTGCTTACGATCACCGGTCGTGAGTTCGTGGAATCGACCCGAGCGCTCGGAGCCGGTCACTGGCACATTCTCCGTCGTTGCGTTGTGCCGGGATGTACCTCCCCGATCCTCGTGATCGCCACAGTTGACATCGGCTCCATGATCCTGTCGGAGGCGTCGCTGAGCTTCCTTGGCTTGGGTGTTCCCGCGGGAACGGCCAGCTGGGGTCGAACGATCTTCAACGGTCAGAGCTACCTGGATTCGGCCTGGTGGATCTCGGCGATCCCCGGCCTGGCGTTGACCATCGTGGTCGTGGCCCTCGGTTTTGTCGGCGACTATCTGCGTGATCGTACGGACCCTCGGACGGTGAAGTGATGAGTATGAGCAAGACAGCTGACTCGAACGTGAACGCAGCGGGCTCCGTGCTGGTCGTCCAAGACCTCGTGGTGGAGCTCAACTCCAAGCAGGATGTCATCCGCGTCGTTGACGGGGTGTCCTTCGAAGTGGGCGCAGGCGAAACGCTTGCAATCCTCGGCGAGTCCGGGAGCGGCAAGTCCGTCACGGGTATGGCGCTGATGGGGTTACTCCCCAAACGGGCCACTCACCACGTCGGGGGCTCGGTCACTCTCGACGGACTGGACCTACTGTCGTGCACCCCCGCCCAGGTCCGGGAGCTTCGGGCGCAGGGTATTGCCCTGGTTTTCCAGGATGCCCTCAGTGCGCTGAACCCGACCACGCGTGTCGGCGACCAGATCGGTGAGCTTTTCCGGCGTCGGCGTGGCTACTCTCGTGCGGATTCCCGGGCAGCGGCGGTGGAGCTGATGGAGAAGGTCGGAATCCCCGATGCGCGCACCCGGTCACGTGACTACCCGCACCAGCTCTCCGGGGGTATGCGACAGCGCGTGGTCATCGCCATGGCTGTGGCGCTGAACCCCCGCGTGCTGATCGCCGATGAACCCACCACTGCGCTCGATGTCACCGTGCAGGCGCAGATCATGGACCTGCTCGCTGCCTTGCAGCAGGACTACGGCATGGCCATGCTGCTGGTCAGTCACGACCTGGGAGTGGTGGCCGACGTGGCAGACCGCGTTGCGGTGATGTACGCAGGCAGAATCGTGGAGTACGGGCCGTTGCGTGAGGTGTACGACACTCCTGGCCATCCCTACACCCGAGGTTTGCTGGAGAGCATCCCGCGGATGGATGTGAAAGCCGACGTTTTGCCGGCGATCCCTGGCACCCCGCCGTCGCCCATCGCGAAGCCCCCGGGGTGTGCATTTGCCCCGCGTTGCCCGATGGCGACCGACCTGTGTCGCGAAGAAGAACCGGCGCTGCGCGTCGTGACTGAGGGGCACACGAGTGCGTGCCACTTCACTGAGATTGTCCGAGGTCTGTGATGGGGGACAACACGATGACCCAGCCTGCGCTGAACGTGCACGATCTTTCCATCACCTTCCGAGTCGGCGGCCAGGGCAAGCCCCGCGGTGAGGTTCGCGCTGTCGACCGCGTCTCGCTCGCGATCGCTCAGGGGGAGACCCTCGGTCTGGTGGGCGAGTCCGGTTCGGGCAAGTCCACGCTGGCCCGAGCAATCATGGGGCTGAACAAGCCGCGCAACGGTTCTATCCTTTTCGAAGGAAAGGACCTCGCCGCGCTGAGCTCCCGCGAGCGTCGTAAGTACTCGCGGCGGATCCAGATGATCTTTCAGGACCCTTATCGGTCGCTGAACCCGCGGCTGACCGTGGAGCAGCTCATTGCGGAGGTGTGGGAGGTCCACCCGGATCTCCTCCCTGCGAAGCAACGCCGTGGCCGCACGATGGAGCTTCTCGAGAGCGTAGGTCTCGGCGACCAGCATCTGAAGCGGTTCCCGCACGAGCTTTCGGGTGGTCAGTGTCAGCGCATCGCCATTGCGCGCGCTCTGGCGATGGACCCCTCGGTGATCGTTTGCGATGAGGCTGTCTCGGCGCTGGATGTGTCGGTGCAGGCACAGATCCTCAACCTGCTGGCGCGTCTGCAACGCGAAAAGGGGCTGACGTATCTCTTCATTTCTCACGACCTGTCGGTCGTGCAGCACGTGTCGGACCGGATAGCGGTGATGTACCTCGGCCGCATCGTCGAGACCGGGGCGGCAGACGAGATCCTCGAGGCTCCTCGCCACGCGTACACGCAGGCGCTGCTGTCGGCGGTCCCTCACCCGAAGCCCTGGGAGATGCCGGAGCGCGACCGCATCATCCTCACAGGTGAGATCCCCTCGCCCCTGTCGCCCCCGACGGGCTGCGGGTTCCGCACCCGGTGCTGGGCGGCCGAGGCGATCTGCGCCGACAAGCGCCCCGAACTCGAGGGAGAGGGCGGGCACACTGTCGCCTGCCACCTGCCAGAGAAGGTGCTATTCAAGCGCATTCGTGCCACGAGCGAGGCGCCGTGACCTATTACGAACATGTCTCGAAGATCACTCGCGCCGACGGCCTGCTGTCGGGTGAGGTGCGCCGCGCGGCGAACTTCGTGAAGTCGCGCACCGACGACGCCCACGGCGACTCCGTGGCGCAGTCTATCGGGTACCGCGGAGGACTCGTCTCGGCACTGATCCACGAGGAGCAGTTCATGCCGCTCGCCCTGGAGGCGTTCGGCCAGGAGTGGTTCCAACGCGGAAGCTACTCGTTTTTCTCGCGCACCGCCACGGTCGATCAAGACGAAGTGCAGGCGTTCATCGTGGATCCGGGCTCTGAGCCGGGAGAAGCCGAGGTGGAGGCCTGGTCGGTCAATGCCGCGGGAGACCGCGTCACGGAGGGCACGATCGGCATGGGCGAGGCGGGGCGGGCATCTGCCCTCCGCCGCCGAATGGAGGCGTACCCCCTGGGTCGATCGGAGCTCATCTATGAGGTGGTGCCCGGGATGCCCCTCGGGCGCGAGTTGCGCTGGTTTCCTTTTGAAAAGCCGGATGACGCGGACGACACCCGCCCCTACAAGCGGAAGGACTATCCGCGCGGGGAGTCGCAGATGCAGCGACGCGCGGACACAACCGAACCCCTCGATTGGTACTTCGGCGACTCGCCGTGGGGCGGCCCGATTGCGGGGCCGCTCGCGCTCGCACGGCTCGTACGTCCCGCGTTTCGGTGGCTCGACATCCAAGGCGCGCTGAGCATCGTGGGCGGCATGGAGGTGCAGTTCGTCAATGGTCCGCTCTTCCTCGACAAGGACTACGTGGTCAGCGGTCGAATTGTGGGGGCGAGCTCTTCGCCAAAGACCGAAGTGGTGTGGTTTGAGTCCTCCGTGAGGGATCCGCGCACCGGCGTCGAAATTGCCCGAGGCCTCCTGATGGAGCGCTACTTTCCCCAGCCTCCACGCGGCTGATCACTTTGGGGGCCGCTCTGTTGTGCGTCCCGATCCTCAAGAATTTGCGTCCCGATCCTCAAGTTAAGGAACAACATGACTGAAAAACTCGTCATTGTCGACGAGCCGATGCCGCTGGTCCGGCGCATCACGCTCAATCGTCCCGAAAAGCGCAACGCCCTCTCGAACGAGCTGCGCGCCCAGCTGTTCGATGCCATGCGCGAGGCTGACCTCGACGCGGAGGTGCGGGTCATCATCATCCGGGGCGCCGGCCCGAGCTTCTCGTCGGGCTACGACCTGAAGCAGGCGATGGCAGATAACCGTCAGAACCTTCCGCGGCACGCGTCGAACATCGACGGGTATTGGGCACGCCACCTGGTCGAAGGCTGGTTTGAGGTGTGGGATTACACCACGCCGGTCATCGCGCAGGTACACGGATACTGCCTCGCGGGAGGCTCTGAGCTGGCCGCAGCGTGCGACCTTGTCTACGTCGCCGAAGACGCGCAGATCGGCTACCCGCCGGTGCGACTGATGGGCACCCCCGACATGATGTGGCAGCCCTGGCTCATGGGCATGCGTCGCGCCGCCGAGGCGCTCTTCACTGGAGATGCGATCTCTGGTGTGGAAGCAGCACAGATGGGCGTTGCGAACCGTGCCTTCCCGGCTGACCAGCTCGAGGAGAATGTGCTCGCTGTGGCGGAGCGCATCTCAAAGGTGGACCGCGATCTGCTGGCGCTGAACAAGCGTGCCTTGCACCGCTCCATGGAAATTATGGGTATTCGCACGGCATTGCGTGCGAATACCGAGGCTCAGGCACTGAGTCGTGTGGCGGAGGGGCCGCTGAAGCACCGCGCAGAACTGCGGGAGAACGTGAAGGCCGCGTTGGTCAGCCGGGATAGCCAGTTTGGTGACTACACCGGAACGAAGCGTGACACCAACGTGAGCTGAGAATGCGGGCGCGGCGCTGACCGCGTCGCGGACCGGGAGGCCCCGCTAAGGGCTCCACATTCGATCTCTATCGCGGGCTAAGAGGCATGGGTCTCTCAGCTCTCATCAGGGTGCCCTAGCGCTCGGAAAACAACGAAGAAAACTCAGGGATCGGCACCTCGCTTACTGTTGCTTAACATTTGCCACCCTTCTTAGGCTCCGATTGACCCGTTTCTGCGCAGAGCTGCGCTGGGGCATACGAAAGAAAGTCGAAGGTGGTGTGATGGCTGTGAGTACGGGTGCTGGTGTCAGCGATCCGAACGAATCGCGCCGTCCATTGGCCGGCGTCAATGTCGTGGAGTTCGGGCAGTTCATCGCCGGTCCGGGAGCAGCCGCGCTGCTCGCAGACCTCGGCGCGAGCGTCGTGAAGGTGGAGTCGCTGGGGGGCGATTCCATGCGCTCGTCAGACCCGATTCAGTTCGGGGTCTACAACAAGGGCAAGCGTTCCCTGGCCCTCAACCTTCGGGACCCGCGGTGCGCCGCCGCCGCGGAAGAGTTGGCGCTGTCCGCCGACATCGTCATTCAGAACCTGCGTCCGGGGGCGATGGAAAGGCTGGGGCTCGGCCCCCAGGCGTTGCGCGCAAAGCGCCCGTCGTTGATCTACGGATCGGTCTCGGGATTTGGTGACGCCGGCCCTTCGGCTGGCAAGCCCGGATTCGACATCGCAGCCCAGGCCAAGAGCGGCATGATGGCGATCAACGGTCAGCCCGACGGGCCTCCCACGCGCGTCGGGATCACCATCGTGGATGTCACGACCGCCCACGTACTCGCGCAGGGCGCTCTGGCGGCGCTGCTGCGCCGTGATCGGACGGGCGAGGGCACCACCCTCAACGTTTCGCTCTTGGATGTGGCCCTGCATCTGCAGTCCCCCAAGTTCGCGAACTTCTTCGCATCCGATGTTGAGCCGGTGCCCTACGGTGACGGACAGCAGTCGGGCCAGGCGCCCTCCGGGATCATCCAGACCCGCGACGGCCGTATCGTGATGGCGGCTTACCTGCAGCCGCACTGGGAAAGCTTCTGCAAGGCCATCGGCCGCCCGGAGCTCATCGCCGAGGAGCGCTTCGCCTCGAACGCGCTGCGCTTCCAGCACCGTTCCGAGTTGATGTCAGTGATCCAGCCGTTCTTCTCGTCGCATGCGACGAGTGACGTGGTGGACATCCTCACCAAGGCGAATATCGTGGTTGCCCCGGTCAACGGCTACCGTGACGTCGTCAAGGATGCGGACGTGCTCGCCAGCGGAGCGCTGATTCAGATGCAAGACCTCGACGGGGCACTCATCGGCACGATCGCGAACCCCATCCGCTCTGCGGACTGGGGCACGCCGCCGACCGTCGCAATTGCGCGCGTTGGCCAGCACTCGGAAGAAGTGCTCTCAGAGATCTCCCTGTCATCCCTGGAGGTCCAGGAGATGCTGCAGGACGGTGTCGTCCGGCAGCCGGTATTCGAACCACATGTCGGTTATTGAAGGGATGATGCGATGAAGCATCTTGGTCGTGGTGGGCGTTCGCGTTTGTTTGCGGGTGTGAAGTTTGCGGGTGTGAGTGTCGTGGTTGCGGCGTTGCTCGCGGGTTGTGCGGGGGGTGGGCCGGCGGAGCCGGCTGCTTCGACGCCGGAGGGCCCGCAGGAGTTGCGTGTTGCGTTGTCGGCGTTGCCGACGTTGAACGTGATGGGCGCTACGGGCGCGGCTTATGGGTCGACGATCACGGTCGCGACGCAGTTGTTTGACACGCTGGTTGTCGAGACGGCGGATGGCGAGTATGCGCCGAGCCTGGCGACGGAGTGGGAGACCGTCGGCGACACGTGGACGTTCACGTTGCGTGATGACGCGGTGTTCCATGATGGGACGCCGGTGACGGCTGCGGACGCGAAGGCGTCGCTGGAGCTGATTATTGCGAACAAGGGAACGTTGGCGAACTTGTTCTCGGGTGTCGCGTCGATCAACGCCCCGGATGAGACGACGTTGGAGATTGTCACGTCGCGTCCGACGCCGGATCTGATTCCGAACCTGACGCGTATTTATGTGGGTCCGGGCGATCGTATTGCGGATGAGGCGTTCTGGGCGGCCCCGGTGGGTTCGGGTCCGTTCCAGTTCGAGTCCTACTCGCAGGGTGACCGGGTTGTGTTGACCGGTAACGAGGATTACTGGGGTGGTGCTCCGGAGCTGGATCGTCTGGAGTTGATCCAGATGCTGGAAGCGGCTCCGAAGGTCACTGCTTTGGAAGCGGGCGACATTGATGTGTTGTGGAACATTCCGGTGGACTTGACGGGTCGTTTGAAGACGAACCCGGATGTGGTTTATGACTCGGTCCCGAGCTATAACTACTACTTCATGTGGTTCAACAACAGTCGTGAGCCGTTCACGGACCCGCTGGTGCGTCAGGCGCTGGCTGAGGCTGTGGATGTCGACTCGATTGTGAAGAACGTGCTTGGCGAGTTGGGTAGCCCTGCGGTGTCGGCGATTCCTGCGACGATCCCGGGTGCGGGTGAGAACGAGGACATCCCGTTTGACCCGGAGAACGCGAAGAAGCTGCTCGCTGAGGCGGGGTTCCCGGATGGTTTCTCCACCACGATGGAGATGAACCCGGGTATGGGTATGAGCATTGATCTGATTGCTCGGGCGATGATCTCGGACTGGGCGAAGATCGGTGTCACGGTGGAGCTGTTGGAGAAGGAAGCAGCCGTGTTCAACGAAGACTTCCGTAACAACAACTACGACCTGCACATTCAGCCGAACCAGGTCATCACCGGTGATGCGGCGTATGGGACGGACCGTTTGTATAACTGTGAGCGGGTTGCTGCGTCGATCAACCACTGCTACGAGGAGTTGGACAAGCTGATCAAGGAAGCGCGGGTTGAGATGGACCCGGCTGAGCGCAGCGCGATCTTTGAAGAAGCGAACCAGTTCTTGTGGGAGAACTATGTCGGTATCTACCCGGCTGATGTGAATTATGACTACGCGGTGCGTACCAACGTGCAGGGGTTCGTGATGCCTCCGTCTGCTACCCCGCGTTTCGACCAGGTCTACCTCGCCGGCTAACCGGTGACGTGACCACCGGGCCCGCCGTCGTCGACGGCGGGCCCAATACCCGGACAGCGAGAAAATGGAGCGGCACGCCGACGCGGACCGCTCCTCAACGTCTGATTCGTTGGGCCGTCCGTCGACACGAGTTTTCAAGGAGCAGGATATTGAGTGGGATTTTGAATGGCCGCGTTGCGATCGTGACGGGCGCAGGTCGAGGAATCGGCCGTGGCCACGCGATCGAGTTCGCGCGTCAGGGAGCCAAGGTCGTGGTCAACGACATCGGCGCTGAGCGCGACGGCAGCGGATCCTCGAACGGACCAGCCGGCGAGGTCGTCGACGAAATTCGCGCGATGGGTGGCCAGGCTGTTGCCAACGGGGACGACGTATCGGACTGGGCCGGTGCTGGCCGTCTGGTCGCGTCCGCAATCCAAGAGTTCGGTCAGCTCGACATCATCGTCAACAACGCGGGCATACTGCGTGACCGCATGCTCATCAACATGACTCCGGAGGACTGGGACGCCGTCGTCTCCGTCAACCTCCGTGGTACTGCCGCTGTCACCCACCACGCCGCGGTGTACTGGCGCGCTCGGGCGAAAGCCGGAGAGACCGTCGATGCTCGCGTCATCTCAACCTCCTCCTCGTCGGGCATTTACGGCAACGTCGGCCAGACGAACTACGGTGCCGCCAAGGCCGGTGTGGCCTCCTTCACGGTCATCGCTGCGAAGGAACTCGCCAACTACGGCGTGACAGTCAACGCCATCAACCCCGGTGCACAGACGCGCCTCACGAGCCTGCGCACGACGGTCCCGGAGGGCGAGTTTGACGCTCGCCACCCCGACAACGTGGGCCCCCTCGTCGCCTGGCTCGCCAGCAAGGAATCGGCGGGGATCACCGGACGCGTCTTCAACGTGCGCGGCGGTCACATCAGCGTCGCCGAAGGGTGGGTCATGGGCCCCCGCGTCGACAAGGACGGGCGCTGGGATGCAGCGGAGTTGGGTTCGGTCGTTCCAGACCTCGTTCGCGCGGCGCGCGGCAACGCCGAGATGTCGGGACTCGTTCCCGATGCCGAACTCTCCGAGTAAGCGCACCGGAGCTGAAGGAGTAACGATGAGTCTTCCCCTGCCCACCCCGACGCCGGACACCCAGTTCTTCTGGGACGAAGTCGCCGAGAACCGTCTGAACGTGCAGTACTGCATGGACTGCGCGCGACACTACTTCTACCCCCGCTCGCACTGCCGGTTCTGCGGTTCCGGTGACGTCGAGTGGCGCCTGGCGAGTGGTCGCGCACACCTGGTGTCGTACATCATCAACCGCCGAGTGGCACCCGCATTCGCCGACTACTCGCCGATCATCGCGCTCGTGGAGCTCGAAGAAGGAGTGACCATGATGTCGAACATCGTGGGCGTGGAGGCCGACCCGGCCGCACTCACCCTGGATATGCCGCTGACGGCCGTGTTTGAAGAGCGTGAGGGCCGTGTGCTGCCTGTCTTCACCCCGGCGGAGGCGCGCTGATGGCTTTGCACGATGGCCGTGTTGTTATCGCGGGGGCAGCCGAGACCACCACAGTGGGGGTGCGTCCGGACATCTCGGTGCTGGAATTGCACGCCGAGGCGGCGCGCAACGCGCTGGATGACGCTGGTCTGACCGTTGCCGACATTGACGGTGTGTCCACCACGCGCCCCTCGCCGGTCGAGGTCGCTCATCACCTGGGCATCCAGGCGCGGTGGTTCGACGGCACGGCCATCGGTGGCTGCAGCTACATCGCTCATGTGCGTCACGCCGCCGCCGCTGTCGCCAGCGGTGCCGCGAACGCGGTCCTGGTCGTGCACGGCGAGTCGGGTCGCTCCCGGGTCGGTGCCGAGGTGCGCATGAAGGACACCTCCAGCCCAGCGGGTCAGTTCGAGCACCCGTTCGGTGCGGTGTACCCCTACGCCACCTTCACCCTTCCGGTGATGCGCTTCCTCCACGACCGCGGCTACGACCAGGAGTCGCTTGCCCGGGTGGTCGTTGCTCAGCGCAAGTGGGCGATCGACAACCCCCGCGCGTTCCGTCGTAAGCCGATCACGGTAGAGGACGTCCTCAGCGGCCCCGAGATCGCGTACCCGTTCACCAAGGACATGTGCTGCGTCGTCACAGACGGCGGTGGCGCCCTCATCGTGACAACCGAAGAGCGCGCCCGCGACATGCGTACTGCGAACAACCTCGTGCACATCCTGGGTGCAGGTGAGGCAGCTCAGGCAAGTATGGTGTCGCAGATGGGTGACCCTGGCTCGTTCGGTGCTTTCAAGCGCTCGAGCGCCGAGGCCTTTGCCACGGCGGGGCTCACCCCGAAGGACATCGATCACCTTATGGTGTACGACGCTTTCGCGCACCTGCCGCTGTACGGACTGGAGGACCTCGGCTTCGTCGGGTTCGGTGAGTCCGCCGACTTCATCGCTGCGGGGCACACGGAGCCTGGCGGCAGTCTGCCGATGAACACCAACGGCGGCGGCATGAGCTACACACACACCGGCATGTACGGCATGTTCGCCATGCAGGAATCGATCCGCCAGTTGCGTGGCGAAGCGGCGGTGCAAGCACCCGACGTCGAGGTGAGCTTTGTGCAGGGCGTCGGGCTGTTCTTCAGCGCGGCGGCGAGTTTGGTTCTCTCCAACGCTCGTCCTTGACGCTTGGTGAGGGCACGCGCGGTGCGTGTGTGCCCTCACCGGCCTCCCGGGACGCAGGAGAGAAATAAGCAAGGAGTGGTCATGTCCCCAATGACGGGGTTTGCGGTAATCGAACTGACAACCGGGATCGCCGGGCCGATGGTGGGAATGCTGCTGTCGGACTTCGGTGCCGATGTCATCAAGGTGGAGCCGCCCGGCGGAGACCCGTTGCGGGGTACCGCTGCCTTCGCAGGTCTCAACAGGGGCAAGTCGAGCCTCGTGCTCGACGCCGACCAGCCGGCCGACGCACGTGTGCTGTGGGAACGCCTGCTCGTAGCAGATGTGTGTCTCATCAAGGACGCCGGGGACCTGTCAGCGTTCGGCATCGATGCCGACGAGTTGCGTCAGGCCGCTCCCCGTCTCGTGCTCGCGGAGATGCCCCCGTACGGATCGGAGGGGGAGACGCCGTGGCAGGGTGGGCACGAGTCGAATGCCCTGTTGGCTGCCTACTCAGGCCTCGCATGGCGCCAGGCGTCCTTTGACGGCACCCCCGTCGAGTGGGTGCGTCCGCAGTTCCTCTACGCGCAGGCCATCTGGGCGACCGCCTGCACGGTGGCCGCCCTCACCGAGCGAGAGCGCTCGGGCTGGGGCCAGCATGTGGAGGTCACCGGCCTGCACGGTGTGATGGTGATGTCGTCTGGTCAGTTCGCGACCTTCACGGATGCACCGGATCCGATCACCGCCGTGGGTGTGGCCGGGCGCCACCCCACCTACAGTCGGTTCCGGGCCTCGGATGGCAAGTGGTTCGTCGTGGGCGGGCTGGGGCCGAAGTTCGAGCCGCTGCTGCTGAACGCGCTCGGCCTCATCGACATCCTCGATGACCCGCGCGTCGGCCACCTCTCGAAGCTGCTGGAACCCAGCAACTACGGGTGGGTCTCCGAGCGGATCCGTGGGGTCTTCGCCACGAAGCCACGCGCCGAGTGGCTTGACATGCTGGAGCGCCTCGGGATTGCCGGAGGTGCCATCGAATCCTCGGACAAGTGGCTGGATCACCCGCAGATCGAAGCGAACGGACTGCACGTCCGGGTGCAGGACCCCACGCTCGGCGAGGTATCGATGCCCGGCATTCCGCTGGTGCTGCACGGCTCGCCCGGAGACATCCGCGGCGCCGCCCCCGCGCTCGGTGAGGACCGCACCTCACCGCGCACGCCGGCCAGCGGGCCGGGGGGCATTCCCATGCCTGCTGCTGTCCGACCTGGTCCGCTGAGCGGCTTCACGGTGCTCGACATGGGCACGTTCGTCGCTGGGCCTTACACCGGCAGTCTGCTGGCAGAGCTGGGCGCGGACGTCATCAAGGTGGAGCCCTCTCGCGGTGACCCCTTCCGGCAGAGTGGCTTCACCTACAACCGGGGGATGCGCAGCCTCGCTCTGGATCTGAAGGGTCATGGCGGCGTTGAGGCTCTGCACGCGGTGGTGCGGAATGCCGATGCGGTCGTCAGCTCCAACCGCCCCGGCACCGCGGCCGCGCTGGGTGTCGACTACGCGTCGCTGTCGCGCGTCAACCCGAAGATCGTGCTGATGACCCTCTCCGGCTACGGAGAGAAGGGCCCGCTCGCCGGTCAGCCCGGTGTGGACATGGTGCTTCAAGGGATGTCGGGCATGATGACAGGTCAGGGCGGTGACTCCGAACCGGTGTGCAACACGCTCGCCAGCATCGACACCGCATCCGGCGCGATCGGGGCGCTGGGCGTCGCGCTCGCGCTGTTGCACCGGGAGCGCACAGGGGAAGGTCAGCAGGGATCCTTCTCACTGGCAGCCACAGCAACCGCCCTGCAGTTCTGCGAGCTCGTGCGTTTCGAGGGTAAACCCCCCGCCGTGCCCGGGGGCCAGGACTTCAAGGGCGCACGCCCCGACGATCGCTTCTACGCGGCCGCAGACGGTTGGGTCCGACTGCAGGCCATCGGCGCGCAGAGTGACCTCGACGCTATGGCGGGAACATCGCCTGACGCCTCTTCTGACGACATCCAGGAGGCAATCGCTGCGCGGATGAAGACGATGAGCGCTCAGGCCGCGGTGGCGTGGGCGCAATCCCACGGGTTCGCCGCCGTGGTCACCCGAAAGATCTCCCAGGCGCAGCGCGACGAGCAGCTGCTGGAGTCGGAGTTCGTGCACGTGCGGCCTGCCGCTGCCGGGCGCACGATGTTCGCTCCGGGCCGTTTTGCTCGGTTCAGCCGGACCTCTCGGCGCGGACCGATGTCGGTCGCGGGCGTCGGCGAAAGCACGGTCGCGATCCTGCGTGACGCGGGAGTGGCGCGGGAGCAGATCGAGGCGCTGCTGTCGTCGGGCGTCGCGACGCAGGGTGATCCTGCCCCGCAGACCCTCGGCTATATATATCGCTGAGTAGCAGGCACGAAGGGGGCATACGGCACACGCCGGTTGCCCCCTTTCTCGTCAGAGTAAGCGGGGGAATCTCCGTGGTGGCGCGTCGACCTACGCGGCGGCGACGTAGCGCCGGATCGAGGGCTCAGCAGATTGGCGCTGAGCGTGCGTTCGGGCTCGAGGATGCTGTCGCGCGGCTGGACACCCGAAGGTGGCCGCACAGCGCTTGCGCTCCACGAGTGAAAGACACATCCGCACCAACGCGAGCGTCGGTGCGGATGTGTCTTTCACGAGGGAGAAACTGGCGACGTCTGTCGCTCCGATCAGTGGTTGCTGGGGAAGCCGAGGTCGATCTGCGAAGGAGTGTTGTCGGGCCAGCGCGTGGTGACGACCTTCGACTTGGTGTAGAAGTGAATCGACTCCGGGCCGTAGATGTGCGAGTCGCCGAAGAGCGACTTCTTCCAGCCGCCGAACGAGAACGCACCGATCGGCACAGGTACGGGCACGTTGATGCCGACCATGCCGACCTCCACGTCATACTCGAACTGACGGGCGGTACCGCCGTCGCGAGTGAAGATGGCGGTACCGTTGGCGAACGCGTTTGCGTTCACCAGGTTGAGAGCATCCGTGTACGACTCGGCACGCGCGACCGCGAGCACCGGGCCGAAGATCTCCTCGTCATACACGCGCATGCCGGGCTTGACGTGATCGATGAGGCTGACGCCCACGAAGAAGCCGTCGTTGTCGAACTGCTGCGCGGTGCCGTCCACCACGACGGTGGCGCCTTCGCCCGCCGCCCCCGAAACGTAGCTGACTACCTTGTCGCGGTGCTCCCGGGTGATCAGCGGGCCCATGTCGCTCTGCGGATCCGTTCCGGGACCAATGCGCAGGCCCGCCAGACGCTCGGCCACCTTTGCCACCAGCGTGTCAGCGGTCTCGTCGCCCACGGGCACCAGGACAGACACCGCCATGCAGCGCTCACCAGCCGAGCCGTACGCGGCCGAGACGGCCGCGTCGGCTGCGGCGTCGAGGTCGGCGTCCGGCATCACGATCATGTGGTTCTTCGCGCCGCCCAGAGCCTGCACTCGCTTACCCTTGTCGCTCGCGTTGCGGTAGATCGACGCGGCAATCGGAGTCGATCCAACGAAGCTCACGGCCTCGACGTCGGGGGAGTTCAGCAGGGCATCCACGGCTTCCTTGTCGCCGTTGACGACGTTCAAGACGCCTGCCGGGAGGCCGGCCTCTTCGAACAGGCGCACGAGCATGAGCGCGGGGGACGGGTCTTTCTCGCTCGGCTTCAGCACGACGGTGTTGCCGCAGGCGATGGCTGAGGACACCATCCACAGCGGAACCATCAGCGGGAAGTTGAACGGTGTGATCGCGGCCACGACACCTACGGGCTGCTTGACGGAGTGAACGTCCACGCCACGCGCAACCTGCTCAGCGTGCTCACCCTTAAGCAGGTGCACCAGACCGGCAGCGAACTCAACGTTCTCGACGGCGCGGCTGATCTCGCCCTTCGCATCCGAGAGCACCTTGCCGTGCTCGTCGGTGATGAGAGCGGCCAGTTCGTCTTGGCGGTCCATGATCAGCTGGCGCAGGCGGAAGAAGACGCCCGCGCGCTTGATAAGACCGGTGCTCCGCCACCCGGGCAGGGCGGCCTTCGCTACCGCGATAGCACTGTTGACCTCACTCACCGAAGCGAGTGCGACCTGGCGGGCAACCTCGCCGGTGGCCGGGTTGTAAACCGGTGCGGTGCGCTCGGCGCTTCCGATCGGCTCCCCATTGATGTGGTGAAGAACAATGCTCATGTCGGAGCTTTCCTTTCAAGAGGACGGATTGTCCTGCGCTGTCCGAGCCGACGTTCATCGTCAGTCTGCGGACGCTCGCTTCCTCCTATCTCGGAGCCTAAGAAGGGCGCCCAAGCTTAAGCAACAGTAAGCGCGTGGCCTTGGGGAGCGAGCGCGAGCGGCGAAACCGGATCTCGAACTTACCCACGAGAACGCGGGTGACGTCCTTGCAGTGATGCGGACGCTGGACAACATGCCGCTGGCGCTTGAGCTTGCCGCGGCGCGCATTCGCGTGCTCACCCGGCGACGCTCGTCGAGCGACTTGACCAGGCCGTCGTCGGCGCTCTTCTCGATGCCAACGCGGTGCACCCCGGGCGCAGCGCCCAGCCATCTCCTCGATGAGCGAGATGGCGCTCACGGCCGACAACCTCATCATCTTCGGCCGTGGACGGATCGTCGCCGACGCCCCGGTGAGCGAGATCCTCGCCGGCGCGGGGGAGGATGCCGTCTGAAGCATCGCGATGCGTGAGGAGGGCGTGAGTCAGAACCCGCTGCGCCAATCGCGGATGACCTTCACCACATCGTCAAGGTTCGACTCGAGGAGGAAGTGGCCCCCGTCGAGGAGCTCGACCCGGGCGCTCGGCACGTCGCGACGGAAGGCCTCCGCGCCGGCGGAGGCGAAGATCTCGTCGTTGCGACCCCAGACGGCCAGGACCGGAACCTGCGTTTCGCGCAGCCACTCGTGAAGGCGCGGGTAGAGATCGCGATTGGTGACGTAGTCGCCGAAGAGGTGGAGCTGGGCTCGGTCGACACCCGGCCTGCTCAGGAGGGTGAGGTCATGCTCCCAGGCATCCGGATCGACCGTCGTCGGATCAGGTACGCCGTGGGTGTACTGCCATTCGACGGCTTCCCGCTCGAGCGCCGGGCGGAGCGCGCTCTCGTTCTCGGGCGACGGGTCGGCTCCATACGCCCAGATGGGCGCCCAGAAGTCGTCGACGAAGCCCTCCTCGTAGGCGTTGCCGTTCTGCGAGATGACGCCCTCGACCGCGGTCGGATGCCGCAGCGCCAGGCGCCACGCGATGGGTGCGCCGTAGTCCTGCACGTAGACGGTGTAGCGGGTGACGCCGACCTGCTCGAGAAATCGGGTGGTGACGTCGGCGAGCGCGTCGAAGGTGTAGGGAAACTCGTCGACGGACGGAGCCGATGATCGCCCGAAGCCGATGTGGTCGGGCGCAATGACGTGGTATCGGTCGGCCAGGGCGGGAATGAGGTGACGGAACATGTGCGAGCTCGTCGGGTAGCCGTGCAGCAGGAGAAGCACGGGGGCGTCGGCGGCGCCCGCTTCCCGGTAGAAGACGTCGAGGCCGTCGACGGTGGGGGTGCGGTGGTGTGTCACGCTTCTCACCCCGGCGCGGCTGCGGCGTGCAGCCCCGCCGTCAGAGCGCGCACGGCGTCACGCCCCGCGCGGTTCGCGCCCACGGTGGACTGTGAAGGTCCGAACCCGATGAGATGCACGCGGGGGTCCGCAGCGACCTGAGTGCCTCGCATCTCGATCCCGCCCCGGGCGTTGCGTAGCGACAGGGGGTCGAGGTGCGCGAGCGCCGGTCGGAACCCCGTCGCCCAGAGGATCGTGTCGACGGGAGTGAATGTGCCGTCCGCTTCTCGCACGCCCGCCGGTTCGATACGCGTGAACATCGGCCGTCGCACCAGGGCGCCGCGTCGCTGCGCGGCGAGCGCGTAGGCAGTCCAGGCGAGATCCGTGTACGAGACGACGCTCCCGGCGGGGTTTCCTGCCTCGATGTCGGCCGTCACCTTCGCGATCACCTCGCGTCCCTCCACCTCTGGGGTGAAGCCGCCGTCGCGGAAGACCGGTTCCCGACGCGTGTACCAGGCCACCTGCGCCACCCGCGATATCTCTTCGAGTTGCTGAACGGCTGAGATCCCCCCTCCGACGACTGCGACGCGCTCACCGGTGAAATCGTCCAGAGTCGTGTAGTCACGGGTGTGGAGCTGGCGTCCCGCGAATGTCTCCTGCCCGGGATACGCAGGGATCATCGGATTGGTCCAGGTTCCGGTCGCGTTGATGATCGCTCGCGTGCGCCACGTCCCGGCGGTGGAATGCACCAGGAGATCACCGTCAGGGTCGTCGTCGGCGCGAGTGACCGACGGCACGGCGACGGGACGGAGGATCGGCAGGTGCATGTGCTGCTCGAACGCGGAGAAGTACGCCGGCACCGCCACCCGGGCGGGATCGGCGGGGTCGGGTGGCGCCTGCCGGAACCCGGGGAGGTCGAAGATGCCGTTGACCGTCGACATCGTCAGGGACTCCCACCGATGCAGCCACGCACCACCGGGCAACTCTTCGGCATCGAGCATCACGAAGCTGCGCGGGGCATCGGGGTCGTCCACGGCGCTGATGAATCCGCGCCGGGCCAGATGGAACCCGGCGGACAATCCGGCCTGCCCGGCACCGATCACAACCGTGTCTGCTCGGCGGATCTGCGCATCTCCCACGGGCGGACTCCTCTGTGTCTCGGACGCTGACTTCGGGCCGTTCTCGGGTGGCCCAGGTGCGGAACTACGTCAACTCGGGGTTGGGCGGCGCAGCTCCGTGAGGACCGGATATTCACGTGTCAACCAACGCGTGCCCCGTCGTGTTCCTGCCGAGGCGGGCGTCGGCGACGGATTGTGTCGCAGGCCAGCCACTCGACCTTGACCGTGTGCCGACCACAGGGGTTCTCCTTGCCATGAGGGCCCAGCACCGGGCTGGGCGACACGGAAAGGCGAGAACATGGGATACATCACGGTCGGCGACGAGAACAGCACCCCCATCGAGCTGTACTACGAGGACCAGGGCGCGGGACAGCCGGTCGTCCTCATCCATGGCTACCCGCTGAACGGCCACAGCTGGGAGCGTCAGACGCGTGAACTCCTCGCCGCGGGCTACCGGGTGATCACATACGACCGTCGCGGTTTCGGACTGTCGTCGAAGGTGCACTCCGGCTACGACTACGACACCTTCGCGTCCGATCTGAACACGATTCTGGAGACCCTGGACCTGCGCGATGCCGTGCTGGTCGGCTTCTCGATGGGCACCGGAGAGCTCGCCCGCTACGTGGCACGGTATGGACACGACCGAGTGGCGAAGCTCGCGTTCCTCGCCTCGCTCGAGCCGTTCCTCGTCGCCCGCGACGACAACCCTGACGGCGTACCGCAGGACGTCTTCGACGGCATCACGGCGGATGCGCGGAATGACCGGTACGCGTGGTTCACGCAGTTCTTCAGGGACTTCTACAACGCGGACGAGAACGTCGGGACGAGGATCAGCCCGGAAGCGGTCGCGGGGAGCTGGAACGCCGCAATCGCCAGCGCTCCCGTCGCGGCGTATGCCGTCGTAGCATCCTGGATCGAGGACTTCCGCGCCGACGTCGAAGCCGTGCGCGCCAGCGGCAAGCCGGCTCTGATCCTGCACGGCACCAAGGACAACATCCTCCCCATCGACGCCACCGCACGGCGCTTCCACGCGGTGTTCCCCGAAGCCGAGTACGTCGAGATCGAGGGCGCACCGCACGGCCTGCTGTGGACGCACGCCGCCGAGGTCAATGCCGCCCTGACGAGCTTCCTCCGCGGCTAGGACAGCGACCGAACCGAAGTAGCGCAGTAGCGACGGTCACCCGGATGCCGGTGGCGCGCTGGGACTGACCGCGCCGAGGATCTCGCGCGCCACCTGCGCGGCAGCGCGCTCGGGCAGCCAGTGATTCTCGTCGAGCTCGACGAACCGGTAGCCGGCGCTGACGTACCGGCGGGTCAACTCCGCCGCGCGGCGACCGAGCGCTTGATCGCGGTTGCCCCACACGTAGACCGTGTCTACCGCGACGGGCTCCCGTGCGGCATCCGCCCCGCGCCGGTCGGGCAGCCACATTCCGCGGTACCAGTTCAGTGCTGATCGCAGCGCCTGCGGCTCAGCGAGGAAACGCTGATACTCCCGCGCGACGGGGGAGGGAAGGCCCATCGCGATGAGCAGGCGAGCGAGGCGGGGCCGGAGCACGGCCTCGGGCAGCCGGGGGAGTTGGAAGAAACCGATGTAAAGCGATCGCAGCGCTTGCGCCGAAGAGAGGAGGGAGCGCAGCAGGGCGCGCGGATGCGGCGTGGAGAGCACCGTCATGCCGGTCAGCCGATGGGGGGCGACCGCAGCCATCCGCCAGGCGACAAACCCGCCCCAGTCGTGCCCGACCAGGTGCACGCGCTCCGCCTCGAGCGCATCGAGCAATGCCAGGACGTCGCCGGTGACGTCGGCGGCGCGGTAATCACGGCGCCGACGGGGCCGGGCCTGCCGCGAGTACCCGCGCTGGTCGAACGCCACGACCCGGGCGCCGCCCGCAACCAGATGGGGTGTGACCGCATCCCAGGTGCGGCGGGAGCCGGGAAAGCCGTGGAGGAGAACGATGACGGGGCCGTCGATCGGGCCGGTATCGGACACGTCGAAACGGAGGCGTCCGCGGTCGAAGTTGTGGATGCGGGTCGTCAGCATGCCCCATTTTGAGTCGGCCGTCGCGGCACGGCGAAGGGGGTTGCGCGGTGCCGGCTGCCGCCACGATGATCTCGCCCGGGCCGGCCCAGCACCGCCACGGGAACGACGAAGGGCCGGCTCTCACGAACCGGCCCTTCGTCGTTCCCGCGAACCGCGTGTCAGCTCTGGGAGACCACTTCCTGTCCCGTCAACCGGCGACGGTACTGCCAGTACATGGTGCTGCCGATCGCGATGGCGAACGCACCGATGAGGGCTGCGATTCCGCCGCCGCCGGTCCCGCCGGTGAACGGCAGCGATCCGACCAGAGCCGTGGGTGTCTCGGTGGGCGACGGCGTTTCCTCGGTCGGGTCCTCCGGAGTCGCCGGTGCCGAGGGCGATGCCTCCGGCTCGGGCTGCGCCGACGGCTCTGGCTCCGGCTCCGGCTCGGCGGGCGGGTCGGCGACGGGCGTCGGGCTGACGGTGGCGGCGAGCGCCGATGTGTCGAAGGTCGGGGTGCCGAGCGTCTCGAACCAGGTGCGGGCCTGCGCGACGTCACCCGTGAAGGTCCGCGAGAGCATCAGGAGCAGTCGCGCCTTCTGCGGCAGCAGGTCGCCACCGGCGATGGTGTTGCCCGAACCGCCCGAGACCGATCCGCTTCCGGTGCGGGTGGTGCTGGTGAACCACACGCCCTGGTCGCGGGCGGCGGCGGTGCGTGCTCGACCAGCGGCACCGGAGATGCCACCGGCGCCGGTGCCTGCGGTGACGATGCCCTTGACCCCTGCGGCCGCCCACGCGGCGATCGCTTCGCCGCCGACGTCCTGGGCGTTGTAGAAGATCTCGACACGGGGATACGCGTCGCGGGCGACGGTGCGCACATCGAACGGCGTGAACCACTCGTTCGTCTCGCAATCCAGCACACGCGCCGGGGCGCGGTTGATGATCACCTCGGAACCGTCGACCCACCCGAGCACTCCGGACATGCGCGTGACGAACGTGTCGTTGCGCGTTGCGTTGCCCTTGGTCACGTCCCGAGCAGCATGGATCTCGTCGTTGAGTGAGAGCACGGTGCCGAAGCAGTAGGTCTCCTGGCTTGCAGCGAGGCGGATCGACTGCAACAGGTTCGCGGGGCCGTCGGCCCCGAAGACGCCCTCTTGCGACGCGGTGTCCCCGGCCGCCCACGGGCGCATCGCGCCGGTGATGACGACGGGCTTCTTGCTCTGGACGGTGAGGTCGAGCCAGTAGGCGAACTCCTCCATCGTGTCGGTTCCGGTGGTCACGATGACGCCGTCGGCATCCTTCAGGGCGTCCTCCACGGCGATCGTGAGGTCGTGGTACTGCGGGATCGTGTAGCCGCCGGAGCCCGAGTTGCCGAACTGCACCACGCTCACGTCGGCGATGGCGGCGACTTCGGGCTGGAGCACCGCAAGCATGTCCGCCATCGGGTAGGTGCCTGCGCGGTAGTCGGTGAAGGTATCGCGGCCGTCGGCCATGCCGGCGATGGTCCCGCCGGTGGCGACGATGACGATCTTCGGCTTCTCCGCAGCAGCGGCGGGTTCAGTGGTGGGCGGCAGGACGACGAGCCCGGCGCCGGCGAAGGCGGCGGCCGCGAGCGCGGCCAGCCAACGGGTGCGCCGCGAACGAGCAGGCGCAGCAGGAACTGATGACACAGGGGTCCTCTCCAGATTTCGGACACGCCAGAGCGCGCCGAGGGCGATCGGCTGAGATGAGCGAGGGGTCGGCTCCCGCGACACCCTGCCGCCGAGCACCTGCCTCTAGGTCAGGATGGTGGTGCGTCTTTTCGCGTTGCGCTCGTGCTCGTTTCGCGCGTGTTAATTCACCCTCGCGTCGCCGGATGGCGCCGGGTCGCGTCGGAGCAGGGTAGAGTTGTCCTCGATAGGCGAACTCTCATTCGTCTCGCCCCGGCCGCGTGGTAACGGTCGGGGCTTTTTCTTTGCCCGCTGCCGTCATCGTGGACACAACCATGTCGCCGATCAGGCGCCGGTGGGAGTCCTGCAGCTTCGGGTCCAGCATGTCGCGATCGAAGATGGCGGCGAAGGTGTGCCGGTTGGCGACGTGGAAGCACGCGTACGCACTGATGATCATGTGCACGTCGAGCGCGTCCACGTCATCGCGGAACGTGCCCTCGTGCACGCCGCGTTCGATCACCTCCTGCAGGAGCGTGATCGCGGTGACGTTCTCCCGCAGGATCGTGGGGGAGTGGCGCACGTTCTCGGCCCGGTGGATGTTCTCGATGCTCACCAGCTGGATGAACGCCTCGTGCGTGGTGTGATGCACGTAGGTCGCTTCCGCCAGCTTCCGAAGCCCCTCTTCGGGCGACAGCTCGTCGATCTGGATGCCGCGCTCCACGCGCCGGATCTGCGCGTACACGCGCTCCAGAACGGCCAGGTAGAGCCCTTCCTTCGATTCGAAGTAGTAATAGAGCATGCGCTTGGTGGTGCGGGTGCGCGCGGCGATCTCGTCCACCCGCGCTCCGGCGTATCCGTGCGCGGCGAATTCGGCTGTCGCCACGTCGAGGATGTCCTCCCGCGCCCGCGCGGCGCGGTCCGTTTCCCCGGCGGTGCGCACCTCACGCACCTCATCGGTCATCCCGCTCCTCCCGCGGCACCATCGGCGGCTTCACGGCGGATGAGGTCGGCGAAATGGCGCGCCATCCGCTCTCGGTCGGGCCGCTGCCCGGTGATGATCTCGAGGCTGGCATACGCCTGACCGACAGCCATCCGTCCCCCGTCCAGCACGGCGTGCCCCCGCTGCGCCGCCTGACGCAGCAACTCCGTCTGCAGCGGACGGTACACGACATCGGAGACCCAGGCACTAGGCCGGAGACGGTCCAGGTCGATGGGGACGCCGGGCATGTGGCGCATCCCCATCGGCGTGGCGTGCACGACACCCGTGGCCAGCGCGATCGCCTCGCCGAGCACCTCCGGTGCGACAGTCGCGATCACCTGCGACGGGAAGTGTGCGCGCATGCGCTCCGCCAACTCCTCGGCGCGGGCCGCATCGACATCCGACAGCGCGAGGCGGGCGGTCCCGCAGGACAGGAGGGCGTACGCGGTCGCCGCGCCCGCTCCGCCGCACCCCACCTGCACGACACGTTCGAAGGACGCGCCGGGCAGACCCGCCGCGAGCGCGTCGCGGTATCCCATCCAATCGGTGTTGTAGCCGACGAGACGCCCGTCCCGGAACACCACAAGGTTGACGGCACCGAGCCGTTCGGCATCCGGATCCAACTCGTCGACGACCCCGAGCACCCGCTGTTTGCAGGGGTGCGTGATGTTCATCGCCGCGTAGCCGAGACCGCGCGCTTCGGCGAGGAGCTCGCCGACATCGTCGGCGCTCTTGCCGAGTTCAAGCAGATCGAGGATGCGGTACTCGTAGTCCAGCCCCAGTGCGGCTGCCTCCGCTTCGTGCATCGGCGGAGTGAGTGACGCCGTGATGCCTTCGCCGATCAGCCCGACCAGGTACTCGGCCCGCGGTGCGTGCGCGCGGGGCCTGATGGGTGAGGTGGGTTCGGTCATGAGATGTCGGGAAGCTCGAAGTCGACGGTGGCGAGGGACACCTTGACGGGGGCGGACACCCGGAGCACCTCGGCATGCGCCGGATGCCGGTTATAGGCGGCGAGCCCTTCGAGGTCGTCGAAGTCCGCGACCAGCGCGAGGTCGTGCGAGAACTCGCCACCGAGGACATCCGAGCCCACGGTCAGGGCCCGAAGCTCCGGAATCTGGGCCGGCAGCGCCCGCAGCAGGGACATCCAGTCTTCCCGCTGCTGCGCGGTGAAGGTGGGAACGAATCGGAAGACGGCGACGTGGCGGATCACGCCGGCACCCCCTCCGGCGCGTCACGGCGCTGTTGATACTGGGCGGCCAGTCGCACCGGGGCGTTGAGCGCGCCGTAGCCGGCGTAGTCGTCTCGCCGTTCGACGACTTCGAGGAACACCGTCCCGATCGGATGGGTGTAGAAGTGCAGGAACTCGCCGGATTCGTCGCGGTCGTACATCACGTTCAGCTCCTGCAGGTCGGCGAGCAGCTCAGGGGCGATGTCGAACCGCGCCTGGATGTCGTCGTAGTAGTTGGTCGGGATGTCCAGTGGCCGGAAGCCGCGGTCGCGTGCCGCGCGCGCCAGCGCGAGCACATCGGATGCCGCGAACGCGATGTGCTGCGGCAGGATGGCGTCGGCGTCCGCGGCCGACGGCACCAGGTTCAGCGCGACGCGCAGCACGCCGTCGGCACTGGCCAGAACCTGGCTGCGCACCAGCCCCACGGGGGCGGCGACTTCCATTGACGGCTGCGTATGCAGGTCGAGCACGGAGTGCAGGAACAGCACGCCCGCGTCGAAGTGCTGCCATGGCTGCGCGAGGTTGATGTGGTCGACGCATTCGATGTGGGCGGCATCGCCGCCGGCGGGCGGACCGAACTCGCGCACCCAGCCGGGTTCGCCGGCGCTCTCGGCGCCGAAGAAGACCTCCGAGCCATCCGGGGCGCGCACACCCACCAGGGTCTCGTCGTCCGGGTCCTCCACGCGATACACCCGCGGTGCCAGCAGGTCGGTGGCCCGTCGCAGCGCCGCTTCGGGGTCCCGCACCGACAGCCCCATGCCGGCGACCGTCGGCTGATGCCGGTCGGTCTCGGGGCGTCCCAGCACCATGCGCGCGGCGCCCTGCGACCACAGCTCGACGCTCTTGGTGCGGTGCCGGCCGTGCGCTCGGAAGCCCAGCTGGGTCAGCAGGTCCCGCATCTGATCGATCGCGTCGGTGCGCAGCTCCACGTAGTTCACGTCGGAGGGCGGCGCGACGGCGGGCAGCGCCGCCGTGGACATGCGGGCGGCCCGGCCTCCCGATCCGCCGAGCCAGATGGCCGTCTCGTGCTCGAGCCAGCGCAGCGAGCGTCGGGCGTCGATCGCGGTGTCGCGGGGATCGGACTGGCGGAACGTGTCGTTGAAGATCTCCAGCGAGACCGGGCCGTCGTATCCGGTGCGAACCAGGTGGCCCATGAACGCGCCGAGGGCGAAGCCGCCCTCGCCGGGGAACAACCGGTGATGACGACTCCACGACAGCACGTCCATCGACAGCAGCGGGGCATCGGCCATCTGCACGAAGAAGATCTTCTCGGCCGGGATCGTCTCGATCGCCTCGGGGTTGTGACCCTTCGACAGGATGTGGAAGCTGTCCAGGCACACCCCGATGCGCGGGTGGTCGGCCAGGCGTACGATGCGCGCGGCGACTTCGTAGCTGTCCACGAATCTCCCCCACGCGAGCGCCTCGTAGGCCACGCGGACCCCGTACCGTTCGGCCAGATCTCCGAGCTGGCGCAGCTGGGCGGCGGCCAGCTGCTCATCCCCGCTGCGTGCCGTCGCGACGTTGCTGCACAGCAGCATCGTGTCGATCCCCAGCCGGTTCATGAGTGTGAACTTCGCCTCGGCGCGCCGCAGATTCTGTTCCAGCAGGTCAGGGCCGACGCCTTCGAAGTCGCGGAACGGCTGGTAAAGGTCCAGCGTGAGCCCGAGCTCCTGCGCTCGTGCCCGGATCGCTTCGGGGGAGTGCGGGGAGGCGACCAGGTCCGGCTCGAAGATCTCCACGCCGTCGAAGCCCGCCTCCTTCGCGGCGACGAATTTCTCATCGAGCGTGCCGCTGAGGCAGACCGTGGCGATCGACGTGCGCATGACACCTCCCGCGGCTACCGACGCTGGCATCCGCTTTACTCTCAGATCAGCATTGCAGGAAAACGGACTAACTAGTACGTTCGAACGCACGGGGCAGTCGATGATGATTCAACCCCGCAAGAAGGGGAACCTCGATGGCGAGTCTCGCCGAATGGAACACACCGGCCGCGGCACCGGGCGGTTCTACCTCTGTGCTCGGTCGCATCATCTCGATCCTCGATGCCGTCAAGGAGTCGGGGGGATCGATTTCGATCACCGAGATCGCGGCGCACACGGCCATGCCCAAATCCACGGCATCGCGGCTCGTTGCTGAGCTGACCCGACAGCGCTACCTGCAGCGCACCGAGGACGGCGTGACCTTGGGGCTGCGCCTGTTCGAACTGGGAGCACGCGCGAACTTCCCCCGCCGGTTGATCGCGGCCGCGGCCCCGATCATCCAGGACCTGTGTGACGTCACCGGTGAGCGCGTCGGGCTGTGGGTGCACCAGGGGACCGACATGATCTCGCTCGCGGCGGTCGCAGGGAGGCTCCCGATGCTCCCTGCCCGCGCCGGCATGAGATCCCCCGCCCTGACAACGGCCAGCGGCAAGGCCTACCTCGCGTTCTGCGCGGACCAGGGCGTGGTCGATCGGGTGAGTGCGCCGCTCGTCGACGATGCGGCTGATCAGTTCCGCAGTGAGCTGCGTGAAGTGCGCTCGGCGGTGGTGGCGGTGGACCGGGGCGTCGCCTATCCGGGCATCCTCGCCGTGGCGAGCCCCGTGCTGGCCGGCGATCGCACCGTGCTCGGCGCGATCTCCATCGCCGGCCCCAGCGGGGGAATGGACCCGGACCGAGCCGCCCCGCTGGTGCGCGCTGCCGGCATCGCGTTGAGCCGTCGGCTCACGGCGGCGTAGGCAGCCGTGCGCACAGCGGATTGGACGGATTCGGTCAGCGTGCTGGACCGCTTGACGGCAGTGTTCGAGGCGTTCACCGAAGACGACGAGGGGCTCGGGATCTCGGAGCTCGCGCGCCGCGCCAACCTGCCGAAGTCGACGGTGTCGCGGATCTCGGCCGAGCTCGTCGCGCAGCGGCTGCTGGATCGCGAGGGAGACAAGCTCTATCTGGGTGTCCGGCTGTTCGAACTCGGCCAGACCGTGGTTGAACCCCGCCGGTTGCGCCGAGCGGCGTTACCGGTGATGACCGACTTGCGCAACATGACGGGGTACACCGTCAATCTCGCCGTCCTCGACGTCACCGATGTCGTCTGCATCGCTACCGTCCTCGGAGTCCCGGCGACGCCTCCAGTTCTGCGGGTCGGTGGGCGGCTACCGGCGCACGCGACCGCGTTGGGCAAGGCGATTCTCGCCTTCTCGCCGCCCGAGGCCGTGCACGCCCTCGCAAGCGACGGCGTGCTGGGCAGGCGGACACCTCAGACGGTGGGCGACCTGGATGCACTGGTGCAAGAGCTGGGAGAGGCCCGGCGGCTGGGGACTGCGGTCGAGCGCGAGCAGTGCGTGGTCGGGCGCGCGTGTGTGGCCAGTCCGATCATGGGTCGTGCGGGAGTCCCGCTGGCGGCGATCTCGGTCGCCGGTTCGGTCGACGACGTCGAACCCGAGCGGGTCATTGCCGCCGTTCACGCGGCGGCAATGACGTTGACCCGTCGCGTCGGGGCGCACCGCAACCCCTGAACAGTCCCCGGAAAGAGGAGAGGGGGTGGGTGCGAAGTCGCACCCACCCCCTCTGGTTCGAACCGACGGTCAGCCGGCCATCTCGCGAATGGCCTGGTACGCCTCGAGGTTCTCGCCCGAGAAGTAGCCGCCGAAGAACTCCTCCGCCTGGCTGATGAAGGCATCCATGTCGATGTCCTCCTTCTCGATCACGGTGAACGCGTCGTTCGCGCGGTACTCGTCGAGAATCTCCTCCGTTGCCTCGTCGACGCACGTGGCGTTCTCGGGGCGGATCTCGTGGATGGTCTCGTCCAGCAGGGTGGCCTGTTCTTCGCTCAGCTTGTCGTAGGTCATGTCGCTGACGAGGATCCAGTGGATGCCGATGTTGTGGTCGTTGAGGACCGCGACGTTGAGCACCTCGTCGTAGCTGGAGGACCGGGTGGCCACGATCGGGTTCTCCTGGCCGACGGCGATTCCCTGCTGCAACGCGGTGTAGACCTCTTCCACTGCGACCGAGACCGGGTTCGTCACGCCCAGCGCCTCGGCGTTCGCGAGGAAGGCCGGCGAGTTCGGGAACCGGATCGGCACGCCCGCGAGGTCATCGGGGCTGCGGACTTCGACGTCCTTGGTGGTGAAGGTGCGGTTGCCGAAGTACCAGCCGTCGACGATGCTCACGCCGGTGGCCTCCTGGAAGCCGGCGAACAGACCCTCCGACCCGTTGTCGATCCAGTCGAACGCGTGGTCGACATCGTCGAACGCGTAGGCGGCATCGACGACGCCGATGGGCTCGTACGTCGAGCTGAGCGCCGAGGCGCCCTGCAGGTCGATGTCGATGTCGCCGGCCTGGACGAGCGGGAACCGGTCCGCGTCGGGGCCGAGCTGGCTGGCGGGGTACAGCTCCACGGTGAAGCCGATATCGGCATCCTCGAGGCGCTCCTTGAGCAGTTCGACACCGCAGTAGTAGTTCGGCGTCTGTTCGTTCTGGCTGGTGGCGACGGTGATGGTGACATCTTCGTTCGCCGAGGCCGCTTCGGTCTCCGTTTCTTCGGGTGTGCCCCCACCGGCGCAGCCGGTGGCGACGAGGGCTGCTGCTGCGAGCACCGACGCGGCAGCCATGCCCCGGCGTGTCGAGCGGACTGTGCTCATGTGACTCTCCTCTTGTGTACGCACGTCTTCGTGGTTGAGGTGACCTGTTTTCGGTTGCCGAGACGGCAGCATCGGGTCGTGGCCGACTCTGGCCGACTCCCTGCAGTTCGCAAAGCGATGTCCCGTCGAATGGAACATCGCCGACAGCGGCCCGATCGTCGCATACGCTGACCGCGACCGGTGGCTGTGCCGAGACGGGGGAGTGCCCATGAACAACCTTGAGACCGCGCCCGTCCGCGTCGGAGTCATCGGCGTCGGGTTCATGGGCCGGCAGCATGTCGATTTCATTCGAGCGAATCCGGATGCCGAGCTGGCGGCGGTCGCCGATCCCGTCGCGGCGTCGGACGCGTTCGCGTGTCCGACGTACCCCGACGCCGGCGCGATGCTGGAATCGGCCGACCTCGACGCCGTGATCATCGCCAACCCCAACGCGCTCCACGTCGACACCGCGATCGAGTGCCTCACCGCCGGCGTGGCAGTGCTGCTGGAGAAGCCGGTCGCTGTCGATTACGCGGAGGCACTGCGGCTGGTCGACGCGGTCGACCGGCTGCACGGGCGTCTGCTGGTCGGGCACCACCGGCGCCACCATCCGGCGGTCGCGCGTGCCCGCGCCGCGATCGGCGCAGGGGAGATCGGTCCCCTCGTCGCCGTGAGCGGGCTATGGTCCGCGCGCAAGGAGGACGCCTACTTCACCGACACCCCGTGGCACCGCCAACGCGGCGCCGGGGTGATGCTCATCAATCTCGTGCACGACCTCGATCTGCTGCGTCACCTGTGCGGCGAGGTCACCGAGGTCCACGCGATGGTGAGTTCGCACACCCGCAACCTCGACGTCGAAGACACCGCGTCGGTGAACCTGCGGTTCGACAACGGCGCCGTCGGCAGCTTCCTCGCGTCCGATGCGGGTGTCTCACCGTGGGGCTGGGATCAGTCCACCGAGGACACCCTGGAGTTCCCGTTCCTGCCGGACGGCTCTGCGTACCAGTTCGTCGGCACGCGGGGTGCGCTGTCGGTGCCGAACCTCGCGAAGTACTCATACGACCCGTCGGTGTCCGCCGACTGGCATTCGCCGCTGTCGCGCTCGTACCTGCAGGTGCCGCCGGCCGGGTCTTTCCACCGTCAGCTCGCGCACTTCCTCGAGGTCGTGCGGGGGAACGCGGCCCCTCTCGTTTCGGCCGCGGATGCCGCTGGCACGCTGGCGCTCGTCGAGGCGGCGGCGCTGTCGGCACAGCGGGGCGTGACGGTGGACGTCGCGCGCTTCCGCGTCAGCCGGTCAGGCGATCTGCCGCTCTGATCGCCAGCTCGTACCCGAACACCCCTGCGCCGGCGATCACTGTGGTCGCGACGGTCGATACCAGCGAGTTCTGGTGCGCGGTGTCCCGGGCGTGGATGTTCGTGATGTGGATCTCCACGATCGGGGTGCGGAGCATCCGCAGGGCGTCGAGCACCGGGATCGACCGGAAGCTCAACCCTGCAGGGTTGATCACCACCGTGGCCCGCTCGTGGTACGCATCCTGCAGCCAGTCGACCATCTGGTACTCGGCGTTGGTCTGCGCGAAGAAGAGGTCGAATCCCAGCTCGTCCGCGAGGCGAGTGCAGTCGTTGCGCACGTCGTCGAGGGTCGCGCTCCCGTACAGCTCGGGTTCGCGCTGGCCGAGCATGTTGAGGTTCGGGCCGTTCAGGACGAAGAGTTTCCTCATCGACGAGTCCTTTCAGGGAGACGGCGGGTCACATCAGCCCCAGCCATGTGGGCACGATCGTGACGATCGCAGGGAACAGCGTGAGCAGCAGCAGCACGACCCCGAGCGGAATCAGGAAGGGGAGGATGCCGCGGAAGAGCTCGCCCATGGGCCTGCGCGTGATGGAACCGACGACGAACAGCACAGCCCCCACCGGTGGTGTCAGCGACCCGATCATGAGGTTGAGGATCATGATGACGCCGAGGTGGACCGGGTCGATCCCGAAGGACGCGGCGATGGGCATGAGGATCGGGACGAGCACGAGGATCACCGGGGGTGCCTCGAGGAAGATGCCGAGGAGGATCAGCAGCACGTTCAGCAGCAGCAGGAAGACCACAGGGTTGTCGGTCAGGTTGCTGAGCCATTCGCCCAGGTTGCGTGAGACCTGCTCGCGGGCCAGGACCTGTCCCATGAGGTTGGAGGCGCCGAGGATCAGCAGGATGCCGCCGGAGATGATGACGGTCTCTTTCGACGCCCGCCAGAACACCTTGAAGGTGAGCGTGCGGTAGAACACTCCGAGCACCAGCATGTAGGCCGCGGCGATCCCGGCGCTTTCGGTGGGGGTGAACCAGCCGCTGAAGATGCCGCCCAGGATGATCACCGGCAGCATCATCGGCCCGAGCACTCTGACGACGGCCTTGCCCAGCATGGCACCGTCGAACGACCGGCTGACGGCTACCGCCGGGTGCAGCTTGACCCAGATGAAGACGTAGATGGCAAGTCCCAGCGCCATCAGCATCGCCGGCAGGATGGAGCCGGCGAACAGCGCACCGGTGGAGATCGTGGCGGTGGCGGCGAAGAGCACGGCGGGGATGCTCGGCGGCATGACCGTGCTCATGAGCGAGCCGGATGCCGTCAGCCCCGCGGAGAACCCGTAGGGGTAGCCGGCCTTGAGCATCTGCGGGATCTGCACCTTGCTGGTGGAGGCGGCGTCGGCGAGTGCGGAACCACTGATCCACGAGAAGCCGATCGCGGTGGCGAGGTTGACGTAGGCCAGGTTGCCGGGAAGCCGGGGGAGCAGCGCCCGGGCGAAGTCGTAGAGCCGGGTCGCGATGCCGAGGTGGTTTGCGACCGTCCCGACGAAGATGAACAGCGGCACGGCCAGCAGGGGGAAGCTGTTGATGCCGTTCACGATCGACGACATCGCGTAACCGGGGGACAGCCCCTGCGTGTAGAAGTACAGCATGCTCGCGGCGATCATCGCGAAGGCGACGGGCACGCGCAGCAGCAGGAAGACGACGAGAACGACGATGTACAGCCAGAGTTCCAAGGATCAGCCTTCCATCTCGGAGATGTTGAGCTGTCGCTCTGGGCGGTGGGCGTAGGGGATCTTCATGATCGAGTGGAATGCCGCCGACAGGAACCCGATGAGGGCGAAGACGTACAGCATGCCCAGCGGGATGTGCATCGCAGCGCTGGCGCGCGCCCACTCGATCTCGATCTTCACGAACGCCTCATAGGCGAGGGCGAGACTGGTGGCGGCCATGATGACGGCCGACACGATGCGCAGCGCGGTGAAGAGCTTCTTGCCGGCGAGCATCTGGTCGAACACCTCGATCACGATGTGACCGTTGCGCCCGACGAGGTAGCCGGTCGTGATGAACGTCATCGCGACCATGGCCAGCAGCGCCAGTTCACCGGCGCCGACCCAGCCGACCGCCGGGAAGTAGCGCCCCAGCACCTGGTACATCACACCGAAGAAGAGCAGGGCGAACAGTGTCACACCGATCGTGACCTCGACCGTGGAGAGGATCCGCATGAACCGAGGGTCCGGCGGCACCCCCTGATTCAGCTTCGGGATCGTGTAATAGGTGTTGGTGTTCCCGTAGATCGACTCTTCGGGCTCGTTCTGGGTCATTGCGTCACCGACGCGGTGTCAGGGAGCATTGCCAACCTCTCTGTTGGGGCGGTGGCGACGCTCACGCAGACGCGGCCACAACAGCACTCTGGATCCTTCGGTGTCGGCGCGCAAAGCCCAGTCTCGCCGAATGGGACGTTTCCCCGCCGGCCACCGACGCGGGATGTCCGGATCGCTCCGTTCGTTGGCGGCATTACGGCTTTCCGGGTCGGGCCGGTGGCGCCAGGATGAGCCGCATGACACGCGAAACTGACACCGCCCTCCTGGTGATCGACGCGCAGGAGTCCTTCCGGCAGCGGCCCGACGACTGGGCGGCGACGGCCAATCCGCAGCTGCTGGCGAACATCGCACGGCTCGTCGACCATGCCCGCGCAGCGGGCGACGTCGTCGCGTGGGTCACCCACTCCGAACCCGGCACGGGCGGGGTGTTCGACCCCCGCTCGGGATTCGTCCGGGTTATCGCCGAGCTCGACCCCCGCGACGGCGAGATCCAGGTCACCAAGACGACCGTCAATGCCTTCACGTCGACGGACCTGCAGCACCAGCTCACGGCACGGGGTGTGCGGCGGGTGGTGATCTGCGGCATCCGCACCGAGCAGTGCTGCGAGACCACGGCGCGGGTGGCCGGCGACCTCGGATTCGACGTGGAGTTCGTCACGGATGCCACGACGACCTCCGCGATCGGGGCCGGGCCGGGCTACGGCGCGGTGTCCGGTGAGGAACTGATGCGCCGCACCGAGAGCGTCCTGGGAGCGCGGGGGTTCGCGACCATCGTGACGACGGCCGAGCGGACGGCACGCTCGGTCGCGGCCTGAACAGAAACTCTGTTGACAGTGTGGTCTGACCATACGTATTCTTGAAACGATTCATTTCCGATCGTCACGAGGAGTCAGCATGGGCATCGATCGTCCGACCATCGAGGAATACCTCGCCAACATGGGCGCGGCCGGACACCGGATCTGCGAGATCGACGCCAGCGAAGCGGGTGCGGGCAACATCTCTCTCTGCCTGGACGAGCTGCCGCGCGTGCGGCAGATCTTTCCGATCTCGGAGCGGATCGAGCTGCCCTTGCCGGCACCCGCGCTGGCTGGTCGGACGCTCCTGGTCACCGGATCAGGCCGGCGCCTGCGGCAGATCGCCGAGAACCCGCTCGCGGCCATCGCCGCGGTGATCGTGGAGCCCGGCGGTACCCACGCCGAGATGCTCACGTCCCCGCAGCGTCAGTTCGCGGCCCTCACCAGTGAGTTCAACTCGCACCTGGCGGTGCACGATGACCAGGTCGGCCGGCGCAACCTGCCCTTCCACGCGGTCGTGCACGCGCAGCCGCCGCACCTGACCTACCTCAGCCACATCCCGCTGTACCGGGACACCGAGGCGATGAACCGCCGCATCCTGCGGTGGGAGCCCGAGTCGATCGTCGCCCTTCCGGACGGCATCGGCGTGCTGGAGTTCATGGTCCCGGGGTCGGCAGAGCTGATGGATGCCAATGTCCGGGGGCTGCGCCACTTCGAGATCGTGCTGTGGAGCAAGCACGGCGTGATGGCCCGCTCGGACCTGTCGGTCACGCGCGCGGTCGACCGGGTCGAGTACGCCGAGACCGGCGCCAAGTACGAGTACATGAACCTCACCGGCGGAGGTCAGGCAGAAGGACTCAGCACAGCAGAGATCCGCGCGGTGGCGGACGCGTTCGGTGTGACATCCCGCTGGATCTCCTAGTCACCCGCACCGCTGGGACGGCCGGCGCGCTCCTTCGCTACCGGCGACGCCGCGCCGTCCACAGCAGGTAGCCGCTCAGGGTCGTGAACGTCGCGATGCCGGTGCCCGTCAGCGCGCCCTTCCAGGTGCGCAGCCTGCTGTCCCGGGCGATCACCTGACCGAGACCGTTGATGAGTGCGGCCGTGATGATTCCGGCGACCAGCCGATTCCCGATCCGCTCCGCGCGTCCGACCAGCGGATCCAGCTCTGCCGCCCGGAGGTGCACTTCGATGCCGTTGTGATCCATCACTTCCAGCAGCCGTCGCAGCCGCGTCGGCAGCTCGAGCAGCAGTTCGCCCGCGTCGATCGAGGCGCGCCCGATCCGCTTGGTCACCGCGGCCAGGGACAATCGGCGTTGGATGAGGCGCCGAGCGAACGGGGTGAGCACCGAGTTCAACTCGAAGGTCGGGTCCAGCTGCACGCCCACGCCTTCGATCACCAGCAGCGCCCGGACGACAAGGGAGACCTCCTGCGGGAGCTGCAGATGGTGCTCCCGCAGCACCCGAAGCAGATCGGTCGCCAGCGTCGTGAAGTGGATCTCGCCGAGCGTTCGGTCCGAGAACTCGCCGAACAGCGATGACATTGCGGCGCGAAGCGCGCGTCGGTCCACCGAGCCCTGCGCGACCGAGAGGTTGATGACGGCGCTCGCGAGGCCGTCTGAATTCCGGGTGGCGGCGGCGATGAAGACGTCGGCGAGCCCGTCCTGCAGTTCTTCCGTGATCTCGCCCACCATGCCGAAGTCGATGAGCGCGACCGAGTCCGGACGGACGAATGCGTTGCCGGGATGCAGATCGGCGTGGAAGAAGCGGTGCTCGAAGATCATCGACAGCACGATGTCCGCCCCGGTGACGGCCACTTCCCGACGGTCGATCCCTGCGGCATCCAGCGCTTCTCGGTCGCTGACCTTGATGCCGGTCATCCGTTCCATCGTCAGGACGCGGGAGGTCGTGGTCTCCCAGTAGACGCGCGGGATGACCACGTCGGACCGGTCGGCGAAGTCGGCCGCGAACCGTTCGGCGTTGCGCGCCTCGCGCAGGTAGTCCAGCTCCGCGCGCAGCGTCTCGGAGAACTCCCTCGCGATCCCGGGAACGTCGTAGGTGCGCGCGGGCTCCCACGCACGGGCCGCGCGGGCGGCGAGGTTGTTCAGGATCTCGAGGTCCTCCTGCACCTGCCGCACGACCTCGGGGCGGCGCACCTTCACCACGACGGACGTGCCGTCGGCGAGCGTCGCGGCATGCACCTGACCGATCGACGCGGATGCCATCGGCGTCCACTCGAACGAGGCGAAGAGGTCTTCGGGGTCGGCACCGAGTTCCTGCCGGATCGTCTCGCGGATCTGCTCGTCGGGAACCGGAGGGGCGGCATCCTGCAGCTTCGACAGCTCCGAGATGTAGGCCGGCGGCAGCAGGTCGGGACGAGTGGAGAGCAACTGCCCGAGTTTGATGAACGTGGGGCCGAGATCCTCGAGCACCAGGCGCACCCGCTCGGCGGTGTTGGCCGGCTCGTCCGCGCTGCCTGGCGCTGTGCGGTAGCGGGCGGGCAGCCACCGCGTGACCCCGATCTGCGCGCCGAGGAAACCCAGCCCGTGCCGAGCAAGCGTGTCGGCGATCTCCTGGTACCTGCCGAGAGGTGGCTGCATCGCCCCATCATCCCGACCGCCGTGGGAGCGGACAAGGGCGGGCGCGCCCCGGGCATGCCGTGGCGCCGCGCCGCGATGCTCGCGATGATGATCTCGACCCGGATGGGGCAGGAGGCCGTGACCGTGACGAGGATCTCGAAGACCGACGAGGGGGCGTGGCCGCCGGGGCTGGCCTACTTTCGGGTCGGTGCCGGGGCGCCGCTGCTGTTCCTGCCGGGCCTGTCCGGCGAGCCCGATACGCCGAGCGGACTGGATCTGACCCTGCAGCTGCATCTGCTCACGCCGTTTGCACGCAGCCGTGAACTGATCTGGCTGAATCGTCGGCGGGGACTGGCGCCCCCCGCGACGATGGCGCAGATCGCTGCCGACTTCGCCACGGTCATCCGCGAGCGGCTGCCCCCACCGGTGGACGTCATCGGAGTGTCCACCGGCGGCAGCGTCGCCCTGCAGCTCGCCGTGGACCATCCGGAACTCGTCCGCCGGCTCGTGGTCGTCTCCGCCGCCCATCGGCTGAGCGATAACGGACTGCGGGTGCAGCGCGAGATCGCGGCCGCCGTGCGCTCGGGCCGGCCCCGGCGGGCGGGGGCCGTCGGCGTCGCCGCGATGGCCGCGACCGGGCTGGGCGCTCTCGTGCTGGGCGCAGGGGGCTGGGTGATGGGGCGGCGCACTTTCGGGAACGCCGGCCCAGATCTGCTGGCCATGCTCGACGCCGAAGACGATTTCGACCTCCAGCCGCAGCTCGGCAGGATCACCGCTTCCACCCTCGTGATCGGTGCCGAGAAGGACCGGTACTACACGCCCCGGTTGTTCCGCGACACCGCCGCCGGCATCCCGGACGCCCGATTGATCCTGTACCCGCGGATCGGGCACATGGGAACGACGCTGCAGCGGCGCTTCCCCCGCGACGTGCTGTCGTTTCTGGAAGCGTGAGGGTGCCGGGCGGCATCCGTCATCTAGGCGAGGGTGGTGTCATGCACATCGAGTTCGAGTCGGTCGTGTTCCGATGGACTGCGCGGCCCGAGGCATGGTTGTTCGCGGACGTACCCGAGGAGCTGAGTGAGGACATCAGCGAGCTCACGGCGCCCTTCGCGCGCGGGTTCGGCTCGGTGCGCGTCGAGGCGTCGGTCGGTCGGACGACCTGGCGCACCTCGATCTTCCCCAGTTCGTCGGGCCGGTACTGGTTGCCGCTCAAACGCGCCGTTCGTGAGGCCGAAGCCCTCGTCGAGGGCGGCCCCGTGACGGTGAGTCTGCGGGTGCTCGACGTCTGAGGCCGGTGCTACTCGGCGATGACCCACCCCTGCGGGGGGAGCGTCAGCGTCGAGTCGCCGAGGTCCCCTTGACCGATCAGCACGGTACGAGCGCCGGCCGCCGAGACGGTGACGGGAGTGGCTCCGAGATTGAGCGCGCACACCACGGAACCATCAGGTGTCGCGGTCCGCAGCACGATCGACCCGTTGTCGACCTCCACCACGTCGGTGGCGGCCTCATGCAACCACGGTCGCTGTCGGCGCAGCGCAATCATCGCCTCGGTGAGATGCAGCGTGTCCGCGGCCCACGGGTCGAGCGTCTCGACCGCGGGCGGAGACGCGGGGAACTCGGGCCGGATCGCGTCATCGCCGCCGAAGCGCTCCTCCTTCACGGCGTGATACCCGTACTCGTCGCCGGCATAGATCGCCGGGGTGCCGGCGACCGTGAAGAGCACAGCGAGCGCATGCGGGACGAACGCGTCGCCGACCGCCGTGGCCACTCGGGTCACGTCGTGATTGCCGACGAAGGTGCTCGGGACCATGGTGGTGAGCAGAGCGGTGTGACGTCGGACCGCGTGCGCGAGTTCGTGGAGGTTGCGGTCGGCGATGCTGTGCCAGATGCCCTGCCACAGTTCGTACTGGGTGAGCGAATTGATCGTCGATTCTCGGACTATCGCGGCCTGATCGCCGTGAATGACCTCGCCGGTGAACCACGCATCGGGGTGGCGTTCGCGCACTCGCGGCAGAACCGCGGCCCAGAACGACGGGGGAACGGCGTATGCGGCGTCCAGGCGCCACCCGTCGATGCCGCGGTCCAGCCAGTAGGTCATGACATCCACGACGAGGTCGACGACGCGGGGCGAGTCGTGCCGCAGCGCCACGAGTTGTTCATGGCCCTCGAAGACATCGGCATCCACGGTGTCGCCCTCGTGCCAACCGTCCCAGTTCACTCGGAACAGGTCCGCGCTGTCGGCATCCGGTCCCTGCTCCTGAAGCGCCCGGAAGAGCGGGTGCTCTCGCCCGACATGGTTGAACACGCCGTCCAGAAGCACGCGGATGCCGCGGTCGCGTGCGTGCCCGATGAGTCGCACGAGGTCGTTCTCGTCGCCGAGGCGAGGGTCGATGCGGAAGTAGTCGACGGTGTCGTACCCGTGGGTGGATGAGGCGAAGACCGGCCCGAGCTGCAGGCCGTTGAGGCCGAGCTGCTGCACGTGGTCGAGCCACGCTTCGATGCGGTCGATCCGGTGAATCACCGGCTGCTCGGCCGGCGGCAGGGTCTGGGGCGCGCCGACGAATCCGAGGGGATAAACGTGCCACCACATGGCATGACGGACCCAGAGGGGATCGATGGAACGCATACTTCCACGCTACCCGCGGCGCTCGGCCACTCAGCGCCGGGCGTCCACCTGGCGGGCGATGATCAGCGCCGCCGGGATGTGGCCGGCCGCCAGGATCACGGCGCTCAACGCGAGCCACCCGTTGCTCAGCCACACGGACGCGGCGAGGAACACCGTCACCGGAAAGATGGCCATCGGCACGGGTAGACCCCACAGCGGCCGGTACAGCGCGGTACCCGAGCGGCCGCCCGCGAGGTAGCGGCCCCACAGCGCGTAGTAGGCGGCGAGCGCGGCAAGCGCCGGCACGACCCAGCCCCAGCGCAACGCCCCGGGCTCGGTGATCGCCGGCACCACGAGGCACAGCGCCTGTCCCGCGCGCTCGAGCCACTCGAGTGCACGCGGCACCCTCACCGGTGTGAGCGGCGGGTGCGGCGGGAGCCACAGCATCAGCAGATTCGGTGCGAGCACGGCGACGGCGACGATCAACCCCAGCGGCGAGAACCCCACTGTCGAACGCTATCGAGGTTGAAGCTGTGAGGCATCCAGAATCTGCGCGTAGCCTGCCAATATCAACTGGACCGCACGGATGCGCAACGCCGGCTGGATGAAGGCGCCCACCGCGACCGGAGCATTGCTGCGAGAGCAGGTAGGCCATGAACGAGATCCGCGCCACCGGACCCGCCCGTGCATCGTCCGGGGTGAAGCGTGAGGGTCCGAGCGAGTTCACCGGCCTGGCGCAGATCATCCGCGACAGTGGCCTGCTGCGACGACGGTACGGCTACTACTGGGCGAAACTCATCGCGGCGCCGGTGGTGCTGGGTCTGTGCCTGACCGCCTTCGTCTGGATCGGTGACACCTGGTGGCAGATGTTCACCGCCGCCGTGCTCGGGATCGTGCTGACCCAGATCGCGTTTCTCGGACACGATGCCGCGCACCGCCAGATCTTCGTCTCGGGCAAGTGGAACGACTGGGCATGCCTGGTGATCGGCGACCTGCTCGTCGGCATGAGCTACGGGTGGTGGCAGCACAAGCACACCCGGCATCACGCCAACCCGAACAAGCTGGGCGCCGACCCTGACATCGAGCTGCCCGTCATCGTCGTGACAGCCGAAGCGGCCGCGGTGCCGCGCCCGGCGGTCATCTCCTGGCTGCGCAGCCACCAGGGCCTGTTCTTCTTCCCGATCCTGCTGCTGGAGGGCATCTCGCTGCACGCCTCCGGGGTGCGCCGCGTCTTCGTGCGCGAGCACTTGAACCGTCGCTGGGTCGAGATCGGCTTCATCGGCATCCGACTGATCGGCTACGGGGTCCTGGTGTTCTTCGTGCTGTCGCCGGGGGTCGCGGTGGCGTTCCTTGCCGTGCAACTGGGGGTGTTCGGGTTCTACATGGGCGCGTCGTTCGCCCCGAACCACAAGGGCATGCCCATCGTCCCCCGCGACATGACCCTGGACTTCCTCCACCGCCAGGTGACGATGAGCCGCAACATCCGCGGCAGCCGCGTGCTGGACACCGTGATGGGCGGGCTCAACTACCAGATCGAGCACCACCTGTTCCCGTCGATGCCCCGTCCCCACCTGCGGGCGGCCGCCCCGATGATCGCCGCCTACTGCCGCGAGCACGACATCCCCTACACGCAGACCGGCCTGTTCACCTCGTACGCGATCATCGTCCGCTACATCAATCGCGTCGGGCTGGGGGAGCGGGACGTGTTCACCTGCCCGCTCGTGGACCAGCGCCGCCACCTCACCGCCGGCGGCTGAGCGTGTGGCGACGGTCGCACCGGTGCTGATGACCCTGCCCTTCGCGGGCCGGTGGCTCGTGCAGAACAGCCCCGCCCGGCGCGACCCGAGCCACGGGGTCGACGTGTTCGGGCAGCGGTACGCGATCGACTTCGTCGAGGTGGACGAGCGGGGACGTACCGCCGCGACGCAGGACTGGCGGACGCTTCTCGCGACCGAACCGCCCGAGCGGTTCTCTGCCTTCGGAACGCCACTGTCGGCACCGGTCGCCGGAGTTGTCGTCGCCGTCCACGACGGCGAGCCCGACCACGAGGCACGGCGGTCGCAGCTCGCGCTGATCCGGTATGCCGCCGGTCAGGCCGGGCGGCTGCGCGAGGGGCCGCACGCGGTGGCGGGAAACCACGTGATCCTGCGCGACCGGGTGAGCGGAATGCTCGTGGCGATGGTGCACCTGCGGGCCGGATCGATGCGCGTCGGTGTCGGCGACGAGGTGGCGGTGGGGGACCCGGTCGCGCAGTGCGGCAACTCCGGCAACTCGACCCAGCCGCACCTGCACGTGCAGGCGATGGACAGTGCCGACCTCCGCGTCGCCCGCGGGGTGCCGATCGCGTTCACCGGGTACCGCCAGTGGGGCCCGGGCCGGCGCGGTGTCGTGCGAGAGGTGGATGCCGGCATCCCCGACGAGGGTGCGGTCGTCGCTGCCAGCGGCATCCACCCGGGGTGACCGGCGGGCGCGTGCGCGCCGAGATCAGGAGAGGAAGTCCACTCCCGCCTGGCGGAACGCCCGCGACCCGGGCGCGTTGATGTGGTTTCGGCCGGGAATCTCCACGAACGTGCCGTGCGGCGCGACGCCCGCCAGGCGCCGCGACTGCTCCAGGATCGGGTCCTCGGTGCCGGTGGCGAACAGCACCGGCTGCGCGGGCGGCGACGCCGGGTCGGGATCGCTCTCGCCCAGTCGCATGCCTTCGGCCAGTGCGACCAGTGCGCGCAGGTCGTTCGTCGGCACCCGCTCGGCCAGTGCGACGTACCGCTGGGTCACGGCATCCTCCACCGGGCGACCCTCGTCGAGGTAGGCCCGCACCTGCGCGATCTGCATGCGCGCGAGTGGCCGGCCATCGGGGATGCCGCCCAGCACCGCCCGCTCGATGCGCGTCGGCGCGTCGACCGCGGTCTGCCAGCCGACGCGCCCGCCGAGTGAATAGCCGACGTAGCGCACCGTGTCGAGCAGGTAGGTGTCGAGCACGTTGAGGAGGTCGGAGACGAGGCTCGTCATCTCGTACGCGGTGGCCAGGTGCGGCTTGTCGCTGGCGCCGTGTCCGCGCTGATCGACCGCGAGCACGTGCAGCCCCGCCTGCAGCAGATCCCGCACCCACCCGGTGTTCACCCAGTTGTCGCGGGTGCTGGAGCCGAACCCGTGCACGCACAGCACCGTCGGCGCCGCCTCGTCGCCCCACGTGTAGGTGGCGAGCCGGTCGCCGTCGGCGGTCATGACGAACTGCGGCTCGGGCATGCGGGTCAGTGCGTTGAGCGCGGCATCCATGCTCCGATCCTCTCGCATCGGCCGATACAGTGACCGGATGCCGCGCCCCGCCCGCCGTCGCCTCGTCGCCGCCGTCCTGCTCGCAGCGACCATCGCCGCGGGCCTGGCCGTGCACCGCTGGGCACCGGGCGTCGCGGCATCCGACATCGCCGGCGATGTGCTCTACGCGCTCGCCGCCTACGTCGGACTGGTGCTGCTGTTCCCGAAGCCGCGCCCGTGGGTCGTGGGGTTCGTCGCGGTGACGTGGTGCGTGGCGGTGGAGTTGTTCCAGCTCACCGGCGTGCCCGAGCGCATCGGGGCGGCGCTGCCGCCCGCGATGCTGCTGCTGGTAACCGTGTTCGACGCGCGCGACCTGGTGGCATATGTGCTCGCGATCATCGTCGCCGCCGCTGTGGACACCGCGCTGGTCGGGCGTGTGGCGACGCGGGCGACGTGACATCCTGGATTCCTACGAAGGAGTCCCCATGCAACACCGTCCCCTCGGACGCACCGGACGCGCAGTCTCGGCGATCGGTCTCGGTACCTGGCAGCTCGGCGCCGATTGGGGCGATGTCTCCGAAGCCGACGCGCGCGCTGTGCTCGCGGCATCCGCCGACAGCGGTGTCACGCTCTTCGACACCGCCGACGTCTACGGCGATGGCCGCAGCGAGACGATCATCGGCGGGTTCCTCGCCGAGCGTGCCGGCCACGGCATCACCGTGGCCACCAAGATGGGCCGGCGCATGGCGCAGGAACCCGCCAACTACACGTCGGAGAACTTCCGCGCCTGGACCGAACGCTCGCGTCGCAACCTCGGTGTCGACACGCTCGACCTCGTGCAGCTGCACTGCCCGCCCACAGAAGTGATCGAGGCGGATGCCACGTACGACGCGCTCGACGCGCTGGTGGCATCCGGTGCCATTGCCGCCTACGGCGTGTCGGTGGAGACGTGCGCGCAGGCGCTCGCCGCGATCGCGCGGCCGCACGTGACGAACGTGCAGATCATCGTCAACCCGTTCCGGTTGAAGCCGCTCGACGAGGTTCTGCCGGCGGCGGCGGATGCCGGCGTCGCGATCTTCGCCCGCGTGCCGCTGGCGTCGGGTCTGCTCAGCGGCAAGTACACCGCCACGACGGCGTTCGCCGCCGACGACCACCGTTCGTTCAACCGCCACGGCGAGGCCTTCGACCGCGGTGAGACGTTCTCCGGCGTCGACTACGAAACCGGCATCGCCGCTGCCGCCGAGCTGGCTGCCGCCCTGCCCGAGGGCGTCTCGCTGCCGGCGGCCTCGCTGGCGTGGGTCGCGTCGCGCCGCGGCGTGACGAGCGTCATCCCCGGCGCCCGCACCGTGGCGCAGGCCACCGCGAACGCCGATGCGGCGGCGTTCCTCGAGCCCGGCGCCTTCGACCTCGACGCGTTCGACGCCGTCGTGCGGGACGTCTACAACCGGAGCCTGCGGGCAGACATCCACCCGCTCTGGTAACCCGCCGCGCGCGGGGCTCGGCGCCCCGCGGCATCCTTCGGTCGTCGCAAACATCCCCTGCGCCCGGGTTCCGGGGCCCTTTGCGACGACTGAGCGCGCGCCGCGGGGATTCGGTCGTCGTGAACGACCCCTGAACCACGCGCGCAGGGGCATGTGCGACGACCGAGCGAGGTGGATGCCGAGCCAGCGCTTGACCTGGAGCGCGCTCCAGGTGGAAACCTCGCGGGCATGGAAACGACGAGGACCCCCGCTGCTGCGGGGCAGCGGCCCGGGTGGCGGGCAGCGGGCCCTGCCATCCGTGCCGCCCTCACCGTTCTCGCCGACAAGATCGCGTCCTACTGCGCGTCGGGATGAGATCGTCGCTGGTGCTGGAGGACCCTCGTCCCCCATAGTGGGTCTTGTACGCGGTTCGCCGGTCCGACACACCCGAGTCGGCACGAACCACCGCGTTACGTTTCGAGTCATCCCCCCGATATATCCGCTCGAACGGAATCCGCGATGGTCGCAATTGTTCCGGCACCCGCTGTGCGCAGCACGGTGGTGACCGTGGCTCGGCGCGCGTCGCGACGGTTTCCGCGGACCGGGTGCCTGACGACGCGCACATCGTCGCGCTGGGGAACTCGCGACGTGAACCGGCGAGCAGCCGCGGTCGGGGCACTGACCGCATGCGCGCCGGCTGAGGGAGCTGGGGAAGAGGACGATGGTGTTCCGGCCACATGAATCGGCACAAGCGGCCCACGACGACGCGACGGGCGCAGCGGGGGTGCTGCCGTCGCAGAGCGACCCGATCTGGCACGCCGTGCTCAGCGGTCGGCCTCCCGATATCGAACAGAACCAACGACAGGATGCTCGTCCGGGCGCGACGCCGGACACCGCGCCGCCCGTGCTTCGGACCCGGCGGCGAGAGCGTCTGAGAGCGGACACGCGCAGCGAGCCGGTCGAGCCGGTCGAGCCCGCGCGCCGGGACTGGACCGGGCTGGCGGCGCCGTCTGTGGTCGCGGTTCCCATTCCGGCGCACGCGTTTGCTCCGCCGTCGCCGCTGCCTCGCGAGCCCGAGCCCGAGCCCGCACCCGAGCCGGCTCCCGAGGCCGCCCCGGCCCCGCCGCCCGCCCCGGCCCCGGCACCCGCCCC
>NZ_JANJFD020000016.1:0-37623 GCF_024623575.2 Microbacterium sp. zg-YB36
CGCCTCCGCCTGCGACAGGAACCACACCTCATCGGCATCCACCTCCGCCCGACGCCGCCGCACCTCCTCCAGCCCGGAGATCACCTGCTCATGCGACAGCACTGCCGCCCGGGCGGTGGTGGTCGGGCAGGTGTTCATACCCCCAATCCTGCCGACCCCCTCCGACATCAAAGGGCCCCGAAACAATGCCTGACCTGGGGTTGTGGATATCTCCCCGGACCCCCGGCTGGGGAGGAAATGCCACTGATCCCCACCCCACCGCGCCGGACGATAACTCAGGAAGAACCGACCCCCGGCATCCTGAAACCCCGGCCGGCACCCCGTTCTTCCTGAGTTACGCGCCCGCGGCGGCCGCTACGCGCGGCGCTCGTCGCGGCGCTCGTCGACCTTCCGCCGGATGAACACCATCGGCAGCAGCACGGTCGCCACGGCCGTCACCACCCACACCACCACCGGCGCCAGCACCCACGACAGCGCGTTGGTGATCCGCAGCCCGCCGATGGGCAGCAGCACCACGATCAGCAGCGCCACGAGCGTGGAGATGATGCCGATGCCGCCCAGCAGCGCCGGCGCGTACCGGCGGGCGATCTTGGCGATCCACGGCGCAAGCACGCTCTGCAGGATCGCGAAGATCACGATGCACAGCACGAACCCCCACCAGTCGGACCAGTCGATCTGGAAACCGCTGAGGATCAGATCGGCGACGATGAGGCCGAGCGCCGCAGATGCCAGGAAGATCAGCGCGCGCAGCAGGAACATGATCATGCGCCGACCATAGCGCGCGAGGACGCGTTACGCGTCGGAGCCGAGGGCCGCCAGCTGCGCTTCTTCGTCGGCGGCGATCGCCGACTCGATGATCGGCTCCAGAGCGCCGTCCATCACCTGGTCGAGGTTGTAGGCCTTGTACCCGGTGCGGTGGTCCGCGATGCGGTTCTCGGGGAAGTTGTACGTGCGGATGCGCTCCGAGCGGTCCATGCCGCGAATCTGCGAGCGGCGGGCATCGGATGCCGCAGCGTCGCGTTCCTCCTGCTGGCGAGCCAGCAGCCGGGCGCGCAGCACTCGCATGCCGGCTTCGCGGTTCTGCAGCTGCGACTTCTCGTTCTGCATCGACACGACGATGCCGGTCGGCACGTGCGTGATGCGCACCGCGGAGTCGGTCGTGTTGACCGACTGGCCGCCGGGGCCCGAGGAGCGGAACACGTCGATCTTCAGGTCGTTCGGATCGATGTGGATCTCTTCGGGCTCGTCGACCTCGGGGAACACCAGCACGCCGGTGGTGGAGGTGTGGATGCGCCCCTGCGACTCCGTCGCCGGCACCCGCTGCACGCGGTGCACGCCGCCTTCGTACTTCAGGTGCGCCCAGACGCCCTGCGCGGGGTCGCTCGAGGAGCCCTTGATCGCCACCTGGACGTCCTTGTAGCCACCCAGGTCGGACTCGTTGCGCTCCAGCAGCTCGGTCTTCCACCCTTTGGATGCCGCGTACTGCATGTACATCCGCAGCAGATCAGCCGCGAACAGCGCGCTCTCAGCGCCGCCCTCGCCCTGCTTGATCTCCATGATCACGTCACGGGCGTCGTCGGGGTCGCGCGGGATGAGCAGGCGCCGCAACCGCTCCTGAGCGGTCGCGACCTGTTCCTCCAGCGCGGGCACCTCTTCCGCGAAGGCGGTGTCCTCCTTGGCCAGCTCGCGCGCGGCCTCGAGGTCATCCGCCGCCGCGACCCACGCATCGTGGGCCGCGACGATGCGCGAAAGCTCGGCATACCGACGGTTCACGCGCTTGGCGCGCGCGGCATCGGCGTGCACCGCGGGGTCGGAGAGTTCCTCCTGCACCGCGCGGTGCTCGTCGATCAGCCCGCGGACGGACTCGAACATGCCGGCGTCGGACACTCGGGTCCCGCTCAGCGGATGCTGTTGTCGTGCGCGTTGCTGTTGCCGGCGGCGTTACCGTCACGGCTGGGCGCGGGCATCGACTTCTGCATCTGCACGAGGAATTCGACGTTGGACTGCGTCTCGCGGAGCTTGCCGAGCACGACCTCCAGCGCCTGCTGCGTGTCGAGCCCGGCGAGGGCGCGGCGCAGCTTCCACGTGATCTTGACCTCGTCGGCCGACAACAGCATCTCTTCGCGGCGCGTGCTCGACGCGTTGACGTCGACGGCCGGGAAGATGCGCTTGTCCGCCAGCTGGCGGCTCAGGCGCAGTTCGCTGTTGCCGGTGCCCTTGAACTCCTCGAAGATGACCTCATCCATCTTGGACCCGGTCTCCACGAGCGCCGTGGCAAGGATCGTGAGCGATCCGCCGTTTTCGATGTTGCGCGCGGCTCCGAAGAAGCGCTTCGGCGGGTACAGCGCCGACGCGTCGACGCCACCGGTGAGAACGCGGCCGGATGTGGGAGCGGTGATGTTGTAGGCACGACCCAGACGCGTGATCGAGTCCAAGAGCACCACGACGTCGCGACCGAGCTCCACGAGGCGCTTGGCACGCTCGATGGCGAGCTCGGCGACGGTGGTGTGGTCCTCTGCCGGACGGTCGAAGGTCGACGCGATGACCTCGCCCTTGACGGTGCGCTGCATGTCGGTGACCTCTTCGGGCCGCTCGTCCACGAGCACGACCATCAGGTGCACTTCGGGGTTGTTCGTCGCGATGGCGTTGGCAATCTGCTGCAGCACGATCGTCTTGCCCGCCTTGGGGGGCGCGACGATCAGGCCACGCTGGCCCTTGCCGATGGGTGCGACCAGATCGATGATGCGCTGGGTCAGCTTCTCCGGCGCAGTCTCCAGGCGCAGGCGCTCCTGGGGGTACAGCGGGGTGAGCTTGCCGAACTCGACACGGTTGGCGGCATCCTCGACGGACAGACCGTTGACCGAATCCACCTTGACCAGCGCGTTGTACTTCTGGCGACCGGACTGCTCGTTCTCGCGCGGCTGCTTGATCGCGCCGACGACGGCGTCACCCTTTCGCAGGTTGTACTTCTTCACCTGGCCGAGCGAGACGTAGACGTCACTGGTGCCGGGAAGGTAACCGGTGGTGCGCACGAAAGCGTAGTTGTCGAGCACGTCGAGGATGCCGGCGATCGGGATGAGGATGTCGTCCTCGCCGATCTCGGTGTCGAACTCGTCGCCGCTGCCACCCTGCGGGCGGCGCTTGTTGCGCTGGCGGCCACGGCCGGCGCCCTGGCCCGACTCGTCATCGGACTCGGCAGGCTGCGGCTTCTCGGCGACGTCCGGCGTGCTCTGGACAGCCTGAGCGTTCTGGCCGCCCTGGGCGCCCGTCGCGCCGTCCTTGTTGCGGTTGCGGCTGCGGCTGCGCGAACGGCTGCGGCTGCGCGAAGGAGTCTCGCCCTCGGCGGACTCGTCACCCTCGGCGGCAGCGCCACGACCGGCGGCGTTGCCGCGGCCCTCGCCCTGCGCGTCGCCTTCAGCGGCCGTCTCGGCCTCGGCGGGCTTGTCTGCCTCGGCGGTCTTGTCGACCTCGGGAGCCTTGTCGCGACCGGCGCCCCGGCCACGGCCGGCGCCTCGGCCACGGCCCGTGGTGGGCTTGTCGTCGCTCGCGGCGTCGGCGGCAGGCGCCTCGACCGGTGCGTCAGCGGATGCCTCGACCGGTGCGTCAGCGGATGCCTCGACCGGCGCGTCGGCAGGCGCCTCGACCGGTGCGTCAGCGGATGCCTCGACCGGTGCGTCAGCGGATGCCTCGACCGGTGCGTCAGCGGATGCCTCGACCGGTGCCTCAGCGTCGGCCTCGACCGGTGCGTCAGCGGCAGCCTCGACCGGCGCCTCAGCGGGCTTCTCGACGATGTCGGAGCTCTTGGCCCGGCGAGGTGCGCGCTTGCGCGGCGCTTTGACCGGCTTCTCTGCGACGGCCTCGGCGGCTGGTGCCTCGGTGGCGGCGATGGAATCGACGACAGCGGCGATCTCGGCCTCGGCAGGCGTCTGTTCGCTCGGCGCGGGCTCGCCCTCCGGGGGCGCCTCGGCCGAATCGTCGGCCGCCGCGTCCTCGGCGACGGGCGCCTCGTCCGGAGCGTCCGCCGCGGCGGATGCTGTGGTGACGGTCTCGTCGACCGGCGCGTTGTCGCGCTCGGTGTCGCCGTCGGTGTGGATCTCGGAGATGGACTCCACGAGTTCTCCCTTTGCGTGTGAATGGATATGCCGGATCGCGTTCGATCGTCGCGTTCGGGCGTCCGTTCCCCTCGATGGGCTCGGGGACCGGCGCAGCGCGATCAGATCGGGATGGATGCGGCAGTTCGCAGAATTGCGACGGAGGCCAGATTCACGGGTTACGTGGAACCCTCCGTATGGTCCCTCACTGTACCACCCTTGACATCGACGGCGAGCATGAGGGGCTCCCACGGAGTGTCCGTCGCGCGGGCGGCGATATCGGCGGCCTGCAGACGCCCACCCGGGCCGTCTGCGAGCACGAGCACACTGGGCCCCGCACCCGATACGACGGCAGCGAACCCCTCGGCGCGCAGCGCCCGCACGAGCCGATCGGTCTCGGGCATGGCCTGCGCCCGGTACGACTGGTGCAGCTTGTCCTCGGTGGCTGCCAGCATCAGCTCGGGGCTCTGCGTGAGCGCCGCGATCAGCAGCGCCGAGCGCGACACGTTGAAAACGGCATCCTCTCGCGGCACCTGCAGCGGCTGCAGGCTGCGTGCCAGCGAGGTCGACATGGTGAACTCCGGCACAAGTACGAGGGGCGCAACGCCCCGGTGCACGATCAGCTTCTTGTGCTGCGGACCCGACTCGTCCAGCCACGCGATCGTCAGGCCGCCGAACAGGGCCGGCGCGACGTTGTCGGGGTGACCCTCGAGCTCGGTCGCCAGGCGCAGCAGGGTGTCGGGGCCGAGCTCGACGTCGCCGGCGAGCAGTCCCTTCGCCGAGAGCAGGCCCGCCACGACCGCAGCGCCGGAGGAACCCATCCCGCGGCCGTGCGGAATGACGTTGTGGGCGCGCAGCCGCACGCCCGGCATCCGCCGTCCGCACGCTTCGTACGCATACGCCATGGCGCGGATGACCAGGTGCGAGCCGTCGCGCGGCACGTCTTCGGCACCCGCGCCGGTCACCTCGATGTCCAGCTCACCGGCAGGCAGCGCCGTCACGGTCAGTTCGTCGTAGACACTGAGCGCGAGCCCCAGCGTGTCGAAGCCCGGTCCGAGGTTGGCGCTGGTGGCCGGCACCCGCACGGCGACGGTGCGCGGCTCCCCCGACGGGGAAGCCGACGCCCCGGCCGGTGAAGGTGTGGTCACGCGGTGGCCCCTACCGCCAGGCCCAGCACCGACGCCACCTCGCTCGTGGTCGCGTCCACGACGGTCGGGGTGACCTGCGAGCCGTCGGCGGCCCGCAGCGCCCACTGCGGGTCCTTCAGGCCGTGGCCGGTGACGGTGAGCACGACGCGAGCACCGGCGGGGACGACCCCGGCGGCGGCGCGGTCGAGGAGCCCGGCGACGCTGATCGCGGAGGCGGGCTCGACGAAGACGCCGACAGTGGATGCCAGCAGCTTCTGCGCCGCCAGGATCCGCTCGTCGTCGATGGCGCCGAACCAGCCGTCGGTCGCTTCGCGCGCCTCGAGGGCGAGCTCCCACGACGCCGGGTTGCCGATGCGGATGGCGCTGGCCACCGTCTCGGGGTTCTTCACGATCTCACCTCGCACCAGTGGTGCGGAGCCTTCGGCCTGGAAGCCGAACATGCGGGGCACGCGGGTGGACGCGCCGCGCGCGGCCTCCTCCCGGTAGCCGCGCGAGTAGGCGGTGTAGTTGCCGGCGTTGCCGACCGGGATGAAGTGGAAATCGGGCGCATCGCCCAGCTGCGAGACGATCTCGTACGCAGCGGTCTTCTGGCCGTCGATGCGGTCGGGGTTGACCGAGTTGACCAGGTGCACCGGGTAGTGGTCTGCCAGTTCCCGGGCGATCTCGAGGCAGTCGTCGAAGTTGCCGCGGATCTGGATGAGCCGCCCGTTGTGCGCGACGGCCTGGCTGAGCTTGCCCATCGCGATCTTGCCCTCGGGCACCAGCACGGCGGCGGTGATGCCGGCGTGCGCGGCGTAGGCGGCGGCGGAGGCGGAGGTGTTGCCCGTCGACGCGCAGATGACCGCTTTCGCGCCGTGCTCGACCGCTCGCGAGAGCGCGACGGTCATGCCGCGGTCTTTGAACGACCCGGTCGGGTTCATGCCCTCGTACTTCACCCAGACGTCCGCGCCGGTCAGCTTCGACAGCGCCGGAGCGGGCAGCAGCGGCGTGCCGCCCTCACCGAGGGTGACCACCGTCGAGGCGTCGGTGACCCCGAGGCGGTCGGCGTATTCGCGGAGTACTCCGCGCCAGAGGTGTGCCATGTCAGTCTCCTTCCACGCGCAGCACGGACACGACGCGTTCGACCACGCCGCTCGCAGCGAGGCGGTCGACCGTCTCGCTCAGGTCCTGCTCACGTGCCGTGTGAGTTCCGATGACGAGACGGGCGACGCCGGTCTCGTGTTCCGCTCCGGGGACGGCTGGGTCGGCCCCGGTGAGGATGTTCTGCTCGACGGTCGCGATCGATACGCGGCCTTCGCTGAGGATGCCGGCGATGGTCGCCAGCACACCCGGCAGGTCGTCGACCTCGAGGGTGATCTGGTAGCGGGTGGTGACCCGGCCGATCGCCACGACCGGGAGGTTCGCGCGGGTGGACTCCCCCACCCCGACGCCGCCGGCGATGTGACGGCGGGCGGCAGAGACGACGTCGCCGAGCACGGCGGATGCGGTCTGCACGCCGCCGGCGCCGGCGCCGTAGAACATGAGGTCCCCGGCGGCCTCGGCCTGCACGAACACGGCGTTGTTCGCCCCGTGCACGGTCGCCAGCGGATGCGTGCGAGGCACCAGTGCCGGGTACACCCGCACCGAGATGGCTTCGCCCGTCGGTGATGCGTCGGCCTCGCCCTCCAGACGCTCGCACACCGCGAGCATCTTGATGACGTAGCCCGCGTGGCGGGCGGCATCCATCATCGGCTTGTCGATGCCGACGATGCCCTCGCGGTGCACCGCGTCCAGTGGGACGGCGGTGTGAAACGCCAGGCTGGCGAGGATCGCGGCCTTCTGGGCGGCGTCGTAGCCCTCGATGTCGGCGGTCGGGTCGGCTTCGGCGTAGCCGAGCGCCTGCGCCTGGGCGAGCACGTCCTCGAACTCGGCGCCCTCGGTGTCCATCCGGTCGAGGATGTAGTTGGTGGTGCCGTTGACGATGCCCATGATGCGGTGCACCCGGTCGCCGGCGAGGGAGTCGCGCAGCGGCCGGATGATCGGGATGGCACCGGCGACGGCGGCCTCGTAGTACACCGACGCGCCCACCTGGTCCGCGGTGTCGAAGATCTCCGGACCGTGTGTGGCCAGCAGTGCCTTGTTGCCCGTGACGACGTCGGCGCCCGAGTTGATCGCCTGCAGGATGTGCGTGCGGGCGGGCTCGATGCCGCCGATCAGTTCGATGACGATGTCGCTGCTGACGATGAGCGACTCCGGGTCGGTGGTGAACAGCTCCCGCGGCAGATCGACGTCGCGCTGCGCGTCCAGGTCGCGCACGGCGATGCCCGCCAGCTCCAGCGCGGCACCGGCGCGGTCGGCGAGTTCGTCGCCGTGCTTGAGCAGCAGGCCGGCGACCTGCGAGCCCACAGCGCCCGCTCCCAGCAGTGCAACGCGCAGGCGGCGGTAGTCGGTCATGCAGTTCCCTCCGTCGGTGTGACCCCCGCATCGCGCGACAGCAGGTCGTCGATCGTCTCGCCGCGCACGATCACGCGGGCCGAGCCGTCGGCGACTGCCACCACGGGCGGGCGGGGCACGTAGTTGTAGTTGCTCGCGAGCGAGAAGCAGTAGGCGCCCGTCGCCGGGACGGCCAGCAGGTCACCCGGGGCGACGTCTGCCGGCAGATACTCGGCATCGACGACGACGTCGCCTGATTCGCAGTGCTTGCCCACGACGCGCGCGAGGATCGGGTCGGCAGCGCTGCTGCGGGAGACGACACGGGCGGAATAGTGCGCGCCGTACAGCGCGGGCCGGGCGTTGTCGCTCATGCCGCCGTCGACGCTGACGTACAGCCGCTGCAGTTCCTCGCTGGCCTGCACCGGCTTGACCGTGCCGACCTCGTAGAGGGTGATGCCCGCGGTGCCGACGATCGCGCGGCCCGGTTCGAAGGCGACGACCGGGATCGGGATGCCGCGTGCGGCGCACTCGTCCGCGACGGCGGTGACGATGCCGTCGGCCAGCTCTTCGATGGGCGTGGGGTCATCTGCTGCGGTGTAGGCGATGCCGAAGCCGCCGCCGAGGTTGAGCTCGGGCACCGCGCCACCGGCCAGCAGCTGCGCGTGCACCTCGACCAGGCGCGCCGCTGATTCGCGGAAGCCCGCCGTCCCGAAGATCTGGGAGCCGATGTGGCAGTGCAGCCCGCCGAAGTCCAGGCTCGGCAATTCGCGGATGCGCGCGACGACGTCGGCGGCGCGCCCGAGCGGGAAGCCGAATTTCTGGTCCTCGTGCGCCGTGGCGAGGAAGTCATGCGTCTCGGCGTGCACGCCGCTGTTGACCCGCACCCGCACCGGCTGCACGACGCCGCGCGCGGCGGCGGCTGCAGCGACCCGGGTGATCTCGATGTCGCTGTCGACGATGATCGATCCGACGCCGACCTCGACGGCGCGGGCGATCTCGGCCTTGCTCTTGTTGTTGCCGTGGAACCCGATGCGCTTCGGGTCCGCACCGCCGGCGAGAGCAACGGCCAGTTCGCCGCCGGTGGCCACGTCCACGCCGAGCCCCTCCTGGGTCACCCAGCGCACCACCTCGGTGGACAGGAACGCCTTGCCCGCGAAGTAGACGTGGGCGGTGGTGCCATGAGCGGCGGCCGCCGCGTCGAACGCGGCGCGGGCGCGGCGCGCGCGGGCGCGCACCTCGGCCTCGTCGAAGACGTACAGCGGGGTGCCGAACTGCTCCTGCAGCTGCGTCACCGGCACACCGGCGATCCGCACCACGCCGTCATCGTCGCGGGCGGCGGAGGCGGGCCACAGCCCGTCGATGAGCGCATCGGCGGCATCCGGTTTCACGAGCCACTCGGGAACGGACGGGCGGGCGGGTGAGGCGGACACTCAGCGGACCAATCGGGTGGGGTTGCAGGGGAACCGACCCTGGCGGATCAGCGGCAGGACGTCGGGCGGATCACTCACGAGCCGACGTTGCAAGCAGTCTAGGCCACCACCTCGCGGCAGATCGTGCGCATGTCGGCGCGGGTGCGGATGCCGCTCAGGCGCACGTGCCGTCCGCCTGCAGCGCAGGATCGACCAGGATCGCGTCGGCGATGTCGAACCGGGCGCGCAGCACGTCGCCGTCGACCGTGACATCGGTGAGAGTGAGCCCGGCCGGCAGGTGCTCGGCGATGCACACCGGCCAGTCGCGCAGCACGGCATTGGAGACGATGCCGAACTGGCGGCGCAGTTCGTCGGCGGTGATGTCCGAGCCGGCGATCCGGATCCCCGACGGCGTCAGCACGAGCTGACCCTCGTCGGCGCTGGGCGTCAGCGACAGCCCCACCGGGATCGTCGCGCCGAACAGCATCAGGTCCATCGAGGCGGTGATGTCGGGCTCGGCGATGCCGAGCGAGTCGACCGGAAACCCGTCGACGGCCGTCATCAGGCGCTGCAGCTGGGCCTGGTCGACCGTCACGGTCGCCCGTCCAGCCGATATCGGGCCGTCGCCGCGCACCGGCACGTCGTGTGCTTCGACGGCGACGTCACCGGCGAACTGGCCGAGCTCGACGTCGTCCGTGGCGATGCGGATGCTGCTCAGTGACCCGCCGATGAGCTGCGGGATCACCGCGCCGGTCAGTTGAACGTCGATCTGCTGGTCCTCCGGCAGCGACAGTGTCGAGATGATCTGCTGGCGCACCGTGGTCACGACCAGGTTGCGGGCGATCGCCTCGGCGGCGAACCACGCGACGATCGCCAGGACCACCACGATCACCCCGGCGATCAGCCACGGCAGCCAGCGGCGCCGACGGCGCGGCGCGGCATCGGGCTGCGACAGCACCCACTGCGCTGCCGGGTCGGGCAGCGGCTGGGTGGGGTGCGTGTCGCCGGTCACGTCACATCCGCTCGGGCGCGCTCACGCCGAGCAGATCCAGACCGTTTCGCAGCACCTGCCCGGTGGCGTCGTTGAGCCACAGGCGCGTGCGGTGCAGATCGGTCACCGGGTCGTCTCCGAGCGGGATGACACGGCAGTTGTCGTACCAGCGGTGGTACAGGCTCGCCAGCTCCTCGAGGTAGCGGGCCACGCGGTGGGGCTCGCGCACCTCCGCGGCGAACGCCACCGTGCGGGGGAACTCCTGCAGCGCGCCCAGCAGCGCCGACTCGGTCTCATGGTCGAGCAGCTCCGGCGCGAACGCCGAGCGGTCCACGCCCGAATCGGCGGCGTTGCGGGCCACGTTGTGGGTGCGGGCGTGGGCGTACTGCACGTAGAACACCGGGTTGTCGTTGGTGCGCTTGCGCAGGATCTCGGGGTCCAGCGTCAGCGGCGAGTCGGCCGGGTAGCGCGCCAGCGAGTACCGCAGCGCGTCGGTGCCGAGCCACTCCCGCAGGTCGTCGAGCTCGATGATGTTGCCGGCGCGCTTGGACAGCCGGGCGCCGTTGATCGAGACCAACTGGCCGATGAGCACCTCGATGTCCTTCTCGGGGTCGTCCCCGGCGGCACCGGCGAGCGCCTTCAGGCGGTGCACGTAGCCGTGGTGGTCGGCGCCGAGCAGGTAGATCTTGTGCTTGAAGCCGCGGTCGCTCTTGTTGAGGTAGTACGCCGCATCGGCGGCGAAGTACGTGAACTCGCCGTTGGAGCGGCGGATGACGCGGTCCTTGTCGTCGCCGAAGTCGGTGGTGCGCACCCACACCGCGCCTTCCTCGTCGAACACGTGGCCCTGGGCACGGAGGCGGTCCACGGCTTCTTCGACGAGGCTCGGCCGACCGTCGCTGCCGGCGGCGTGCAGCACCCGCTCGCTGAAGAACACGTCGAAGTGCACGTTGAATGCCGCCAGCGACGCCTGCAGCTCGCCCAGCTGCAGCTCATAGGCGCGGTCGCGCGCCGTCACCAGCTGCTCGTCGGCAGGAAGGTCCAGGATGCCGGGTTCGGCGGCGTGGACGCGGCGGGCGAGTTCGTCGATGTAGGCACCGGCGTAGCCGCCGTCCGGTGTCGGCTCCCCCTTGATCCCGGCGAGCACAGAGTGGCCGAAGCGGTCCATCTGGGCGCCGGCGTCGTTGATGTAGAACTCGCGCACCAGGGTCGCCCCACTGGCCAGCAGCAGGCGGGCGATCGCGTCGCCCAGGGCGGCCCAGCGGGTGTGACCGATGTGCAGGGGGCCGGTGGGGTTGGCGCTGACGAACTCGAGGTTGATCGTGTTGCCGTGTTGGCTGTCGTTGCTGCCGAAGGCGGCACCGGCGTCGACGATGGTCCGGGCCAGGGCACCGGCGGTGGCGGCATCCAGCCGGATGTTGATGAAGCCGGGTCCGGCGACTTCTACCGACGCGATGCCGGGGGCGCAGCGCAGTGCGTCGGCGATCTCGGCGGCGAACTCGCGGGGGTTCGCGCCCACGGCCTTGGCCAGCTTCAGCGCGGCATTGGAGGCCCAGTCACCGTGGTCGCGGTTCTTCGGCCGGTCCAGCGGCAGATCCGCCGGCGTCAGCCCCTCGGTGGCGCCCTGGCGTCGCGCCTCGGCAAGCGGGCGGACGACGTCGAGCAGCAGGGTGGAGAGGGCTTCAGGATCCATAGCCCGTCAAGTCTACGGGCGGCCCCGTGTGAGCCCGGTCAAGCCAACTGCAGCAGCAGCGACGGGTCCTCCACGGCGGGGTCGGATGCCGCGGCGGCCGCGGCGGTATCGGCGGGGTCCTCGGAGAGCACCCAGGCGTCCACCTGCATGCGGTCGAGCCCGACGTAGCCGCCGTAGAAGCTGAGGAATGCGCAGTCGGCGGCATCCCGCCCCGACGCGATCCGCACCAGCGAGCGTCGATTGGCCAGGCGGGTGGCGTCCACGACGTACCAGGCGCCGTCGAGGTAGGCCTCAGCGACGGCGTGGAAGTCCATCGGCCGGAGCCCCGGTGCGTAGCAGGCGGTGTAGCGGGCCGGCACATCCATGGCGCGCAGCAGCGCGATCACCAGGTGGGCGTAGTCCCGGCAGACGCCCTGACCGGTGTTGAGGGTGGTGACGGCTGAGTCGGTCCCCTGGCTGAGGCCCAGGGTGTAGGTCGTGCTCGTGGCGACGAAGTCGTCGACGGCGGCGAGGAGCTCGCGTCCGGAGAGCCCGCGGAACTGCCGCCGCGCCTGGGCGAACACCTCGTCGGACTGGCAGTAGCGGCTCGGCCGCAGATACGCGATCGTCTCCAGTTCGCTGGCCGGCCCGGTCGGGGCCGCGTCGGCCACGACCGCCTCGTACCGCACGTGCAGCGGACCGGCCTCGCCCTGCAGGCGGTGCAGCCGGCTGCCGGCCGGGTCGAGGATCTCGGTGGCGGTGCGCACCTGATCGCCCTGGGTGAAGCTCAGCCGCTCGTGCACGATGGGCACCGCGCGGGCCACCGCGATCTGAAGGATGAGGTCCACCGAAGACCCCAGTTCCAGGTCGAGTTCGGCGGTCACTTTGCGCTGCACCGAGCTATCCTCGCATGCCGTCGCGGGCGCGTTGGACCGGCGCGCACGGGCGCCGCCGCGAAGTCGCGTTCTGGCAGTGGCTCACAGTGATCTACCCTCAAAGCGTGATGCTTCACGCGCGCACGCGAACCCGCCGCACGGCGTGGCCGATCGTCGTGCTCGCCGCAGCGGTCGCCGCCGTGTGCATCCTGACGATCTGGCGGCCCTGGCAGACCACCTCGGCACCGTCCGCCGGAGCGGCCGGAGCCCCCGCCGTGGTCGCCCCCGCAGCCCTCGCCCTCCCCGCGACGCCGCGGGTGCTGGTGTTCGGCGACTCGTGGACGTACGGTTCCGCTGCCACCGATCCCACGCTGGGCTACGCGTACGTGCTCGGCGAGAAGCTGGACTGGGACGTCGTCGTGGCCGGTGTCCGCGGCAGCGGCTACCTCAAGCCGGGACTGGACGGCGGCACGTTCGGAGAGCGGATCGCCGAACTCGACCCGCAGCTGCACCCTGATCTGGTGATCGTGCAGGGCTCGATCAACGATCGCAAGCTCGACGCCGCGGGCTACCGCGACGCCGTCACCGCCGCGTGGGACCGGCTCGCGGCGACCTATCCCGACGCCCGGATCGTGATCCTCGGCCCCGCACCCCAGGTGCTGCCGGTCGAGGCGGCCACCGCCCGCATCGACGGCGACCTGCGGGAGCTTGCCGGCGCTCGCGGCTGGTGGTACCTCTCCCCCGTCGCCGACGGCTGGATCACCCCCGCCGACTACCTCGACGTGATCGACACCTCCGACATCGGCAACGACCATCCCTCCACCGCCGGGCACGCCTATCTCGCGTCGCGGCTGGCCGAGGCGCTCGCGGCCATCTCGGCGACGACGGATGCCGCAGCGGCCCCCACCATCGCCCCGCTCGTCCCCTGACGACCACCGCGCCCTAACGCAGCGGCATCCGCGTGTAAACCCCGGTGCAGCCGGGGCTGCCACTGCCTAGCGTGAAGGCATGGACGCGACCTTCTCCCCCAGCCACGCCATCGTCACCGCCTCCGACTCCGGCATCGGTGCCGCGACCGCGATCGCCCTGGCCGAGGCCGGCCTCGACGTCGGGATCACCTGGCACACCGATCGGGACGGCGCGGAACAGACCGCCGAGGCGGTGCGCGCCCGCGGGTCGCGCGCCGTCGTGGAGCGGTTCGACGCCACCGACCTGACCGGTGCGGCGGCCGTCCTGGACCGCTTGGCCGACGACCTCGGCGGCGTTGACGTCTTCGTCAACAACGCCGGCGGGGGCGGGGGCACACCGGTGCTCGACCTGTCGCTGGACCAGTGGCGGCAGACGATCGCACTCAATCTCGACGGGGCGTTCGTGGGGATGCAATGGGCCGCCCGCCGCATGGCGGCCGCTCGCCACGGCGGGCGCATCGTGGCCATCACGAGCGTGCACGAGCACCAGCCGCGCGTGGGGTCGGCGGCGTACGTCGCCGCCAAGCACGGGCTCGGCGGGCTCGTGGCTACCATGGCCCAGGAGCTGGGTGCCGACCGGATCACCGTCAACGCCGTCGCACCGGGCGAGATCGCCACGCCGATGAACGACATGCAGTCCGAGGATGCCAAGCGCGTGCACCGCCCCGGCATCCCGCTCGGGCGGCCCGGTCGCCCGGAGGAGATCGCCGCGGTGGTGGCCTTCCTCGCCTCGCCCGCGGCATCCTACGTCACCGGCGCGAGCTGGGTCGTCGACGGTGGCATGCTGCAGATGGGCCCGCAGGCCGGATCCCACCTCGACAATGACCGGTGGCGCCGAGGGTGACGGGAGCCGCGTAGTCTCAAAGGGTGGGAAGCAGCCGAAAATGAAGATCGTCGCATCAGCCGACTGGCGAGACGCCGTACCGTTCGAGACCCCGGTCGTGGTGAACGAGATCGCCCCAGGCGACCCCGCGCACTGCGTGATCTGCGGGAGCGAGTCCGAACTGCGTGAGCGCACCGAACTGTGGGCGGTCAAGCACCGGCACCCGAAGCATCACGACGGTTTCGTGCGGTTCTACTGCGCCGAGCACGTGCCCGCGGCCGAGGAGCCGGCACCTGCCGCCCCCGCCGCCAAGGCACCGGCGCGCAAGACCCGGGCCGCGACGCGCACCACCCCGGCCCGCCAGGTGCGGACCCCCGCGGTGCGACGCGCCGCGCTGGTCGACGAGGCGCCGCGGGCGATGTGCCCCGACTGCTACGTCGAGGTCTCCGCGCTGGGCATCTGCGGAATGTGCGGCTCGCAGGTCGCGTAACACGCGTACGGCTCGGCCTCGCCGATGTCAAGTGCTGGCATGCGGGTGCGGGCCGCGAGCAGACTCGGACAAATGACCGGACTTGCTGTAATCCTCCTCATCGTCGGAATCGTCCTGCTTCTGCTGGGCGTATTCATCAACGCGGTGCAGTTCCTGCTCTACGTCGGAATCATCCTCATCGTCATCGCGATCATCGCGTGGCTCATGCGGTTCGTCCGTCGTCAGACCTGAGCTCGCGCTCGCCGCGCCAGTGACGGGGGTGCTCGTGGAGGACGACTCCAGGAGCACCCCCGTCACTGGCGTCCGGGCACCCGGTCACGGGTCCACCTGGTTGACGGACACCACCTCGATGTTGAGTCCGTCGAACATCTCGAGCAGGCCGAACAGCATCGATTGATCAGCGACGGGACCGGCGACCTTCGTCATGCCGCCCGGCAGTGCCTCGATGCGGTAGCCGTCGAGAGCGGCGACCAAGGGCGAACTGAGCCTGCCACGCACGACGATCGCCGTCAGATGTGCGTGGGTGGGCATCACGTCCTCCTCGCACGAGCGGTTCCCCCCCACGCGGTCGAGCGACCTGAACTGGGGTCCCGACTGGATGCCGGCGTCGGCGCGCCGCTGACGCTGGTCGTGGCGTCGGCGGGTTCGGGCAAGACCGTGCTGCTGGCGGCACAGTGGGCAGCATCCATCGAGGGTGGTCGGGTGGCGTGGCTGGACATGTCACCGTCGGACGATGACGCCGTGAAGTGGCAGGGGGACGGAGAAGCCTTTCCATCCCCCCGCGGGCGGCGCGGTGGGCGAGCTCGCCGTGCGCGCAGCCCGACTTCTAGGAGGCGGATGCCCGATCCTGCAGTTGGGTCAGCCTGCGGATGACCAGCCCGGCGGTCACGACCATCGCCACGGCCATGGCGCTGAGGAGCACGCGCGCCGCCCAGACGGTTATCGCCGCTCCCGGCTCGAGCGTTCCGGTATCGACGCCGTACAGCGCGGCGAGCAACGAGGAAAGTCCCCGGCCCGGCGCGAGGATGGTCTCCGGCACCAGCACGAATGCGCTCGCGACCGCAGCGATGCCCGCCAGCATCAGGATCAGGTAGACCGCGGCGTAGTACCACCACGGGTTCATCGGGCGCGTGGCTCGGCGCCGGCGCCACGCCTCGCGGACGATCGACACCGGAATCCACACCAGCGCGACCGCGAGCCACGCGACGCCGAACGCGACGGCCCACACTCCGCCGAGCAGCAGCGGACCGGTGAACGCCGTCGCGTCGCGTGCACCTTCGACGAAGAAGAACACCGCACTGACCAGCATCCCGCCCGCCAGCCACAGTGCCGCGGCGAGCAGGAAGTCCGCGAACGCGCGGGCGTACCCCTCCCAGATCTCGGGGAAGCTGTCGCCGCCGATGCGGGGGTCACCGGCGGCTCCGAAGCGGACGGTCGTGATGCGCAATGCCCCAATCGCCCCGCCCAGGGCACCGAATCGCACGATGGTCCACATGGCGGCATCCGTGTCGTCGCCGACGAAGACGAGCACGAGCCCGAACAGCGCGCCGAGCACGGTCGCCGCCGTCGCCCACCGGATGGGTGCGACCAGCGATCGGCGCCACGCCGCCGCCGCGGGAGCGGTGAGCATAGGCGCCTCGGTCATCCGTCACTTCCCCCACTCGGTTCGCGCTCATGGTACCGGCCCCCGCACGCCCCCCTCTCCCGCTGAGACCGCAGCTGGTGGCCGAGACCATGGTTGTTTCCCACTGTCTCGGCCACCAGCTGCGGTTTCACGGGGGAAGGGGGGCGGGGACGGGGCGGGGCCTAGCGCCACTGGGTGCGGGGGGCGGGGGCGGGAAGGGCGCCGCCGTCGCGGCGAGCGCGTGCCATGAGCGCGAGCTGGCCGGGACGGTCCATCGCGTGCAGGACGCAGGGACCGACCGCGCGCTGCCACGCGGCGGCGAACGCCTCGGCATCCTCGCGTCGCCGCCCGATGAGGGACGGCACCGGCAGGAAGTGTCCTCCGCCCTCGCGCGCGGTCCGCCGCAGCACGCCACGCACCACGGGCGAGCCGCCCTGCCCCGTCTCGAGCAGGAAGCGCGGCGTCCGCACCGCCCCGAACAGCTCTCCCAGCGCCGCGGCGAACGTCCACTGATCGACGATCGACGCCGACGGCACCTCGATCGCGACAGGGACGACGCCCTGCAGCTCCCCCTCGGTCACCTCCAACGACACCCCGGTGTCGGCGACTCGGCCGGCGGTGCGCAGCGCCTCCCACACCAGCGTCGCGATGCGGGCATACGGCTCCGCACCGCCGTCGGTCTGCGCGCGGGCCTGCCGCCATCCCCGCGCGAGCTCGACCGCGGGCACGACGCCGGCCACGAGCACAGCAAGGCCCGCGACGATCCCGACCTCGGGCCCGCCGAGGGCCGCTCCCGCCAGCGCCACGCTCGCACCGCCGCCCGCGGTGCCTGCCGTCACTGCGCCCAACGCGCGCCCCAGCGCCCGGGACACCGGCCGACTCGTGCGGAACACCGGCGTCTCGGGCCGCCGCGCCACGAGCGCGCTGACGCTCTCCCGGTCCAGGTACGCCTCGCCGATGCGCCACTGCGCGCGCGTTGCCGCTCGCTCGGGAAGCTCGAGCATCTCGTTCAGGGCATCGACGGATGCCGCAGCATCCTTGGCCACGATCGACTCCAGTCCGAAGCGCTGCGACGCCGGCACGGCGACCGACAGCCCGCGCACGACACGCGCAGGCTCGTCGGTGTCGAGCCCCCACAGCCGCGCGTGCTTGCGCCGCAGCCGCGCCGCGTCGGGCTGCGCCTCCAGCGGGAACGACGCGGGCAGCAGCGTCGTGACCGTCCAGTTGTGCGCGACCTTCTCCGGCCACGCCGGGTCGAGCCGCAGCGTACGCCCGCGCAGCTGCTGCGTCGCCGATGCCGTCGCCACCGCGGTCAGGTCGATGAGCGTGTTCACCGCCGGGCAGTCCCAGCCCTCCCCGAACAGTCCCCGCGTGCCGACCACGACCTGCACGGATCCGCGCGTGAGCAGCACGGATGCCGCACGCACCAGCGCCGCGGAGCCCGCTCCCGGTGCGTGCACCTCCGATACCTCGGCCTGCTCGAGCAGCGGGGCGGCCGCGACCGGCGTGCCCAGCACCTCCTCGAGAGCGCGGACGAGCACGTCGGCATCCCGCGTCGCGACGCGGGTGCTGTTGTGTTGCCGGTGACCAGGATCGGCCGCAGACCGGAGGTCGCGGCGTCGGCCACCAGCGTCGTGAAGGTACGCAGCGCACCGGCCGCGCGGACCAAACCGCCGTGCTTGTTGCCGTGCTGGGCGAAGTCGGTGACCACGAGCGCACGCAGCCGCTCATCGCCCAGCGCGTCACGCTCGATGCGCAGGATGTCGCACGCGGCGTAGTCCTTCGCCAGGGACGAGGCGAGCATCGTGTCGACGGGGTCGCGGGTGCGGCGCACGCCGCGGTCGCTGAGCGCGTAGCCGAAGTCGGCGAGCGTGCGGCGGATCCGGTGCCACAGCCGCTCCTCGGCCGGGTTGGGCAGGATGCGCTCCAGCGCGTACCGGGCGAGCAGTCGCAGCGACTCCTCGGTGGTGGGCGGGCGGCGAGCGACGTCGGGCAGATGCGGGACGAGCGGATGCCGCGGGGCGACCGTCGCGAGCATCGCCGCCGCGGCCTCGGCGCCGGCGAAATCGGCGGCGAACGCGGCGGCCAGGCCGGCGTCGGTCAGGTCCTCGTCCGGCGCGGGCGGCTCCAGCGCGTCGCGCGGCGGCACCTGTTCGGGCTCGGGTTGCAGTGTGTCGACGAGGAACTGCAGCCCCTGGGTCTGTGCGAACGTGGTCCGCAGCAGCACTGCGAGGCCCTCGGCGTGCGCCGCGAGGAACTTCAGCTCCGCTGCGGTGGGCTCGGCGAAGCGCACCAGGTCGCGATAGGGGGCGAGGTTGCCCTCCCGCACGACCGCGGGCACCGGCACCTCGTAGTCGACCTCGCCGAGCAGCGACGTGTAGTTGTCGTACTCGTCGGCGTCGTCCGGCGACGGCAGGGTCGCGGTCAGCCCGATGAGCAGCGGTTCACGTCCGGCCGCGCGCATCCGGGCGACGAGGGTCGCGACCACCAGCGCCCAGTGGTCGAGCAGATGGTGGCACTCGTCGAGCACGATCGTCTCGACGCCGTGCGCGACGAGGCGGTCGATGAGGGCGAGGGCGTTCGGATGCAGCGCCGAGGCGAGCAGGTCGGGGTCCTGCCGCACCAATTGCCGCCGGAGCGTCCGCGACCTGCTCGCGATGCCGCGCTTGAACGCCTGAGGATTGCGGTCGGCGAGGTCGTCGAGCCACCCCGTCGCGGCATCCGGCGAGCGCCCATCCGCCTCGAGCTCGTCACGCCACCGGGCGCGGGCAAGTCCCGCGAAGGGGTTGGCGCTGTCGAGCACGCTCAGCGCCTGGTAGGTCAGCGCCGTCAGTTCGCCGGGGTCCCCCGGGTCTTCCGAAACCGCGGCCGGATCACCGGCGAGGGACACCGCCGCACGCACCCACTGCGCGCGGATGGTCGTGGTGGGAGCCAGTACTACGGTGCGGCGTCCGCGCCGGGCGGCGAGCAGCAGGCCGAGCAGGGTCTTGCCGGAGCCGGGCGGGGCGACGATGTGCAGTGCGGATGCCGCATCGGTGTCGACCCGCTCGAGCACGTCGGCCTGATAGTGCCGGAGGGTGCCGGTGAACTGCCACGAAGCGAGCGCGGTCGCAATCGCAGATGGCATCCGTTCAGCATAGGAGCGCCGCGTGCGCCCGGTTCGCCGTGGTCTTGGTGTTCAGCCGACCGCCGGGGCATCGCTGCCGCCGAACCGCTCGGCCGACACGACCTGCTCCGCGACGCGGCGCAGGGCCAGCAGCACTTGCTCGGAAAGCACCGTTCCCAGCACGACGTAGCGCACGACCGATTCAAGCGAATCGGTCGTGATGCCGGCGATCTCGGCCTCGGCGACGTCGCGGGCCGCGCTGAGACCACAGCTGGTCGCCGAGACAGCGGGTGGTTCCCATCGTTTCGGCGACCAGCTGTGGTTTCACCGGTTGGAGGCGGGGAGGCCGCGGGCGGGCAGGAGGCCGGGAACGAGAAAGGGACCGCCGGGCCTGAACGGCCCGCGATCCCTTGTCTCTACTGGTGCCCCCGACTGGAATCGAACCAGCGACCTACGGTACCGGAAACCGGCGCTCTATCCCCTGAGCTACGGAGGCGTACCGAACGAGACTATCACCGCACGGCCATCCCCCTGGACGACGAAGATCGCCCCGGGGCCGAAGCCCCGGGGCGATCATTCGCGGTTTGTCGGTCTCCGTATCCAGTTACCTTTCGGCTTCTTCGTTTCCGTTTTCTGTTCGCGAAACTGAAACTACTCCGATCCGCGACGGCGTCAAGTTTTTTCCGCCAAGTCGTTTCACCTTTGCGTTGAAGGTGAAGGATCCGCCTTCTCAGCAGGGCTTATTCCGCACTGACGAGCTTGAGCCCCACGATGCATCCGACCAGCCCCAGGATGAGGAGGAACTTCACCACCGAGAAGTCCTCGTCGCCGGTGATCATGGCATACACGACGGTGATGGATGCCCCGATGCCCACCCACACCGCATACGCGGTGCCGGTGGAGATCTCGCGCATCGCGTAGGCGAGTCCGCCCATGCTCGCGACGAGCGCGACTCCGAAGATCACCGAGGGCCAGAGCTTGGTGAACCCCTCCGACTTGCCGAGCGCCGTCGCCCAGACGGCTTCCAGCACTCCTGAGACGACGAGAACCATCCACGACATGACAGCCTCCATGGCCAGTCTTGTCGCTCACCGGGTACTGAACCGTCGTCCGGGGATCCGGTCAGGATCCGGTGCCGATGCTAGCGCGAGCCCCTGTGCACGCCCTGGGCAGCACTGCCGCGGCGAGCGCTCACGGCGAGACGAAGAAGATCGCGTCGAGCAGCCCCGGGTTGTGCGCATGGACGAGCACGGCGAACACGACCGCGTCGAACAACAGATGCACCGTGACCACGTACGCCAGCGACCGGGTCCGCAGGAAGATGTAGCCCTGCAACAGTGCGAACGGGATCGTCAGCGCCGGCCCCCACTCCCGGTAGCCCAGCTCCCACAGGAACGACACGAACACGATCATCTGCAGCACGTTGGCCGACAGATCGGCGAAGTGCCGGCGCAGCAGCGCGAACACGGTGCAGATGAAGAACAGCTCGTCCCAGATGCCGACGGCCCCGACGCCCACGAACAGTCGCGCGATCAGTTCCGGGGTGTCCACCACCGGCCAGTTCATGTAGACACCGGAGGTGATGAAGTAAAACGGCAGGATCAGCCAGCCCAGCACCAGCACGATCGCCAGCCACGCCCACTGGAACGTCGTCCAGCGACCTCCCCCGCGCCAGGGGAACGAGATCGCCCGGTCGCGGTAGACCCAGCGCGAGATGACATACGGCACGACCACGGCGCCGCCGAGGGCGAGGGTGAAGCGCACCATCGCGGCGTTGTCGAGCTCGGCCTTCAGATCGATCAGGCTCACGATCACCAGGCCCAGGGCGATGAGAGAGAGGTCGCACAGCAGCGACGGCGGGCGGACGTCGGATGCCATCGGCTCGGTGCGCGCACCCTGGCGGCGCTCCACGACGGCCGCGAGCACCAGTCCCGACACCAGCAGCGCCCACCCCAGCCACGGCAGCAGCAGAACGAAGAACGCCGGTGCGGCCAGGCACACCAGCAGCGCCGGCACGGTGGCGACCGAGACGAGAGGCCGGGTGCCCGGCACCACGGCCTTCACGAGCGGGCCTTGCGGATGTAGGCGAGGTCGCGGATGTCGCGGCCCTTCGCGGTCCCCTTGCGTTCGAACGCGGTGACCACCCGCTCGTCGAACCGCGGCGCCCACTCCCCCTCGAACGCGGGCTGGAAGTCCGCGGCATCGGTCATCACGTCCCGCATCTGCACGGCGTAGTCCTCCCAGTCCGTCGCCAGCCGCAGCACGCCGCCGTCGCGCAGGGCGCGGGCGGCGAGCTCGGGGAAAGGCGGCGCGACCAGACGCCGCTTGACGTGCTTGTGCTTGTGCCACGGGTCGGGGAAGAACACCCACACCTCGTCGACCGACGCCTCCGGCAGCAGGTGCTCGAGAACCTCGGGGGCATTGGCCTCCACGACGCGCAGGTTGCGCACGCCGGCGCGGTCGGCGTCGAGCATCGTGCGGGCCAGCCCCGCCTTGAACACCTCGACGGCGAGGAAGTCGGTTCCGGGCTTCGCGGCGGCCGCGTGCACGATGGCGTGCCCCTGACCGGAGCCGATCTCGACGATCAGCGGCGCTTCACGCCCGAACACCGACGCCGGATCGATCGCCGACCCGGCGCGCACGCTGGTGGTCGCTCCGTCGCGTTCCAGCGGCAGCGCGTAGTGCGGCGCGAGTTCGCGCCAGGCGCGCTCCTGCGCGTCCGACATGCGGCCGCTGCGGCGCACGAACGAGACGGTGCGCTTGCGAAACGGGGCATCCTCGGAGTCGGCGGTCGGGTCCGCGTCGAGGTCAGGATCCGGCATCGTCCCAGGCTACCGGGGCCGCCCGCCCGGATCGGCGCCGATCAGCCCTCCTGCGTGACGAAGTCGATCAGCTGCTCCACGCGGCCCAGCAGCGCCGGGTCGAGGTCGCGGAACGTGTGCACGCTCCCGAGGATGCGCTGCCACGCCCGTGCGATGTCGGCCTGTTCCTCGGCCGGCCATCCCAGCGCCTTGCAGACGCCCGTCTTCCAATCGGTGCCGCGCGGCACGGTCGGCCAGGCCGGGATGCCGACCGCGCGCGGGGTCACGCACTCCCAGACGTCCACGTGGGGGTGACCGACGACCAGCACATGCGCGGCGTGGGGCCCGCGCGCGACGGCATCCGCGATGCGCTGCTCCTTGGAGCCGGGGACGAGGTGGTCCACCAGCACGCCGTAGCGCCGCGTCGGACCGGGTGGTTCGGCGCGCAGGGTGTCCTCGAGCAGGTCGACGCCCTGGAGGTACTCCACGACGACGCCTTCGACCCGCAGGTCCGCGCCCCACACCTTCTCGACGAGTTCCGCGTCGTGTCGGCCCTCGACGAGGATGCGGCTGGCCCGGGCGACTCGGGCGCGCTCTTCGGGGGCGGCGAACGATCCGGATGCCGTGCGGGTGCGGGGTTTGTGCGCGGCGGTCGGCACGACGAGGTGCACCGGGTCGCCGTCGACGAGGAAACCGGCCCCGAGCGGGAACTGCCGCCGGCGCCCCTTGCGGTCCTCGAGCTCCACCAGGCCCGCCTGGATGCCCATGACGGCGCCGCAGAAGCCGTCGCCAGCGACTTCGACCACGAGGTGCCGCGTTGCCGGCACCTTCGGGATCACCCGTCGCCCGGCGTTGCGCCAGCCCGCGGCGAGCACGTCGCCGCCATATCGATCGTCCATGAGACCTCCGGGGGCCAGAGCGTACCCGCCGCCCCGCCCCCGCCGCCCCCGACCCGCCGCGAAGCCGCCGGCGGGCCTCTCATCGGTACCTCACAGGCGGTGAGCTACCGCCGGTTCGGGCCGTCTGAATAGACTCGATGCGAGGTGCTCGGACGGGCCTCGAAAGGGGACACGATGCGCAGGCGCTGGGCCTTGGTGCTCACGACCATTCTCGCGGTGCTGCTGTCGGCGGGTGCCGTGACGGCATCGGCGACCGATCCCATGCAACTGGGGTCGTCACATGTGCTGGACCAGGCCGAGGTGCTCGACTCCGGTGAGACCGCCGCGGCCGAGGATCGACTCGACGCCCTGTTCGACGCGACCGGCGTCGACCTGTACGTCGCCCTCGTCGACGAGTTCACCAACCCGTCCGATCGCGTGGAGTGGGCCGATGCCGTGGCGCTGGGCAACGGTCTCGGCCAGAACCAGTACCTGCTGGCCATCTCCACCGAGGGCCGGCAGTACTACATCTCCGCCGATGACAACGGCCCGCTCAGCGACAGCGAGCTGACGGCCACCGAAGAGGCGATCCTGCCGCTGCTGCGCGATGAGGACTACGGCGGCGCGATCCAGCTGGCCGCCGACCGCTTCCAGGAAGACCTGACCAGCACCGGCGGCGGGTGGTGGTGGCTGTGGATCCTGCTCGCTCTCGCCGTCATCGGCGTCGTGGTGTTCCTCGTCGTGCGCTCCCGGCGCTCGCGCCCCGCGAAGGGTGGGGCACCGGCCGCCCCGGCCGAGGAGCAGATCGACACCGCCGAGCTCGCCCGCCGCGCCTCCTCGGCGCTCGTGGCCGCCGACGACGCGGTGCGCACCAGCGAGCAGGAGCTGGGCTTCGCGCGCGCCCAGTTCGGCGACGCCGCGACGGTGGAGTTCGAGCAGGCGCTGGCCACCGCCAAAGAGAACCTCAACAAGGCGTTCACGCTCAAGCAGCAACTCGATGACGAAGAGCCCGATACCGAGCAGCAGATCCGCGTCTGGAACGCCGAGATCCTCCGGCTGTGCGAAGAGGCCGACCGGGGCCTGGACGAGAAGGCCGAGGCCTTCGACGAGCTGCGCAAACTCGAGCAGAACGCCCCCGAAGCCCTCGCCCGCGTGCAGCAGCTGCGCACCACGGTCGCCGACAGCCTCGCCCCGGCGGCAGCCACGCTGCAGACACTGCAGGGCACGTACGCGCCGGAGGCGCTCGCCACCATCGCCGACAACGCCGAGCAGGCCCGCGAACGGCTCGCGTTCGCCGACGAGCAGCTGACCCACGCCGCCGCGGCGATCGCCGCCGGTGACGGCGGTGCCGCAGCCGTCGGCATCCGCGCCGCCGAAGACGCCGTGGGGCAGGCGCAGTTGCTCGAGGACGCGATCGGGCGTCTGGCCGCCGACCTCGCGCAGGGCGAGCAGGATGCCGCCGCCCTCATCGCCGATCTCGAGCACGACATGGCGGTCGCCGCGGCGCTGCCCGACCCCGACGGCCAGATCGCCGCGGCGATCGCCGCGACGCATCAGCAGGTCGAGACGGCACGGCACAACCTGGCATCCACCGCGAAGCGGCCGCTGCTGACCCTGCAGGCGTTGGAGACGGCGAACACCCGCATCGACGGCGTCGTCGCCGCCGTGCGCGACGCCCAGGCACGCGCCCAGCATGCGCGGCAGGCGCTCGACCAGCAGCTCACGCAGGCCCAGGCGCAGGTCTCGGCGGCGGAGGACTACCTCAGCGCCCGTCGCGGTGCGGTCGGCGCGGAAGCGCGCACCCGTCTCGCCGAAGCCGGCGCGACGCTCGTGCAGGCCCGTCAGCTCGCCGTCTCCGCCCCGGAGCAGGCGCTCCCGCTCGCCCAGCGTGCGAACCAGCTCGCCGCGCAGGCCATCAAGTACGCGCAGACCGACGTCGGCGGCTTCGGCGGCGGCGGCATGCTCGGTGGCGGTGGCGGTGGCGGCAACGGCATGTTCGGTGCCGTGCTCGGCGGTATCGTCATCAACTCCCTCCTCAGCGGCGGGGGCGGTGGCCGTTCCCGCGGGGGCGGCGGCTTCGGCGGCGGCTTCGGCGGCGGCTTCAGCGGCGGCAGCAGCCGTGGCCGCAGCGGCGGCGGCTCGTTCCGGCCCGGCAGTTTCGGCGGCGGCGGCACCCGCGGCCGCCGCGGAGGGGGGCGCTTCTGATCCTCCGGCCCCGCCGCGCTGCGGCATCCAAGACCACTCGACGTCAACTCGATAGGAAGGCACCACCCATGGCAAAGCAGTCCATCTTCGGTCGCATCTCGACCCTCATGAAGGCGAACATCAACTCGATCCTCGACTCCGCCGAGGACCCGCAGAAGATGCTCGACCAGCTCGTGCGCGACTACACCAACTCCATCGCGGACGCCGAGTCGGCCATCGCCGAGACGATCGGCAACCTGCGCCTGCTGGAGCGCGACCACCAGGAGGACGTGCAGGCGGCCACCGAGTGGGGCAACAAGGCACTCGCGGCCAGCCGTAAGGCCGACGAGCTGCGCACGGCCGGCAACCTCGCCGACGCCGACAAGTTCGACAACCTCGCGAAGATCGCCCTGCAGCGTCAGATCAGCGAGGAGAACGAGGCCCGGGCCATCGCCCCGACCATCGCGACGCAGTCCGAGGTCGTCGAGAAGCTCAAGGACGGCCTCAACGGCATGAAGGGCAAGCTCGACCAGCTGAAGTCGAAGCGCTCCGAGCTGCTGGCCCGCGCCAAGACCGCCGAGGCCCAGAACAAGGTGCACGACGCAGTCCGCTCCATCGACGTGCTCGACCCGACCAGCGAACTGGGTCGCTTCGAGGACAAGGTGCGCCGTCAGGAGGCCCTGGCCACCGGCAAGCAGGAGCTTGCGGCATCCACCCTCGACGCGCAGTTCAACCAGCTCGAGGACGTCGGGGAGCTCACCGAGGTCGAGGCGCGCCTGGCCGCGCTGAAGTCGGGTGCCCCGGCGAAGGCGATCGACGCCGGCGCCTGAACCGCACGCCCACCGGGCGCCGCTCCCTCCGGGACGGCGCCCGGTCGCGTTCCCGCGGGTGAGCGGGTGGAAAATCCCTGCCTCGACGCGCCGTCGGCGGCCGCGAGAGGCCAAGATGGAGACATGACCCGGTTCGTTGTCGTGCCGCAATGGCAGGGCTCCCCCTCTGCGCGTGCCATGCTCCTCGTCGACGGGGCGGAGGCGATCGCCGGTGACCTGCCGCGGGCATCCTGCACGCGCGTGGAGGTGCCGCTGGAGGCCGGTGAGGCACTCGGCACCGGCGTGCACCGGCTGAGCGCGCTGACGCGCATCCAGTCCCTCGTCGCCGAGGCTCTCGCCCCCTATGTCGAGCCGGTGGTCGTGGTCGGCGGCGACTGCGCGGTGGCGGTGCCGGCGATCGCGCACGCCGCGTCGCGGCATCCGAACCTCGCGGTCCTCTGGTGCGACGCCCACGGCGACCTGCATGACTCCGCCTCCTCACCATCCGGGGCGTTCGCCGGCATGGCGCTGCGCGCGGTGCTCGGCGACGACGGCGTGCTGTCGGCACCCACGTCGATCCCGCCCGAGCGGGTCGTGCTGGCCGGAGCGCGGGAACTGGATGCCGCGGAGGCGGCGTTCCTGCAGGCATCCGCTGTGACCCATGTGCCCGCCGAGGCCTTCGCCGACCCGGCCGCCCTCGCTGACGCGGTCGCGGCGACCGGCGCCGATGCGGTCTACGTGCACGTCGACCTGGACGTGCTCGACCCGGCGGCGATCACCGGCGTCGGGCTGCCGGTTCCCTTCGGGATCGACGTCGCGCAGCTCGTCGCGGCACTCGGACAGCTGCGGGAGCGGATGCCGCTGGTCGGTGCGTCCCTGTCGGGTTTCGCCCCTGCGACGCCGCTGGCCGCCGTCGATGACCTGGGAGCGATCCTGCGCGTGGTCGGAGCGCTGGCGTGAGCCCGATCCCGACTCCCCCCGCCGACTGGCGGGCCGCCGCAGAACGTGCCGCGGCGCGCCAGCGGCGGTGGGACCGGTTGATCCCGGGGTTCGTGCTGGATTCCCCGGTCAGCCGACTCGGCTACCTGTGGGGAACCACCGTCGGGTGGGTCTGGGGCACGCTCTGGTCCACCGGCCGCGTGGAGCACCGCGGCGGACTGTGGATCTTCCGAGGCATGCCGGCGTGGACATACGGCCGCGGCGGGGTGTGCGTGGGCGGCTGCTTCCTCACCGGCGAGGGCCGGATTCCGCCTGGCCTGCTCGCCCACGAAGCCGTGCACAAGCGGCAGTGGCAGCGTTACGGCATGCTCATGCCGCTGCTGTACCTCGCTGCGGGGCGCAATCCGCTGACGAACCGCTTCGAGATCGAAGCGGGTCTCGAAGACGGCCGCTACGTGCCGCGCGGAGCCTGATCCGGCTCAGCGCGCGGTAGTCAGGCCGAACCGCTCAGGCGTGCGGATGCCGTCGGCGGGAACCCCCAGCCGATCGGTGAGGTGGTCGACGATGTCGGCGGTGCCGAGGTAGCCGCCCAGCAGGAACACCCGCGTGGCGTGGTCTTCGGCGCACAGCATCTCGTCCGCCCAGGCGCATACCGCGCGCGACAGCGCCTCGCCGGGCGCGCAGCCGCGACCGGACCCGGGTGCACCGGAGCGGCGCGAGCGGTCGAGCCAGGTCACCGTCATCCGCGGCGGCACCGCGAGATCGGTGGGCCACTGCTCATCCGGGACCTCGATGAACACGCGACCGGTCGAGCACAGCGGCAGCGTCGCGATGAGCGCCTCGAGGTCCGCGAGCGAGTGCTCATCGGCCGTGATGAGGTGCTGCACACGCGTGTGCTTGGCAGCCCGGCAGGCGGCGGCGGTGTGATCGAGGGAGGTCATGGCCCTCTCACGATAGCACTTATGAGGGTTGCCTAACCTGAGTGAGTTTCAGTCTCGACGGACGAGCACGCGGGCAAGCTCCGCGATCTCGTCGTCGGTCAGTCCGTGGGCGCGCAGGAACTCCACCGGTGCGCCGTACTGCGCGCGCAGCCCCTCCAACAGGGTGCGCATCGCGGCGGCGGGCGACTTGGTCGCCAGCTCCTCCAGGAACTGAGCCTCGGGATGCTGCGAGCGCAGATACGCCAGCACGCGGGCATTGCGCTGCGCCGGCAGCATCGCCTCGGTGCGCGCGTAGTCGGCGACGACGGCTTCCTCGTCGACCCCGGCGGCTGCGAGCGTGAGGGCCACCGTCACACCGGTGCGGTCCTTGCCCACGGTGCAGTGCACCAGCACCGGCTGGTCGGCGAGCACTCCGCGCACGACGTCGACCACCCGGTCGGCCGCTTCGTCCAGCATCGTGCGGTAGAAATCGTCCAGGCCGACGTCGCGCTCGAAGAAGGATGCCGCCGACCCGAGGAACAGCGGCACCCGCAGCGTCTGGACGCTGAGCCCGTCCAGCAGCGACGGCTCCCTGGCGATCTCGTCGTCGGCCCGCAGGTCGATCACCCGCCGCAGCCCCAGTTCGCGCAGCGTGGCCCGGCCCCCCTCGTCCAGCCGGGCGAGGTTGCCGGAGCGGAACAGCACCCCCGAGCGCGTCACGCCCGAGCCCGCCGGCAGTCCCCCGACGTCCCGGAAGTTCAGCGCGCCGGAGACCACCCATCCGGCATCGGTCACGCCTGCTCCTCGCGACGCGTCGGTACCGGGTAGCGCCCGGCGACCGCGATGCGGTTGAACGCGTTGATCGCCACCAGGATCCAGCTCAGCGCGACGTACTCCTTCTCGGAGAGGATGCCGCCGACGCGGTCGTACACGTCGTCGGGCACGCCGTCCTCGTGGATGAAGACGTGCGCCTCGGTCAGCTCGAGAGCGGCACGCTCCCGCTCGGTGAACACTCCGGAGTCACGCCACACCGCCAGCTGCGCGATCTCGTCCGCCGTGACGCCGAGAGCGTCTGCCCGGTCCGCGTGCAGCCGCACGCAATAGGAGCAGCCGTTCAGTTGCGATGCGTGGATCTGCACGAGTTCCCGCAGGCGCGGTTCCAGCCCGGCATCCTCGGCCAACGAGCCGACCGTCTTCGAGAACGCATCAAGCGCCGTGTACACCTCGCGGGCTGATCGGGCCAGGTGTACGCGCGGAACGTCGGTCATGGTTCGACCCTATGCCCGCCATGGCCGCGGAACCGGGCAGAATGCACGAGGATGCCCGACCATTGCCGGGCGGACCCTAGGCTGGTAGGCGCACCAGAGTACGCAGGAGGTCTCGGACAGCGATGATGCCTCCCGCCCTTGCGAAAGGACCCCCCACATGCTCCGCCGCACCGCCCTGACCGCCGCGGCCCTGCTCGCCACCGGCGCGCTGCTGCTGACCTCCTGCAGCGCCGACCCGGCACCGTCGCCGACGACCAGCGCCGTGGCCGATGCGGATGCCTCCGTAGCGCTGCGCCTGGTTTCCGAACCCGGCAACCTCGACATCCGCGAGACCGCCGGCGCAGCGCTGGACCAGCTGCTGATCGACAACGTCTACCAGGGCCTGGTCTCGCGCACCGCCGAGCAGGACATCGTGCCCGCGCTGGCCAGCGACTTCGAGGTCTCCCCCGACGGCCTCACCTACACCTTCACGCTCCGCGAGGGCGTCCTCTTCCACGACGGGCAGCCGCTGACACCGCAGGACGTGGTGTGGTCGCTCACCCAGGTGAAGGACACCGCGTCCTACCGGGACTCCGCCCGGCTGGCAGGCGTCACCGGCATCGCCGCCGACGGGCAGGACATCACCCTCACCCTCGCCGAGCCCGACTCGAGCCTGCTGTGGAACCTCACCGGTCGAGCAGGGCTGATCCTCAAAGAAGGCGACACGACCGACCGCAAGATCGCGGCCAACGGCACCGGGCCGTTCACCCTGGAAAGCTGGAAGCAGGGCGACAGCGTCACGCTGCAGCGCTTCGGTGACTACTGGGGCGACCCGGCGGGTGTGGCCGAGGTGGTGTTCGCCTACATCCCCGAGACGCAGGCGGCGCTGAACGCCGCGCTGGCCGGCGAGGTCGACGTCGTCACCGGCTTCGACGCCAACCTCACCGAGCAGATCGAGGCGGGCGCCGAGTTCGCCGTCGAGGTCGGCGCGTCCACCGACAAGGGCACCCTGGCGATGAATTCGACCACCGGCCCGCTCGCCGATGTGGAGGTGCGCCAGGCCATCCGCCAGGCCATCGACCACGACGCCATCGTGGAAGCCCTCGGCGTCGGCCAGACCCAGTACGGGCCGATCCCCGAGCTCGACCCCGGTTACGAGGGCCTGTCCGACGTCGTCCCCTTCGACCCCGAGGCCGCTCGCGAACTGCTGGCCGAGGCGGGGGAAGAGGATCTCGAGCTGACCCTGACGATCCCCTCCTTCTACGGCACCACGGTGACACAGATCCTGGTGTCGAACCTGAACGACGTGGGCGTCACGCTGCACGTCGACCAGGTGGAGTTCTCGTCCTGGCTCAACGACGTGTACACCAACCACGACTACGAGCTCAGCTTCGTGCTGCACACCGAGGCGCGCGACTTCGAGAACTGGGCGGACCCCGACTACTACTTCGGCTACGACAACGCCGAGGTGCAGGAGCTGTTCGCGCAATCGCTGGCCGCCACCGACGAGGCCGAGGCCGCCGAGCTGCTCGCGCAGGCGGCGCGCATCGTCTCCGAGGACCACGCCGCCGACTGGCTGTACAACGGCGAGTCGGTCGTCGCGGTCGGCGCTAGCATCTCGGGTATGCCCACGGTGAACGTGAACGAGCGGCTCAATCTTGCCGAGCTGACCAAGAGCGAGGGGTGATCCGCTACGCGCTGACACGACTGGTCCTGCTGCTGGTGGGCCTCGTCGTTGCCAGCGTGTTGATCTTCCTGACCCTTCGTGTGCTCCCCGGCGACGTCGCGCAGATGGTCGCGGGGGTCGGCAGCACCCCCGAGCAGGTCGCCGCGGTGCGCGCGAGGCTCGGCATGGACCGGCCGCTGTTCGTGCAGTACGTCGAGTGGATCGCGGGGATCTTCCGCGGGGACCTGGGCACGTCGCTGCTTACCGGCACCCCGGTGACGACCGAACTGGCCGAGAAGGCGCAGGTGACGGTGCCGCTGGGCATCATGTCGCTGCTGATCGCCCTGCTGTTCAGCCTGCCGCTGGGCGTGGCATCGGCGCTGCGTCGCGGCCGGGCCGACGGCACCCTGATCACCGTCGCGGCGCAGGCCGTCGCCGCGGTGCCGGTGGTGTGGGCCGGCATGATGCTCGTCGTGGTGTTCGCGGTGTGGCTGGGGTGGCTCCCCGCGCAGGGCTTCCCGCGCGCCGGCTGGGACGACCCCGCCGCGGCGCTGCGATCGCTGCTGCTGCCGGCCGTGACCATCGGCATCGTCGAGGGCGCCATGCTGCTGCGGTTCGTACGGTCGGCGACGCTGCAGGCGGTCGGCCAGGACTACGTGCGCACCGCCGCGGCGAAGGGTCTCACCCGCACGCAGGCGATGCTGCGCCATGGCCTGCCCAACGTGGGCCTATCGGTGATCACGGTGCTGGGGCTGCAGGTGGCCGGCATCATCGTCGGCGCCGTCGTCATCGAGCAGCTGTTCTCGCTGCCCGGCATCGGCCGCATGCTGGTCACCGATGTCGGGGCCCGCGACCTGCCGAAGGTGCAGGGCGAACTGCTCGTGCTCACCGGCTTCGTACTGCTCGTCGGGTTCCTCGTCGACCTCTTCCACCGGGTCATCGACCCTCGGCAGCGGGAGGCGGAATGAGGCACGCGAAGACGGCTCCCGCCACTTCGGCACACCCGGGGCGCTGGGCGTGGCTGCGCCGACTGACGCAGCTGACCACCGGCCGCGTGGGTCTGACGATCTTCGCGATCGTCGGACTGACGGCGCTGGTCGCGGCGTTGTGGACCCCGTACGACCCGCATCACGTCGATATAGCCAACCGCTGGGCTCCCCCTGGCTGGCCGCATCTGCTCGGCACCGACGGCACCGGTCGGGACATCCTGAGCCTGCTGATGGCCGGGGCGGAGACGACCGTCTGGGTGGCGCTGGGGGCGGGCCTGGTGGCGACTCTCATCGGCATCGTGCTGGCCTCGCTCGGCGCGCTGACGGCGCGCTGGATGCGGGAGTCGGTCGCGGTCCTCGTGGACATCCTCGTCGCCTTCCCGGTACTGCTGATCGCGATGATGATCTCCGCCGTCTGGGGCGGGTCGCTGTGGGTGGTGATCCTCTCGGTCGGCATCGGCTTCGGCGTCAACATCGCCCGGGTCACCCGGCCGGAGCTGCGCCGCGTGCTGCACAGCGAGTTCGTGCTCGCCGGCCGCGCGGCCGGGCTCACGCCGGTGCAGAACCTGCTGCGTCACCTGCTGCCCAACGTCGCGCCGGTGTTCATCGTGCAGTTGTCCTGGGGCATGGCCGTCGCCGTGCTCGCCGAGGCGGGACTGTCCTACCTCGGGTTCGGCGCACCGGTGACTCAGCCGTCGTGGGGCGTGCTGCTGAGCGACCTGCAGGCCTACATCACGGTGCATCCGCTGTCGGTGGTCTGGCCGGGGCTGGCGATCACCCTCACCGTGCTGGGACTGAACCTCCTGGGCGACGGGCTGCGCGAAGCGACCGACCCGACCCTCACCCGGCGCAGCAACGCCGCCCGCGCACACGTTCCGGAGGTGGTCGCATGAGCCTTGAGGTGCGCGACCTCGCGATCGAGATCAACGGCCGCCGTGTTGTGGACGGCGTCTCCTTCGACGTCCCCGACTCGGCCCGCGTCGGCCTCATCGGCGAATCGGGGTCCGGCAAGTCCCTCACTGCCCTGGCGATCATGGGGCTGCTGCCGGACACCGCGACGGCCACCGGCAGCATCCGCTGGAACGGCCGCGAACTGATCGGACTGCACGACCGGGAACTGGCCCAGCTGCGCGGCGACGAGATCGGCATCGTCTTCCAGGAGCCGCGTACCGCGCTGAACCCGATCCGCACCGTCGGGCGGCAGATCGCCGAGTCGGTGCGCATCCACGAACGCATCCCGCGGCGGGAGGCCAAGGCCCGCGCCGTCGCGGAGGCCGGTCGGGTCGCGCTGCCCGATCCGCAGCAGATCATCGCGCGCTACCCGCACCAGCTCTCCGGCGGTCAGCGCCAGCGCGTCGCGATCGCGATGGCGCTGGCGTGCCGCCCGCGCCTGCTCATCGCCGACGAGCCGACGACCGCCCTGGACGTGACGATCCAGGCCGAGATCCTGCAGTTGCTCGGGGACCTCGTCACCGGCGACGGCATGTCGCTGGTGTTCATCACGCACGACCTGGCGGTGCTCTCGCAGATCGCCACCCACGGCGTGGTGCTCGATCAGGGCCGGGTCGTGGAGTCGGCGCCGGTGGCGGACCTGCTCACCGCCCCCTCGTCGGACGTGACCCGGGGCCTGCTGCGGGATGCCACCGCGACGCTGTGGCGGCCGGGAGGCGGCGCATGACGGCTCTGCTGCGCGGTCGCGGACTCACCCGCCGCCACCCGATCCCCCGCGCCGGCCTCTTCGAGCCGCGGCGCTGGACGACGGCGCTGGAGGATGCCGACATCGACGTCGCCGAGAACTCGGCGCTGGGCATCATCGGCGAATCGGGGTCGGGCAAATCCACGCTCGTGCGGCTGCTGCTGGGACTGGACACCCCCACCGCGGGGACGGTGGAGTTCGACGGCCGGCCGGTCGTGGCATCCGCCCCCGCCCGCTCGCTGCATTGGCTGCGGCGGCAGACCGGCATCGTCTTCCAGGACCCCTACGCGTCGCTGGATCCGCGCATGAGCGTCGGCCGCATCATCGCCGAGCCGCTGTGGGCGCTGGGAATCGACGGCGACCGCCGCGCCCGCGTGCGCGAAGTGCTCGCCGATGTGGGGCTGGAGCCGGCGATGGCCGACCGCTTCCCGCACGAGTTCTCCGGCGGGCAGCGGCAGCGCATCGCGATCGCCCGCGCCGTCGTGCACCGGCCCCGGCTGCTGGTCGGCGACGAGCCGCTGTCTGCGCTGGATGTCACAGTGCGCGCCCAGATCCTGGAACTGCTGCGGGACCTGCAGCGCCGCGACGGGCTCGCGCTCGTACTGGTCTCGCACGACATCGGCGTCGTGCAGAACCTGTGCGACGACGTGATCGTCATGAAGGACGGCCGCGTCGTGGAGGAAGGCCCCACCGAGAAGGTACTGCTGACGCCGCAGGTCGCCTACACGCGGCGCCTCCTGGCGTCGATCCCGGTGATCGACCCCGACGGTGCCGTTCCGGATGTCGGCTCATCCCCCTAGCCTCATCCCATGAACGCGATCATCCCGCCCTACCTGCTGGCCCGCATCGCCGCGAGCGACGACCCGCAGCTGGCGCGGGCCGCTCAGGCGGCGCGTGCCACGCTTGAGGCCGAACGCAGCTACCACCCCGACCTCACGCGCCTGCGGCTGTCGATCGACGAAACCGGGTCGCTCGTGGCCGAGGGGGCGCCGGCCCCCGACCGGGTCATCTCCGACGCGCAGAACCAGGAGGTGCTGCCCGGGGTGCAGGTGCGGGGCGAGGCCGACCCGCCCACCGGCGACGAAGCGGTCGACGAGGCGTTCGACGGCCTCGGTGCCACGTTCGACTTCTTCTGGGACGCGTTCGGGCGGGTCGGCATCGACGGCGCCGGCGGCACGCTCGCGGCGACCGTGCACTTCGGCGTCGACTACGACAACGCGTTCTGGAACGGCGAGCGCATGGTGTTCGGCGACGGCGACGGCGAGGTGTTCACCGGGTTCACCAACTCGCTCACCGTCATCGCGCACGAGCTGACCCACGGGGTCACCGAACACGCCGGCGGCATGGTCTACCACGGCCAGTCCGGGGCGCTCAACGAGTCCATGTCCGACGTCTTCGGCGCGCTGGCCGAACAGCACCATCTCGGCCACAGCGCTGCCGAGGCATCCTGGCTCATCGGGGCAGGGATCTTCACGGATGCCGTGGAGGGCGAGGCGCTGCGCTCGCTCGCGGCGCCGGGGACCGCCTACGACGACGACGTGCTCGGCAAGGACCCGCAACCGGATCACATGGACGGCTACGTCTTCACCGACGAGGACAACGGCGGAGTGCACATCAACTCCGGCATCCCCAACCACGCCTTCTACCGCACCGCGATGGCGCTCGGCGGCAACGCCTGGGAGCGCGCCGGGCTCATCTGGTACCGCACCCTCACCGCGGGCACGCTGTCGTCGACGCCCGACTTCGTCACGTTCGCCCAGGCGACCCTGGCCGCGGCACAGGCGGAGTACGGTGAGGGTTCGGAGGAGGTCGCCGCCGTCCGCGCCGGCTGGACGGGCGTCGGTGTGATCGAGGATGAAGCAGCAGGATGAGCCGTCTGTCACGGTGACGGTGGTGCGCACCGGCGGCATCGCCGGCATGCGTCGCCAATGGCGGGCCGCCCCGGTGGGGGAAGAGGCCGGCGAGTGGGTCGCGCTGATCGAACAGTGCCCCTGGGACCGATCCCCCGGTGACGCCTCCGGCGCCGATCGCTTCTGCTGGCGGGTGAGCGCCGAGGCCGGTGCCACGAAACACGAGGCCGACCTGCCCGACGCCGACGTGCAGGGGCCGTGGCGCGCGCTGATCGACGCGGTGCGAGCCTGGCCCGGGGTCAGCCTTCGCGCAACCGCCCGAACAGACCCCGCTTCTTGACCGGGTTCAGCGACTTCTGCATATAGATCGTGCCGAGCCAGCGGCCGAACTTGTGGCCGACTCGGCCCATGCGGCCCACTTCGACGAAGCCGAGCTTCTCGTGGAGGGCAACGGATGCCTCCGCCCCCCGGTCACTGATGATCGCGACCATCTCCCGGATGCCTGCCTGCTCGCTCGCCTCGATGAGCGCCTCCAGCAACGCCCGGCCGAGCCCCTTGCCGGTGGCCGCCTGTCCGAGGTAAATCGAGTCTTCCACGCTGTAGCGGTACCCCGATTTGCTGGACAGCGGCGAGACGTACGCGTAACCGAGGATCTGCCCCGACGGCGACTGGGCCACCAGGAACGGCAGCCCCAGTTTCTGCGCGTGGGTCAGCTTGTCGCGCCACTGCGCGATCGACCACCTCTTCTCGTCGAACGTGACGACCGAGTTGGTGACGTAGTGGTTGTAGATCTCCCGGATGTCGGGCACGTCGCCCACCTCGGCGGCGCGGATGACGAAGGAGAACGGCTGCTCCGGCTCCGCCCGGCGGCGCAGATGCCACGGCAGGCGTCTGCGGTCGCGATCGTACTCGTCCTCCAGCATGACCGTCAGCCTAGGGCCGAGGCGGGGGGAAGTCGCCAATCCACGGCCGTCCCGCCCTGCTGCGTGAGCAGCGCATCGACGCGGGAGAAGGGCTTCGAGCCGAAGAATCCGCGGGATGCCGACAGCGGCGAGGGATGAGCGGACTCCACGCGCGGCGTCGCCCCCAAGAGCGGACCGAGAGCTGCGGCATCCCTCCCCCACAGGATCGCCACCAGCGGCCGCTCGCGCGCAACCAGCACCCGGATCGCGTGCTCGGTCACCCTCTCCCATCCCCAGCCGCGGTGCGACGCGGGAACCCCGGGCGCGACCGTGAGCACACGGTTGAGCAGCATGACGCCCTGATCGCTCCACGCCGACAGATCGCCGTGCTCGGCCTGCGGGATGCCGAGGTCGTCCTCGAGCTCGCGGTAGATGTTGCGCAGGCTCCGCGGCAGCGGGCGCACGTCGGCGTCCACCGCGAACGACAGCCCGATGGGGTGCCCCGGCGTCGGATAGGGGTCCTGGCCGACGATCAGCACCCGCACGTCATCCAACGGCCGTTGGAAGGCCCGCAGCACCCGCTCGCCGGCGGGCAGGTAGCCGCGGCCGGCGGCCGTCTCGGCTCGCAGCCGTTCCCCGAGAGCGGCGATGTCGTCGGCGACGGGCGCCAAGGCCTGCGCCCACCCGGCATCCATCAGCCCGGCATCAGCCAGTTCGGGCAGGGTCATCGCCATGTTCTGCTCCGTCCACACCGGTCCAGCCTACGGACGGCGCGCGAGTGCTCCCCGACGCCGGCGCGCAATTCAGGAAGAACGGGGCGCCGGTGGGGGCCTGCGGGTGCCGGTGGCCGGTTCTTCCTGAGTTATGGTCCGGGGCGGTGGGTGGAGGATCGGTCGCGTTTCCTCCCCGGGCGGGGATGTGGTGGGTTATCCACAACCCCAGGTCAGGGGTTGTTTCAGCGCCCTTCAATGTCGGAGGGGGTCGGCAGGATTGGGGGTATGAACACCTCCCCGACCACCACCGCCCGGGCGGCAGTGCTGTCGCATGAGCAGGTGATCTCCGGGCTGGAGGAGGTGCGGCGGCGTCGGGCGGAGGTGGATGCCGATGAGGTGTGGTTCCTGTCGCAGGCGGAGGCG